>JALHQW010000051.1:136-61067 GCA_022841745.1 Saprospiraceae bacterium | reverse complement strand
GGGCTTGCAGAACTGGCTGCGGCAGTGCCTTGGATTGTGCGTTTTGGGGTTTCCGTTTGCCACACCGCTGTACTGGGTGGGAAGCAGTTCCTCTGCGAGGATGACAAAACGCAAGGAAGAGGCCGTATCAAAAGTCAGTACTTGAAAAACGTGACAGAATTTTGTTTTAACACATAAGGCACATAGGACACATAAGTAAATCTATGTGAACTATGTGCCTTATGTGTTTTATAAAAATTCTGTGTTCAATATTTCAAATTTGCTTTTGATACAGCCTCTTCACTGTGTTATGGCTCATGCGGCTTGCCGCATTTCTTCGGTGATTTCGACCTCCATTGCCTCGGTTTTGAGCAGGAAATTGGCGGCTTTCTCGGCGGCGCTGGCAGCGGTCATCAGTAGGCGGGCGTCGCCGTGCAGGGCGTTTATCCAGGATTGCAGGTAGGCGGCGGTGTTTTCTACCAAGTCCTCGACGACGATGCCGGAATGGGCGGCAAGGAACGAGGCGGACATCTCAGCTACGAGTTCCTCCCGGCTGTACTTTTCAGAGCCAAACGAGTTTTTGATTTCCCGGTTGAGGCGGGAAGAATGACCCGTCCAGTGGCTCAACTCGTGGAAATAAGTGTGGTAATATTTTTCCGGGCTTTCAAACTCGGCGAGGTCGGGCATTAACAGTTTGTCGAACAGGGGCGAATAGGCGGGTTCGCCCTTGGCGACTTCGTGCTGGTTGCTGGAAAGGATGGCTTCACATTCGCCAATCCGGGCGGGGATGGCTTCGGGCTTTTCTTCCCGGAACATTTCAGCCGTAAAACCCTCGATGTCGAGGACGTTGAAAACCCGGTACTCGGAGACGAAAGGCACAACTTTTTCAGCCTCTTTTTTAGTCTCGACCCGCTTGCCGTCGGCGTCAAAAAAGAGCATTTTCCAGAAATAGATGGGAAGGGATTTTGCGCCCTTTTTGACCCGGTGCCCCGCTCCGCTGATTTGGTGGAATGTGGCAAAGCGTGGCACCTCAAAGCCGTCCAACATGAAACGGTTGATGCCCCGGTAAACATGGCCCGTGAAATGGTTGCGGGCTGCGCCCATCACAATTTGGTTCCAGGTGCGACGCCACGGCACGACGCCTTTTTCAAGCTGCGAAATGATGCGGGCAGTCATTTCTTCAAATTTATCCTTTTTCATGGCTTGGTTGATTTTTGACAAAGCAGCCCCCGTCCGCAAGAAGCGGAAAGGCTGGATTGGTTTGAAAATTTGATGTTGGAAATGCCCCCGACCTTTCAGCCGGGGGCGAGGATAGACAAACGACAACTTATTTTCAGGCTGCCTTTCTTTCCTCCTTGGGTGTGAACTCTGTCAGCAGGGCGGTTTGGCGTTCCTTTTCGGCTTCGATTTCTGCTCTCGTCGGCTCCAAGTGGGTGCTGTAATTCTCGGCAAAAAGCGTCTTGGCTTCCATCGTATCGGAGCGGTAGATGTGGAAATGGGTAGCTTCGATGTCCAAAATGAGGCTTCGATGTTTTTCCAGTTCCTTTTTTGGAAGCGGCGTAAAATCGAAGAAAGCCATGTAGTAGGGAGCGCCCTCTTTGTTGGTCTTTTTCTCCAGCTTCACCGTCCAAAGCACCTCGCACAAGCCCCGTTTTTCGTAGAAAAGGTCACGGGCTGCCTCGCTCAGGTTCTGGACGCTGAACCCGTGGAACATGAACACGCCGAGGTGTCCTTCCTCGTTCACAAAGTACACTTCGCACCATTTCTTGACGGGCTGCCCGAAAAGCCCATCCTCCAAGCAGCGAAAGGCAACGGGGATGACCTTGAACGTTTCGCCGGGCTTGGTGACCTGTTGCCTTCCTTCGAGGTTCAGGACGCCTTTTCCGAGGTCAAGGCGGTAGGAGCGGGGATTGCCGGGCATGTAGCGGGTTTCGAGGGTTTCGAGTTTCTTGATGTCTGAAATCGGGAGCAGGTTTTTCATAGTAAAATAAAGTTAAATTGTTTTAAAAAAGCGTGCAGTGTTTGACCGGGATGCTGCACCCCCTGCCCAACCTGTTGCCGCACAGGGAGGGAAAAGCGCCGTTCGCTTTCATCCCGACTGCAGTCGGGACGCAACGGGAAAGGCTATTTCTCAAAGGAATTTCTACCGAAAACTAAGCCTGAACTAACTGCGCAGCAGGGAAAAAAGCTAAAACGGGAGCATCCAGCCTTCCAATTCCTCGGAGACCTGTTCCGCACTTGCCCACGGGGCGGCATGGACGGAATAATGCCCCTTGCCATAAGGCACGACCAAGCGGATGAACCTCATGCCCTCCTCTTTTGCCTTGCCGGGGCAGGCGATTTCTGGGAAGAAATACGGGGGTGGGAGAAAGACCTTGAACTGCCTGAAAATAGGCTCGATGTCAAAAGGGAACTCGATGGAAGGTGGCGGCTCCATCTGCCGCTCGGCGTAGGCTATACGGGCAGCCTCAACGCTTTGTGCGAGGTAAGTTGTGCTTGTCATTTTGTCATTTATTTTGCGATTAACAATACCTAAAGATAAACTGAATGTTTGAATTAAACAACTGATTGTCAAGTGTTTAGATACATTTTTTTATCTTCAAATTATCAAAAAAGACGGCCACTAAAAGCAGGCAAAAACCACCAACCACCGCCCAAAAAAGACCAACCACCCCACCCGGAAGGAGGCACCACACCTACTGGCAGGAACACCAGCACCGGGACGCCCAAACCAGCGGCAAGGGCGCACTCAGACCAAGAACCAGAGCCTCCCGAAACCCAGGAACGGCGGGGAGCAACACCAGCCGGGCAAGCCCCACCCGGAAAGCAGACCCACAGCGGGGCGGGCGAAGCCGCCAAAGCCCGAACCAAGGCAGCAGCACGGGCAGCAAAGGCACGGCTGCCCAAGCCACAGAAGGCAGGGGCAGCGGCACTAAAGAACTGGCAACCGGGAAAGGCAGCCGCCACCAGCGACGGCGCACCTGCACCGCAGGAAGTAAGAACCGAGGAAACCGGAACACCCGCACCACGGAGCGAAGCAACAAAAGCAGCAGCGGCGGCACCAGAACAAGGGGAAGGGCGGCGACTGCCACCCACCCCAAAGGAAGAAAAAGAAGAAAGCGCCAACGATGGGCGGGCTACTGGATGTGGTGTCATTTATTTTGATTAACTTCTACAAGATACAACGATAAAATAACATAAACAACTGAAAATCAAATGATTGCAAAAATATTTTTAAAAATAAACTGACCTAAAAGCAACGCAACCAAGCAAGGCGGAAGCCTACCGAAACGCCGCAAAAGCCCCTTAAATGCCAAAACAAATCAAACTGCAAATACCGCTGAATGCCACGCTGCGGAGCTTCTTCGAACTGCAAATCCAGCTTGATGTGCAGAGCGCCAGCGGAGCATTTGATAATGCGCAAGTGGGCTGAACGGCGCAAATAAAAGCCCCGTGCGTCGGGGCGGGGGCGATAGTGTGGGTAGAGCGGAGTGGAGCCTCATTGAAGGCAATACAGCTATCATTGCCAGAATGGAGTGGAGGCCAAACCATAAAGCTGCGGCAGGAAATTGCGGAACGAAGCTGCGCTCGCCCTACTCAGCGAAGGCGCAAGCGAAGTGGAGCACGATATTGTTGCCAGAATGGAATGGAGGCTGTACTGAAAAGGGAGCGGGCAGAGCGACCGGAAAAATGCCGATTTTCAGTGCGTGGAATGGCGAGGGTTTGCTATCTTTGGAACGTCATTTATTTGATTAACAATGTTATTCAAATCAGGGCTGTTCCTTTGGGGTGGCCCTTTTTTGTTGGCAGATTACGCTACAACTCATAGCACCCTCAGACAAACTGGGCTATGTTCAAGTTTTACTGCAAAAGACAATTTTCCAGAACAATGTGTGCAGATTAAGATAGGAAGCACAGCTTCCACTTTTTAATCTTTATTTAATCAAGCCAATTCGCCATTTCCCGTGGTATTGCGGAGTTTTGGTCTATCATTGTCCACTACTTTCTTATGAATCAACCAACCATACTTATTGTCGAAGACGAGCCCAAGGTCGCTGCCTATACGCGAAAGGGCTTGGAGGAAAACGGCTTTACCGTTGACCATGCAGCCGATGGGGCGGTAGGGGGGCATTTGGCGGAAACCAACACTTACGACCTCGTCCTGTTGGACCTCAACCTTCCCTTCAAAAGTGGCTATGAGATATGCCGCAGCCTGAAAGCCCAAAAACCCAGCGTCCCAGTCATCATGATAACGGCGATGGGCGACATTGATAAGAAAATCAGCGGCTTCGACGCCGGGGCGGACGACTACATCGTGAAGCCTTTCGATTTCCGGGAACTGCTGGCCAGGATTCGGGTATCGTTGAAGCGGAATGCAGCTGTCGAACAGGAAGGCGGCGGCGAAAATATCCTACGATTCGCTGACCTGCAAATGAACCTCAACGAAAAGACCGTGACCCGCCAAGGAATCCCCATTTCGTTGACCATCAGAGAGCTAAACCTGTTGGAGTTCCTGATGCGCCGCAATGGCCGCATCGCCAGCCGCTCAGAAATCAGCGAGCACGTCTGGGAACTTAACTTTGACACAGGCACGAACACGGTTGACGTGTACATCAACTTTTTGCGAAAGAAGATTGACAAAAACTTGAATCCACTCAAAACGGTAGAGTAAGACAATTTAGGTAAAAGATTATGTTTTTGAAAATCTGCAAAAAATAAGAATTTAAACCCTAACTCTGAGGTACTCCCCAATGGTTGGGCCGTTTTTAGGGGATTCTAATTTTTGATATTTAGTTTTCCTCTGTTTAATCCAATAAAATTAATGCTCTCATAAAGTAAAGAGGCATTGATTAATAAGCGGTCAAGTTCTTGTTCAAAAAACTGTGAGGTATAATCATTCCATTTGTTTGGATTTTTCATGAGTTCCTTAAAGCTATTTCCAAGTGTAGTAATGTATTTTTTTTTTGCGAGGGCATCATTAATAAATATAGGAGGATATAAATCGTACATCAACATCCAGTTTTTTGCAATTCTTGTTACACGTCCATTTCCATCCACAAAAGGGTGTATTCTAATTAACTCGTGATGAAAATATGTTGCTCTAATAATAGGGCTTGAAATAGTTTGTATTTTATAAAACAGTTCAGAAACCAATTGAGGAACTATTGTTGGTTCGGGACAGATGTGGTATCCTATCTGAACAAGAGATTGTCTGTATCGGTTGGGATGAATGGCATTAGTTTCGGGGGAAACTAAGCGAAGTAGCTGAAATAATTGCACTTCTTTTTCAAAATTATTTTGTAAAATAATTTCTTCAATAACAAAGTCAAGTGATACTTTTAGATTTCGTAAATACTCCTTGGCTTCTTCTTCGTTTTGAGCTTCCATTTGAGCATTTTTTATACCAACAAGTTCTTTTAGATTGTGCATTCCAGTTAAATAAATGTCTAAAAGGTCATCATCAAGGTGATGTCTGCTATAAATAATTAGTCTGTAAATTGACTTTATGATGTTGTCAATTTCATCTATCTTGTTTTGATTTATTTGAATAATATTTACTGGTAATAATTCCATTTTGTCTGTTTGTATGTCGTTGTTGTGTTGTTCGTTACGCTTGCACCTAAGAGCATGTTTGGTTTGTGGGGGATTTGTGCGACTGTTAAAAGTGAGTGCTTTGTGGAATGGTATACTTCGTACCAATAGGTTTTGTGAAATGGTACACAATGGAGGGCGGAATTTATTCCGCCACACATGGCACGGCGGAATAGATTCCGCCCTCCATTTGCACAAAACCTATTAGCGCCGAGTATAAGTCGTCAATTTATTCGCTTACTTATTGCGAACCCAAATTCATTGTCTCGGGATAAAATGTTACTTCTCCTGTTGTAATTTCGTGACTGCCGCCAACAATTCCGATTTGTCCGCTCTCAATCATTTCTTTTAGAATTGGACTACGCTCCGTAATGCTTTTAACGGTTCGTTTTACATTGATGGCCGCCACTTTTTCCACAAATTCCCCGTTGCCTGAATTGCGGTTTTCAGTAGTAGTCAATTCATCCTCAACGGCTGGTCTTATTTTGGTTAGCAAAGCCGTCAGGTTGCCCATTTCCACATGGTCGCAAGCCCCTTTTACCGCACCGCACTTGGTATGACCCAATACGACAATGATTTTTGAGCCGGCGACTTTGCAGCCGAATTCCATGCTGCCCAGTATATCCTCGTTGATGATGTTTCCGGCAATACGGACACTAAAAATATCGCCCAACCCTTGGTCAAAAATCAGTTCGGCGGAAGTCCTGCTGTCAATACAACTCAGGATAACCGCAAAAGGGTGTTGACCGTCCGACGTTTCATTTGCCTGTTGCAAAAGATTCCGGTTCACTTTCAAGTTGTTGACAAACCGTTTGTTCCCTTCCTGTAACAATCCCAACGCCATGGAAGGTGTGATTGCATCTTGCATTTCCTTAGTCAAGGTCTTCATCTATTTATTTTTGTAACTACTTAGGTACTCTAATCCATTGATTTTCAATGAATTACTATATCTTGAAAAGATAATTTAAGTCAAAAAATTATAGGCTGTTTAATTTCTTTGCAATAAAAATTGGGTTTTGTTAAATTATTGCTAGTCAAGCTCCACTTTTCAAGGGAAAAATTTGAAATCGTCAAAAAAAAGAACCTAAGTAGTTACTTATTTTTTTAATGATGGTGAATGAAAATTTGTGTTCTGGAAGTACCGCTTTTTGAGTGCTGAAACACCTTATTTTGCTTGGTTCACCATTCAAAAAAACGGTACTTCCGTATTCATGCGACTGGTTCAATGAAATTGATTTTCTCAACGGTGATGTTTTTGGTTTTCGCATTGCTCTCATAATTTTTTGTCAACTCGGAGTAAGAAACACTACTAAAAAAAATGATTAATAGCGTACATTTGAACTTCATATAAAAAGGGTACAAAGTGGCCGTATCATAAAACGGTTTTTCGCCTCCTGCGAAAAATTTAATTTCAACACTGAGGCACAGAGGCGCATAGTACGGAATAATCCTCTGAGCCTTAGCGTCTCTGTATTCATTAATTCGCTGCACCGTAGGCGCAACTGACTTATGATACAGCCCCTTTGTTGCAATTTTATTTTGTTGCAGGTGCGAAGGGCAAAGAGGACTTATGAACTATAATTCTTAATTTCCCATCTTTCCCTTTTTTGAAAACCCAAGTTTTATCCACCATCACTTCTTTCCCATCTTTACCTGTTACCCAAACATTGCCCATTGTAATTGCTACAGAGCCATAAATTTGGATTCCTTCATTTTTTTCTCCTGAATTGTCATAACGAGCCTTTACCCAAGGTGTCAAAGCAAAACCTTTGTCGTTGGGATAAGCTGGGTCTCCACCGACAAAGTAAGCTAACGCTCCTTTTTTGTCGTTTCTGAATGTTTGGTCTCCATAAGCCAAAGTGGGCTTAAAGAAAACTTTGCCTTGGTCGTAGTTGTAAGCATCGGAAAGCACTTTTTCAGCAAAGGCCTTGTAGTCGCCGCCTTCTTCCTTGATTTGTCCAATCTTTACCAAGGCATCGCACCATGCCTGTTGTGCTGCATTCACTTCATCGTAGGTCACTATCGTTTGTGCTCCTTCTTCTACATAGACCAAGCCTAAGTCGTCAATTACTTTTTGTACGCTTTCGGTTGTTTGAGCAACTATTTTGTTTGCTTCTTCCTTGGCTTTTTCTGTTACTTGGTTGCAAGATGTTGCTAAACTCGCAATTACGAGTAAAACCAATGTAGCAGTAAATTTTGTTTTTCTTTGCATTTTTCTTTGCATTTTAATGATTGTGAATGAAAATTTATGTTCAAGAAGTACCGCTTTTTAAGTGCTGAAACACCTTATTTTGCTTGGTTCACCATTCAAAAAAACGGTACTTCCGTATTCATGCGACTGGTTCAATGAAATTGATTCTCTCAACGGTGATGTTTCTCGTTTTCGCATTGCTCTCATAGTTCTTAATCAACTCCACCACATCATAATCTATGGATTTTGAATTGGTGCAGTCAATAATCACTTTTGAGTTTTCGGGAATTGCTTCCAACTCCCTTATCACGCTTGCTTTGTTGAAAAACGATACTTCTTCTGCCAAAATAAGGTGGTAGGTATTTATACCATTTTCGCTGGCAACAACTTCTTTCATGTAGTGGGAATTGCGGTAACTGTGGCGCAGGGCATAAAAACCGCCCATTATCATCCCCGCAATGATTCCAGTCAATAGGTCGGTCGATAAAATGACAATGACCGTGACCGTAAAAGGGACAAACTGCTCCCAGCCCAATTTGTACATTTGTTTGAAAAGGGCGGGTTTTGCTAGTTTGTAACCGACTATTAAAAGTATGGCTGCCAAACTTGCCAACGGTATCATGTTCAAAACGCTCGCTATTGTCATAGCACTTATCAACAAGAAAACACCGTGCAGGATGGCGGACATTTTTGTTCTGCCACCAAAAGAAATATTTGCCGTACTGCGAACAATTACCTGAGTGAGCGGCAGACCGCCAATCATGCCCGAAAGCACGTTGCCCAAACCTTGTGCTTTTAATTCTCTGTTGGTTGGCGTAACCCGCTTGTAGGGGTCAAGTTTGTCGGTGGCTTCCACACAAAGCAAGGTTTCAAGGCTGGCAACAATCGCCAAAACAAAAGCGATTTTCCAGACCTGCCAATTTGTGATTGCAGAAAAATCGGGCAACGTGAACTGGGCAAAAAAACCAGCCAGATTTTCGGGAACCGGGATGTTCACCACTTGGTCGGCAGCCAAACTAAAATCCAATGTGCCGTTTTGGTAGAGGTAATTCATCACAATACCCAAGACCACTACTACGAGCGGACCGTTTAACATACCAAAAATTTTGTGTTTTTGGGTCAATACTTTATCCCAAAGTATGAGTATGCCCAATGAGATGGCTGCAATTAGCAAAGCCCCCGGTGTCATAAACTCCAGAGCCTTAAAAATCTCGG
Source organism: Saprospiraceae bacterium (assembly GCA_022841745.1). Lineage (GTDB taxonomy): Bacteria > Bacteroidota > Bacteroidia > Chitinophagales > Saprospiraceae > UBA6168. The sequence continues at coordinate 52,090 of JALHQW010000051.1, read as the reverse complement.
AAAAGGTGGTTTCACCGTCTCTTTGCAAAAACGAATCATCGCCTACTGGGTCTTTGTCCCAGCCCAGGGCGTGCGGAATCTGTTTTAAGATGATTAACAGCCCGATGCCTGTCAGCATACCTTTGATGACGGACGAAGGGAAAAAGTAGGCAATAAAGCCTGCCTTGGCATACCCTAACCCCAACTGGATGATGCCCGCCAAAACCACCGCAAGCAAAAACGCCTCCCATGAACCTCCAAGCGTGGCTATGGAAGTCAATACGATTACGGCAAGACCTGCTGCCGGACCACTTACGCCCAATGGCGAACCGCTGGCTACCCCAACCACAATGCCTCCAATAATGCCCGCAATGATGCCCGCAAACAAAGGTGCGCCCGATGCGAGTGCGATGCCCAGACACAAGGGGACGGCGACGAAAAACACGACGATACTGGCTGGCAGGTCGTGCTTGATTTCACTAAAATATTTTTTCATCTTTTCATCTTTTAATTTTTGCTCCGGCAAAGGTAGTGAAATAATTTTGAATGATAGTAATACTATGTCATAAAATTGTAAAAATAATTTTTGCAAACAGTATTACTATTTTGAACAACAAAATCACTACCTTTGCGGAAACGTCTTTTGATATGGATTTTCAAGTAACATTCAAGATAAACGAAAAAATATTTTTGCGAGACCCGGAAAGTAGCGAGGTCGGAAAGCAAATCGTAAAAAATGCGATAGACCTAATTTACCAATTAGGTCTCGAACAATTTACATTCAAAAAACTGGCTGTGGAAATTAACAGTACAGAGGCTACCATTTACAGGTACTTTGAAAACAAACACCGTCTTTTGCTCTACATCCTAAATTGGTACTGGTGCTACATGGAGTTTTTGGTCATGCTCAAATTGCAAAACGTAGCCGATAAAAAAGAGAAATTAAGACTGGTTGTAGAGTTGTTGACCCATGAATTGCCTGAAAGTTCAGGTAAATTTGACTATAACAAAAAGTATCTGAACCAAATAGTAATAACCGAAGGCAGTAAAGTGTATTTGGTCAAAGAGGTGTCTGAAATAAATAAGGGCGAAGTTTTTAAGCCCTACAAAGATTTGTGTGCAAAAATTGCGGAGGTTATTTCAGAGTATAACCCAGCGTATAAATATCCAAGGTCGTTAAGTACCACATTGATAGAAACATCGCACCATCAGCAATATTTTAGTGCCTATTTGCCCAGATTAACAGATGCCACTCCAACAAACAAGGAAGAATTCACAAGCCAGTTTTTGGAGGATTTTTTGTTTAAGGTCCTGATTTAGTGTAGTATTTGTGTATTGATTATTGTCAACTACATGCATGACAATAATCATAAAAACTCCTTTCTAAACGGGTGCTTCTTTGTTGAGAAAAGAGTGTTGGCGATGTTTCCTTGGGCGATGTAGCAAGAAACGTCTTCGGCAAAATCATAAAAACATTCCCCTTTATGTCACTCCTCATTGTCCCCATTGATTATTCCGCAAATGCGGAAAAAGCGCTTGACGCTGCGCTTTTGCTGGCGCAACAGACGGGAAGCCAGGTCGAGCTGCTCCACGTAATAGATTTGACAGCGTTCTCGGGGATGCCCAAAATCCTAGAGATGGTCATGAACGACCGTAAGGATGAAGAGGCAAATCTAAAGAACCTCGCCCTTGAGCGCATCGCTGCGCTCGGCATTGAGCCAGGCATCCGTTGGCGGGTCAAGTTGATTTATACCACCGAGAATTTTTTCGACGGCATCATAAAGCGTTTCAAACAGGCAAAAGCAAAACTGGTCGTGATGGGCACACATGGCGTAACCGGGCTGGTAGATAAAATATTCGGCAGCAACACTGCCAACTTAATTGGCAAGGCGAAAGTCCCTGTGCTGGCAATTCCGCCACAATGGTCACCTTCCACGTTGCTGAAACTGTCTGTTTGCGTCACACCGGAGCAGGTCTCCCGCCATGGAAAGCTTGCCAGTAAATGGGGCGATTGGTTCAAATGCGAGACGGAAGCCTTTTATATCACCGCCCTGCCATTCACAGGGCAAGGCGCAAAAAGTCCCATTCCTTTGAAGATAGTCCCTTCGCCCATCGAAACACCGCTTTACGAGGATTTAGTCGAATTCAGCAAAGGGCTGAAAAACGAAGCACTGCTCATGTTCGTGCATGAGCGCTCCTTTTTTAAGAAAATCATTGACTACAGCATCACGGAGAAGGTTGCCGGGCTTATCGAAATACCCTTGCTTGCACTGCCAGTCAGAAAATAAATCCGATGCCTAAAAAATTATTCGCCATCTGCTAAAACAACATAGGATTGCAGGTATTCACTGATCGTTAAAAAAATAGCTGATGATGTTACCCTTGGGCAATGTACCAAGAAGCGTCAAAGCGAATGCAAAAATCATTGAATCATGTCAATACTCATTGTTCCCATAGACTTTTCACCAAATGCGGAGAATGCCCTTGATCAGGCGCTCCTGCTCGCCCACCAGACGGGCGACAGCGTCGAGTTGCTCCATGCAGTAGAACTGGAGCAGGCTGATTCCATATATTTCAAGATGAAAATAATGGAAGAGATTAGCAACGCCGAAGCAAGACTGAAAAGCCTTGCCTTCAGGCGAATAAGAGCGCTCGACCTGCCGGGAAACATCAACTGGCAGGTTTCGGTACATTATTCTGACAACCTCGCAGCAAGCATCGAAGAGAGGTTTCACCAGTTGTCCGCAAGGCTCGTCGTCATGGGCACTGCTGGCATCAACAGTTGGACGGACCGGATTATCGGTAGCACCACCTCGGCTTTGGTGGGCAAGGCGGTCGTTCCGGTGCTCGTCATCCCTGCCGGTTGGGCCCCCAAACCGCTCAAAAAACTTTCCGTTTGCCTGACGCCCGCCCAGGTTGCCGATGCCGAAGCGCAACTAAGGGAGTGGAGCAACTGGATGGGGAGCGAACTGGAAGGCTTTTATTTCACTGCAGTGCCGGGCGAGCGGTACGTCGGGAAATGCTCCTTCCCGGTGACGGCCATCCCGGACCCTATCGAAACGCCGCTGTACCAAGACCTCGTGGCGTTCAGTTGGGCACTGGAAGAAGGGGCTTTAGTCATGTTCGTTCACGGGCGTTCCTTTTTTGATAAAATATTCGATAGCAGCACCACGGAGCAGGTTGCCGCTCGCATCGGGGTGCCCTTGCTTGCGCTTCCTGCCAGAAAATAATTGCAGCGACTGGCATACACCGCTGAACTAAAAAAACAAAAATGGCAACAAATTTCAAAAACAAGGTAGCCCTCATCACAGGCGGCTCATTCGGAATCGGCAGGGCTACTGCCGTTGCATTTGCAAGGAGCGGGGCGAAGGTCGCTATCGCGGACTGGGAGATGTGCGGCAAAACGCTCGACCTTATCAAAGCCGCTGGGGGCGAAACCATTTTTATTCTATGCGACGTGTCGAAAGCGAAGGACGTAAAGGCGGCGGTGAAAAAAACCGTTGCCACTTTCGGGCGATTGGATTTCGCCTTCAACAATGCGGGCATAGAAGGGGCGATGGCTTCCACGCAGGAAGCCACGGAAGAAAACTGGGACAAAACCATTGACGTAAACCTGAAAGGAGTTTGGCTGTGCATGAAATACGAGATACCGGAAATGCTCAAACAGGGCAAAGGCGTCATCGTCAACTGTGCATCCATTGCCGGAGTGGAAGGCTTTCCCGGTTTGTCGGCTTACGTTGCAGCGAAACATGGCATAATCGGTTTGACCAAAACGGTAGCGCTGGAATATGCCCAAAACGGTATCAAGGTAAACGCTGTTTGCCCCAGGGCGACGAACACGCCAATGAATGACAGGATGGCAAGAAAAATGAAGAAAACGGAAAAACGGTTTGATGCCATGCAACCAATCGGATGGCTTGTGGAGCCGGAAGATGTTGCCGATGCGGTGCTGTGGCTTTGTTCCGATGAGGCATCGTTCACGACCGGCAATGCAATGGTAGTGGAAGGAGCTTGGATTGCGCAGTAAACAACCACCTGCAAAGCAGGTTATGTTCCGCTACCGTTCCGCAGAAACGGCATCCAGATTGCAAAAGATACCGTTCCTATGGGATGGCGCAAAATTTTCTTTGGCGATTCTATAAAGATGACGTACGTACGGAACGATTCGCCAGAGTGTTCAAAGTCTAATTAACTTAAAAAATAAAAAAAATGTCAACAAATTTCAAAAACAAGGTAGCCCTCATCACAGGCGGCTCATTCGGAATCGGCAAAGCTACTGCGATTGCTTTTGCAAAAAATGGAGCTAAAGTTATAATTGCGGATTGGGTAGAAGATGATGAAACGCTCAATGCCATCAAGGCACTTGGAGGTGAAGTAATCTTTATTAAATGCGATGTATCAAAAACGGAAGATGTGAAAGCAATGGTAGAAAAAACAATTGCCACTTTTGGAAGGTTAGACTATGCCTTCAACAACGCAGGCATTGAAGGAGTGATGGGGACAACACATGAGTGTACAGAAGAGAACTGGGATAAAACCATTGGCGTTAATCTCAAGGGTATTTGGCTCTGCATGAAAAATGAAATTCCTGAAATGCTTAAGCAAGGCAAAGGGGTGATTATTAACTGTGCATCTATTGCCGGACTAGTAGGTTTTCCGGGTCTGCCTGCCTATGTAGCATCTAAACATGGCATAATAGGATTAACAAAAACAGCTGCATTAGAATACGCTAAACTCGGAATCAGGGTTAATGCTGTTTGTCCCGGAGCAATAAAAACCCCAATGATTGACAGGATTACAGGAAACAAAAAAGAAGTGGAAGAACAATTTGCCGGCATGGAACCCATTGGACGACTTGGACAGCCCGAAGAAGTTGCCAATGCTGTGCTGTGGATGTGCTCAGATGAAGCATCTTTTGTTACCGGACACGCAATGGCAGTAGATGGCGCTTGGACAGCGCAATAAAACTATTTTTGCATCAAAATAAAAAATTATTCACCATGATGACAGTACTCGTGCCAACCGACTTCTCGAACTCCGCAAAAGCGGCGATAGAGTATGCCGCCATGCTGGCGCAAGAAGCCCGGGCGAAAATAATCTTGTTCCATGCCATTCCAAAAAGAGGGGGCGTCCTGAAGGACATAGACGGCTATTGGACTTCAAGAAATCAGCGACGCCTGAAAAGAATGGCGAACGCATTGATACGGAACGGACTGCCCCCTGCTTCCGTGGACTTCAGGGTCGTGCATGATTTCCCGCTAAGAAAAGCGGTCAATAATTACCTCTCGGAGAACAACGTCAATCTGGTGGTGATGGGCGCAAAAGGCGAAACCAACGACCCCGGCGTCTGGCTGGGCGGCTCGGCTGCCGAAATGGTCGAGCAAACGGGGCTGCCCGTCATCACCGTTCCCAAAGGAGCGAAAAAAGCGAAGCCACAGCATATCGTTTATGCCTCCGACCTGCAAAACATCGAGCGGGAAGTGCTTTCGCTTGCCTCGTTCGCCAGCCAGTTCAATGCCCGCCTGCACGTGGTTCATGTGCAAACTACTCCTCCCGAAAAAGCACTCGACCTGACCAGTTTGCAGAAAAAGCTCGTCAAAAAGACGGGGTACGACAACTTGGCGGTCGTTATGCTTGGGAACCCGGACATCGAGCAGGCAATTGATTATTATTGCTCAGCCAACCAGGCTGATTTGCTCGTCCTGTTCAAGCACACCAGGGGCTTCTTCGAAGACCTGTTCCACCGAAGCATCACGAAGTCCATTTCTTATCAAACCAAGACAGCCTTGCTGGTTGTCAAGGATTAATGCCAGTCACTTATGAACCTCCTCGTTCCAACCGATTTTTCCAACCCTTCCCATGCCGCTGCTCGGTATGCCGCCATGCTGGTGAAAGAAACGGGGGCGAAAATCCTCCTGTTCCACGCCGCACCGAGGCGAGACCCCCTGCTGGAGAGAAGCAACGAATTCTGGGTAAACAAAGCCACCGGGGACTTGAAAAAACTGGAAGCTGATTTGATGGAGCAAGGCGTAAGCCCATCCGATTTGCGTTGCAAGGTGGTCCAACGGCATCCATTGTGGAAAGCGGTGGAAGAACTCGCATCGGAACAAGGCATCTCCCTCGTCGTCATGGGCACGAAGGGTGAAAGCAACAAGCCCGATATTTGGGTAGGCAAAACCGCTATTGAAATCATGGAGGAGACCCGCCTGCCGGTCATCGTCGTGCCTGAGCGCGCAAAGATGGTAAAACCGAAATCCATCGTGTATGCCACCGACCTGGAGGATGCCACGGCAGATGTGCAACAACTTATTTCTTTCGTGCGGTTGTTTGGCGCTCACCTCTATGTGCTGAACGTGGAAGTAGGCAATTCCCCCAAGGGCATGAACAGGTCGGTGATGGAGTGGCGGCTGCGGGAAGATGCTTTGTACAATGCCATTTCGACCCACCAGGTGAAGGAAGAAACGGTAACGAAAGGCATTGAGAAATTTTGCAAGGCAAAAAAGGCGGATTTGGTCGTCATGTTCAGGCGCAGGCGGGGGCTATTCGAAAGAATCCTGCACCGGAGCATTACGAAAGACGTATCTTACCAGACCAAAATCCCACTGCTGATTTTCAAACAAGGCTCATGACCACAGCGATGATTGGTTTTCTGTTTTGCTTCCTGCTTGTGGCGGCTGTCACGTCCTTGCCGGAATCGGTGACGGGGGCAATACATTGACGTGCTCCAACAGTTCAAGAAAAAACGCTGCTATTTTGGAATCGTCACCGACGAGTTCGGGGCTTTCGAGGGTGTGCTGACCTTGCACGATATTTCGGAAGCCTTGGTGGGCGACTTGCCAGACTCAGGCGACGAGCTTTCGGAAATCGTCCGCCGGGAGGACGGTTCGCTCCTCGTCAGCGGTAGCACGCTCGCTTCGCAACTCAACCAGTTCCTGGACGATGATTTCATCCCCGTTAACAATCCTTATTACCGCACCATAGCGGGTTTTGTTTTGCACGAACTGGAACACTTGCCAAAAGTGGGGGAGCATTTTGAATATGAGGGGCGAAAATTTGAGGTCATGGACATGGATGGGGCAAAAATTGACAAGTTGCTGCTGACCCTAAACGACAACGACCGTGCATCTGGATAAGAGCACAACGTCTGCAGGGTTCCGGTTCCAAACCCTGTCAGCGTCATGCGACTGTAAACCGGGAAATGAAACATCCCAATTTTTCTTACACCTCCCGCAGTCTCCTAAATAGTTGCACTTTTTTTCAAGCAACCTACATGGCAATAAACTTTGTGTTTTTCATCCTGTGCGCCGGATTGGTCGCCCTGAGCGGCATCCGGCTTACTTTTCACGGCGACCGCATTGCGGAGTTGAGCGGCTTCGGCAAAGGGCGTTGCAACAGGGCTTACTCCACCGGGTCAATGCGGGCGAGAAGTTTCTAACCGATTTTCTTGGTTTGCCGTTTATTTGTGCCAAAAATCAGTTACATATGGTTGCACTAAAACTCATCGCCGGCCTCATGCTGCTCGTTGTGGGGGCCGAGGGCCTGGTCCGGGGCGCCTCGAAAATCGCAGCCGTCATCGGCATTTCACCACTGGTCATCGGACTCACCATCGTGGCCTTCGGCACCAGCTCGCCGGAACTGGCCGTGAGCATCGGCAGCGCACTGGAGGGCAAGGCCGACATCGCCCTCGGCAACGTGGTGGGCAGCAATATTTTCAACGTACTGTTCATCTTGGGCCTTTCTGCGCTCATCATTCCCTTGGTGGTTCATCAGCAGTTGGTACGCTTGGACGTGCCCATTATGATTGGCGCCAGCCTGTTGGTGATGCTTTTCGGTTGGGACGGTGCAGTTGTGTGGTGGGAGGGGGCGATACTTGTCGCCATCGGTGTCTGGTACACGGTGTTCCTCATCCGGCAGAGCCGGAAGGAAAAAAGCAAGGAGGTGCTGAAGGAATACAAAGAGGAGTACGCCGATGACGGCAACCCCAAGAACGACCGCATCTGGCTGCAAATCGCATTCGTGGTGGCAGGCCTGGCGCTGCTCGTGCTCGGCTCCCGCTTCCTGGTGGACAGCGCGGTGGCCATCGCCACATCGTTGGGCATGAGCGAACTCGTCATCGGCCTCACCATCATCGCGGCGGGCACCTCGCTGCCGGAGGTGGCCACATCGGTGCTCGCCAGCATCCGCAAGCAGGAGGACATCGCCGTCGGCAACGTGGTCGGCAGCAATATTTTCAATATCCTCATCATCCTCGGCCTCACCGCCATCATCGCCCCGGGCGGCGTGGCGGTGAACGCCACGGCCCTCAGCTTCGACATCCCGTTCATGATAGCCGTGGCGGTGGCCTGCCTGCCGCTGTTCTTCACGGGCTATCGCATTGACCGCTGGGAGGGCTTCGTGTTCCTTGGCTATTATGTGGCCTACACGGCCTATTTGATTTTGAAAAGTCAGGAGCATGCCTCGCTGGATGTGTTGAGGAGTGCTATGATTTGGTTCGTGGTGCCGCTCACGGTGCTGACGCTGGTGGTGGTGACGCTGCGGGAAATGCGGCGGAAAAGGCGGGCTTGAGGGGGGCCTCACAGCTTTTTGACAAACGTCGTTCGTAGGAACCACGTTTGCCCCACATCGCCGACCTCGTTGATGTTTTGGGAGCGGAGTTCGATGCCAGTTTCAAGCCTGTTTTTCTTGTTGAACTGGTAGCCAAGGCTTGCCGACCCCCTTTGATTCCTGTAAAAAAAGAACTGCTCTCGGGGCAGGGTGAAGAGCCATTCGGCGGAGCCGTTGAAATAAAACTCCTTGTCGTCCAGCCGGTCGCCGTTCAGGGGGAAGTCAACCGAAATGCGGTAGCGAAAGCGGTGGTTCAACTGGAAATCGCCGCCGCGTTCTTTTTGGACGAAGCGCTGCTCGGCACGGAGGCGGTTTCGGAGCCGGTATTTCCCCAGCCGAAGGATGTACGTCGCTTGTTGCCAAGGCCGAAGCTCGGTGCCCGCCTTCCCTGAAAATGGGTTTCTCCGCCTTGCCACAAAGGCGGCTGCCATGTTCCACTTCGTGCCGAGGTCGAAGGTGATGCCTGGCGCAAGGTCAAGGTTCAGGACGTTGGCGGTTGAGCGTAGCGCTTCCCCGTCCGTTTTCCCCCAAAACGTCAACTCGCTGCCCGATTGGAAAAAATAACCCACCCTGTCCGACAAACTGCCTTCCACTTGGATATTGGGCAGGTAGCCCAGCACAAGTTCGTCTTGGGCCGAAAGGCAAATGCCAGACAAGAGCATTGTCAGCAAAAACAGGTGTTTTTTTCTCATCAATAAAGGTTGATGTCGTTGGAAGGCAACAATACTTCTTGCCGTTGCACCACCGTTCCGTCTTCCTCGAAGAGGTACTCGAAAACTGCTGCCTTGCCCGATGCGGGCTTTCCTTCGATTTCCAGTTCGTAGCGTTTGCGTTCGAGGCCCGGCACGGTCTGTTCCTGACATTTCTTGACCTTGAATTTTGTGAAATCATGACCAAGCTGCTGCTCAACCGCTGCCTGAAATGAAGTAGGCAGCCCGCTGAACTTTAGCCGTTTTTCGACATCCATCAAGCTGCCTGTGGGCAGGAATTCCACGCTGTAAAACGCCCGTTTCCACTTGAACTTTGCCTCGTAAGTGGTGTCCGTTCCATTTAATTCGAGATAGTATTTCATACGGGCCAAGTCGGGAAAACTATCCGCCAATAACTCCTGCGCCAACGTGGGGAAACGCTTCATCGGAATCCGTTTCTCGACTTCTCGCTTCTGGGCAAAACAACTTGGAAAACCAACAAATAGACCAAAGAAAAAAAGCAGAATCTTGAACATGGCTTTTGAAATAGTGAAGGTACGCCGAGCGGTATGGCATTTCTTCGCCCTACATCGCTTCTGTTCAAACGGCAATCATGTGACATTGTTTAATGAAACCCCTGCTGGTGGATTAGAAGTGCATTAAAATCCAATTGGAAATTGAACTAACAAATTAATAGAACATTTTAGGAGCAGGTCAACTAACTTTGCACATGCATCCAATACAGCGGTTCCTCCGGCTACTAAAATTAGACAAGAAGGACATCACCTATATATACCTCTACGCCACCTTCGCCGGGCTGATAGCGCTCAGCCTGCCCCTCGGCGTACAGGCTATCATCGGGCTGATTTCGGGAGGGCGCATCTCCAGTTCGTGGGCCCTGCTCATTGGTGTTGTGACGCTCGGCACCGTTCTGGCGGGGGTGCTCACGGTCATGCAGCTCTCCGTCATCGAGACCATCCAGCAGCGCATCTTCACCCGCTCAGCCTTCGACTTTGCTTACCGCATCCCGAAGATAAAATGGGAGGCCATACAGGGCGAGTACGCCCCGGAACTCGTCAACCGCTTCTTCGACACCCTCACCGTGCAAAAAGGCCTGCCCAAAATCCTGATGGACTTCTCCACGAGCGTCCTTCAAATCTTCTTCGGGCTGCTGCTGCTCTCGTTTTACCACCCGTTTTTCATCTTTTTCGGGCTGTTGCTTGTGGCCATCTTGCTAATCATCGTCCGCCTCACCGGGCCGCAGGGACTCAAGACCAGCTTGAAGGAGTCGGAGTACAAATACAAGGTAGTTTATTGGTTGCAAGAGTTGGCCCGCTCGATGGGCACTTTTAAACTGGCGGGGACCAGTGACCTGCCATTGCAAAAGACCGACCAACTCGTGAACGGCTACCTCAATGCCCGCAAGGCGCATTTCCGGGTTTTGGTGACGCAGTTCGCCAGTCTTGTGGGCTTCAAGGCGCTTGTGACGATGGGCCTGCTCATACTCGGCAGCGTCTTGGTCATCAACAACGACATCAACCTCGGCCAGTTCGTGGCGGCGGAAATCATCATCCTCCTTGTGATGAACTCGGTGGAAAAGCTCATCCTCACCATGGAAACCTTGTACGACACCCTCACGGCGCTCGACAAGCTGGGCGGCTTCACCGACCTCGACATCGAGCGGGAGGAGGGCATCTCCTTCGAGCAGTGCGACACGGGCAGGGGCATCGCCGTGGAACTTAGCGGCGTCAGCTACCGCTTCCCCGGCTCGGAGGAGAACGCCCTGCACGGCCTCGACCTCCGCATCGCCGAAGGCGAAAAGCTCTGCATCGCCGGCTACAGCTCGTCGGGAAAGTCCACTTTGCTGCACCTCATCGCTGGCATGTTCACCGACTTCCGGGGGGCGCTCACCTACAACAAAATCCCGCTCCGGAACCTCAACGCCGTGAGCCTACGGGCGCATATCGGCGACCACGTGTCGCAGGAAGATATTTTCAATGGAACCCTGCTGGAAAACATCACAATGGGCCATGAGGGCATCAGTTTGCAAGATGTCATCAAGGCCGTGGAGCAGGTCGGGCTGGCCGATTTTGTGAAAAAATTGCCCGAAGGGTACGACACCGCACTGCTGCCTGGCGGCAAAAACCTGCCCCGCAACGTCGTCTCGAAAATAATCTTCGCCCGCTGCATCGCTGCCCGCCCCTCGCTGCTGGCCATCGAAGAGCCGTTCGGTTTTTTGGAAAAAGCGGACCGGGAGCGCATCGCCGAGCTGCTCACCTCCCGCACGGACTGCACCCTCGTCACCGTCACCGACGATGCCATGATGGCCGCCAAGTGCGACCGGGTAATCATCATGCAGGAGGGGCGCATCGTGGAGGAGGGGAGCTTCGGGAAAATCAAACAGAACAAGCACTTCGAAAATGTATTCAAACACTGACAAGATGCCCGAAGCCTGTCAAGGTGGAGGCATTGTCACTAAATACCAGCCACATGAAATGTCCGAACTGCAATGAAAACCTGATGATGACCGAGCGCCTCGGCGTCGAAATTGACTACTGCCCCTCGTGCCGGGGCGTCTGGCTCGACCGGGGCGAACTGGACAAAATCATCGAGAAAGCCGAGCCGCAGGCCGACAACCCCGACAAGAAGAAGGGCAAAGGATACGATAGCGGCGGCTACCGGCCCTCCGATTTTGTGGGAGACCACCGTCGGCACGGAGGAGCCGACGACGACGATTATTACCGCCACAAGAAAAAATCCATGTGGAAGGAGCTTTTCGATTTTTGAAAAAAAACAGCCATGAAAAAAAAAGCGAAAGGCATCCAGGAGCGCTACCCCTGCGGCCCGCCCAACCTTGAGCCGCTCATCGAGCAGATGATGGATGTGCGGCACGACCTGCTCCGCAAGGAGATGGCCTACAAGAAAATGGACAAGGTGCATCTTGTCAACCAAAAAAGCGCCCGCAACCTGCTCCACTACATGGCCTTCCGGCTGCACGACCTGCGCGACCTGCAACTGCTGCTCTCCGAGTGGGGCCTCTCCTCCCTCGGCAGGGCCGAGCGCAAGGTGCAGGCCACCGTGGACACCGTGCTGCATACCCTTCACGCCTTGGCTGGCCGTGATTTTGAGACCAAGGAGAAGCCGCCCGTCGGCTACCGGGAGGGCCGTGCGAAACTGGAGGACAACACCGAAAAACTGCTCGGCGAGCTGCCCCCCGGCCGCCGGGTGCGCATCATGGTCACCATGCCCACCGAGGCGGCGCACAATTACGATTTGGTTAAAAACCTGCTGCTCGGCGGCATGAACTGCGCCCGCATCAACTGTGCCCACGACGACCAAGCCGTTTGGGCCAGCATCATCGAAAACATCAGACATGCCGTGGAAGCCACTGGCCGCAGTTGCAAGATACATACGGACCTCGGCGGCCCCAAGCTCCGCACCGGGCCGATGGCATCGGGCCCAAAAGTGGTGAAGCTGCGCCCTGCCCGCAACGAGCTTGGCGAAACGATTGCCCCGGCTTCCGCATGGCTTTTTGCCGAAGGGGAAAAAACGGATGCACCGAAGGGGGCGAGCGCCAGCCTGCCCGTGCCTGCCACTTGGCTGGCACAGTGCAAGCCTGGCGACCACATCCATTTCTTCGATGCAAGAGGCGCCTTCCGGCGCATGAAAATCAAGGAAACATCGCCAGCAGGTGTGTTGGCCACCGTGAAGAAAACCTGCTATTTTACCCCCGGGCTAATCCTGAACCTGGAGCGGAAAGGCGTGAAAATAAAGCACCCAACCGCCCTTGTCGGCGAGGAACTGCCCCGCATCCCCAACGCCATAACCCTCAAGGCGGGCGATGCGCTTTTGTTGAAAAAACAGCCCGTGGAGGGCAGCAATGCCGTCTTTGACAAAAAAGGAAAGCTCAAGGCGCCTGCCACCGTCAGCATCTCCATCCCATCGGTGCTCGACGACGTTCACGAGGGCGAGCCCATCTGGTTCGACGATGGCAAAATCGGAGGCATCATCGAAGAAAAACAAGCCGGTGCGGTACTCGTTCGCATCACGCAGACCAAGCCCGGCGGCGAACTGCTCAAGGCCGAAAAGGGCATCAACCTGCCCGAGACCAAGCTGAACGTGAAGGCGCTCACGGACGAGGACCTCGAAGACCTGCACTTCGTGGTGCGGCACGCCGACATGGTGGGCCTCTCCTTCGCCAACCGCCCCGCCGACGTGGAAGACCTCGTCCATAGGATGAAGGCGCTCCGCAAAGACCATGTGCCGGCCGTGGTGCTGAAAATCGAGACCCGCATGGGCTTCGACAACCTGCCCGCCATGTTGTTGGCGGCCATGCAGGCACCGTCCTGTGGGGTGATGATAGCCCGTGGCGACCTTGCCATCGAGTGCGGCTTCGGGCGGCTGGCCGAGGTGCAGGAGCAGATACTCTGGGTTTGCGAGGCGGCGCACGTGCCCGTCATCTGGGCCACGCAGGTGCTGGAAGGGCTGGCAAAACTGGGGCTTCCCACCCGTGCCGAGGTCACCGACGCCGCCATGGGGCAACGCGCCGAGTGCATCATGCTCAACAAGGGCGGGCATATCGTGGAAGCTGCCAAGGCGCTGGCCGACATCCTGCTGCGGATGCAGGACCACCAAACCAAGAAGCGCTCCCTGCTGCGCAAACTGAGCATTGCGGAGCGATTTTTTAATCAGGTTGATGAAGGTTGAAGGAGTTGATAAGGGTTGATTTCCCACAGAACTATGCCCTTATCAACTCCTTCAACCTTCATCAACCAAAAACATTTACCATGAATCCAACTCGACTATTTTTCGCCGTGGCGCTGTGCATTTTTTGCTTCTCAAAAACGGCGGTGGGCCAAAACTGGGCCGTCGGCCTGCACTTTGGCGAGAACCTCTCCACCCTGCGAGGCAATGCCAAGACGGACTACCAACTGGGGTTCATAGGTGGCATGCACGTCAGCCATTACCTGACCAAAAACATGGTGCTTCGCCTGGAGGCGAACTTTGAAAGGAAGGGCACACGGCTGGAGGGCGCCGACCCCAACCCCGACCCAGGTGCCCCCAACTTCGGTGACGACTACCGCTTCGACTACCTCTCGCTGCCCGTCATGCTGCGCTACTCCACCAAATCAAAGGTCAAGTTCGTGGTGGGCGGCGGCGCCTCGGTGGACTACCTCGTGCGGCAGCGCACCGACTACGACGGCGACCAGTCGCTGAACCAAATCGGGGACTACCGCCGCTTCGACACCGACCTGGTGGGGGCAATCGCTGGCTCTGTCCCCTTCGGGGGAAAGTGGACCTTTTCTCTCGAATTCCGGGGGATGTGGGGGCTGGTGAAGGTGGACAAACCCGCTGGCCTTGCCACGGAATTCGGCAAAAACCTCACTTGGGGGCTGATGGCGGGTGTGAATTATTACCTATAAAAGTGATTGCAAGTATTTGAATATCAGTGCATTGCAAAATCATAAATCGCCTCACAGGGATGAATATTCCACCCAAGCGTAAATCGTTTCATGCTTAACATTTCTGAAAATAGCATCATAGGCAAAGTGGACACGAGCCGCTATCGCTCGTTCCAGCGCACAGAACTGTCCCGTGCCAACCGCAAATTCAAGCGGTGGCTGTTGGCCGTGCTCATCATTTTCATCGTCATGCTCTTCCTGCCCTGGACGCAGAACATCCAGACCAAGGGCAAGGTGACCACCCTCTATCCCGACCAACGCCCCCAGACCATCCACTCTACCATCGGCGGGCGGGTGGAAAAATGGTACGTGCGGGAAGGCGAACTTGTGAAGGCGGGCGATACCATCGTTTACCTTTCGGAGATAAAAACCGAGTACTTCGACCCTGACCTCGTGGGGCGTACCGGCTCGCAGGTGGCAGCGGTGGAAGGTTCAATGGGAAGCTATTCGAACAAGGTGGAAGCCCTTGAAAATCAAGTTGTTGCGATGCAACAAGAACTAAAATTCAAAAACGAGCAGCTTCGCAACAAGCTGCAACAAAGCCGCCTCAAGGTCACCTCCGATAGCATCGAACTGGTGCGGGCAAAGGTTGACCTCGACGTGGCACAGAACCAATTCCAACGGGCGGAGGAGATGTACCAAAAGGGTCTCATACCGCTCACGACCTTTGAGCAGCGTAAGCTGAAAGTGCAGGAGACCGCTGCCAAGCGCCTCGACGCCGAGAACAAGTGGAACATCAGCCGCAACGAACTCGACAATGCACGGATTGAATTTTCAACGGTGCTGAACGAATATGCCAACAAGATTGCCAAAGCCGAATCCGACAAGTTCAGCACCTTCAGCGACCGCTTCGATGCCGAGAACAAACTGAACAAGCTCAAGGTGGAACAGGAAAACTACCGTCGCCGCAGTGGTTTTTACTATATCACCGCCCCGCAGGATTGCTACATCACGCAGGCCGTTGTGGCGGGTGTGGGAGAGACGGTGAAGGAAGGTGCCCCCGTGGTGAGCATCATGCCCGCTGGCGCAAAATTAGCGGTGGAAATGTATGTGAAGCCAATTGACTTGCCACTCATCGCACTCGGCAACCGGGTCAATTTCATTTTCGACGGCTGGCCCGCCTTCGTGTTCAGCGGCTGGCCAAACCTCACCTTCGGAACCTACGAGGGCGAGGTCTTCGCCATTGACAACAATATCGGCATGGACGGCACCTACCGCATCCTCGTTGCCCCGCACGAGGAGGTGAAGCCTTGGCCAGCGGCCCTTCGCCCCGGCGGCGGCGCACAGTGCGTGGCCCTACTGAACAACGTGCAGCTGTGGTATGAGCTGTGGCGGAAGGTGAACGGGTTTCCGCCGGATTTTTATGAAAAAGACGGGATGGACACAGCAAAAGAAAAAACGCCAAAGAATTGATGATGATGCGATTGCAAATAATCTTGGCAATGGCTTTGGTTCTTGCTTCATTGCCAATCTTTTCACAACAAATATGGTCACCCGACGCCTTCCTACAGCAGGTACGCTCCAACCACCCCGTTGCGAAGCAAGCAACCCTGCTCACGCCAGAAGGGGAGGCGGCACTACTGGCGGCCCGTGGAGGCTTCGACCCGAAAGTTTATGGCGATTGGGAACGCAAGAGCTTTGATGGCAAAAACTATTTCAACATTGCCGAAGGCAGCGTGAAACTACCCACTTGGTACGGCATCGAGGGCAAGCTGGGCTACAACTACGCTACGGGCATCAACCTTAGCCCAGAGCACAAACTGCCCGCCGATGGCCAAGCCGTGCTCGGTGCATCGGTGACGCTGCTCCAAGGCTTGGTGATTGACGAGCGGCGGGCGGGCCTTTTTCAGGCCCGCATCCTACAGCGGGCAAACGTTGCGGAGCAACGCCTGCTGATGAACGAACTGCTCTACGAGGCCGCCAAAGCCTACTGGAACTGGTCGCTGGCCGATGCCTGGGTGCGCACCTACGAGGAGGCCGTGCGCAATGCGGAAATCAGGCTCGACGGCATTCGGGGAAGCTGGGAACAGGGCGACCGGCCCGCCATTGACACCTTGGAGGCGCTCATTCAGGTGCAGGACCGACGGCTGGAACTGAACGCTGCGCAACTGCATTTTCGGAACGCCCGGCTGGCGCTGCAAAACTTCAATTGGGAAAATGGCCGTGCCGTGGCCGTGGACTCCACGCTCCGCCCCCAGCCGCTTGCCGATGGCCTACTTATTGACGCCATTTCGCTCGCCCCTGCCGATACGCTGGCGGCACAGCACCCGCAGGTGCAGGGCTACCGCTTCAAGCTGGAAAGCCTCGATGTGGAGCGCCGCCTGAAGCGGGAGGCACTGAAGCCCCGCCTCGATGTGTCGTACAACCTGCTCGGCGACGGCTTCGACCTCTCGCCTGACAACGGCGATTTTTTCCTGCAAAACTATAAATGGGGCGTACAAGCCGGCTTTCCGCTATTCTTCAGAAAGGAGCGTGGCGGCCTCCAATTGGCGGAGCTGAAAATCATGGACGCAGCGCTTGGGCTGACCCAAAAGCAGCAGGAAATCCGCAACAAAATCATCGCCTACCAGAACGAACTTGCCAATTTGCGCCAGCAAATAAACCTCGCCAACGCCATGCGGGACAATTACGCCCGGCTACTGACTGGCGAAAACGAGAAATTCGTGCTGGGCGAAAGCTCGGTATTCCTCGTGAACTCAAGGGAAAACAAACTCATCGAAGCGGAACTTAAACTTGCCAAGCTGCAAGCCGAGGCAAGGAAGACTGAGGCAGGGCTGCGCTGGGCGGCGGGGCTGTGGCAGTGAATGAGGGGAGGTTTGCCTGCCTGATGGATAAGCTATCTTGCGAGCCGCCAAGTCTTGGTGGCGTGAGGTTAATTACACTTTTTTTCAAGTAACTTACATGGCAATAGACTTTGTGTTTTTCATCCTGTGCGCCGGGTTGGTCGTCCTGAGCGGCAGCCGCCTCGCCTTTCACGGCGACCGCATTGCGGAATTGAGCGGGCTGGGGCGTGTCTGGGTCGGGCTGATTTTGATGGCGGCAGTCACTTCGCTGCCGGAGTTGGTCACAGGCATCAGCTCCGTCGCTTTCGTGGGGCAGCCCGACCTGGCGGCGGGCGACGTGTTCGGCAGTTGCGTGTTCAACCTGCTCATCCTGTCAATCATTGATGCCCGTGTTCGGCAGCCCATTACCTCGTTGGTGAAGCCGGGGCATGTGGTGGCGGGATTTTACGGCATCATCCTGCTGGCGGTAGCCGGAGTGGCGATTGTTCTGGCGCCGAACATAGGTTCGATAGGATGGGTAAGCCCGTTTTCGCTGCTCATCGCCGCTGTTTATGCCCTTGCCATCTGGAGTGTTTTTCACTATGAAAAAAGGAAGCAGAGCGCCGAAGCGCAGCAAGAGGGCCGCCCCGTCGAACAGCAGAAAGAACTGCGGAAATCGCTGCGGATTTATGCGATGAATGCCGTCGTGGTAATGGGAGCGGCGTTTTTTCTGCCCCATTTTGGCGATGGCATTGCCAAGGGGGTCGGGCTGGAAGCATCGTTCTTCGGCACCCTGTTCCTGGCAGCCACCACCTCCCTGCCCGAGTTGGTGGTTTCCATTTCCGCCCTGCGCCTGCGCTCCTACGACATGCTGGTGGGCAACCTGCTGGGCAGCAACATCTTCAATATTCTTATCTTGGCGCTGGATGATGTTTTTTATACACAAGGGTCGCTGTTTTCTGCCATTTCCCCGTTGCACCTCGTCTCCATACTGGCGGTGGCAGCCATGACAGCGGTGGCAGGCTTGGGCATTTTCATCAAGCCGCAAAAAAAGTTCTGGAGGATGGGCGCCGACACGGTTGTAATTTCCCTCATTTACCTGGCGCTCGTCGCGGTTCTGTATTTTGTGCATTAAACTTCAACATCCGGTTAAAACTCCAGCGATACCTACGTCAAAAACCAGCTGATTTAACATGAAAAACGACCCAACCCTCGCCCGTTATTCCGTCCGAAAAGCATCTGGCGAATTTGCGCCTTTTGACGAAACCAAACTGCGCCGCTCGCTGCGCCGCTCCGG
This sequence comes from Saprospiraceae bacterium, assembly GCA_022841745.1. GTDB lineage: Bacteria > Bacteroidota > Bacteroidia > Chitinophagales > Saprospiraceae > UBA6168. Next base: position 33,297 of record JALHQW010000051.1, on the reverse strand, counting down.
TGCGAACGACCACCTGATGAACCTGGTCTTGCAGGAAATCCGGGGGCAGGTCTATGACAACATGCCCACCAAAGCCTTGTACAAATTGGCGTACAAGCTGCTCAAACGGCTCGACCGGCCCGTCGCCGACCGTTATTCGCTAAAGCAGGCAATGCAGGAGTTGGGCCCTTCGGGCTTTCCGTTCGAGCGTTTTTTTGCCGAAATCCTCAAATCGCAAGGGTATTCTGTCAAAACAGGCCTGCTTTTGAACGGAAAATGCATCACGCATGAAATGGACGTAGTGGCCGAAAGCGAGACCGACCTGATATTTGTCGAATGTAAATACCACCCCTTGCCGGGCAGCGTGTCCGATGTGAAAGTGCCGCTTTATCTCCATGCCCGTTTCCTCGATTTGGCGGCAAGCCCAAGCATTCAGCGCGATTTGGGCGGGCGAAACCTGCAATTTCGCATCGCCACCAACACCCGTTTTTCCGACGATGCGATGACCTACGGGCGCTGCGCCAAACTGCACCTCATCGCCTGGGACTATCCGATGGGCAAGGGCCTGCGAGAATTGATTGACGAAACGGGCCTGCACCCTGTCACCTGCATCTCATCGCTGGCCCGGCATGAAAAAACAGCGCTGCTCGAAAAAGGCGTCGTGCTGTGCAGACACCTGTCCGAACACCCGAAGATGCTGGGGAAAATTGGTGTTTCATCGGAGCGTGAAAAGGCAATTTTAAAGGAGGTGGAGGGGCTGTGCAGCGGAAAATAATAAAATCAAAACATTGCGGAGGCAGCCAATTAAAACCTGAGCTGCTTCGAGGGAAAACGGGCTTGTGGAAACGAACTTTTCGCTTAATTTACAAAATCAAAAACATTATAACATTATGAAGTGGTCATTTTTCATCGGCAGAATTTCCGGTATCGGGCTGTACGTCCACTGGACTTTTTTCATCCTCATCGGCTGGATTTTCTTCAGCTATTACCAGAAAAACCAGAGTACGGCGGAAGCGTTCATGGGCATCTGGTTTATCCTCGCCTTGTTTGGCTGCGTTGTCTTGCACGAGTTGGGGCACGCCTTCGCCGCCAAACGGTTCAACATCGTCACGAAGCAAATCACCTTGCTCCCCATCGGCGGGCTGGCGCAAATGGAAAAATTGCCGGAGAAACCCATGCAGGAACTCTGGGTGGCGATTGCCGGCCCCCTGGTCAACCTCGTCCTGGCCTTGCTGCTTTTCATCTACTTGGGCGCAACTTCCGGGTTCCCTTCCATTGAAACCTTGAAGGTGCTCGACGCTTCCAATTTCCTGTTCGGGCTGTTCACGGCGAACATCGTGCTGGCGGTGTTCAACCTCATCCCCGCCTTCCCGATGGACGGCGGGCGGGTGCTGCGGGCATTGCTTGCATTCAAATTCGAGCGGGGGAAGGCGACCCGGATTGCCGCCAACGTGGGGCAATTGCTCGCCATCGGTTTTGTTTTCCTGGGCTTTTTTTCCAATGTCTGGCTGGTGTTCATCGGCATTTTCATCTACGTGGGCGCAGAATCCGAGGCAGGGTACGAAGAGACGAAATCGGCGCTTTCGGGCATTACGGTGAAGGATGCGCTCATGCGGCGGTTCACCCGCCTGCACCCCGCCGACCCCCTCCGCAAAGCCGTCGAAGCGCTGCTCAACGGGCAGGAACGGGAATTTATCGTAATGGAGGGCGATGTGGTGAAAGGTATTTTGACCAGAAACAGGCTGATACAAGGATTGGCGGATTATGGCGACAGCTCGCCCGTGTCCGACTCCATGCGCAGCGATTTTGTCGCCTTGCGCCCCGATATGGCATTGGAAAAAATCTATCACGAAATGTTGAGCAACGGCTGCGAGGTGGCGCCAGTTTACGACGGAGGGGCGTTGCTCGGCATCGTGGACAAGGAAAATGTCGAGGAGTTGCTGTTGGTTAGGAAGGCATTGAATCAGTTAAAACCGGCGGCGCAGTAGTTGGAAAATGCGCCTCCTCTTTTTAAAAACAATAATCACCAACCATCGGGTTTATGGGAAACCCATCTGGCAGGATAAATTGCCTAAACTTGCGCCGCAAATAATCCATGTCAGAAAAAAATGCCTCTACAAAAATGTCAAATACCACCATCGTAGAAAATGAATTTCACAGCGTTGAAGCACACGAAGTTATTCGCATCTTAAATAGCACCCCGAAGGGGCTTTCCTCACGGGAAGCCGAGATTCGCCTTCAAAAGTTTGGCGCCAATGCCATCCCCAAAGGGGAAAAAACTTCTGCTTTTGGATTGTTTTTCAAGCAGTTCAAAGACCCTTTGCTCGTCCTGTTGATATTGGCTGGGATATTATCTGTTTTCATTGGCGAGGCTGTGGAGGGTGCAGCCATGTTTATCATCGTTTTGTTAAATGCAATTTTGGGCTTTGTGCAGGAATATCAGGCCGAAAAAGCAATGGAGGCTTTACAAAAAATGGCGGCTCCGGAAGCGAAGGTTTTAAGGGATGGTGTGGAACAAAAAATACCGGCAAGCAAAATAGTGCCGGGGGATGTAATTCAATTAGTTGCCGGGGATATTGTTCCTGCCGATGCCCGATTGACAGAGGTTGCCAGCCTTCAGGCTGATGAAGCCTCCTTGACCGGGGAATCCGTCCCGGCCCAGAAAAGCCTGATGCCGTGCCAGCCCGAAGCGCCGCTTGCCGACCAGCAAAGCATGGTTTTTATGGGCACGATTGTTACCTACGGTAAGGGAAAAGCCATTGTTGCAAGGACTGGGGTGAACACGGAATTCGGAAAAATTTCTTTTTCCCTGCGGAGCACGAAAAAAGTCCAGACGCCCCTGCAAAAGAAATTCGACCAGTTGGCTCGCCACATAGGGATAGCGGCGGCAGTCCTTATCCTCATCGTTTTTGTATCCGGAATGGCAACGGGCACGCTTTCATTTTTGGAAATGCTGGTCTTTGCGCTGGCATTGGCAGTCGCCACCGTTCCAATAGCACTGCCTACCATCGTGACCATAGGTTTGTCAATAGGCAGTAAGCTCCTTGCCAAACTCAAAATGCTGATTAAGAAACTCCCGGCTGCCGAAAGCCTGGGAGCGGCGACCGTTATCTGCTCTGATAAAACAGGAACTATCACCCAAAACCGCATGTCGGTCACCGAGGTCTTTTTCAATGACCAAACCATCAGCATAGATGCTTCCGGTGTTTTTAGTGTTGGTGGCAAACCGATGAACCCGGCAGAAATGGAGGTTTTTTTCCGAATAGCTTACTTATGCAACGATGCAAATGAAAACCGGAATGGAGGAGAGGAATCAGCACATGGCAACCCTACTGATATTGCACTGCTTGTTGCCAGTAAAAAAGCAAAATTCGAGCGTTCCCACTTCGAGCCGCATTTCAGGTTTACAGGTGAATTGCCGTTTGATTCCGACCGGAAAAAAGTGTCGGTGATTTATGAAAACAAGATTCACCACCGTACCGAGGCTTACGTGAAAGGCGCTCCGGATTTCATGCTGGATTCCTGCACCCGGATTTATGAGAATGAGACGGTAAGACCATTGACGGATATTGACCGAAAAAAGATTTTATCCGCCAATCAGCGATTTGCTGAAAATGCATTGCGGGTGATTGCTCTTGCCTACCGGGAAGTACCACTGAGCACTGAACATGAAATTGAAGCGATTGAAAAAGACCTCATATTCGTCGGTTTGGCAGGCATCATTGACCCGCCCAGGGAGGGCGTAAAAGAAGCGGTTGCCCGTTGCCACACGGCAGGCATTAAAGTAATGATGATAACCGGCGACCATAAAACGACTGCGATTGCCATCGCCAAACAAATCGGTCTTTACAAAGAAGGCGATGTTTCGCTCACCGGAAAAGAAATAGAAGATATGCCGGAGAAGGATTTTGAAGCAATCATAGACAAGCTGAGCGTGGCTGCCAGGGTGCTGCCGATTCAGAAACTGAAAATCGTGGAAGCCCTCCAAAAGAAAGGGCACGTGGTTGCCATGACGGGCGATGGCATCAACGATGCCCCGGCGCTCAAAAAAGCGGATATCGGCATTGCAATGGGCATCACCGGAACGGACGTGTCCAAGGAAGTAGCCAACGGAATTCTCCTGGATGACAATTTCACCACCATCGTCAATGCCGTACACGAGGGGCGCAATATTTATGACAAGATGGTTAAGTCTGCGAAATACCTCTTGTCTTGCAATACCGGGGAGATTTTGGTCATTTTGATAGCTATTTTGTTGCAGATGCCACTCCCCTTGATTCCGCTTCAAATTTTGGTAATCAACCTCCTGACGGATGCGTTTCCTGCCCTGGGCCTGGGGTTCGAATCGGCAGAAGACGGCATTATGAAGCGCCGTCCGAGAAAGCCTGCCGAAAAACTCATAGATGGCAAAATGTTCGCCTCCATTGTCGTCATGGGGATTGTAATGGCATTAGGTACGCTTTACTTGTTCAATGAATACCTTTATAAAGGCTTGGACTATGCCCGGACAGTCGCCTTTACCACCCTGGTGTTCATCCAGATGTTTGCGGTGATGAGCAGCCGCTCGTTGATGCCGTCCCTCAAAAAAATGAACCCATTCTCCAATGTATGGCTGCTGGGCGGCGTGACCCTTTCCATGCTGCTGCACCTGGTTTTGGTTTACTGGGCGCCGATGCAGCCCATATTCCATACCGTACCCCTCCATTTGGAAGACTGGTGGAAAATTATTGCCGTTTCGAGCGTGGGATTTCTCGTCATGGAAATAAGCAAGGTGGTTTTAAAATTTAAAAAAACATGACTGTAACCTTCTTTTCCACGAAATCTTATGACCGCGAGTATTTCGAGCGACGCAACTCGGACCATCACATACTGCGCTTTTTGGAAACGCCACTCACCGAACAGACGGCTCAATTAGCCGCCGGGAGCAAGGCTGTTTGCATTTTCGTCAACGACCGTTGCAATGCAGATGCGATTAAAACCTTGAATGAGAAGGGAATTCGCCTCATCGCCTTGCGCTGTGCGGGTTTCAACAATGTGGACATGGCTGCCGCAAAAGCGCATGGCATGACGGTCGTGCGTGTGCCCGCTTATTCGCCCCACGCGGTGGCGGAACACGCGGTCGCGCTCATGCTCACGCTCAACCGCAAGACGCACAAAGCCTACAACCGGGTGCGCGAGGGAAATTTCTCGTTGGAACGGCTGACGGGTTTCGACCTGCATGGGAAAACGGTGGGCGTCGTCGGCACAGGAAAAATCGGCTCCGTGTTCGCGCAAATCATGCTCGGCTTCGGTTGCCGCGTGTTGGCTTATGATATTTTTGAAAATCAGGAACTTATAGCCAAGGGTGTGCGCTACGTTCCGCTCGGCGAATTGCTTTCCGCTTCCGGTATTGTCTCGCTGCATTGCCCTTTGAACGACCAAACGCACCACCTCGTCAACGCCGAATCTTTGAAAAAAATGAGGCCCGGCGCCATGCTCATCAATACTGGGCGCGGCGCGCTGATGGACACTCGGGCTACCCTCGTCGCGCTGAAATCCGGGCGCCTCGGCTATCTTGGCATCGACGTGTACGAGCAAGAGGAAAATCTATTCTTCCAAGACCATTCGGAGACCATTATTCAGGACGAACTCATCCTGCGCCTCATGTCCTTCCCCAACGTGCTCATCACGGCGCATCAGGCATTCTTTACCGACGAGGCGTTGTCGGAAATTGCCCGCGTGACCTTGCAAAACATCTCGGATTTTGAAGCGGGAAAACCGTTGGAAAATGAAGTAAAAATTCAGTAAATCTGCGTTTTGCTTCCTGCATCGCCTTGCCACGACCAATTCTTTCGACCCTGCTGCACAACTGTAAAACCCTTTGCCGCATTTCACGACATCAAGGACGAGACCGAGCGCAAGTTCTACCCGCAGGTGATGGAGAAAAGCCAGGTACTTGCCCGATTTGCAAGATGGACCTGGTTTGGGTGGAGGTTGACCCAACCCAGAAAGCGGGCGAGTTGAAGTTGAGCGACCAGCAAATCCGGCTGGCGAACATCCAGACCGACACCGTGCGCCTCCGTCCGCTCGGCGAGGAAATCACCCTTTCGGCTACGTTGAAGGAAAACCAGAACCTCGTGAACGTAGTCACGTCGAGGATTGCGGGCAAGGTCGAGCGGCTTTTAATCCGAAACATCGGCGAACCCGTGCAGGCAGGGCAAGCAGTTTTTGAGCTGTACAGCGAGGAACTTACCTCCACCCAACAGGACTACCTACTGGCATTGCAGAGCAAAAAACGTTACGCAGATACTGACCCAAACTTCGCCCGCATTGCCGATGCTTCCCGCAACAAACTCTTGCTCTGGGGCATGACCAAGGGCCAAATCGCCGACCTCGAACAAAGCGGCAAGCCCGGCAACACCCTTACTTTTTACAGCAAGTACAGCGGCATCACTACCGAGGTCAGCGTTGCCGAGGGCGATGAGGGTTCGCCCATGCTGCGCCTCGCCAACCTGAACACGCTTTGGGCGGAGACACAGCTTTGCGTCAGCGACCTCCCGTTTTTGGGCAAGACCGGGGGCGTTGGTGGAATTCCCTTCCATCTCCGACCAGAAGCTGCAGGGCAAGGTCAGTTTCGTGAACCCCTCGCTCGAAGCCTCTTCCAAAATCGTGATGGTTCGGGCGGAAACCCCAACCCCGGCGGCAATTACCAGCCGGGGACGCAGGCATGGATGACGCTGAAAGGAAGAGTCCGAAATGCCATCGCCTTTCCGACCAATGTGCTCATCGGGGGAAAGAACGGCACGACCGTCTGGCTGAAAATCAAAGCGGCGCATTTGAGAGCCGCATGGCGGAGACCGGCACGACGAACCGGGATTTCACGGTAATCAAAGCGGGCTTGGAGGCGGGTGAGATGGTTGTCGTCTCTGAGGCTTACTTGTTATACACAACGAGCTGGTTTTCAAGAAGGGGGCGAAACCGATGGCGGGGCATGATATGGGGGGCGGTGGAGGGCATGAGTGGCATTGAGAAAATGAGAAAGTTGAGAATATCGAGAATTTGCCCACGTTCGATTTTCTCAACTTTCTCAACTTTCTCATTTTCTCACCGCTTGGAATACATTCCGTGCTGTGTGCATTCAAAAAGTGTTTCCAGCATCCTGTCCACCGTCGCACGGCTCAAGCCGTAGCCCTCGCCAATCTCGACGGCATCTTTTCTGCGAAATTCGGGAGGCAGGTTTTCGATGAACTGCCGCTTGTTGTTCGGCAGGTTATTGAAGGCTGCCATGCCTGACTTGGGTAGCTTTTCGAGTAAAAAAAGGGTGTGATGGATGAATACGTTTGCCAGCTTTTGAACGGTTTCGTAATCAGTTTCCGAGCAATAAATAACGGTAGTCGTGTCCCGCCGCTCGAACTTTCGGAGCGCCGAAAAAGTCATTGCCATTCGGAAGAAAATGACGCCCATACGGAACACGGATGCCAACGCATCGTCGCCGTTCAGCAGATAAGTTTCCTTGAGCAATCGCTGGAAGGTCTCGAAATGGTGCGCCCACTGGCTGCGGCTGAAGTGAAATTCGGTCGGGTGGGCAGCGAGAAAATTGTGCATTTCGACCACCTCCTGCGAGCGCTCCCGAAAGTATTCCGTCAGGTTGACGCTGCCCTGCTGTGGCGAAACATCTCGCCAATGCGGTTTCACGGCGAAGATGTAAAACAGGAACCGGGAGAACAGCCCGTCCTCGCTCGATGGGATTAGGCGCAGCACTTGGTTCGGTGTTCCCGATAGCGCAATGGAGAGCCGTGGTGACTCCAGTTCCATGAACTCGACGACGGATTTCCGGGAATTGGCGTCGTCCTCGTGGCTGAAGCATTTGCGCATCAGGTCGGAGTATTTGCCCCAATCCTGTTGGAGGACGTTACCCAGCGTGTCGGCTTCCGTTTCGCAGAGGATGCCGGAGCCGCCGTTATCAGCGAGGTGCTGGCGGAACATGGCGGCGCTGGTATTGGCGGGGATGAACAGGAGCTTGACGGGCGGCTTGACGGGTTCGTTTTCTTCCGCCGCTTCAAAAAGCGCCGTCGGTTTTTTGCTTTTCAGCAATCGGCTTTGGCGACGGTTGTACTCGATGAGGTCTTTTTTGTACTTGTCGAAGGCGGTTTTGCTCTGCTCTTTGAGCGATTTGTGAAGCCCGTTGCCGAGGTGCTTGGCAAAAGTCATCACCGACTTGCTGCTGGCGGGCGGGGCGAGGATGAAGGAATAGAGGTTCGGGAAAAATTCCCGGCGGTCGTAAACGCCTTTCGTGGCCGGGATGCAGCCGGAAAGGATGGAAATGGCGGCGGTGAGAAAAACGTCCCGCTCCCGTGGGTCTTCCAGCAGGGCGCAAGGCTCTCGGAGCAAGGCGGGCAGGTCGGGGAAAATTTCGTCCGGGAAGATGGGCGTGTTGTGGAGTTGGGTGTAAAAATCTTCGGTTGGTGTCCCCTTCGAGCCATGCTCGACAGGGTGGTGCTTGTAGGCACTTGCGACGGTGGCGATGACCTCCCGACGAGGCAGGTCGGAGAAGTTTTCCAAAGCAAAATCGAGGGTATCGGTTTCAGTGACGCCCGCTCGGTTGGCGTTGTTGCTAAACAAGTAGAGGAAGTTGTTGCGGTTGCCCTCAATGTAGTCGGACTGGCATTGGGTTTGGGTGAAAATCTGTTGCAGCCCACTTGTCTTTGGCAATACATCCTTGGTGGCTTTCCCTTTTTTCGTGGACGGCTCTCTATCGGGATGACAAAAAAGGTGCGTGGACGGGTTCCCTTCGGGAATGGTAAGGGGCGGAGGGCAATCGGCGAGGACGGGAAAAACCTCTCTGTCAGTTTTAACCCAAGCATCGGGGTCGTGGGAAAGAAAACAAAGGCGGGTGATGTCCTTGCCGGAGCGGTCGAGCAGCCCCCCTCCGGCTCCCCCAAATTGGGGGGAGAGCAAGTCTGTGTAATATTTCGCCACTTGCCGAAAGGCTTCTTCGTGACATTCTTGTTTGCTGTCCACCCGAACGATGACTTTGTAGCCGTTGCCACTCGGCGAAGTGAAGCCAGCGCAAGCGAAGCGGTCTTGGCGAGCTTCCTGTTTCAGCCCTTCCAATTGTACCTTTTCCAATTTGTCAAAATCGAGGATGACCAACTGCGTGTATTCCACCAGGTGTTCAAGGGTGCGACCGCCGTTGAAATTGCCGGACGGCGTAAAAGCGGGCAACTGCTTTTTGAGCTTGTCGGCTTTGGCTTTGTTGCTCCGCTGGAGGGCAAGGCGGATTTGGGCAACCTCGGTTTTGAAGTGGTTGCCTTTAATCGCCCCGATGATTTGCTCCAGGGTGCGGTGCCCGGCGACTTTGGTGAAATGGTAAAAAAGTGTGAGTTGTTGCATGGCGAGGTGGTCGTCGGAAATGGAAGGTCAGACAAAAAGTGCGGCTACGGTCGTTGCCGGAAGTGCGACAGCATTGGAAGCTGGCGGTGCCGGAACGGGCTTGGGCTGCAAGGGAAACGGCACGGCATCGGAGTTGATGTAGGTGTCGGGGTCAGAGGAACAGTAGCAGCCGTCCGTGACCCTAAACCCGGCAGATGTGAGTGAAAGCCCAACTGTTTCGGTGAAATGCTGGTACACCCGGTTGAAGCTCCGCTGGTGCTGGTGGGCTTCGGTTTCGACGGGAACGAGCAGGACAATTGCGTTCCCAGCGATGTTGCGGAAGCAGGCGTAAACCTGCGGGTCGGCGATGATGGATTGGCGGGTTTCGGCAATGTCCCGTTCCCTCAGCGGGTTGGTTTCCAGCATGACGAAGCGGGAGTATTGCACGAGGTCGTCCTTGCGGCGCAACACGAGGAAACGCCCAGCCGGGGTGAAATAGGGCAGTTGGAACAATAGCTGGTCGGCCCAGTCGTCCTTGCCGTCGAACAATAGTTGGCGGTAGTTTTCGACGATTTCACGGTCGGTGCCTTTTTGGATTTGGAGAAGGATGTTGCTCAATGGACGGTTCGCCGTGAGCTGCTGGTTGCGAAAAACGGATACGGTGGTCATGGCAAGATGAGTTTTGAGTGATGAATTAAGAGTTATTGAGTTGTGCCGCTTTTGGCGGCGAGAATTAATGCCTGTGGCGCTTCAACAGATGGTGGATTTCGGTTTCCTGGTAGTAGATTTTCTTCCCGATTTTGGTGAAGGGCAGTATGCCTTTTTCCCGCCAGGCGGCAGCGGTGTTCTTGCTGATTTTCAGCATCCGGATGATGTCGCTATTGTCGAGCAACTCGCCAGACTGGTCGCCAGCGTCCAGCGTATGCCGGATGGCATCAAGGCGCTGGATGATTTGATTGAATTGCTCGTCGGACATGCGGTTAAGTCAGGTTGTGGTTGAAATGTGCAAGCAAAAGTAGGCGGAGGGAAAACCACATGGCAGTTGTACAAGGTGGTGCAACCAAAGGTTAAGACGTTGATTTACAATGGATTGCGGAGATTATTTTCCCCGGTCTTTTTTTGCCTTCTGCATCAGATGGGCGAATTTCTCGAAGCAGGTTTCCATTGCCTTGGAGGTTGGAGCATCGAAGTGGTTCTTGACGCTGCGCCAGCTGATGTCCTCCGATTGCTTGGTCTGGAAGTGGGCGGCAAGGAACTTGCAGACCTCCGTTTTATACTGGCGGGGAATGAGGTCGAGGTCGTACATGGCCCGAAAGAAGTATGCGAGTTCAGCGACCGAGAGGTTGATTTTGATTTTGGGCAGAACAGCCTCCTCGTTCATCTGCAATGGTGGCGGCGCAATGGTGGAAACGAGCATTTCCAATTGTCTTAGCTTCTCTATTTCGAGGTCAATCTGCAGGTCGAAAGGCACGATATTGGAAGCAGTGAAGGAGGGTTTATTTTGTAAGTAGCTGGTCTTGGCTTCGAGCAGGTAGGCGAGCTTATCGGTAAAATCGGGCAGGTGTTTCAACTGTTCCTTCACGTCGTGGATGCTGAAACGGAGGCTGTAAAACTCGGCAATCGAGCCTTCCAGTTCTTCGGAGACGCCCTGCCAGATGGCACGACGGGCACGCTCGATGGAGGCGCTGGCAAGCTGAAATGAAGTTTGGCAGCCCGCTTTCGCAAGCAAAGGCTGGTTGAGCATGAGCAACAGCTCGAAGCGCTGGAGCCAGACAAAAGGCTTGCGCACCTGGTCGCACTGCCACGCAAGGAAGGTGTCCCACCGATGGCGGGGCAAGTTGGTTGTTTTCTGGAGCAGTGCCAGACAGTAGTTTTTCATTGAAACCTGCCCTTCCACCGTAAAATCGGGGAGACAGGCAAGCCCTTCTGCGGTAATTTCAATGTCCGTGGGTTGGGTTTGCGTGTAATCAGCAAACGGGTGCTCCGGAAAGTCAACCTGTGTCAACTCGATTAAATGAAGTCCCATAGTAATTTTAAAAGGTAACGTGTCCGCCCAATGTGTGCTGACCAGCCAATAGTATGTTGTGTTTGAGAACCGGAGCGAAAGGTAAGCGGGTTTGTAGATAAAAACAAATTGTTTTAATTATTTCATCAAATTGTTGATAACTTCTTACGCTTTTTAAAAATAGGCAGGTTGGCTGCTGCTATGTCTATGTCCTCAGTTGAGGACAACCGCTTTCGTTGCAGCCATTGGTCAAGTTCAACCCTGTTGAAGTAGAGCTTCTTTCCGTTTGGGCAGTAGTGCGGGATTTGGCGGGTGCTGGTGAGCTTGTAAAGGTGGCTTTCGCTGAGTTCGAGGTACAGGCAGGCTTCCTTGAAATTGAGGACTTCTTTTTGGAGGAGGGATTGGCTGAGAAGTAGTTCCTCGATGCGGTCCAGTTTTGTAAGGATGTCGGATTGGTGGTTCATGCCCAGTGATTTTTTGAGCAAAGGAAAGCATCTGAAAAATTGGAGGGTAGTTGTACCACCTTGTGCAACCCTACTGTCGAAGGCTGAAAATCAGGCTTTTGTGTCAGGAAAAAAAATGAAAGGAGCTTGTCTACTTGGAATGGTTGAAAGGCGATTTTTTGACAAAAAAATGGCTGCGCTTACTTTTTTCTTGCCTAGCCGCCGCTGCTTACTTTTTACTTACTTTTTTAAAAAAAAGGAGCTACGCTAATGCGTAACTCCTTGATAATCAGTGTCGGGGTGACAGGATTTGAACCTGCGACCACACGCCCCCCAGCCAGCGGAGCGCACGGCGCAGGCCCCGCCGCACATTCCCGCCACCTCGCTGGCCGATGCGGTGTCGGGGCTGTTGGACAAGGCGGCGGCTACGAACGGGGTGCATGAGGAAGCAGCGGCTTAGGTTGGTACTTATCTTCGAATTTATAGTTGAAGTTGCCGGGCAAAGGGTTTTGTCCGGCATTTTTTATTGCAGCCATTTGACATCGGATTATTTTCTTGAAAAACTTAAAGTAAAAACCCGCCCCGTTCGTCTGCCATCCTCAAAAACAGCATCTTCGTGACCGAAACAACCACCATGGCAGAACGGCAGAATATCGTGCAGACGGTGCGCAGCTACGGCAAGCGGCTCTTCGGCTTCATCCGGCAGCGGGTGGGCAGCGATGCCGATGCCGAGGACGTGCTGCAGGACGTATGGTTCCAACTCAGCCAACTCGTGGACCTGGAGTCGGTGGAAAACATCGGGGCTTGGCTCTTCCGGGTCACCCGGAACAAGCTCACCGACCGCTCCCGCAAGCGCCTGCCCGACCGCCTCGAAGACCTCGCTTACGAGAACGAGGACGGTGAAACCCAGTTCAGCGACCTACTGCTCGCCGACTTCGCCACGCCAGAAGACGAGTACCTGCGCCAGCTTTTTTGGGAAACGCTGTTCGCCGCACTGGAGGAACTGCCCGAAAACCAGCGCAACGTCTTCGTCTGGAACGAATTGGAAGACCAAACTTTCCAGCAAATCGCCGACCGTACCGGCGAGAACATCAAAACCCTGATTTCCCGAAAACGCTATGCCGTGCTGCACTTGCGCCGCCGCCTCGAAACCTTTTACCAAGAACTCATAAATTATTGAAGCCATGTTTATGCCTCGTCGCAAAAAATTCATCTTCATCCCCTTCCTCCTAGTGGCCGCCGTGCTGCTCTTTGGCTGGGTGGTCATGTCGCTTTGGAATGCCATATTGCCAGATGTGGTTTCGGGCGTTTCGGCCCTGACCTATTGGCAGGCAGTGGGATTGCTAATCCTCTCAAAGATTCTTTTTGGAGGCTTCAAAGGGGGAGGCCCTGGTCGTGGGCCGTCTGCCCATTTTCGGGAGAAATGGCGCAACATGAACGAAGAGGAGCGCACCCAGTTCAAGGCTGCTTGGCGTGATCGCTGCAAAAAATAGGGATTGGAACCCAGTCCCCACCCGTTCAAGCAGACCCTTGAACCGTCCCGATAGCTATGCGAGAGGGCGGGTCATCAAACCCGCCTATTCCGGAACAGGCGGGTTTGATAACCCGCCCTCTCGCAAGGAGACTGCTACAACCGATACTCCTGCCATTCTCTCAATAAAGACTGATTATCAATCATTTACGAAGACTCCAATCCATACTTCTTGTTAAACCAATAAAATTTTTGAAAATAAATCAATCTACTTAAAGTAAAAATAAACCTGGTTCGTCTTCCTATATGTGCGGCAAATCAAACCAAAAAAGCCGCCGATAAATCACCCGGTTTTTCACATCTTTTAAACATCAAAATCATGCGACGTTTCCCGTTTTTCGTCGGCCCACTCGTGGGCCTGGTACTCTTGTTTTTCTTCCTGAAAGCCCTGTTCATCGTCCTGTTCGGCGCAGCCGTGCTGGGCATGGGGGCGATGGCCTTCAAGGCCATACGCTCACGCCACCACTACGGCCCGATGCACGTAGCGGCCATGCGCCAGCGCCAGCCCGTACCGATTGACGGTCGGCGCAGCGAACCAACCTTCGACTGGATGCCACAGGGCCGAATCATTGAAGTAATCTAAATCAATCACCAGGGACAGTAACACTTGGGTTTTTAGGTTCTTGGTTTCAGGTTTCAGGGTAGCCCCTGTGTGAAACCTGAAACCCTAAACCTGAAACCCGGTATTCACTGCCCACCAAACATCTTTAAATCATGTGTTATTCAAATCATCATGGAATGGGCGGCGGCTACGGCCATTCCGCTAAGGGAATGGGCGGCCACGCTGGCCGCTTCGGACAAGGCAACCCCTGGATGCGGGGCGCTTGGTTCCAGCCCCCGGTCAATATCGAGGAACTGGAAGACCGCTACCTGCTGCACCTCGCCGCACCGGGCCGCAATAAGTCCGATTTTCAGCTCAGCGTAGCAGGCGACGTGCTCACCATCTCCAGCCGCAAGCAGGAGGAGAGCGACCTCGCCGCTGCGCAAAACTGGACCCGCCGGGAGTTCCGCACCGTGGCCTTCGAACGGCAGTTCCAGCTCAACGAGAAGATTGATGCGGATGGCATCACGGCCAGCTACACCGATGGGGTGCTGGTGGTGACGCTACCCAAGCACGCCAGTGCGCACACCCCTGCAAGGGATGTGTTCGTGGCCTAAGCCGATGATATACTTTAGTTGATTTTGTTGGGGAGGCAGCCCGGGGTGGGTTGCCTCCTTTTTTTGTCAATACCTGTGCTTATAGGCCTCCTGTCACCTTGCTGAGCAATACTGTGCCGGGGATACTGGACTTTTAGGAGGAGCCACTGTCATCCTATCCATATTCAATCCCAAACATACCGTTCATCGTATTCCACCTCATATTTTTTCAAAAATGCCCGATACTCTTCTTGGAACGTCTTTTTGCGATGGTGCTCATGTTGCCGGGCGATGTAGTCAATCACTATATTCACCTCCGATGGGTTCACAGAAAACGCACCGTAGCCATTTTGCCAGTAGAAATTGACGTAAGCCTCCCCTTTCGTCTTTATCCAAAGCGATGAATTGGTTTTTATCTCCTCCAATAATTTCATCAAAGCCAATTTTTTGGAGAGCATGCACAGGATATGGACATGGTCAATATATCCCCCGATTTTGATGGGTGGGCATTCCATATCCCTGCATATGCCACCCATATAGGCATGCAATTCGTCTTCAATGGCCGGCACAATAAATGGCTGTCGGTGCTTGGTGCTGAACACCAGGTGTACGTAGTTTTTGACGAGTGATTGTCCCATGGTCTGTTTTTTGTTCCCGCCAAAAATATAATGTTGCTGTGAAATTATGATGTGGGGCGGTTATTTTTTGTTCCGTGGGGCGACTTTCCGTGGGGCGGCACCCCACTTTCCGTGGGGCGGCACCCCACGCTAACATATTGCGCCCTTTCAGGGCTGTGAGGTTGATGCCCCCACATCGTAGCCCTGAAAGGGCGCAATATGTTAGCATAGGGTGACGCCCTATGCTATGCAATGCAATGCGCAATATGTTAGCATAGGGTGACGCCCTATGCTATGCAATGCAATGCGCAATATGTTAGCATAGGGTGACGCCCTATGCTATGCTATGCAATGCGCAATATATTAGCATAGATTGACGCCCTACGCCTAAACCAAGTAAGCGCAATTTCAGAATAAAAACTACCTTTGACGTACTGGTTTTCACATCCCTCACCCACATCCCTTTCAAATTAGACCGGACTCCCCCCGTACCGTTGGCACACGCCACGCTAATACTGTATTCGAACAAGCACTGTAAAATCCAAAATCTATGAACCGCAACGCAACCGTAAGCACCCGTGGCACCTATTGGCCGCTCCTCCTCATCTTCATCGGCATCCTGCTTTTCTTCGCAAAAAACAACCTCCGTGCCCAGCCCGCTGGCTTCTCCGACAACCTCTACCTCGGCGGCTGGGACCAAGTGGCTGGCTTCACCTGGGACAACAACGGGCGCATGTACGTCTGGGAGACTGTCGGCAAGGTCTGGGTCGCGGTGAACGGCGTGAAGCAGTCCCCCGCCCTCCTCGACATCTCCGACGAGGTGGGCGCTTGGCGGGACTTCGGCCTGCTCGGATTCGCCCTCGACCCCAATTTCACCACCAATGGCTTCATCTACCTGCAATACGTCGTGGACCGCCACCACCTGCTCAAGTTCGGAACGACGCAGTACAGTGCCACTACCAACGAGTATTTCAACGCTACCATCGGGCGCATCACCCGCTACCAAGTGGACATCAGCACCTACGCCAGCATCGTGCCCGGCAGCCGCACCATCCTCGTAGGGGCAACGCCAAGCGATGGCCCGCCCATCCTGCACGAGAGCCACGGCACGGGCGGGTTGGCCTTCGGCCAAGACGGCTCCCTGCTCGCCACCATGGGCGACGGCGCCAGCTACAACGCCGTTGACCAAGGCAACGACCCCGAAACCTACTACGCCCAAGCCCTTGCCGACGGCATCATGCCCTCCTCGCATAATATTGGGGCATACCGCTGCCAGATACTCACCTCCTATTCTGGTAAAATCCTGCGCCTCAACCCCCAAACGGGCGATGGCTACCCCAGCAACCCGTATTGGAATGCTTCGCAACCCAAGTCCGTAGCCAGCCGCACCTGGGCAAGGGGCGTGCGCAACCCCTACCGCTTCTGCCATGTGCCGGAGACGGGCAGCCACAATCCCGCCGACGGCAATCCAGGCGTGTTCATTTTTGGCGACGTAGGCTGGGGCACCCGGGAGGAAATGAGCGTGGTGAACGCCCCCGGCATGAACTTCGGCTGGCCCAAATACGAGGGCATGACCCACCAGCCCGGCTACAACAACGCCACCTACACCCCCGCCACGCACGACCGCCCACGAGTGGATTGGCGAACTGGCACAGCAAGAGGTTTGGTCAACGGCTCCATCGTCAACGTCGGTTCGGCCACCCTGCCCGGTACTTCGTTCACGGGCAATGCCAGTACGGGCGGCGTCTGGTACCACGGCCACGAGTTCCCATCAATTTGGCACGACACCTATTTCCACGCCGACTACGGCGGCGGCTGGATAAAGAACTTCCGCTTTGATGCCAATTACAACCCATTGGAAGTGCGCAATTTCGTGGACGTGGCGGGCGCTTGCGTCTTCGTCACCACCCACCCGACGCAGGGAGGCATCTGGTACGTGCGCTACCCCGACCAGATACGGCGGGTCAGCTTCACGGGCACCACCAACCGGGCACCCGTGGCCTTTGCATCGGCTTCGCCAAACACGGGGACTTCGCCCCTGACCGTCCAGTTCTCCAGCTTCAATACCTACGACCAGGATGGCGGCACGCTCGCTTACCTCTGGAACTTCGGCGATGGCACCACCAGCACTGAACCAAACCCCGTCAAGACCTACAGCACCGGCAGCGCCGCTACGGGTTACAACGTGACCCTCACTGTCACCGACAACACCAGCCTGAATGCCACGGCCACCGTCAATGTCAGCATCAACAATGCTGCGCCCGACATCACGGCCACCAGCGTTGACGCAATCAATACCTTCAACCCTGCCGTCACCACGCCCGTCAGCCTAAGTGCCACCGTGTCGGACGCCAACCATTCGG
Source organism: Saprospiraceae bacterium (assembly GCA_022841745.1). Taxonomy (GTDB): domain Bacteria; phylum Bacteroidota; class Bacteroidia; order Chitinophagales; family Saprospiraceae; genus UBA6168. The sequence goes on along the minus strand of JALHQW010000051.1, from coordinate 15,871 downwards.
CGGGGCAATTGAGCTATAACTGGGAGGTGCTGCTCTACCACAACGAGCATAGCCACCCCGTGCAGTCGTTCACCACGGCCACGGCTACCGTCAACCTCACGCCCGTCGAATGCTACAATGCCAGCTATTGGTACCGGGTAAAACTGAAAGTGAGCGACCCCACCGGGGCCAGCGACACCTATCAAAAAGACATCTTCCCGGCTTGCGCCGGAACGAGCCAAACCCTCAGTTTTTCCACCATTTCGGATAAACTCGTGGGCGAAGCGCCATTTAACCTAACTGCTTCATCGTCAAGCGGTTTGCCCATCATTTTCTACGTAACCGAAGGCCCTGCACAGGTCTTGGGCAACCAGGTCACCTTGCTTGGCGTGCCCGGCAAAGTGACCATTGCTGCCACGCAACCGGGGAATGGAACGGTCGGCCCAGCGGTGAATGTGGAGCGCAGTTTTTGGGTAAACGTGACCCCGCCAAGCAATTGCAGCGGTACGGGAACCATCAGTTTTGAAAGATGGACGGGTGTGACTGGCAACGCCGTTTCACAGATACCCGTCGGCAACGCGCCCAATGCCACGGGTACGCTGAACCTATTTGAAATCACTTCCAACGCCTTCGACAACTACGGCGTGCGGGTGCGGGGCTACGTCTGCCCGCCCGTAACGGGGCAGTACCGCTTCTGGATTGCCAGCGACGACAACGGGCAGCTCTGGCTCTCGACCAACAGCAGCCCGACCAACAAGGCGCTCATCGCCAGCGTGGCGGATTGGACGAACCCGCAGGAGTGGACGAAATTCCCTTCGCAACAGTCGGCCCTCATCACCTTGACCGCAGGTCAACAATATTATATTGAAGCGCTGATGAAGGAAGGCACAGGCAGCGACAACCTCGCCGTGGGTTGGCAATTGCCGGGCGGCACCTTGGAGCGACCCATCCCAGGTATGCGGCTCATGCCTTTTTCGGCTGCTCCGCAATCGCAGACCATCACCTTCCCCACCATTCCGAACAAGCTGACGAATGACCCGGCGTTTACTATTTCCGCTACCGCAACGAGCGGGCTACCCGTCAGCTTCAGCATTGTGAGCGGGCCAGCCACGGTCAGTGGGAGCACCATCACCTTGTCGGGGCAAACAGGTACGGTAGTGGTTCGTGCTTCGCAAAGCGGCAATGCGAGCTGGAGTGCGGCTACGCCCGTTGAGCGCAGCTTCACCGTGACCCAAGCGGGTGGCGGCGGCAGCGTTGACCTTTCGCTAACTGCCAGCCATAGCCCCGCCAATGCGACCATTTACAATTCGATTTTCTACACCTTCACCGTCACCAACAACAGCACAACCACAGCCACCAATGTGCGGGTTTTTGCGCCACTGCCCGCCAACACGGTTTATGTCGGTGGCCAAGAGTGGACGGTGACACAGGGGCTTTTCGACCATTTTGGCACCAAAGTCTGGTATGTGGGCAACCTCGCCGGGGGCGCCTCCGCTTCGCTGACGGTGGGCTGGTACTTGCTTGCCGCTCCGCCGTTCACGGGCTGGGCCGAGGTGAGCGCCTGCGACCAAACCGACCCTGACAGCACCCCCGCCAATGGCTCGCCCGGGGTCGCCAACGAGGACGATGAAGTGGCCAAAGTAGCGCTCGGTGCTGGCCAAGGCCCTCAAAACCAGACGATTACCTTCCCGACCATCTCGAACAAAGTGACAACAGATGCGCCGTTCACCCTCTCGGCCACGGCATCGAGCGGCCTACCCGTGAGCTACTCGGTGGTGAGCGGCCCTGCCACGGTCAGCGGCAATACGGTCACGCTTGGCGGCACGACAGGCACGGTGGTTATCCGTGCTTCGCAAAGCGGCAACAGCAGTTGGAATGCGGCTTCGCCCGTTGAGCGCAGCTTCACGGTGGGGCAGCCGGGGCTACAAAGCCAGACCATTTTGTTCAACAATATTTCCAATAAGCTGACCACCGATTTGCCGTTCAACATCTCGGCCACAGCTTCGAGCGGCTTGCCAGTTACTTTCACCTTGGTCAGCGGCCCAGCGACACTCAGCGGCACTACCGTCACGCTCACGGGGCAGCCCGGCACGGTGACGGTTCGTGCTTCGCAACCCGGCAACAGCAGCTACAATCCTGCCCCGAATGTTGACCGCAGTTTCACCGTCAGCCTACCCGGCGGTGGCAGCGGCGTTGACCTTGAACTGTCCATGACCTCCTCGGCGCAGAACGTGACGCAATGGGCCAATATCAGCTTCACCGCCACCCTCACCAATGCGGGCACGGCACAGGCGACGGGTGTGAAGGTGCATTTCCCCAAACCCGCCAGTGTCGTCTATACGGGCGGCAGCGAGGTGACGGTGTCGAAGGGCAGTTTCGGCCTTTTCACCGACCAAATATGGACAGTGGGCACGATGAACGCTGGGGAAACGGCCACCATCACCTGCACCTTCTTCGTGCTGCAAAATGCACCGCTGACGGCCTACGCCCAAGTGAGCGCCGCCAGCCCGACCGATAACGACTCGACGCCAAACAACGGCACCTCGCCCACGCCCAACGAGGACGACGAGGCCGCCAAGACGGCAGGCGCACCCGGCGCTGGCCCTCAGAACCAGACGATTACGTTCAATGCCATGCCGAATAAGGTGACAACGGATGCGCCGTTTACTATTTCCGCTAGCGCAACAAGCGGGCTGCCTGTGAGCTTCAGCATCGTGAGTGGCCCAGCGACGATTGGTGGGAACACCATCAGCCTCGGCGGCACGACTGGCACGGTGACGGTTCGGGCAAGCCAAGCGGGGAACGCAAGCTGGAACGCTGCGACGCCGGTGGAAAGGAGCTTTACGGTAAGTGCGCCTGGCTTGCAAAACCAGACAATTACCTTCCCTGCCATCTCGAACAAAGTGACGACGGCTGCACCATTTACCATTTCAGCCACGGCTTCGAGCGGCTTGCAAGTGACGTTCACTTTGATAAGCGGCCCGGCGACTTTAAGCGGAAATACGGTCACTTTGACGGGTGCAACGGGCACGGTGAGCATTCGGGCCAGCCAAGCGGGCAATGCGCAGTACAATCCCGCAGCGGACGTGACCCGCAGTTTCGGGGTGACAGCGCCCGGCGGCAGCGCTCCCGACCTTGAAGTGACCTTGACGGCCAACAGCCCTAACTTGTTGATTTGGAACGATGTAACGTTTACCATCGCTGTCGCAAACAACGGGACGGCAGCGGCCAGCGGGGTGAAACTCTCCGTTCCAATTCCGCAAGGTTTAGCCCACACTGCGAACACGCCAGCAGCCGGAACGAGCTACGACCTCGGCATTCAGGAGTGGAATGTGGGAAGTTTAGCGGCTGGAACGACCAAAACCATGACGATAAAGCTGTTTTGCTTACAAAATACGACGGCTTTGCCCTATTTCGTGCAGGTGAAGACGGCCAGCCCCGCCGATGTGGACAGCAGTCCCGGAAACAACACATCGGGTACACCTGTAGAGGACGACGAGGCGCTTTGGACGCTGAATCCGCCGCCGAACCCAGTCGTCGGTGCGCCGGGCGAGGTGTTCCGGCTTTTTGCGAAGCAAGACGGGCCTAACGCTAGGCTGAGTTGGAGCACAAACAGTGGCGAACACGCAGTCCGCTACGGGGTGGAACGCTCGGCGGATGGTTTTGTCTGGTCACCCATTGCGGAGCAGGAAAACCAAGCGTGGTCGGATAATTTTGCCAATTACGACCATACCGACCTGCGTCCGCTTTCTGGCTGGAATTTCTACCGCATCGTGCAGCTACGAGAGAATGGCTCGGTAGCCTTCTCCAATGTGCAGATGCTCGAATTCTGGGACGACCTCGACGAGTTCAAGCTCTTCCCGAACCCCGCTGGCGACTACGTGGACGTGAACCTGCGCTCGGTGGAAGGCCGCATCGTGCGCCTGCTGCTGGTTGACCGGGCTGGGCGGTTGGTGAAGGAAATGGAGGTGCAGTCTGCCTCGCTGGAGCCTGTACGCATTGACCTTTCTGGGATGCAGGAGGGTTGGTATGTGGTGTGGATACAGGCGGCGGGGAGGAGGGCGAGGGCGCTACCGTTGGTAGTTGGAAAGGGGTGAAGAATGAATTGTTGTTTGTTGTTTGAACAGCTTTCCGAAAGTTTTGGAACTTTCGGAAAGCTGTTCAACGCCTCCGCTTCCAACACCCCACCAAATGATCATCCACCATCCCCGTCGCCTGCATGAAGGCATAGCAGATGGTGCTGCCTACGAACTTGAAGCCCCGTTTTTTCAAATCCTTGGACATGGCATCGCTCTGCGGCGTGGAGGTGGGCACCTCGCCCAGCCGCTCCCAATGGTTGACGATGGGCTGCCCACCGACGAACTGCCAGATATAGCGGTCGAAGCTGCCAAACTCCTCCCTGACCCTCAAATAGGCTTTTGCATTTTCTATGAACCCGTTGATTTTCAGGCGGTTGCGAACGATGCCTGCATCGTTCATCAAGGCGGCTCGCTTTGCTTCATCGTAGTTGGATATCTTCACCGCATCGAATTGATCGAAGGCGAGACGGTAAGTTTCCCGCTTGTTCAGGATAGTGAGCCAGCTTAGCCCGGCCTGGGCACCTTCAAGGCAGAGCATCTCGAAAAGCTGCTGGTCGTCGTGGCAGGGTGTGCCCCATTCTTCGTCGTGGTACCTGAGGTAGATTTCATGGCCCTGGCACCAAGGGCAGCGGGTGAGGTCTTTCATGGTAGTGATGATGGTGATTTTTGGCAAAGGTAATACCCATGTTCAAAGTACTGTCGTGCCGTTCCAGCGGAAATTCAACAAAAAAAGCACGTACAAGAAATTCCAAAGAAAACAAGTCATATTAGAAATATTGGCATAGATTTTTGTATAATAAAAAATGTTCACTGGTTTGCTAATGGTTTTTGGCTATTGACAGTGTTTTTGCCTTCGTCCTACACAACACAGCAACCGTTTACCGCACTTGCGGAAACTGTTTATTATGAGAAAACTGCATCTGCCTTGACTCGGTTGCTCATTTTTCACACATAAAATTATTTGCTATTGGCCATCCACCATTCGCATTCTTGCCTGGTAGAAACTGACCAAATGGCCCAACGGGAAGGGCTTTCCTTACTGAAAAATTAGCAGAATTAACAATCTATCATAACGCAAATGGCAGGGTATGGGCCATCGGCGATTGGGATTTCTTTGTTATCATTTAACCGAGTTCAATATGAAACACATGTTTGATTATCTCATGAACAATAGGGCCAAGGCGCTGCAAATGCTCACCTTGGCTTTGCTGTTGTTGCTGGGCAACGGGCTTTGGGCAGAAGGCTCGAAGGATTTCGCCAACTACGGAGGTTATCGCCTTTTTCTCGATAACCGAAACGAGCAACAGCTGAAGGTCTATGCCAATGTTGGCGAGACCATTAACGTTGGGGCGAGCCACGTGGGCATTGCCAACGGCTTCATAAAAATTTTTCGTCCTGACGGGACTTTGGCTGCCACTTTCGATGGCACGGGAGGGGGCAACACAGCCATCATATACGACAACGTGCAGGAGGCCAGCGGCCCCATCGGTGGTGCCAGTGGCTATACCCCAGGCACCGTGACGGTTGGCAGTGGACAAAATGGCATCTGGACCGTGGAAATCGCCTTTCCAGTCTATCAAGCGTCCAACTTCGCCAACGTCCTGAACAGCCAACCTTGGAACAGGGCAGCACACCAGCCCATGACACCCACCGTCATCACGGCGTGGGACATCACCGTGTCGTCAGGTGGCGCAGCCAATGCTGGTGGTTCGATGAAAACAGGGCGGGTCTATTCCAACGAATACGTGTCGGTTATTAGCCAGAACGGCTCCATGACCTCCCCTGAGTTCTTCGTGCTGACGAAAGGCGGCTTTTTGTACCAGGTAAAGTTCATGGAAACGGATCCCTACCGCTTCCCCATCACCTCCGTTTCGAGGGGCATGGTGGATTCGGCTGGCGAGCCAACCTATAAATCGCTCAAGCGGGACGACGTGACCCGCTCTGCCGACCCACTCTCTTGGGTTCTTGGCGAGTTCTATTACTATGAGCCGCAGGCAGAGGATTACCTACCAGCCAACCTCATCAACAACAAGATTTTCTTTAACGAACCAGACCCGACCATGCCTTCGACGGCCTTGGTCACTGATATTTTCAGGGCCAACACCCATACTACCTGGCTTTTCAACCTCCCTCCGGCAACACAGCCGGTACTTGAAAATATAGGGGTCAGCGCCTTCGACAACAACGACAACCCATGCATTCCAGGAACGTTCCAAGCAGGCAACGGTGCTACCATTGACTTTACATCCTCGCAAAGTGGTATCGCATTCCTTTCCTTCGACCTGAACAACGATGGGGATTTTGCGGACTTGGTGGACCTTACCATTTCCAAGGATGTTAACCCAGGCCCAAATTCCATCTACTGGGATGGAAAAGATGGCCTCGGCATCCCGCTTTCCGCCAACTTCAGCTTTACTTTCGGATACAAGCTGGAACTACGTGACGGCGAGACCCACATCCTGCTCTCTGATATTGAGAACAATGTGGGTGGCGTTCACATTAAGCTGCTCAGCAATGTGCAGGCTTCATCCTTCGACAAGTTTTTTTACGACCATACCCTTGTGGACGGCCCCGTCAGTGGCAACAACCCGAACGGACAAGCTACACCTACCAACGTGCCTTTTGTCTATCAACAGAATTTTGGGGACAACAAGATATTGGACTATTGGACTTTCGTCCAATATGCTGGTGCAGCCTTCGGCAGTTTCGTGATAGATGTTGTGCCCAATTGCCTGATCCCTCCCATCCCAGATTTGGATGGCGACGGTGTTACTGACAATGTGGACATAGACGATGACAACGACGGCGTACCCGACCGCAAAGAGTTCTGCAACCCGCAGGGCGGTTTCAACTGCCTGCCCGGTGCCCTTGACCCCAGCGGCGATGCCGATGCTGATGGCATCCAAAACTACCGTGACTCAAACGATCCGGCCATTCCAAACAACTGCTCCGATGCAAATGCAGATGGCATTTGCGACAACCTCAACCCCGTCTACGACACTGACGGCGACAGGGTGCCCGACCACCTCGACCTCGACTCCGACAACGACGGCATCACCGACCTGTTTGAGGCAGGGCACAACCAGCCAGACCTCAACGGGGACGGCGTGATTGATGGCCAGCCATCAGCCTTCGGCTTGAACGGCCTCTACAGCGCCATTGCTTCCAACCCCAACGACCCCAATGCAGTGGAAACCTATGCCCGCTTTGATTGGGACAACGATGGCGTACCCGACCACGACGACCTCGACTCCGACAACGACGGCATCAACGACATTGCGGAAGCAGGCTATGGCAATAGCGATGCTGATAACAATGGTCGCTTTGGCAGCCCAGCCAACCCAGCTATCGTCAACGGCAATGGTCTTGCGAACGTGATTGACCCAGCCGTAACGGGCCAGCCCATCCCGCTCCCACCCGACCGTGACGGGGACGGCATCCGCAACTGGCACGACCTTGATTCTGACAACGACCTCATCCACGACGTGGAAGAAGGCGGCAACCCCGATGGCGACAACAATGCCATCATCGGAACGGGCACCCCCGTGGTGGACACCAACGGCAAAGCCATTGCTGGTGCAAATGGCCAGTCGCTCAGCACAACCTCTGCTCCTTCCAATAAGGACGGTGACTCCCGCCCCGACTACCTCGACCTCGACACCGACAACGACGGCATCAACGATGTAGCAGAGGCAGATGGCTCAGACCCCGACAACAACGGCATGCCAGGCACAGGCTCACCGACCGTTAACGGCAAGGGTATTCCGACTTCCGGCAACAATATCCCGACCTCCTTGCCAGCTGATACGGACGGCGATGGGGTGCGTGACTACCGTGACCTCGATTCCGACAATGACGGCCTTAACGACGTTGCGGAAGCAACTAGGCCAGACGGCGATAACGATGGCATCATTGGATTCGGTACACCAACGGTAGATGCAGATGGGCGGGCAACGATAGACCCAACAGGGGCTATCCTTAACACCACATCTTTCCCACTCAATACTGACAACGACCAACTGCCCGACTACCGTGACCTTGATACGGACGGCGATGGCATTTGGGACGTTACAGAGGCAAGCAAGCCCGACCCTGACCACGATGGCATACTCGGCACGGGCAACCCGACTGTGAATGCCAATGGCCAAGCCAATGCGCCGAACTTGACGCCGACTTCAACGCCACCTAATACGGACGGCCAGGGTGAGCCTGATTTCCGTGACCTCGACTCCGACAACGACGGAATCCCCGACAAGGACGAGTGCCCTGTGGATGGGCCTTGCACGGATGGGGATGCGGATGGTATCCCCGACTTTCGGGATTTCGACCGGGACAACGACGGCATTGATGACTCCTATGAGTGCGAAACCTCCATGCCTTGTACCGACACGGACGGCGATGGCATTCCTGATGTGGACGACCTCGACACGGATGGTGACGGCCTTGCTGATGAAAATGAATGCCCTGCGGGCAACCCATGCCCTGATTCGGACAACGACGGCATACCTGATTGGAGGGATTACGACTGCAATCCAAGTACACCAGTAGCGACCATCAGCAACCTCAGTTCACCCGCAACGGTTTGTGAAGGGGAGCCTGTTAGCCTTACGGCCAACAACCCAACCCCATTGCAAGGTGGCGTGACCTATACCTGGACCGGCCCAAACGGATTTAACTTCCAAGGTTCCGCACCAGCTCAAGGCCCGTTCCCTGTGGCGCTTGGAAACTTGACCAACGCCATGAGTGGCAACTACGTGCTCACGGTTTTCACCGACAGGGGCTGTCCTTCGCAGCCCGCATCAGTCGCCGTTACCGTAACCACTATCCCAACAACGCCAGCCATTACCCTAAGCGACTTGCAGCCTTGCAACGACGAGGATGTGAGTCTTACTACTGCTGCGCAAAGCGGCCCGAACGTAGAATACCGCTGGTATTTTGGCAATACGCTAATTGCAACGACAACAGTCCCGACCTTCCAACTCGACAACGTGACCCAGTCCAACAACGGCAATTATTCGGTTCAAGTGAGGAGGGGAAGTTGCGAGTCAGCAATATCGCCTTCTGTGGCGCTAAATGTGGTCAACGTGCAAAACACCACTCCGACGCTGACCGTTTCGAGTAGCTTAATTTGCCAAGGCGGGATTTTGGGACTCGGTGCATCTGGTATTCAGAATGGCGCTACTTACCAGTGGTTCCTGACGAATGGTACGACCGTTACACCGCTTGGAACGACGACCGTTCCGGCACTCACCATTTTCGATGTTGCACCAAGCAACACGGGCAACTATTCTGTAGTGGCGCAGGTGGGCGGCTGTACTTCACCACCATCGAACGTACAATCGGTAACGGTCAGCCCATCTATCAACCAGTTACCTATTATTACGGCCAACGACAATACACCCTGTGCTGCTTCGCAGTTGCAGCTCAATGCAACGGCCTATCCGGGCACCAACGTGAGCTACGAATGGTACTTCGACAATGGCAGTACCACCATCAATTTAGGCAGTACGACGACGCCCACGTTCATCATCAACAACGTGAGCAGCGCCTACGATGGCAACTATTTCGTTTCGGCCAGCACCTCGGGCTGCGCCACGCAGACCTCTGGCCTGATCAACGTTGCCGTTAGCACCGCTGCGACACAAGTTCCTACCATCTCCGTGGCAAATGGGACAATTTGCCAAACACAGACCATTATTCTCAACACGCCCTCTGCTGGCACCGGGGCACAGTACAGGTGGTTTTTCAATAGCAGTTCGATAGGAACGTCCAGTACGCCGACCTTCAGTGTGCCCAATGCAACGTTGGCCAACAGCGGCGGGTACAGCGTGGCCGTGATGATTGACGGCTGCACCTCCCCGCAGTCCAATCCGCAGCAAGTGACGGTAACGAACGTGCTGGCGCAAACACCGAGCATCAGCGCCAGTGCGAACAACCTTTGCGAAGGGGAAACACTACAATTGACCAGCACGACCATCAGCGGTGCAACTTATGAGTGGTTCTACAGCCCAAGTGGGTCAAGCAACGCTGTATCACTCGGCACGACGCAGACACCCATTTTCAACATCAACAATACAACGACGCTGAACAGTGGCACTTATACCGTGCAGGCCTTCGTTTCGGGCTGTACCTCGCAACCTTCGAGTAGCCAGCAGGTGATAGTGCTCAATCAGGCGGGCACGGCCCCAAGCCTCAGCGTCTCTGGCAACGTGCTTTGCCAGGGCGAGTCGCTCACACTCAGTACCACCCAGTTGTCCGGCAACAACGTGCAGTACCAGTGGTACTTCAATGGCAACCTTATAAGCACTACGTCGGTGCCGAGTCTGCAGTTGTCAAACCTGACCGCCGCCAACACTGGTAATTATTCCGTGGTAACGGGCAATGGAAACTGCCTATCGGCTGGCTCCAACACCCAGAACGTTACCGTGACCACGAACATTGGCCCGGCACCATCGCTGACGGTAGTGAACGATTTGCTCTGCCAAGGAGAGACGCTTGAATTGAACAGCAGCTTCTTCCCAAGCAACAACGCCAGCTACAACTGGTACTTCAACAACGGCACTACCAACGTATTGCTCGGCACCACAAACAACCCAACGTTCTTTGTGAATAATTTCGATGCCAACGATGTGGGGATTTACACCGTGACAGCCTCGGTCGGCAACTGCTCCACGCAGCCGTCCAACGCACAGGACATCAGCATAACGAATGCGCTCAGTGGCGCACCGACGCTCACGGCTTCTACTGCCCAAATCTGCGAGGGCGAAACGCTGACGCTGAACAGTTCGATTTACCCGGGCACCAACGTGCAGTACCAATGGTATTTCAACAACAGCGTCATCAATACATTGCTCGGCACCACCAACTTGCCAACGTTCTTTGTGCCAAACATTGCCAACGGCAACGAGGGCACCTATACCGTAGTGGTTGCCGCTGGCAACTGTACGACACAGCCATCGAACGCAGCGGCCGTAGAGGTGACCAATACCCTGAACGGGACACCCCCGACGTTGACGACCACCTCTAACCAGCTTTGCATGGGCGAGACGCTGACGCTGAACAGCTCGGCTTGGCCAAATGCCGGTGCCTCTTACCAATGGTACTTCGACAACGGCAATGGCCAGGTATTGCTCGGCACCTCCGATGTGCCTACCTGGTTTGTGGGCGATGTGACGATGGACGATGCGGGCACTTACTCAGTAGTAGTTGCCGCTGGCAATTGCACGACGCAGCCATCGAACACCGAATTGGTGCTTATTACCAATATTAGCGGCACGGCCATGCAATTGAACGCCAACGACAGCCAGCTTTGCGAAGGCCAGCAACTGACGTTGAACAGTTCCTCAGCACCGAATGCCGACATGCAGTATCAGTGGTACTTCGATGCAGGCAACGGCCCTGTCTTGCTGGCCACGACGGTTGAACCGACCTATTTCATCGGCAACGCTTCAACGGCCAACGTGGGCATCTACTCGGTCATCGCCACGAACGGCGACTGTGCCACGCCACCTTCCAACCTTGAAATGGTTACGCTGACAGCGTCCCCAACACTGCTGACCTCGTCGTCCACGGACATCAGCACGCCTGCTTGCCGAGGCGACCTCGTGCAACTTGAAGTGTCGGATGTTGATGGCGCAACCTACCAATGGAACGGGCCGCAGGGCTTTACCGCCAACGTTCCGAACCCCATTCTGCCTTCGGCAACGCCGGGACAGGCTGGCGAGTACGTGGCTACGCTGACGATTGATGGTTGCACCTTCGAGGCACCCACAGTCCAAGTGCACGTATTCACGGGCATTGCGGCAGCAGACGATGTGTATGACCTGAATTTCAACGAGACCCTGAGCAATGCCGATGTAGTCGTCAACGACGTGCCCGGCAACGTGGAGACTTGGGACCTGCGAATCATTGAAGCACCTGCCAACGGCAAGGCGGAATTGGTGAACGGCAAGTTGACCTACACGCCAAGGAAGAACTTCTTCGGCCCAGATATGATGGTCTATGAAATCTGCAACTCAGACTGCCCTGACGACTGCGACCGTGCGACCGTGCGCTTCAACGTGCTCGGCACCGACGAGAACCAGGATTGCTTCGCACCGAACATCATCACGCCCAATAGCGACGGCATAAACGACAATTTCGAGGTGCCGTGCCTGGAGACGTCTTACAAGGACAACAACGTGCGCATCTTCAACCGCTGGGGCGACCTGGTCTTTGACAAGGACGGCTATGCCAACGACTGGGATGGCCGCTACAAGGGGAACAACCTCCCCCCGGGCACTTATTTCTACCTCATCCAATTGGAGAAGGGCAAGAGCGATAAGTGTTTGCAGGGGTATTTCACCATCACCAGATAAATGGCTTCATGGCTTCACTGTTTCATTGTTTCATAGCCATGAAACAGTGAAGCCATGTAACAATATATCAATGTATCAATGAAAAATAAAATGAGAAAGCTAATCCAATCCTTGGTTTTACTCTTATTGGCAGGGGGGGCGCTGGCGCAAAGTGACGTGCAGTTCACGCATTTTACGTTCAACAAGCTGGCCTACAACCCCGGCTATACGGGTTCAAAAGGGGCATTTGACGCCCTTGCGCTCTACCGCAACCAATGGGCGGGCATTGAAGGTTCGCCACAAACGGTGCATGTGAATGCCCATACGCCGTTCGCCGCCAAGCGCAACGGCATGGGCATTGGGATTACCGCCGACGAAATCGGGAAGGTGAAAACCAACGCCGCCGAGATGAGCTATGCCTACCGCATCAAATTGAGCGAAACGGCCAAGCTTAGCCTTGGCATTTCGGGCAGGCTGGAGCAATTGCGCATCCGCTGGTCGCTGGCCAACCCCACCGACCCTGACGACCCGGGCATCCCGCAGGGGGACGAGACCTTGTTCAACTCCAATTTTGGGGCTGGTGCCTACTTCCTTGGAAAGAACTATTATTTCGGCCTTTCAATCCCCCGCTTGCTCAAGAGCGGCCTTTACATAGACCGCAGCAAACGAACCGACAACGCCCGCACCACCTACCTGATGGGGGGGTTCAGCACACAGCTCACGAGAAACATTGACATGATGCCCGCTATCATGGTCAGCTATAACCCAGCAGCGCCGGTTGATGTGGATGCAAACATCAACCTGCTCTTCAAGAAAATCTTCTGGGTAGGCGGCAGTTATCGCCTTGGCGATTCCTTCGATGCTTTGTCGGGCATAGAGTTCAACAACGGCATGAGGCTTGGCGTGGCGGTGGACATCACGCAGTCGGAGTTGAGAAAGGTCACCAACGGAAGCTGGGAAATCATGCTGGGCTACACCTTCAAGTGCAAGTCTTGCGAGGTGAGCCACTTGCGGTTCTTCTAAATGGCTTCACGGTTTCATGGCTTCATGGTTTCATGGCTTCACAGTTTCATTTAACAATGAAACACTGAAACCATGAAGCAATAGAACCATGAAGCAATGCAACCATGAAGCAATGCAACAATGAATCAATGAAATTAATATCTAAAATAATCCTTGCGCTGCTGCTGCCCGTTGGTTGGGCAGGAGCGCAGAGCGCCTATAACGTGAAATTGCAGGTTCCGCCAAACGGCAACTATATGCTGGACAATGCCAAGGACCTCAATACGGAATACCTCGACTATTGCGCCATTCCTTATAGCAACGGAGTGATGTTCACCTCGGCAAGGGGCGGCAAACGGGTCTTTGTTTGTGACCAAGACCTGGTGACGGGGCGTTACTCTGACCTCTATTTTGCAAAAGAAGATGTCGAAGGCCGCTTCTTCATGCCGGAGATGGTGCGTGGTGAAATCAATGAAAAATACCATGACGGGGCACCCACTTTTACCCCTGATGGCAAGACCATGATTTTTTCCCGCAACAACGGCAGTGGACCAAACACTGTCGGGGTGATTGACCTCAAAACCTATACTGCCGAGTGGGCAGACGGACGCTGGGAGCATGCACAAGCCTTGCCCTTCAACAACGACAACTTCTCGACCTGCCACCCCACCCTGAATGCGGATGGTACCATCCTGTACTTCGCTTCCAACAGGGCGGGCGGCTATGGCGGAATGGACATCTACGCTGTGACGAAGGAGGGCGAAAATTGGGGCACACCCATCAACCTTGGCCCGAACGTCAATACGGCTGGCGATGAGATTTTCCCTTTCGTATCGGTCAGCAATACCCTCTACTACTCCTCCGACGGAAGGCAGGGCATGGGTGGCTTGGACGTCTACTCCGTGATCATGATTGGCATGGAAGCCAGCCAACCGCTGCGCCTCCCCGCCCCCGTCAACTCGGCAAACGACGATTTTGCCTTTACGACCGACAAGACGGAGTTTAAGGGGTTCCTGACCTCCAACCGGCCCGGTGGCAAGGGACAAGACGACATCTATCGCTGGAAGTTCCAAGGTGTGCGGCCCCAGTTGGCAAACGTCTGCGTGGTTGAAAAGGGCACCAACGTCCGCATCACAGATGCAGAACTTCAAATAAGGCCTGCGGAAAGCCCTGCCTGGGGGAGCGTGGAAAACATGTACAATGCCCAACAAGACTACGTGGTGCTTTACACGGAGGGTTTTTCCGTGCAAGGCCCTATAGCCAAAAGCTGTGAAATAAAAGTGCCAGTTGTGCCGGGCGAGAACTACTATATCGAAGTGAGCAAGGAAGGCTACAAACCCGTGCGCCTACTCGTGACCTCTACCGAGATGCTGGCGGTGCCAGAATACCTTGTTCCCATCGAAAAGTTCAAGGCAGTTGCGTTCACGGGCGTAGTGCGCAATCGGGTGACGGACTCCCCACTCCAAGGCTCTACCGTAAGGATATTGAACAAATGCACCAACAAAGTGGAGGAGTACAGCACCAACGCCGATGGCAGCTTCAAATTCCCGATTGATTGCAATTGCGAGTATGAGGTATTGGTGCAAAAAACAGGTTTTACCAAGCAGGAAAAGGTTTGGAAAACGGGTGAAATCAACTGCAACGATGGCGATATGACCTTTGCCATGTACCTTAATCCTGACGCACCTGCCAAAGTTGAAAGCCCTTTGCTGGAAGTTGGGACGGTCATCGAATTGGAGAAGGTTTACTACGACTACAACAAGTTCTTCATCCGCAAGGATGCAGCCGTTGACCTCGACCACGTTGTTGCGCTGATGAAGCAATACCCGACCCTCGAAATCGAATTGGGTTCGCACACCGATGCCCGTGGCTCTGACCAGTACAACGAGTGGCTATCGCAGGAGCGGGCCAATGCCGCCGTGAAATACATCATTTCGAAAGGCATCGCCAAACGCCGCCTGACTGCAAAGGGCTATGGCGAGACGCAACTGACAAACCACTGCGAAAACGGCGTGGAATGCGACGACGCCACGCACGAGCAAAACCGACGCACAGAAATCAAGATAACGCGTTTGGAGGAAAAAGGTGTTAGGTACTAAGGCGGAATAGCTGCGAGTTTCGAGCTGCAAGTTAGGAGTGGTTCGCTGCTATAAACCCGACCCATAATCGAGTATTCAAACGTGTGGTGCCTGGCAACATGAGGTTGCTGGGCATTTTTTTTGGATGCTGGATGCTGGATGCTGGATGCTGGATGCTGGATGCTGGATGCTGGATGCTGGATGCTGGATGCTGGATGCTGGATGCTGGATGCTGGATGCTGGATGCTGGATGCTGGATGC
>JALHQW010000051.1:0-126 GCA_022841745.1 Saprospiraceae bacterium | reverse complement strand
TGGATGCTGGATGCTGGATGCTGGATGCTGGATGCTGGATGCTGGATGCTGGATGCTGGATGCTGGATGCTGGATGCTGGATGCTGGATGCTGGATGCTGGATGCTGGATGCTGGATGCTGGATGC
>JALHQW010000050.1 GCA_022841745.1 Saprospiraceae bacterium | reverse complement strand
AATCAAAACGAACAAGGAAAAAATAGACTTTTCACGAATACAAAAGCATCCTGAAATCCCGGAGCTTTCATACCGCATCGCTGCCTAATATGTTACTTTATTTTAAAACCGTTCCTAAGGAGTTACCTGTGTGAAACAATTTAATCAAAAGCCATACAATCATTCTCAGCATGAAAAAACTGTTTTTACCATTCTTGCTTATCACATTTTTAATCGCCTGCAAAAATGACGGCACAAGCCCTGGTGGTGCTTCTGGTGCCGATGCCGGGCGCTACCCAGTTATTCCAAAACCCGTCAGCCTCATCGAGATGCAGGGCGAGTTCAAGGTCACGGGCGATACCAAAGTACTGCTCGCCTCCAACGACGAGGGGTTAAAAACCGCCGCCGCCCACCTTGCCGCCCTATTGATAAGGGCCACTGGAACCACCATCGCACCGATGGAGGGCGAGGCCGCCAAGGACGCCTTTATCTTTCAACTCGACCCCAGCATCCCGCACGAAGAGGGCTACTCGCTCATCGTGACGCCTTATGAGGTGACCGTGAAGGCAAAGACGGGGGCGGGTGCTTTCTACGCCATCCAGACGCTTCGCCAACTCATGCCCATTGATATGGAAGCTGGCAAGGTGGCCTCCTTGTCCATCCCTTGCGTGGAAATCACCGACCAGCCCCGCTATGGGTATCGGGGCATGCACCTCGACGTGGGCCGCCATTTTTTCAGCGTTGATGACGTGAAAAGGTACATTGACCTGATGGCGCTGCACAAGCTGAACCGCTTCCACTGGCACCTCACCGAGGACCAGGGCTGGAGGCTCGAAATCAAGAAATACCCCAAGCTCCAGACCATTGCGGCTTGCCGCAAAGAGACCCTCGTCGGCCATTACAACGATACACCGCAGAAATATGACGGCAGGCAGTATTGTGGGTTCTATACCCAAGACCAAGCCCGTGAAATCGTGAAGTATGCCGCCGAGCGCTTCATCACGGTCGTGCCTGAGATAGAGATGCCGGGCCATGCACTCGCCGCCATCGCTGCTTACCCCGAACTGGGCTGCACGGGCAAGCCCGCCGAAGTGGGTACCAAATGGGGTGTTTATGACAATGTGTTCTGCCCCAACGAAGCCACCTTCAAGTTCCTCGAAGATGTGCTGACGGAGGTAATGGACATTTTCCCCTCCAAGTACATCCACATCGGCGGCGACGAATGCCCCAAGACGATGTGGGAACAGAGCGCATTTTGCCAGAACCTCATCAAGCAAAACAACCTCAAGGACGAGCACGGCCTTCAGAGCTATTTCATCCAGCGCATGGAGAAGTTCCTGAACGCCAAGGGCCGCAGCATCATCGGCTGGGACGAAATATTGGAGGGCGGCCTTGCGCCAAATGCCACCGTCATGAGCTGGCGGGGCACGGAGGGCGGCATTGCGGCAGCAAAGCAGGACCACGACGTGATAATGACCCCGACGGACTACTGCTACCTCGACTACTACCAGTCACAAGACCCGAACGAGCCGCTGGCCATCGGCGGTTACCTGCCCTTGGACAAGGTTTATGGCTACAACCCCGACCCCGCCGACCTGACGCCAGAGCAGCAGAAGCACATCCTCGGCGTGCAGGCCAATCTCTGGACCGAATACATCCCCGATTTTGCGAAGCTGACCTACATGGCCTACCCCCGTGCCAGTGCCATTGCCGAGGTAGCTTGGTCGCCCCAGGCCATCCGCAGCTACGATGATTTCATGGGGAGGCTGAACTTCCTCCAAAAGCGCCTGAAAAAAATGGGCGTGAACGCTGCCAACAAGACCTACGATGTAAAGACCAACGTGACAGTGGTGCCAGGCGAAGGCATCAATGTTGGGCTGTCGCCAACTATCGAAGGCATCGAAATCCGCTATACGCTCGACGGCAACGATGTTACGCCCAGTAGCATGCTCTACAGCAAGCCCATCAAGATTGACAAGGACTGCATCCTGCGGGCGCAATCCTTCGAAAAAGGCCAGCCAGTGGGCAGCGGTGCGGAACAGCGCTTCCGTATGCACAAGGCTGCTGGAAAGTCAATCAACATGACCAACTTGCCCTCTGAAAAATACAGTGGAGCTGGCCCAACCAGCCTCATCAATGGGGTACAAGGCCCAATGGACCGCTACGGTGGAACGGAATGGCTCGGTTTTGAGGGCAAGGACTTCGAGGCGTTGATTGACCTCGGCGCCGTCACCGACCTGAATGCTGTCACCGTCCGCTTCTTCAATGGCCCAGGCCAATGGGTCTATTTGCCGAAGTCGTTCGCAGTCGCCATTGCTGGCGAGGACAAGGAGATACAAGAGTTGGGCAGCATCGAATCCATTTCTTCCGGCGACAGCAAGGTTGTTGACGTGCAATTTCCGCTCAGCTCGTACAAAGCCCGTTATGTAAAGGTAGTGGCCAAACGTTATGGCATCATACCTGCCGGGCAACAAGGAGAGGGTAACGAGGCTTGGTTGTTTGTGGACGAGGTGGTGGTGGATTGAAAATTACGACCAATGTTAAATCAAAATGAGAACCTTTGAAATACAAGGCAGGTTAATCAATGTTGAAGGCTTCCAAGTCAGCGGAAATTTTGTTATTGAAGTTTCGGATGACAGGGAGCCTCAATACATTTCCTTCTATTTTGAAAATAGTATTGTTTGAAAAACGCTCAAGTCCTTTAAGAATGGGGACGTTATCAAAGTAGCTTTTGAGATTAAGGGAACTGAGCATGAAGGCAAATTCGATACAGTTTTGCAGGCACAAAGCGTTAATGCAGTGAAAAAATTCAAATACCAATCCGAAATTGAGTCGCATAAACTCACCAATTGCCCCCCAAGGGAATACCATGAACTTGAAACCCATTGTTACCGCTATGTATTTGAAGATATTACTCACCCAAACAACTTCATGCCTGCCTTGCTCATCAACCCTGAAAGAATAAACGATGCGAAGGACTACTATTCCAAATGCAAGGGATTTGGGTTATCTTTGTTTGTAGATGAAAATGGCGCAAGGGCAAGCCATGAGCGATTTATGGCCAAAACCAACGGAAAATTCGCAAAAAATTGTTGGGGACTACTTAGCATCCATCCAATTGATAAAGGAGGATGGGGTTGGAAGTGAGCCTGAGCATTCAAATTTTCCGCACTTTACTTTTCACGAGTATTCATCGGCAGATTTTACCACTAAAGTCATTCGCCATTATAAAATATGAGCCATGAAATTCAAGGAACATAAAAAATTGTTAGACATCGAATGGTTTGATGGTCCACTTTTGTCCTTTTTTAAAGATAGGGAGGGAGCCTATATCCTATATAAATGGGTAGATGTTAACGAGGCTGGCCACTCTTGGCTTGTCTTTGAAACAAACAAAGAACTATTGGCAGCTTACATTCAACAAATAATCAGCGAAAAAGCCTTGATTCTGCTCGCCCCGGAAAAAAAATGGTACTTAGTGGACATTTCCCCTCAACTTAATTATTCAAACGAGCGCTTCCTCAACGTTGAACAAGTCAAGCAACAGGTTTTGCCCCAGTCTCATGAATTCTTTAAAGTTGAGGACTGTCCAGACCTTCATGTGCTTTCCACTTTCATTCAAGAAGAACCTGTGTTGGTATGAACATCGCTTCGCATTAACCTTAGCACTTAATGAAGTTGTCTTCCCCCTCAAGATACTTGGTAGTTGGATGGCTCTGCCTTATGATTTTGGCTTATTTGCCCTACAAGCCAATGGCTCAAACCACCATTCAAGATTCTATTGCTTCGCCTAAGTTCCTTTCCCTCCAACCCGCCCCCAGCTTCGACAAAGCCCGCTTTTGGGCCATGACCGGGACGGGTGCTACCATCTACGGTGGCCTCAGCGTGGGGCTTTGGAACTCGTGGTACCAAGACTATCCCCTCTCTAGTTTCCATACCTTCAACGATTGGCCGGAGTGGAATCAGATGGACAAGGCGGGCCACTTGTTTTCCAATTGGACGGCTTGCAGCTATGTTTTTGAGGGTGCCCGCTGGACGGGCATGAAGCGCCGCAATGCGATGTGGACAGCCATGGGCGTAGGGGTAGGTATCCTGTCCACCATCGAGGTCATGGACGGTTTTTCGGAGGAATGGGGCTTCTCCATCAGTGACTTCGGCTTCAACTTCGCTGGGGCTGGTTTTTTCGCAGTGCAAGAAATAGCATGGCAGGAGCAGCGAATCCAATTCAAGGTCTCTGGCATTAGGCCGGGCTACCCTCAGGAGCCGCTCTACTCGACCGATGGTGTGCTGATTACTTCCCTGGACGAGCGTGCTGCCGGGCTTTATGGCACCAATTTCTTCAACGTGCTCCTGAAGGACTATAATGCCCTCACGGTTTGGAGCACTATGAACGTCCACTCGTTTTTGAAAAACGAAGAAACGAGGTTCCCGAAATGGTTGAACCTCGCCTTTGGCTATGGGGCGGGAAACCTCTACGGCGGCAGGGAGAACCGCTGGGAAACGGAAGATGGCGTTGTTTTTGAACTTGACCCACAGCGCTATCCAAGGCATCGGCAGTATTACCTTTCATTGGATATTGACTGGACGAAACTGCCCACGAAACGGCCTTGGGTGCGGGTTTTGCTAAGGGGATTGAACTTCCTGAAAATGCCAGCACCAGCTTTTGAACTGAACTCTTTGGGAAAGGCGAGGTTTCATTATTTGCACTGGTAAATGCAACAATCGAGAGGGGGAGTTGAACAAAAAGCAGTCATGTGACTTATTGATAAACTTGCGTTTAAACTCAATTCCCAACCAAACTGCCCACAACAGCTATTTTTTGGGAAAAAAATTTCAAACAAGCCAATTCAGATGCGATTTTTTTTGAAACCATTTCAACAAATTGCATTTATTTTGCGCCCCTGTTTACGGAAAACGAAATTTTCAACAGAATGGAAGCACAAAATATCAGCGCAACCGCCCGCTACTCCGACACAGACTTGGAGGAATTTCGGGTGCTTGTGGAAACCAAGCTGGATACTGCCAACCAGGAACTAGCTTACCTACAAGAACAGATTCTCGAAATCACTGAAAACAGTGGCGACGACCACGGTGGCGACTGGATGGACGATTCCAGCACCAACAATGATATTGAGTTTTTGAACAACATGGCCATCCGCCAGCGGAAATACGTCCAAGACTTGGAGAATGCGCTAATCCGCATCAAGAACAAGACTTACGGCATCTGCCTGACCACGGGTCACCTCATCGAGAAGCGCCGCCTGCTGGCCGTGCCCACCGCTACCAAGAGCGTGGAGGCCAAGACTGCCGAGGCGGTCGAGGCCCCGAAAAAAATGGTGGAGAAGGCACCTATTTCCCTTGACCAATTGGAAAAATTGGAAAAATTGGAAAAAAAGGAAAAACCATCTACCCCGAAGATCATCACCAAGGTCATCAGGAAACCGACGAAGCCTGCCAAACCCGTCAATGTGGACGACGACGACGACCTCGACTTCGACTTCGACAAGGAGTACTCCTACGACGGCGGTGGCTCCGACGACGCAGCCGACGACGACTTCGAAAAAGGCGGCATGGAGGACAAGCACGACTCCTTCGACGACGGCGGCAACTACGAAGATATCCCAGACGATAGCGGCAGCGGCGACGAAGATTATTAGTCGTTGGTGTTTGGGCTGAGACAAAACAGGAAAGGCGCTTCGAGCAATGCTCGAAGCGCCTTTCGACATTTTATTCAGTGCCTTAGTGGAAATAGGAGCTCAAAAAACAGTTGGTGTAAGTTGCTGCGGCTGTGATTACGTTTTTCATACCTACATATTCCTCCGATACTGCCCCCCCACCTCGTACAGCGCATTCGTAATCTCACCCAACGAGCAATGCTTCACCGCTTCCATCAGCGCCCCGAAGATATTTTCATTGTGCAGCGCCGCCAGTTGCAGGGTTTTCAGCGCCGTATTGCCAGCATTGGCTTTCTTCAGGTTTTCCACGGTTTCGATTTGCGCCAGCTTCTCCTCCTCCGTGGAGCGGATGACTTCCTTCGGTAAAATGGTCGGTGAGCCAGTGCTGCTCAGGAAGGTGTTCACCCCAATGATGGGGTACTCGCCGCTGTGCTTTTGGTGCTCGTAGTACAGGCTTTCCTCTTGGATTTTGCCCCGCTGGTACATCGTTTCCATCGCCCCCAGAACGCCGCCCCGCTCGGTGATGCGGTCGAACTCGGCGAGCACGGCCTCCTCCACCAAGTCGGTCAATTCCTCGATGATGAAAGCGCCCTGGAGCGGGTTTTCGTTCTTGGCCATGCCCAGTTCGTGGTTGATAATTAGCTGGATGGCCACGGCCCGACGCACGCTTTCCTCGGTCGGGGTGGTGATGGCCTCGTCGTAGGCGTTGGTGTGCAGCGAGTTGCAGTTGTCGTAGATGGCGTAGAGCGCCTGGAGCGTCGTGCGGATGTCGTTGAAGTCAATCTCCTGTGCGTGCAGCGAGCGGCCACTGGTCTGAATATGGTACTTGAGCATCTGGCTGCGCTCGTTGGCCCCATATTTCAGCTTCATCGCCTTCGCCCAAATGCGGCGGGCCACCCTGCCGATGACGGCATATTCGGGGTCAACGCCGTTCGAGAAAAAGAAGCTGAGGTTCGGCGCAAAATCGTCAATGTTCATGCCCCGGCTCAGGTAGTACTCCACGAAGGTAAAACCATTGGACAGCGTAAAGGCCAATTGCGAAATCGGGTTCGCTCCCGCCTCGGCTATATGGTAGCCCGATATGCTCACCGAATAAAAATTGCGGACTTTATTTTCGATGAAATATTGCTGCATATCGCCCATTAATTTCAAGGAAAATTCCGTGGAAAATATGCAGGTATTCTGCGCTTGGTCTTCTTTTAAAATATCGGCCTGCACCGTACCACGAACGGCGTTGAGTGCCTTGTTTTTTAAGGGTTCGTAAATATCGGGGGATAATATCTGGTCGCCTGTTAAACCTAAAAGCATTAATCCCAATTGATTATTGCCTTCGGGAATATCGGTATTATATGCAGGACGTTTAACGCCTTTATTGTCATATAATTCTACCAATTTATTTTCCACCAAATGCTCCAATTTATGCTCCCGAATATATAGCTCGCATTGTTGGTCAATGGCGGCATTCATAAAAAAGGCGCATATCGTGGCGGCAGGCCCGTTTATCGTCATGCTTACCGAGGTATTGGGCGCACATAGGTCGAAGCCGGAGTAAAGTTTTTTGGCATCGTCGAGGCAGCAGATGCTCACGCCGGAGTTGCCGATTTTGCCATAAATATCGGGGCGTAGGTGCGGGTCTTCACCGTAGAGCGTCACCGAATCGAAGGCCGTTGAAAGTCGGTTGGCGGGCATGCCCTTGCTCAGGTAGTGGAAGCGGCGGTTGGTGCGTTCCGGTGCGCCTTCCCCAGCGAACATGCGGGTGGGGTCTTCGCCTTTTCTTTTAAATGGAAAAACGCCTGCCGTGTACGGGAACTCGCCCGGTACGTTCTCTTGCAGGCACCAACGCACGATTTCGCCCCAATCTTTGAATTTAGGCAGAATGACCTTCGGTATCATCGTACCTGCCAACGATTTCGTATAATTCGGAACGGTGATTTTCTTACCACGGACTTCATACACGAATTCTTCTTCGGAATATTTCCCCCTTTTTTCAGCCCATGTGTCTAAAATATCCTGAACCTGCGGGTCGAGATGCCGCTTAAACATCTCCGCAACTTGGGTGATTTCTTCTACACCCTGCGTTACCGTGTAGGTATCGCCTTTCAGGGCTATCAAGCGTTCAGCTTCCCTTAAAACATACAGCTTTCTTGCCAGCTCTGCCTGATTTCTTGCCCATTTATCATAGTTCCTATTGTTCTCCGAAATCTCCGACAAATACCTCGTCCGGTGCGGCGGGATGATGAAGATTTTCTCGCTCATCTCCTCGGCGGCATGGAAATTGGACTTCAAATCCGTGCCCGTTTTTTCCACCAAGAGCTTCATCATTTTGGCGTAGAGCACGTTCGTGCCGGGGTCGTTGAACTGGCTGGCGATGGTGCCGACGACGGGCATCTCGTCCACGTCCCGTGTCCAAAGCTGGTGCGCCCGCTGGTACTGCTTGCGCACGTCCCGCAGGGCATCCTGTGCGCCCCGCTTATCGAATTTGTTGATGGCAATGAGGTCGGCGAAGTCAATCATGTCAATCTTCTCCAATTGCGAAGCGGCCCCGAATTCGGGCGTCATCACGTAGAGCGACACGTTCGAGTGGTCAATGATTTCGGTATCGGATTGCCCAATGCCACTGGTCTCCAGCAACACGAGGTCGAAGCCCGCCGCCTTTAAAATCTCGACAGCCGACTGCACATATTTCGATAGCGCCAAATTGCTCTGACGGGTGGCTAAAGAGCGCATGAACACCCGGTCGTTGTTCACGGCGTTCATGCGGATACGGTCGCCGAGCAACGCCCCGCCGCTCTTGCGCTTGCTGGGGTCAACGGAGATGATGGCGATGGTTTTATCCTGAAAATCCAATAAAAAGCGCCGCAAAATCTCGTCCACCAAGCTCGACTTACCCGCCCCGCCCGTGCCCGTAATGCCTAGGACGGGCGTGTTTTTCAGCGCTGGATTTTTATCAAAAACCGCCTGCAACTGCGGGCGTATGGCCGTTTCGTAATGCGCTGCGTCGTTCTCCGCTGCCGAAATCATGCGGGCGATGGGCACAACGAGACTTTCCAAGTTTTTAAAACTTGGAAAGTCTGACCCCGCCTTTGCCACCTTGCCCACTTCGCCGTTCAAATTCATACCAACAGGGAAGTCGCATTGCTGCAGCACGTCGTTAATCATGCCCTGCAAGCCCATGTGCCGCCCATCGTCGGGGGAGTAAATGCGGTTGATGCCGTACTGGTGCAGCTCCGCAATTTCCGAAGGCAGGATGGTGCCGCCGCCACCGCCGAAAATCTTGATATGGCCAGCGCCTCTTTCCTTCAAAAGGTCGTGCATGTACTTGAAGAACTCGTTGTGCCCGCCCTGGTAGCTGGTGATGGCGATGCCCTGCACGTCTTCCTGGATGGCGGTGTTCACGATTTCGTGTACCGAGCGGTTGTGGCCGAGGTGGATGACCTCCGCCCCGCTGGCCTGCATGATGCGGCGCATGATATTGATGGCGGCGTCGTGCCCATCGAAGAGGCTGGCGGCAGTGACGAGGCGGATTTTGTGGTGGGGGTGGTAGGGCTGTACGTTTTCCATGATGCTAATTTGGTTGCTTCGGTCATTTGGGCGGACAAATTTAGTAAAAACTGCCTTGTGCTAAAAAATCCTTGTCTGGTAAGCCCCCAGTACAACCCTACCCACCGTGAATGCATCAACCCTCGACACATTGCCGGCCCTGGGCATTTTGTACCATAATCATGGGATGTTTTATCAAAAATCTATGCATTAGCTTTGCTGGAATTCTTTCATTTTTAAACATTAGAACAAACATGCCTTACGCTGAACCAGCATCCTACCCAAAACCTTGCATCCGCTCTTTTGGCAGCGCCTCGAAAAGCCAGAAAATACGCCTGACGGCGGTGCCATTTTCAAAATCCACCTAAAGCCCGACCATTTCCGTAACGTCTGCATTGAAGACCTTCGGCTCTTTGTTTACGCTGAGTGGATACACGGCGGTGGCTTCACTGTGTTTTCTTATGTATATTTCAAAGATGGGGACTGGTACCTGTACAATTCGGTGCAACAAGGAAGCCTATTGGCCAATATCATCGCAGTGCCGGGTGAGATGACGGAGGAAGAATACTATTCCACAGCCATTTTCACCCACCGAGTAACGGCGCACAACCTAAAGCTGCCGGAATGCGGTAAATGCTGCCACTGCTAAACAACTGTCAACTTCAATTCCGCAGTTCCCTCGTCATATCCCCTGCCTTTATCCGACCCTCGATGGCCCTTATTTTCCACTGCGTGAATTTTTGGTTGGACTCAAAGCCGTGGCCGTAGATGATTTCATCGGGTCGGCGCACGATGACGAACTTGGTGGTGTGGACCCGGTCTTTTTCCTCTTCCCAAATCAGTTCCTCGGTTTCGAGGCGCTCCCCGGCGCTGCCCGTCCACACCACGCTGTCCTGCACGATGAACTTGCCGTTGTTGTCGTAGCGCTCGGCGAATTTGGCGGTCATGCGGCCTGTGACGGTTTGGCCGTCAGGCCCAAAAAACTCGACCGAGAGGCCATCGGGGAATTCTTGGTAGGGGTCTTTTTTATCCAAATGCCGGAGCAGTTTTGGGGCGACGATGCGGAGTTTCAAGATGGCCGAGTCACTGTACAGTAGTTCGACGCCAGTGGCGGTTTCCACCAGGGTTTCTTCGTTGGAAAAGAGGCGGTTGACCTCGTTGATGTCGTTCTCGCAGGAGATAAACAAGGAAAAAGTACAAAGTAAAAAGGAAAAAGGGACGCACCTACGGAGGAGCAGTAGCCATGAAATAGCTTGTTGATTGTTTGCTTGCATCTTCAAATCGGGATTGCGTATTGGACAAAAGACAGACAAAGATACGTTAGGAGGCAGCGTATTTGGCAAATTTCTACCGCTCCATGCCCCCCGCTCGCCAAGCCCAGAACAGGGCAAAGACCGCCACCAAAGCAAAGGCCACTGACAGACCGAACCCTTTTGCCAAAAAGCCGATGAAGGCAGGGCCGCCCAAGAAGCCAATCATGGCGAAGGTGTTCATGGTGGCGAGTCCGGCCCCCTTGGCCATGCCGGGCACTTTGGCCGCTGCCGCATATAGGATGGGTGCACCGAGGGAAACGCCCGCCCCCACCATTGCAAAGCCGACCAACACCGCCGCAGGAAAGGCTTGAAGGAAAACGGCGACCAACAGCCCAGCCGCTGCCACGATGCCCCCAATCCTGAGCACGGGTTTGCTGCCAAAATGCCCAATCAGGGCATCGCCGAGGAAACGGCCACCAGCCATGAAGAAGGCATAAGCCGCAAAGCCCCAGCCTGCCATTGCCTCTTTTGCCCCTACGACTTCCCGTAGATAGACCGCCGACCAATCGGCCATGGTGCCTTCGGTCAGGTTGGTGCAAAGGCTGATGACGACCAGCACCCAAAGCGCTCGGTTCGGCAGGGTGAAACCGCTTGGCGGCTTTCCGTTGTCGCTTTGACTACCGTGGTGCGGTTCGTCGGGCACGTTGCTTAGGCCCGATTTGAAAACAAGCATAGCCAATATTTCCACCACAGCAATGGCCGCAACATAGGCCAAGGGAGGTAGGCCCCACCCTGTGGCCATGCCAGCAACAGCGGAGCCGAGCATGGCCCCTGTGCTCCACAGCCCGTGGCAGGTGGATATAATGCGCAGCCCTTCCTGCTGCTCGATTTGCGAAGCACAGGTGTTCATGCTCATGTTCACTATCGAAAAAAGGGAACCGGCCAAGAAAAGGGAGCCGCCCACCAACCATATCGTTGGCATGGCAAATGGCAGTATGAATAGCGTTGCCGACAGTGGCAAAGAGATGACTGCGGAGCGCACCGCCCCCAGTTTGTGCAGGATGGGCACAGAAAACGGATTCATCAAGGTGATGCCCGCCGGAAGGCAAAGCAGCAAGAGGCCAAGCTGTGCCTCGTCCAATCCGAACTTTGCCTTGATGAATGGAATGAGCGCCGCCCAAGTGCCGAACAGGATGCCAAAAAAGCCAAACAAAAGGGCGGTGGCCCGGCTGGCGGTGTGTTGGCGAAAAGTGGCAAGGTGTGAAAACATGCAGTAGGCGCTTTGTCGTTTGCGAAAAAGGGTGCAAACATGCGGCATTCCTGATTATAACAGACAAGATGAATTAAAAATTTCTGTTGTTGCAGGTCTGCCCCAGCCCCCAAAACCGCCGTTCTGGAAAGTTTGCAACTTTTCAGGCTACGCACTTCCTGGCAACCGATGTCTCCCATTTCTTTTCATTTTGCGATGATAAGTTTTCCATTTCCCACCTGCCTTCCCTCGCTTTCCAACCCCCAAAGGTACAACCCCGGTGCCAACTTGGACAAGTCCACCGAAACGGCGGTTTCGCCTTTTGGAATATCGGTGCCAGCCACCTTCCTGCCCATCATGTCGTACAGTCGCCAGCCACCGCCTTCTGCCGCCAAGGGCACTGCCAGCGTGACCGTCACCCGGCCCGAAGCAGGGTTAGGCTGCACTTTTACGAAGTTGTGAATGGCTTCTGGGATGACCGCCACGCTCACCGAATCCAGCAGCGTATCCACTGTGACCCAATGGCAGATGGTGTCCGCAGCGTATTCGTTGGCGACGATAAGGCAAACATGGTACTCGCCGGGCGAGGCGTAGCTATGGAGCGGGTTGCGCTCGGTGATGGTGGCGAAGTCGCCGAAGTCCCAGGCCCACGACTCGGGACGATAGTAGGAGTTGTCCGAAAAAGTGACTTCCAACTCTTCGGCCCACCAGGTGAAGCCCGCCAGCGGGTGGTTGTTGAGGCCGAGGGTGTCGCAGGGACTGCCGTCCAAGGGGCCGAGGCGGTAGTTGGGGAAGTTGGGGATGCTCTTCTGGTTCACCTTGGGCAGGTGGATGGCGTGCTGCGCCACATGGCTGCCCAGCCCAGGCTGGTTCGGGGTGCGGATAAGGTGCATGACGGTGTCGGCAACTCCAGCGGCTATCAAAATAGTGCCATCGGGTGCCAATTGGGGAGTGCCAAAAATTGATTCAAAGAACAAACCAACAAATCCGTCAAATTCAGCCACTTTTGTTTTGGTGGATTCTATATTGGAGGCCCAAAGGTCGAATTGATAGATTATTTTGTTGGTTACGCAATACAGATACCTTGAATCAGGGGAGGCGGCTGCTCCACCATATAGGAATGTGGTATCATTTATTTCAAATTGCTCTACTAAGGACAAATTACCATTGCAACGGTCAAAATTGTAAATAGAAATGACATTCCATGGGTTAAAACGAATGTCTTGCTGAATGTATTTTTTTCCATCTGGAGTAAATATTGAGTTGCCAAGTGAAGGTATCTCCTCATATATTTGTGTTTGTACGTTTTGTAAACCTAAATTGATTAATGTGTCTTTAGTCAGAAAAAATTTGTATATCCCATTAGTCGTTTTGCTTTCCTTTGGGACAAATATCCACCAATCCCGACCATTTGCATGTTTGCATGCAGTTATTTTGCCAGAAGCAAGTGTATCTGTAATCATTGATTTATCCTTTTCGACAACTGCCCCCTCTCCATTGTTTGTTGATGCATTAACAATAGAATAAAACAATTTCGGATAATTATAACCTAATCCATTGGCTTCAAAATCTATTGGCTCATGAAAGACGTAATACAAGTTATCGCTTTCTGGCAATGGTATAATGATGCACCCTTGTTGAATATTTAAAGCTGTTTCTCTATATAAATTTGTTATACCATAATTATTTAAACTATCACCATTTTCTATTATTTCATGATTTGCATTTGCAACATAAATTCCATTGGTATAGAACAATAATTCTCCCTCTTTTGAGCAAATGCTCGCATTGGTTTTGTTGAAGTACAAACCAGAATCAAGGTTTAAGGGGATTATGTCAACTGGATTTAGATTAAAGTCTATCAACATATTGTTTTGCAAGGGATGCGGGTTTTGCCCATGATACCCCAAAACCCAAACATTGTCGTGTTTCTGGGCAGACAAATTAGTAAAAGTCGAAACAATGATTGAAATTAGGAATAAGTATTTCATAAAGAGAAAGAAACCGAAGCAGTGTGCACACTGCTTCGGTATTTTTGGTTAATGAATAAGAAGGATTTTTTCGGAACCAATTAATTTGTCTCCTATCAGCAAGGAAACAAGTATTGGGCCTTCTGGTAGGGTTGAAACGTCAATAGTGCTTGTCGGGCTACCCATTGACATCCTTTTTTCCATCACTTTCAAGCCAAAAGCATTGTAAACAATGATGGTTGTTGGTTCTGGTAATTGTTGGTTTTCAGGCAAGACAATGGTCAGCAAATCATTGGCGGGATTGGGGAAAATTTGATATACCGTTTTTGCTATACCATTATTGCCTTCGCCTTGCCTTTGTCCCATAGGTTGGCATAAAACAGCATCATCAAAATCCATGTCGCTGACGACTGACAGCAGCCCTCTCGCCTTGAACACGGCACTGCCTCCAGTGAGCGGGCATTGCTGCGCTATGTTCATCAACGTCGTCCTGTCCGAGCCTGAAAAACTGAACTCCCCAATGGCGACCGAGTTCAGGTAAATTCGGTTCACCTCTTTTTGGTTCCAATCAAGTATATCAGTTGATAGCACACTGATATTGTTGTTCTGTGTCTCCACTTGGTCAGCGTTGGTAATGCGCTGTGCCATCACTGGCTGCATCAATGTAATATTGTCATTGGTCAGGCTGTTGATGGTCTGCACCGCCATCTGCCGTTGCTGCACGAGGTTGGCGTTGCTGCCGTCCACCAATATTGTGCTGTCCACTTGGGCTAATTTCTCCATTTTCTGGCCGATGCCCTCGAAATTGGAAACCAGTTGTGCCTCAGTGGCGGGGTTCATGCTGTACAGCCCTTCGATACCATCATCCACAGAATGGAAAGCTCCAATGTTCGTTGCCGATTGCGCATTGTAGAAATTGGAATATGTGGACCCGCCCTGTGTTATCAGGTTCGGGTGTTCGGCCAGCTTACGGTACAGGTAGCGTCTGGCCAGCTTCCCGATTTCATTGTTGTAAGTTCCAGTCGTGAAGGTGCCGTTTGCGATTTCACCATCGGGGTTTGGCACCAATTGCTCATCGCAACAAGGGGGCGGGGTGGTAGGTGGAACGCAAACTGGGCATACTTGTGATGGGCTACCTCCCAAGTCAGGTGCAAACCAACCACCTTGTCCTGGAGGCAAGGTTGGACGATAAGGCGGTGTGTTTGTATGTACTGTAAAAAGTGAGCTATTCCACTCATTCTGAGTACTACCACCATGCATCGCCCCAAAGCTCCCGAACGTCCCACCCCATTTGTTCCCCCTGTGCGTCTGGGTGCCGATGGCGGCGCTGGCATCTATGAAGAGGCCGAGGCCGTTGTTGGAGAAGGAGGTCTCGGCAAAGTTCTCCGGGGAGAAGCCGCCCATCCGGAAGGCGGCACCCATGGCGGTCTTGGTCAGTTCGTTGCAGTTGTACTTGGTGCTCTCGGCGTCCCAGATGTCAAGGCCAATGGTGCTTGGCTGTGCGTTGGTGGTCGCTATCACTTTGTTGCAGAGGAAGTAGCTCTTCTGGTCGTTGTTGATGCGGATGCCCGTGAAGCCGAGCTGGGCGGTCTCGCTCTCGATGGTGTTCTCCAATATGGCGATGCCGTTGTTGCCGTTGGCGTCTATGCCCTTGGTGCCCGTTTTTTTGAGCAGGACATTGTTCTTCCTGATCTTGAAGGCGGCGGGGTTGTTGGCGGGGCCGCTCAGGTTGTTGAGCTGGATGCCGATGGCGCCTTCCTCTTCCACCTTCACGTTGTTGAAGAGGAGGGTGGTGTTGGTGCCGGGGAAGAAGCCCATTTCGATGCCCCGGTTGTAGGTGAGCACCTTGTTGCTGAACATCAGCATGGAGGGGTAGCAGGCCACGAGTTCCACGCCCTTGTTGGCACTGATGGTGTTGCGGTTTATCTTGCTCACGTTCATGCCCTGCACCCTGATGGCCTTGAAGCAGTTGCGGAAGTTGAAGTTTTCGCTGGTCATGCCGTAAGCGCCCGTGCAGGTGAAGTTGTAGGCGCCGCTCCGGCTGCCGTCCATCGCCCGTATGCCGTAGCCCGCCATCCAGTTGGAGTACCCGCCCTCTGAGATGTGGTTGAAGATGTCGTTGACGGAGGAGAGGTGCGCCTGGTTTACGTAGATTCCGTTGCTGAGGTTGAGGAAGGTGTTCTTCAGGGAACTGATGGGGCCGGCCTTGGTCTGCACCCATAGGCCCGCAAAGGAAGTGGTGCCGAGGCTGAGCGCCAAGCCGGGCGTTTGGCCGGGGTAGGTCGGCAGCAACCCGCCGCTGCCATCGAAGGTATTGCCCATGAGGGCGGCAAAATTGGGGCCGGGGCCGTTGTAGGGTGTCGGGCCACCTGCATAGATGCCCACGAAATTGCGCAGGAACTGGTTGCCGCTGATGCTGAGCGTGCCCGTGCCGAGGGTCTGTACGCCGAACATGGCGTCCTCTATCTTGCAGCCTTCCAAGGTGAGCGAAGCGCCGTCCTCCACCGTGATGCCCGCCCACATATTGGTGCAGGCGAAGAGCCTGGAGTTGCGGATGGTGAGGTGGTTGCCGGATTCCACCACGATTTCCGCTCCGGGGTTGAACTTGAGGTTGTAGCCGTCCATGCAGTAGTCCGGCTTGTCAATGACGAGGCGCTGGACGACGGTTTTGGTTTTGCAGCCTGCTGTCCCACAGGGCAGGCAACCATCGGGCGCCATTTTGCCAATATTGATTAAATGATCTAGGCTTTGCTCGTTGGTGCCCCCTATTTGGTTTGAATAATCTAAAATAGGGATGGTAAGGGCGTCATCGGTATATGCTTCCCCATTGATGAAAGGGGTTACCTTGATAATCCCCAAATTTGGCACGGCTATTACCCTCCCCGTGAAATGGAACGTTCGGCATTGGTTGGGGGCGTAGCTAAACTCACTGCCGAGTATATCGGTAAATGGTGGAGTTGACTGTGTTCCCACAAAATCGCCAAGGTCTTCAACGGCCATCCAGTTGGTGGTAAAGCGTGCATCCAATTCCCAGTTCACCGTTTCATCGCAGATATTGCAGATCTCAAAAGTGAAGTTGATGATATCATTGTCCCCACAGTTGGGCAGAGGGTGAGGGTTGTCGCTCTGGATGGTGATTTGGGGGACAGTTTCAGGGTAGCAGTCGTCGCAAATGGCCTCGAAGGAGGTGGTTGAATCAATAAGACAACTTTCAGCAGTTGAACCATACAGGAATTCCTTAACTTGGAACTGGCTTGTTTCCGCCCAAACCAAATTGCCGTTGTCCACAGTTAGACCATCGCTGCACATGACAACATTTGGAAGGATATTGTCTCCACTGCAGAGTTGGCAGCACATCCCATTGTCAGTGTGGCCAGTTCCCAACGAATGGCCAAGTTCGTGTGCAACAGTAAACGCCCTTTCGAATTGACTACGTGAATTGTGCTTTGAATAGCCATAGGGGGCGTAACCAAATTCATTGCAAACATTAAAATTATTGGAAGCACCATTGCCCTCCACGAAGGGGGCTCCCGAGAACAAATGGGTAATGTCCCTATGGATGCATGCCTTATTGTTGCTCCAAAAATTGCTTATGCTCGCCAGCAAGGTTTCTGCTGTGGAATTGTTGTAATTGTCATCCGTGGTCCAAATATTAAGGTGGACGAGCACAATCTTTGCACCGAAATATCCGGAATAGGTATCCTGGACCGGAGAAAGTACCTGAAGAACTTCCAAAAAGACCCCTTCGTCCAAGCTAGGATAGGTGGGGTATGGTGTCCCTGAACTAAACTCTACATAAAATTCATAATCAACATCTATTGCAAGCTCGACCATTGGGTAATTGCTGGTGGACGGCAGGCCGCTGCCCAAGTACAAAGGTTCGGTTTCGCAAACAGCACCATTGTTGTTGACAACGTCGTGGCACGCATTTGTATTCCCGCCAGTATAGCAGGAAGGGCATGGGGCGCCTGGACAATTAAAACATTGAGCGGGCGGCCCAGCTTTTTCGTTTCCAGTGCTGGCATGTGTGGGGATTTGGTGAGCCAATAAACGATGGACACTCTTGTTGCCAGCCAAGGGTTCCAAGGTGTAACTTTGGCCATTTACATAAAATTTGCCCCTTATTTGGTTGGCAGAAAGCACAAAGATTGCCTTATTCCTTTCATTTCCTTTTAATATGCCATTGAATGTGTGAAAGCCTTTTATTGGCATCGTTGTTTGTTTGCCATTGTGGTTCACGGTAAAGGTGGCACCATCAGCTATTATTTTGGTTTCCTTCAACTCAAACTCCCAACAAGTCGCCTTGTCCGCACAAAGTTTGAAATTGATTTTCTCCCCTTTTGCACTGCTCGTCAGTTGTTGTAAAATCGCCTTGCTGTCGAGGGTCAGGTAAGCGGTATCCGGTTTTTGCTCAATCGTGGTCGGGGAATCGGACGCCTTGTATTGGATATTGTCTTCGTGGAATGTTTGAAAGCCGTAGATGGCGAGCAGCATGGTGCAACATGCTGCGCCTAAGAAAATGGTACTTGGATTGAATAGCTTTTTCATATCAAAAAGCATTTTAAGCACAAGCTTGGCATCCGGTCGTTTTGGGCAAAAAAGGCTTAGTTCTTGGTCAAAGGCGGTTATCCACCAATTCTTCAGTTGAAAAGCCTGATCCTGATGAAACAGCATGCGTTTTACAACCTCAAAATCAAAAGGCCGACTAAAAATAGCCATTTTTTACCAATAATACCGAACTCCCAAGCAGGTGCAAGGAGTGAGGCCGCCAACTACGCCCCCTGCCGATTGGTGCAACGACCAATGGGCCAAGGCTCGCCGCATGGCGGT
Source organism: Saprospiraceae bacterium (assembly GCA_022841745.1). Classification (GTDB taxonomy): domain Bacteria; phylum Bacteroidota; class Bacteroidia; order Chitinophagales; family Saprospiraceae; genus UBA6168. The sequence goes on along the minus strand of JALHQW010000050.1, from coordinate 43,331 downwards.
TTGAGAAATTTGGTGAGTCTTGCCTATATGTACAGGTCGGAAAGGAATTGGTTTTTCCGAGTAAGCAGTGTCTTTTTTGCGCTTTTGTGCTGCCCCAGTTGGCAGGTAGTCGTTTTCAGCTTTACATCTGATAATATAGGTATGTATCTATGGTGGTACGGGGGCGGCCTGTGCACCGGTCGCCAGTATTGGTGTTATTTTATACAGGATGGATAGGATTTGAATCTGTTGCAGCATGGTGTCATGGCTTGCATTGCAAAGCTATTTCATATTTGCCGACATTGCCGCCGATAAATTATCGGTCAACACCGATAATTTATCGGTTAACTTTGCCCATTATTTTCAAAAACGGAAAAATTATGAGCAAAGAATGGGGTTATAAAATCAAGCGCATGCGGGAAATCATCGGCGTAAAACAGGAGGTGGTCGCCGATGCACTTGGTATCAAGCAAAATTCTTACAGTGACATCGAATCCGGTCTATCCGATGTGTCGGACGAGCGGTTGGACCAAATAGCTGAAATTCTGGGTACCACCGCTGATGCGATAAAGGCTCATGATGACAAGGTAATCTACAATTCGTAAACAACCATGCTGGAAACGGAAACGTCGCTAGTTCGGGTCAAGTTACCATTCAAATGGTTGACGATTTGCAAAAATTGGTCGAAATGATGACTGCTCCTTATAAACAAGAGGCAGCGGCGCTGCGGGAACTAGTGGCAGCACAAAAAGAAGAAATACAGTTCCTACGCAAGCAAATAGAGAAACAAGGGGCATAAACGCAATATTGTCAGAACCCTCTTGTTGTATTTGCCTTTTTATTGTCAAAAAGCAAAGCCCAAAAAATACATTTTTTGAGCTTGCAATGGTCAATCGCCCGTTGCCAATGGCAACGAAAAACCAAAAGTGCTGCCTGCGCCCGGTTGGCTCTTCACCCAAATGCGCCCGCCCTGTGCCTCAACGAATTCCTTGGAAATGGCAAGCCCCAGCCCTGTTCCCTTCGTCTTGTCGCCAGCAGCCCGGCGGTAGGGTTGGAAGAGCTTGCGCTGCTCCTCCTCGCTGATGCCAGGGCCGCTGTCCGTTACGGAGAACATGACCGAGCCGTTCTGTTGTACCACCGCAATCTCGATGGTTCCGTTCTCAGGCGAATAGCGGACTGCATTGGTGAGGAGATTTACCAAAACAGCCGTCGTTTTATGGATGTCAACGTGCAGTGCTGGCAGGTCGGGAGCGATATGCTGAAGTACGCCCATGTTTTTGTCGGCAATGAAGGTCTTCACATTATCCAAGGAGCGAACCACGATGGTATCGGGTACCACTTTTTCGAGTTCGAGCTGGAGTTGTCCTGTCTCGATGCGGCTGATGTCCAATATCTCGTTCACCATGCGCAGGATACGGGAAGAGTTGAGGCGGATGGTGCCCGTGAGGTCCCATTGTTCGCTGTTCAGCTGGCCGATTCGCTCATCCTCCAGCAGCTTGACGCTCATGTCAATGGCGGCAATGGGAGTTTTTAGCTCATGGGAAAGCGTGGCCATGAAGTTGGTCTTGGCGAGGTCCTGCTCCTTGAGTTCCGTCACGTTTTTCAGGATGATGATATAGCCAACGCTCGTAGGTGCATCCAGGTCGTCGGATGGGCTTTCGATGCGGAGCACGTCTTTGTTGAAATACTGGCGCTTGCCGTCCTTGTCAATGCTGATGGCAGGGAAGGTACAGTTGGCTTTTACCTCATTGTTCAACACTTCTTTCAACAGGTTTTGAAGCAAGGGATATTGCTTGGAAAGCTGTTTGGCATTTTGTCCCACGAAGGTTGCTTCTGGCAAGCCGAGCAGTTCAAGAGCAGGTGGGTTCGCAAAAAGGATATTTTTGTGGTTGTCAAGGCCGATGATGGTCTCGTTCATGCGGCTGACGATGGTTTCCGTCCGCTTCTTCTCGCTCAGCACCTGCGACATGTTGATGCTCTCATACTCCTCCAGCTTCTCGGCCATTAAGTTGAACGACTTGGCCATCTCGCCTACTTCATCGCCCGACTCCACGGGGATGCGCTCGCTGTAGTTCTTGCGGGCAATCTGGCGGATACTCTCCGTCATGTTTTGGATGGGGTCGGCCACGTAGCTGGGGAAATAGAACAAGGCAACAATGGCAAAGATGAAGAACACCGCCCCAAGAATGATCATCGTCAGCGATGCCTTGTTTGCAATCAGCCTTGCGTCTTCTTCTCGTGCCTTCATCATTTTTTCGTTCAGCAAAAACACCGATTCAAGCAATTCATCAATGTACTGTTTCTGCATATAAAGATTTACGGAGACCTCGTTGGCATCAGCCATCTTCATCAGGTTGGCTTTGAAAATCACGAAGCTATTCTTCAATTCTTCTGTGGTCAACCGCTCCTCTTCGCCTTTTACTTTATCCATCTGCAATTTATGGTACCGTTCAAATTTGGCGGCAGCCTTGCGAAGCTCTTGCCGACGGAAGGTGGGTGTACTCGTTTCCAACCCGAAGACCATTACCATCTCGTTGAGGGCCTCGGACATCACTTTAGTATAATTGATGGAATTATAGTTCTCCCGCATCATCAGGAGGGTATTGGTGGTGGTGCGCTGAACGAAGTAGCCAGCCAGCGCCCCGATAAGCGTCACAACGGCAAACAGGATGAGCAGCACCACCCGAATTTTGGTGCGGAGCTGAAGTTTTTGGGGAATGGCGTCCGTGCCTTTGATGAATACCAGTTTGGAAATGCGCTGGAGGCCATTGGCCAAGCTCAATTTGAAGCGCCGCTGGATGGCGTGTACCTTGGATAGCAACGAGCCTTTCCCATTTAAGCTCGGAGGAGCCTGGGCGGTGTCATTGTTGTGGCTTGTGGCTTTGTAGCGTTGTTTCATTCAAAACAAAAAAGCGACGTGAAGTGCAAATTTGGCGTTTCAAATGTATGAATCAATTCCAAATTTATTGCACCGCACATCGCTTGTGGCAACTTTAGGGGATAGATTTCCCGAAAAGGTAAAGGTTTGGTTATTGGGGCCTGACGGGGGGAGACCAGGTTATTGAGGCTGTTTTGAAATACTCGGTTTGGAGTTGGGTGAGTGCCCCCGCATTTGTCGGTTTTGCTTTTTGGTTGATGGGGCTAATTAGGGTTGATAAGGGGTTTACGAAGGTTTATAAGGGTTGATTGGGACCAGCTATATCAACCCTTATAAACCTTCGTAAACCCCTTATCAACCATCAGTTCAGCACCGCCGTTGTATCGTAAGCATAGCTGAGGTTGATGGTTTCCATCAACTTCTGGCGGGCGAAGAAGATGCGGCTCTTCACCGTGCCGATGGGCAGGTTCATGTCCTCGGCGATTTCTTCGTATTTATAGCCTTCGAAGAACAATTGGAACGGTTTGCGGTAGATATTGTCGAGGGTACGCATGATGCCATCAAGCTCTATCATCGTCATATTGGAGTGAGCGCTGTTGTCAACAGCGTGGTTCTCGTTGATGAAGATGTAGCTGTCCGTAGGTTCGGACGTTGTAGCCCGGTTCTTCTTTTTGCGGTAGATATTGATGAACGTGTTGCGCATAATGGTGGTTACCCATGCACGGAAGTTGGTGCCCGTCTCGAACTTTTCCTTGTTATTGTAGGCACGCAGGGCGGTTTCTTGAATGAGGTCCTTGGCGTCTTCGAGGTTGTTGGTCAGTTTGTAAGCAAAGGGCAGCAGTTTTTTCTGAAGGCTGCTAAAGTGGCAATTAAATTCGATGGCGGTCATAATCAGAATTTTTAGGATAGTGGATTAAAAACTTGTTTTTGGAATGGCCTGCATCGCTGGTGGCCAGTGTTTGTTTCAGGCTTTCTGCTCGTCCGTGGACTCGATGACCGTGAGGAAGAGGAAAGCAAGAAACATGGTCAGAAAAAAAATAGCAACTGTCATTTTGGGCTGATTTGTGTAGTTTCTTATTTCGCTGTTGTCCCGCTCGTTTGCGGTTACAAAACCCTATATGCCAAATGCCATTCCCGCTGAGCGCATTTTTTTTATTTTTTTTATAAAAAATTGAAAGTCAGCAACTTGCATTGAAAATATTTTTTCGACTAATTTCATCAAAAACAAAAACCCTCTCAAAATGAGAGGGTCGGTTTTCGTTTTGATAGGGTGCAAGGGCATGGTGGTATATGGTTTCCCGATTTGATTCCTTAGCTTTGCCCAACTTGGTAAAGCCTGCCATCACCGACTGCCATGCTCAACTCAAAGCTTGCCGCTTTCCTGCGCACCTTCACCCGGTACGATGCGGCGCAATTCCGAAAGTACCTCGCCTCGCCCTTTTTCAATGAACGGGAGGAACTGGTACGCCTGTACGATTCATGGGAAAAGGACGGCATGGACATGGAGAAGGAGGTGTTTTGGCAACGCCTCTACCCCGGCTCCTCCTACGACGATGTGCGCTTCCGCCGCCTCTGCTCCGACCTGCTTCGACTGGCAATGGACTTCACGGCCTACAACCAGTATGCCTCCAACCCCGCCACGGGGCAAGTCTTCCTGCTCCACGCCCTCGCCAGCACCGACCTCGAAAAGCATTTTGATGGGGTGATGCGGCAGGCGGAATTGCTACAAGAAAAAGCGGGCCATCGGGACGCCGACTTCCACTACCTCTCCTATATGCTGCACCGCCGCAGGCACGAACATTTGGAGCATATCTCGCCCAAAACCGCCGCTTTCGAGCCTATCGAGCAGGCAGATTTCCACCTTGATTGCTATTATTTTGCGAAGAAACTGGAGCACTACGCCGACATGCTCGGCTATAGCAAGATGGTGTCCGAAACGGCAGCCGTGAATGTCCACCCAGAATTTTTGGGAAACCTCGAAAATAGTATTTTCCTCAATGAGCCAGCCGTGAAGGCTTGGTACCTCGTGGCCCGCATGATGCTGCACCCAGAAGAAACGCCTTTTTTTCAGGAGATGAAAACGCTGCTGGAAACGCAGGCAGGCAGCTTCAAGCACAAGGAGTTGCAGACCTTGTTCATCCATGCCATGAACTACTGCATTGATACCAAAATCAACCATGGGCGGGAGGATTACTATGCCGAGTTGTTCGCCCTCTACCACATCGCCCTCGCCCGTGAAATCATCTTCGACAACGGGCTGCTGAACCCGCACCACTACAAGAACATCATCACCGTGGCCCTTCACATCCGGGAATTGGCCTGGGCCGAGGCGTTCATCCAAGACTATACCCATCGGCTGCCCAAGGCCAACCAAGAGAACGCACTGAACTACAACCTTGCCCATGTTTATTTCTACCAAAAAAGGTACGACCTGGTCATCGAGCTGCTGCGGGAGGTGGAGTACCAGTCCATAGCCTATGCCCTCGGCAGCCGGATGCTGCTCCTGCGCACCTATTACGAACAGGGCGAAGACCAGGCTCTCGACTCCCTGATTGACAGCTACCGCATCTTCCTGCGCCGCAACCGCCTGATTTCCAAGGAAGTGAAGCAGCAATACCTCAACATGCTGCGCTTCACCCGCAAGCTCGTCCTGCTTTCGCCTTTCGATAAAAAGGGAATTGAAAAGACCCGCTTGGAGATTGAAAACTGCAAATCGCTGACGCTGAAGCAGTGGTTGTTGGAGAAGGTCGGGGGGATGGGATAGTTATATTTCAAAGCTACAGCCGCCATTAAAACATCTGCCGGGCAAATGTTTTAATGGCGGCTGTCACCTATGATTTGACACTACTTAGCAGTGGGTATTTTTTGGGGAAAATTTTCAATTTTCCCCAAAAAATACCCCAAAATCTGGGGAGAGAGCGAAAAAATGAAATTTTTTCGCTCTCTCCCACACCCTCCTAAGCAGTTACTATGATTTTATGCATCAGCAAAGGGGAATTACTTACGATAGAACTGCTTGGCCCATTATTCCTTTATCACTTTCCACTGCCCGTAGCTATTGCCCGAGGTGCGCAGGAATAAATAATATTCGCCAGCAGGACTTACGCCAAGGTCAAACGTGAAGGTCGTGCCATTTGCCTGAAACCTGTTAAGTAAGGAACCTTTGGAATCGTTCAATTCAAACCAAGCTCCAATGGGCGGCTCCTCATCGAGTACCAAGCTGAACGGACCGTGGTTGGGGTTGGGAAACACCTTTCCTTTGATATTTTTGACTTGTTCCCCCGTGCCAGGTTCGGCAGCCTTTTCCGCCTCCAATTGCTGATGGGGCAGTGCTTGCTGCGTTGAAGGCTCGTCTGGGCCTACCAAAAAAGCGTTGCAGGGGCCAATGATTTTGGTGATTCGATTGCCTGCGGCATCGTAGGCGTAGCAAACCGTCTGAGCATGCAAGGCCGAAACGAGCGTTAAGGCAAAGAGAAAGATAAAAATGGTGCGCATGGTTGATGTTTTTAAAATGAAGATAACTGCTTAAGAGGGTGTGGGAAGAGGTATGGTTTGAAAATTTTCATTGAAAATTAGTTGCTTTGGTTTGAAAACTCCCTGGACACGCCAACGAAAAAGCCATTGGCCTTGTGCTTGTTGCGCCCCCTGGCGTTGTCGGTATCCCGAATTTCGGTCATGCCCCTAAAAAATGAGGTTCCTACCAAAAGCGTAAGCCGCTTGATGGAATACTGAAAGCCAAAACTCCAAGTAGCGGCAGCTTCGGTCACGGGGTTCTCCCTTGCATTTTTCACCTCACGCAGGTAAATCTCGTCCAATGTGAGCTGGTAGCCGGGCATATTGGTCTCCCCAACGAATCCGTACTTGGTTTTGTCGTTCATGGCCACTGCACACACCAGCCCTGCCTCGGCAAACAAGCCCGCCCGCTGCATGGGGAATATGAGCTTTGGCCCGATGGAAAAGTCAAGGTTGTTGCTCGTGCGGTTGAACAGTGGGTCAACGATCCCCGGTACTATCTTGTCCGATACCCGAATATTGCGCCTCGAATAGCCCAACCCCGCTTGCAGGGAAAACCACTCGGCGAGTTTCTTCTCCACTTTCACGGTGGCATTGGGCAACAGCCCACTGTACCTCCGCTTTTCCCTGAACTCCAACAATTCGGATTCGTACTTCATGGCACCTGCTTGGAGGCCAACATAGGTTTGGGCCGCCAACGGGAGATAGATTGTACATGACAGAAGGATAATAATTTTTCTTATACTCATATTGCAATCTATGATTATGTCAAGGGATGCCAACGACTTGAGCCTTTAATGCTTTTTTGGCGCTGGTATTATCTTAAATTTTTCCTTATGCTTGAGATTCGCATCAAAAGGCACCACCCTTATTGAATCATCCTCAAACATTCTGTGAAAGTCAAGATGAGAAATAAAGATACAGAAATAGGGAGCATTATCTCTATTTGTTGATTCCTTTATAAAATCAATAATTTTCTCAAGCCCTTCTGTTTCAACCCCTACTGGGTTAATAAAAAAATACAAATAGTGGCTTAATAGTCTGTTCTTAATTTCTTCGACAATGACATCTCCCATGTTTAATCCAGTTCTGACTTTCCTAGAAAAAATGTCATTCATGCTCAACTGTTTAATCTTCGTTTTCACACTAGGGAGGGAGAAGGAAAATGATTTTTCGATAACATCAATTTCATCAACGTTTATTTCTATGGAGTTGATTTTGTCGCAACAAATAATGGTAGAATTTGAGGTTTCACTGGAAACTTCAAATTCAACATCATTTAAAATAATGGAAAAAGTAGCACCTTTAGTCATCGCCATATTATTGGAAATCGTGAAATATTCAAAGACCCATAGGAGGGTGTCCATGGAGTAATTCTTCCATTGTTAATCAAAGCGCTCAATATAGTGTAGTTACTATCACCTGTCGCCATTCCGTGAATTATGGCCGCTGTCACCCTATGATGTCCATCTGTGATTACTATTTTACCATTAACAGTGTAACCTCCAACTCCCATAGCACCTCTTGATGCTTCAAAAGTACCATCCATCATTTGTGACAAATATTCATCAACTTGGGCTTTAAATACAGGGTTGTTTGCTGAAGCGTAAATATCTTGATTGTAAGCAAACTCAGAAATACTCTCCTGAGTTACAACCCTATATATGCCATCTACCTCAAATCCATAGTTGAGGTTCTTGTATATAGACGTGTTCTTTAGGCTCCACATTGTTCTTCCATCGGCAACCCCTTTCCCTGTCCAAATATTTTTATATTTTGGCACTTCACCAACAGGTGTATTTTTAGCAATTTTTGCATTGCCAACCCTTCCAGCAACGGCTCCTGAAATACCCCCAAGCAACGCTCCTCCGGCGATGTCTTGCCCATATCGTTTCCATGAATACTCGTCATTAAAAACTACTCGATTTCCAAGTGCCTGTAAGGGGCTTCCCACTACAGCACCAGTACCACCAGCAATGGCCCCACCGATAAAGGACGAGGAACCTGCACCAGTTAACGCCCCAGCCGCCGCTCCAGCACCTGAATACAACCCTGCAGCCGCTCCGCCAGTAGCAGCGGTTACTGCTCCTGCAACCGCACCTATTGCAAATCCTTTCCAAAACCCTTTCGGTCCTTCATCTGCATGAATGATACCATTAACAAAACCCCCAATTAATGCACCAACTACTATATGTACCCACTCTCCGTTTGGATCGGTATATTTTAGAGGGTTATTATAAGCATATGAATAGCGATTTAGCCCTTGTGTGTTAGTTTGAATTGCAAAATTATCCACACTCAACATCCTCCCCAAAATCGGGTCATACACCCGCCCGTTCATGTTGATGAGGTTGAACTGCGGCAGGTGCTCGTGCCCCGTATAGCCCCTGATGAGCCAAGAGGGCGGTGTGGGCACACTCGTGAAGGTCCAGTCATTGGGGTTGCGTGAGCGGCCCCAAGCGTCGAAGTTCTGTTCGGCCACCACGGCGCCTACGTTGTCAGTCACGGTGAGTATGGAGCCAAGATGGTCGGTGTAGGTATAGTTATAGGTTTCGGCGGCAGTGCCCACCTTCCGCACGATGGCGACCAGCCCAGCGCCGCTTCCAATATAATGCAGGTGGGTAATGGTGCCAGCAACATCTATTTTTTCATAGCTGCCGAAGTAGTAGCGGGTGCTCTGCACCGTGCCGCTTTGCTTGATGACCATCTTGCGGCGCTCGTAGTCGGAGCCGTAGGTGAAGTTGACCTCATGCACGCCTTCGGTAATGGTGTTGGGCTGGTGGTAGGCGGTGTAGGTGATGTTCTGGGTGCCAGTCGGCACGGTGCCATTGGGGTTGGTGATGCTGGCCACTGCGTGTATTTTGCCAGCGGCATAGGAATAGGTACCTACACTGGTCTTGGTGGCGATATTGCCCGTTGAGGCGCCCGAACCATAAGTAACGGTATTGGCAGTCTGTCCCGTCACGGTGGCGGAAGTGAGCCGGTCTAAGTTGTCGTAGAGGAAGGTCTCCGTCCTTCCCTTGATGACGTCGTTGCGGCTGTTCAGGTTGCCGTTCTGCACATTGAAGCTCATGTTCAGGTTTTGCTTGCCAGTGGCAGTAAAGTTAGTCGGAAATCCGTAAACATCAAAGCTTCGGGTGGAGGCAATGCCGTTGCCGAGGGTATAGCCAGTGATCTGGCCGTAGGCGTTATAGGTAGATGGTTGAAACAAAGTGGTCGTGTTGCCGCCATTTTTGATATGGGTGAGATAGCCTTTGGCGTCGTAGGTGTTGTTGATGGCGAAGCTGGAAGGATAGGTGACGGAGGTTACGTCGCCAAAATTGTTGTAAGCATAGTTGGTGGTATGTGCAGTACCATCCACAGTTTGCTTGTCCTGGGTCATTCGGCTGTAAGTGTCATAGACGTACTCCTGTAGTATGCCGTTAAAACCCGTGACTTTCTTGATGAGGTTCTTGCCGCTGTTCACGGTCACATACTCATAAGTGGTTGTACCTTCGGAAGCTGGCCCCACCCTTGAGGTGATGCGACCCAATACGTCGTAGGCCATCGTATGGGTATTCCCATTGGCATCGGTTTGCGAAGCGAGTTCGCCGAAAGCATTGTAGTTATAGGTAGTCGTACCTGCGTCAATATCGGCGAGGGAGGTTTGGCGACCATAAACGTCATAGCCCATCGTGACAAGGGTGGTTGTACCATTCTTCACTTTGGTTTGGTTGCCAGCACTGTTGTATTCGTAGGTCAATGTACCGCCATTGTCGGTCGCGCTTATCAGCTTTCCGGCAGCATCCGTAACCTGTGCTGCCGTGGTGGCATCGGGCTTGGTAGTTGTCACCGTATATATGCCGTTAACCATACTGTATGCAATGCTGGTATTGATGGTCGAGTTAACCGACATGGTCGTTTGCCTGTCAAAATTATCGTACCCATACGTCGTCACAATGCCACTTCCTCCTGTGTAAAATGGTGAAGTAGTCGTAGCCAATCGGAATTGGCTGTCATAAGTCTTTGTGGTAGCAACCCAAGCATTGGCAGCGAACCCTTCAACCTCTTTTCTTTTTTCACGGCCCAACACGTCATACCATGTCTTTACATCGGGCTTCCCTGGAATCGAATTTTCAATTCTGAAAACTGTTGTTGTGCCGCCAATACTGTTGGTGCCTTGTACATCCCAATTATAAGTAGTTGAAATTGTATTGCCTTCTGGGGTTGTGGTGCTTGCTTCCCGCCCAAAGGCGTCGTAAGTAAAGCTCGTCGTCGTATTGCTGATGGAGGTCTGGCTCGTTGGTTTCCCCCATTTTGGGCTGTAAACTGCCGTTGCCGTCTGCGACAAGGGATTGGTGACAGCGGTTGCAAACCGCCCCTTCGTATCATAAGCGAAAGTCGTAGTACGGGTGGTCAGCCCAGTGGCCGCCACGGATTCGCTGGTAACATTGCCGAAAACGTCATAACCTAAGGAGGTGGTAACAGCTTTTGTTTGATCCGCAAATTCAATCTCCTGCGTCAGTGCCCCATTGGTGGCACTGTAAGCCCGGGTTGTGACCTTATTGTAGGCTGTTTGCCCGGTACGGGTAGCGGATATGTACGTCTGTGTTGACCTTGAGGGTATCCATCCACAAAAGGTTCCATAGGAATAGTAAGTTGTACTTGTTTCTACCAGATCGTTGTTGATGCTGTATTGTGTTGCATACGCTTGGGTAATATTTCCGTAGGCGTCATAGGTATAAGCCACATAACCCGGCTGTGCCCCCCCTATTCCAAATTGGCCAACAAGGCTAACATACTGCCAATACCTGCCATTCGACAAGGATTGAACGCCGTTTGTGTAAGTCGTCCTGCTGCGCCATGAGACTGGCGTAATGGTATGGTCAGTAACGCTTGTTACCATGCCCATATAGAAGGTATTGTTGAATTCAAACACGGTCTCCTTCCTATGATTCAACTCCAGATTTGTGGCATTGACGGTAAAAAAGCCTAAAAAGCCCCTGCCCTTTCGGTGCAGCTTTGCATGTAGGTAGGAATAGTCGGTTGTGTTCGAACCACCGTTCCCGTTGCTCACTGTCATGGCCGAGGCCGCATACATCGGAAATTGCACATCGGCCATTGGATAGGTAGCAGTACTGCCTTTTGTATAGAAACTGCCACCCTCTGCCAACGATTTGTAATCGAAAGTCGTCAAATGGTTGAAGCCATTTGCTACCTTGTGCAGGAGCATGTGCTTGGAGTTGCCAAAGAAGTAGAGGAGGTCAATGGGTTGGGTATAAACGTACCGGGCCAGCAAGTCCGTTTTTCCATCACCGTTGTAGTCTCCGCCATAATAATTGCGGAAAGTATTGCCCACCAAAGGCACTACTGAACTTCGGTTATAGGTTGATACCGCTTTGAAGGTGTTTCCTTGGCTGTAATATAAATCCAGCTTGCTGGCGGAAGTGCCGTTAGAATACCAATGCAGGATATCCGTTTTTCCATCACCATCAAAATCAGCGAGTTCCAAGACATCGGTGTTTAGGTCAATGGCTTGGCTGAACGTAAAGGTGGTGGTTTCAAAGGTGTTGCTGCTGTTCTTGCCTTTTGATATGGCCTTGTTCCAGCCAGCAGTGCTATTTTTGGTCAACAAATCAGTTTTCCTGTCGCCATTGAAGTCTCCCAAGAATATATTGTGCCATTTTGTGGGGTAACCTGCCTCGTAAACCTTATCTGCATTTATAGTGGTGCCTGAAAAATTGTCAAAAGTATAAATCTTGGTAATGCTTTCCGAAACCACCATTATCTCCGATTTTCCATCGCCATCAAAGTCAAGCACGGACATAAAATCTGAGTTAACCCAAGGCCCTCCTGTGCAAGTACCTCCACCGGGAATGGTGACTTCTTTTCTGTTCGCACTATTATTGTAGGAAATGAAAACTTTATAGCAAGAAGCATCGCTAACCAGCGTTAGATAATCGGCTCTTTGGTCTCCATCAAAATCGCCCAAATGAAGGTAGTTGCCGTTGGAGTGTACGGTTTGGTACGTACCGCCATAAGTATAATCCGTTGGTGTTAAACTTGTAGCATCTGAATTTGGGGAGTATATCCTGACCAAGTCTAACTTCCTTGCCCCGCCTACCAAGGTCTTCCTAGTGTTCAGAATATCGTCCCGCCCATCCCCATTGAAATCAGCTGCAATGAATGAGTAAGCGTTGCTAGGATATTTTGTGTCATCAATGACTTCAAAATCGTTTAAAAGCGTGATGTTGGTGCTAGGTGGGTTGGTAAATGATGCCCCTGCCGCACTGTCTTTTTTGTATATCTTGAAATTAGTGTGGTATTTGAGCGAACCAGAATAATTCCTTGTTGCTGCAAGCAAATCCGATACCCCGTCTCCATTAAAATCGCCAGGCCAAATGTCCACAGTCTGACCTTGGATAACACCAGATGGCGCAACGGAAAATTCAGATGCTAAGTTAGTCGGCCTATCACCATATTTAAACATGGTACTATTCAGTTGAACACCATTATCTCCTGCTTCTGCTATATTCCTCAAATAAGAATGGGTGCCGTCAAACCCATAGGTGAGTTCATACTCTTTAAATGCCGTTCCTCCCTCGGCGGTGATGGTAATTCTTGTCACCAAGAAATTGGAATTGAAAGCATTGCCGTCGGAATAAACAGTGTTCTTGTCTGTTTTATACCCATAGGTAAATTTCACCTTATTGTATGGAGCCAAGGCAGGCGAAGCATTGGCATTGCCAGTATAATTGATTTCGTCAATGCGAAAATCCCGCTCATCCGATTTGTATTTGTATTCCATGTAATTGCCAAAGCAATCCGTGACTTTGTTCAAGGCCCATAAGATGGCCTTTACCCCTCCACCATCTTGCAACAGCCTAGAATCTGAAGTATTGCCGTACTCATAGACAAGCCCTTCCTTGGTTTCCACTTTAAACCATTGTGGACAGCCTGCCCCCAAATCCCCATAAGAAGTGATTCTTGCAAAAGTCTCGCTCATGGTGGCATAAACCGTATTGTTGGCCCCATAAGTGCCCGAAGTCGCCACCAAGCGGTTGCCGTCCAAGGCAAAACGGTCTGTGTTATCAACTTGAACAGGTTTTATTTCGGTGTCGTGATAAAGATCTTTGTTGACCCTTGCAATGACAGAAAGCCCATTCACACTCCAGCCAATGCCCAAGCTACCATCACCACCTTGGCTGCTATAGGATAGAGCTAACGTCGGCACCATACCGCCTGTGCCCGGTGGCACCGATATGGGAACATTATAAGTTGCAGCACCTGAAAGGGAAACTTCGGCTGCTCCGCCCACTGTGCCCACAGGTAGCGTTGTAGTGATGCTTCGGGTAAATGCACTCTGACCTGTGGCAGTCCCATACAGGTTTGGATAAGTCACATTATTGTATGGCTGAGAAGCTATTTGACTCAATGAGATGAAGCTGAAAAAGGCGAAGGAGAGTATGAAGCGCATGACTGGATAATTTTTGTTTCAATGAATAAGAATTGAAAATGAAAAGCCTTTAATTTTGGGAAAAGCAGTTCTTTTCATCAGAAGGAAAAGACCCGTCAAAATTTCCACTATCTATTGTACGCTGAGATGAATAATGACAATTTGGGTTATCTTTTAACATCATTGCATCGGTATCGCACACCACGCTACATGCCATACCTTCAATGATGGTTATTACCCCGGTGACATCTTGAACTGTCATACGATACTTAAAAGGGCCTTTATGTGGTTGCCCATCTATGGTTTTGCAATCCCAGTAACTACGCCGCACTTCAATTTCATTCGAAGGATAGGTGATGGTAAAGTCTTGTGATTGGTATATCACCTCCAATGAAGCAGCACCCAATATTTGAAAACCAGTAACTTCTGCAATTTTTTCATTAGGGAACGGACAAAATATATCGTTGAACCCGTCGTCGTTGGGCGTAATTACATTCGGCACATACACACTCCCCACCCCCACTGTAAACACCACCGGCTCCAGCCCGCAGCAGCCTTCATAAGGGTTAAGGGTCGTAGGTTGCGCAGAGATGCTACTAATGCCTGAGTAAAAAAATGTGATGAGTCCCAGAAGGACATAGCAGAGAACTGTTGTCTTTGTCATGTTTGAAAATATTTTGTGCTGCAAAAATAATGCAGCCTTACCAGCCCAAACTTGTCCAAATCAGAGGGAAAATTGTCTAAATCAGAGAATTTCCATTGCCGCCAAAGGAACGCCTGAAATCCAGCGGTGCACAACCTACATGCCGCTTGAAAAAATGGCAAAAATGAGGATGGCTCTCAAATCCCAATTCAAGGGCGATTTGGGATATTGCCCCCCCCGCTTAACAATTGGACGGATTCGATGAGCAGCCTTGAGGTGATGAATAGCGATGGCGGATAGCCTGTAATGGCCTTGCAGGTTTGGCGAAGGTGGTCTGGACTGACAAAAAGCTGTTTGGCGTAGAACCCGACCTTGTGCCGTTGCCTGAAATGTGAATCAACTAATCGGAAGAATTGACAGCAAAGCGCATTGGGACGGTCTCGATTTGCATGGGACTGGCCCAGAAGGATGTCCCAGTTGATTGTGGTAAGCAGAGGCGGCAAGGTTGCGGAGCATTGTGGAGAGTGCATACACGGGTGTTTTGTGTTGTTTTCGTTGGCAAACGAATCATCCGGATTTATAGTATGGGCGTTAGCGGCAAAAACGGCCTCTACGAGCAAAAAGCATGTATCCCGTTGAAAGCTCAATAGGGCCGCCTACCCTACTTCTTATCCTTCCTCTTAAAATCCCCATTCTTCCAAGCATCAAAAAACTGCTTCCATGCCACGGGGTTGTAGATGTTCATCGGGGGCATCTGGCCGATGTGGTAGTAGCTGCGGGCCTGTTGGCGCAGGTAGTAGTTAGCATGTTCGGCACCCACGGAAGGCACGGAGTAGCGCATTCTCTCCATGGCTTCGTTGGCCACGTTCTTGAGCGCCCGCTCTTCCATCTCAGAGGTCACGTCCATGGCGAGGAACTCCAGTTTGAAATGCTCCCGGCTCGGCCAAGGGAACACGACCGTTTCAGGTAGGTTGATGGCATCTTGCGACATCAGTTGCACGAGGGAGTAGCGGCTGTCCTTGAGGTCAGCAGGTATCTGGAATTCCACGGTCTTGTAGCCCACGGCGGTGAACTCCATCACGTCGCCCTTTTCCACCACGATGGAGAAGAAACCACTGAAGTCGGTATAGGTGCCCCGTGCCTTGCCTTTCACGGCGATATTGGTGAATGGAACAGGAACCAGTTCGGAAGTCGTACCGTCGAGCACCATGCCACTGAACTGCACGAGGTTGCTGTCACGCACCGTCCGCTGGGCGGACACGGTGCCGCAAAACAGCAGGGCGATAAGCAAAAGGCCAAGATTTTTGATCGTCATAATTTTCAAGGTTCTGCAAGAGAAGAAACGGTCGGGCGCAAATTTCCACAATAAGACGCCGATAGGCAAACCAAAGTTGGTAGCGCCTGTCAAAATTAGGACTTTTGTAACGATGAAACGAATTTGCCTTCTATTCTCATTGATTTTTAATGGCATAATGGGCCTGTTGCTCGCCCAATCTGTGCCCGACCAGCAGGTGTTTGCTCCGCAAAACAGCGACGTGGCCGCTTGGGAGTCGGCACGGCAGTCCATTGTGTTGCTTCGCAATGAGCGTGGCTTGCTGCCGCTGCGAGAACTTGACCAAGGCGTGTTCACCTACCAAATCTTTGGCCTTGGCCAGAAAACTGTTTTTGAGCAAACAATCAATAACTACAAGCCTGAATCGCCGCTCCGAAAAATCAACAGCCCTGACGACCTTCTCATTTTCGCATTGAATACCGATAGCATTGATGCACCATCTTTCCCTATAAAAACCACTACCAAATACCTCCCTTATGCAGCAGGGACTGGCAGGGTATTATTGATATTGTTCGGTAAAGCAGTTCATTTGGAACAGTTTCCCTTCATTTCGCAAGTGGATGCCGTGCTTCAAATTCCGGACACCGACAGACTCCACCAATCCCTCGCCGCCCAAGCCATTTTCGGGGGCTGCGCCATTGACGGCCCCATTGCTACGCAAAAAAACCGCCTCGGCTACGCCCCGCCCGCCCTCGTTGGCCTCGATGGGCAGCTCATGGCCGACAGCATACGGGCCATCGTGGAGGAGGGCATCCGCCAATGGGCTTTCCCAGGTGCGCAGGTGCTCGTGGCCAAGGACGGCATGGTCGTTTTCCATGAAACCTACGGCTACCACACCTACGACAGCCTCCAGCCCGTCCGCCCCGATGATATCTACGATTTCGCCTCCGTGACCAAGGTGACCAGCACCCTGCCCGCCCTGATGCGGCTCTACGGCGAGGGCCAGTTCGACCTCGATGCGCCGTTGAAGGAATACCTGCCTTTTTTCAAAAAATCGGACAAGGCCGAAGTAACCTACCGCCAGTTGTTGGCACATAATGGCCGATTGAAGCCGAGCATCGTGTTTTGGCGGGAAGCCAAGAACGAGGACGGCACCTGGAAGCGGCGCAGTTTCCGCAGTATCGAATCAGGCCGCTACCCCATTCGCATCACAGACAGCCTGTTTTTGCATAAAAAATATAAACGCCAGATTTATAAGGGAATACGTACACTTCCACTCAGCGAAAAACCTGGTTATGTCTATTCCGACCTCTCGTTCATCCTCTACCCTACAGTGGTGGAGCGGCTGACGGGCAAGCCCCTGGAGCGTTACCTGACGGACAAGTTTTATGCCCCCCTCGGTGCGGCCACCATTCGGTACAACCCATTGCGCAGCTACCCCAAGGAACGCATCCTGCCAACGGAGCGGGACACGTTTTTCAGGAGGCAACAAGTGCACGGCACGGTACACGATGAGACAGCGGCCATGCTCAACGGTGTGTCGGGTCATGCGGGCCTGTTTGGCTCTGCGGGCGATTTGGCCAAATTGGTGCAACTGTACCTGAATAGGGGCGAGTATGGCGGCGAGCGTTACATGAGCGAGGCGGCAGTGCGGGAGTTCACGAGGTGCCAATATTGCCCGGAGGGCAATCGAAGGGGGCTTGGTTTTGATAAGCCGCTCATTACATGGGACGCCAAGCAGAGCTACGTGGCCCGCTCGGCCAGCCCGGATAGCTTTGGTCATTCGGGCTATACGGGTACCTTCTTCTGGGCCGACCCACAATCCAATTTAATGGTGATTTTCCTGAGCAACCGGGTCTATCCCGACCGCTCGCACACAGGCATTTCCGACTTGAACATCCGGCCACGGGTGCAGCAGGTGGTGTATGATGCCATGAAATGAGTTGGCAGTTCGACAGTGGGCTAAAAAGTTCGCCAGTTCGACAGGGGGCAGTGGGCAGTCAGTCTGCAAGTCCAATAGTCTTTGAGCCAAATCCGTTCACTAACGAAAGGACTAACCTACGACTTCACAAGCAGACAGTCTGTTCGCAGGTCTTGTAACGTTTTTCGAGATGTTTAGTCTTTATCGAGGCAATAGATGAACCCCTTTGAAATTGATGTTCGGGTTGAGCAAATTAGCAGACACTTTCGAGAGGCGGGGTTATCCAACCCCGGAGTTTCGGAACAGCGAGGTTAGATAACCCCGCCTCTCGAAGATAACTGCTAATAATTTCAAATGCGTTCTTCTATAAAATGCGAGAGGTGGTATGCTTCTAAAGATACCACCTCTCGTCATTTAATGCTCCGGCAATGACTAAACAACTCCAAGACTGACTGCCAAGTGTCGAACTGCCAACTTTATCTTCCAGTAGGCCTGCGCCTTTTCGACCGAGGATTAAGCGGCATGCCGCCTTTTTGCATCATGCCCATTTGCTGGGCCATTTTCATTTGCCCCTGCTGGGCCATCGCCTTATCAAACTGCTTGATTTGATCCTTTAGCGTTGGTTCGGTGACGTTCAGTTCCTTGATGTTCTTCAGGTAAATCTTGGCCATGTTCACCTTGTGGCGCTGTATGGCGATGCTGGCAAGTTGCAGTTGCACAGCGGCTTTTTCGTTGTCGGAAGGGAGGTTAAGGGATTGCGCTTTTGTAAGCATGGCCTCTGCCTCGTCGGTGCGGCCAAGGCCCTGAGCGATGGTGCCCTTCATCATGAAATAATAGGCTCGGTTGGTCACGTAGAGCCATTCGGGCTTCAAAGTGAGGTTGAGCCATTTTTCGGCTTCGAGGTAGTTCTGGGTATTTTGCATCACCTTGGCAGCGTGCTGGATGGTACCGAGCAGGATGTAGGAGACCAGCAGCAGAATCCCGATGATGACGAACGGGAGGCCGTAGCCCCAGGGCAATGTGAGCATCATCACGGTGCCGCCGACAATGAAGATGGCGATAAGTGCAAACTTGAGGTATGGATGAATGGTGAACATGTCTTTGTTTATGTTTTTTTCGATTAAAAATCCAATTGCTACTTGGGTGCTAAGTGGCAAAAAAATCCGATGCAATAGGGTCAGCAAAGGTAAGCAAAGTTTGATGCCAACAAATTGGGACGATTGGGGGTGCTACAGCCATTTTTACATAAAATTAAAATTAAGACGAGGCAATCTTTTGTGTAAAAATCTGATTTACAGCCTCTTGCAGCAAGTTATACGGACTCACCTCCCTGCCTCATCGCCTTAACTGGGCTGTTTTCCGAACATTTTTTTTGGCAAACACCTTATTTAATCGAAACCAACAAGTTTGGTTTTTACTCATAAACAGATTTTGAACAAACTAAATAACAGCGAAATGTTACCACCGAATCAATCAAACCAGCCTGGCCAACCGGGCCAGACCCCCAACCAGCCCACCCCCCCAGCCGCCAACGTGCCACCCGTGGTGCCCAAGCGGAAAGGTGTCAACCCCATCGTTCCCATCAGCATTGTGGTAGGGCTGCTGTTGCTGGGCGTGGCCGCCTGGCTTACCTTCCAGAGCATGAGCACCACTCGCCTATTGGAGCAGAAGGTTGCCGAACTCGAAGAAGTGGAGAACCTGAAAAACGAACTTGATTCGCAGTACAACCAGGCTATTGCCGAGTTGGATGCGCTCAAAGGCCAAAACGAGCAGATCAACGCCATGATTGAGCAGCAGAAGGCCGAGTTGCTTGCCCAAAAAGGTGAAATCAGCGGCCTGCTTCGGGAGAAGAAGCAGTACGATGCTGCCCGTAGGGAAATCAACGGCCTGAAGGCCAAGGTCAGCGAGTACATTGCTCAGATAGAACAGCTCAAGGCCGAGCAAGAGCAGCTAACGCAAGACAACGTTCGGCTCAAAACCGACAAGGACAGCCTTGCCTATACGCTGCAAACCAAGTTCGTGGAAAACGAGTCCCTCTATGCTGCCAAAGCACAGCTCGTGAGCGAAAAAGATGAACTTTCAAAGTCGGTTCAGGCAGGCTCCGTCATCAAGGTGAAGGACATCAAAGTGACGGGCATGAAGGTGAGGAAAAGCGGCAAGACCTCCGAGAAAGAGTCTGCCAAGCGGGTTGACCAGCTGAAAATCTGCTTCACCACCATCGCTAACGACATCGTGCAGCCTGGCAAGGAAAAGTTCTACATCAGGGTCATCAACCCCAAGGGAGAGACACTGGCCATTGACGATCTTGGCAGCGGCACCACGGTGGACAAATCGGGCCAAGAAGTGCGCTTCACGCAGGTGCAAGAGTACGAGTACGCCAACGATGAGACCCAACTTTGCTTTGTATGGAAGCCCAATACGCCGTTCCAGGGCGGTAAGTACAAGGTGGAGATTTACAACAAGGGATACTTCGCTGGCTCCAGCGATTTTGAGCTGAAATAAGAACGAAGCTTTAATAGTGTATAATTCTTGCGCCCTTGCCGACTTTGTGTTGGCAGGGGCGCAGTATTTGACTGGCACATATAACTTTTAAAGAGGATGTTGGTGGAGAGGAAAAACCAGTATTCCTCATTCTGAGGTGTTTTTTTAGGGGAAATTGCCCGCATGCTAAGTATTTACGAAAACTCAATTTATTAAATAAAAAGAGGGGCGGCTGAATTGGCCACCCCTCTTTTACTTGTCTTTAGCTAACAGTTTCCAAGGTCTTCTGCCTTCGAATCATGACACCAAATGGTCGGCGAGGTCAGCAGCAGGATTCTTAGGGTCTGGGCCATACTGGTTGGCGCCTTTCTCTCCTTCTGTAACTGCCAAAACGATATTGTAAATTGGAATCAGGCAGAACCACCCACTTTTCCCAACATCGTGCATTCGACGAATAGCAACGGCAATGGAAGGAACGAGAACGGCTAGGCTGTAAATGGTCGAGAGGAATTCAAAATTTATCATCCCACCGATGAAGCCCAAGGCGAAAGAAATAATGATGTTGAAAAGAACAAAATACCAATACTCGGCTCTTCTTGCGCGGCCCTCAAAATTTGCATAATTTTCGAAGACGACCTTCTTGTAGTAATCAAACATGATAAAAAAATTTAGTTGGTAAAAAAATTAAGGTTGAATCCATTTGATAAGGCTTGCCCGCCTTCCAACACCCTTCCAGATAAAGCGCCAATCAGTTTTCCACAAATCGCCTACTTCGGGTTTTTCTCTTGCCTTTATCGCAAACGTACAAATAGGAATGAAATTCCAGCCAAAAAAAAACAAATATTTTTTTACAAAAAGACGCCATTCACCAATATTTCGTATGGTTGTTCAAAAACTTTTCAAAGATTAGATGGCCAATGTAGGAATCGTTCAGTGATGCTTGAAATTCCTCCACACCAAGGCCCCCGCCCCCAGCAACGCAGCATCGTTTTCCCCTAATGCCGAAGGCAATACCTTGATTTTATGCCCTTTGTGAAACGCCAGCGAATGCATTTCGAAACTGTCAATCGTTGGGACGAAGAGCAGGTCGCCCGCCATTGCCAACCCGCCAGACAGCACCACGGCTTGCGGCTCGAACCAAGCGGCCATATCGGCAATGGCCCGGCCCAGTATTTCGCCCGTTTTGCCGAAGGCAGCCAAGGCCAAGGCATCGCCTGACTGTGCCGCCTCGAAGATGTGGCGGGCTGTCATGGCATCATAGCTTTCGCTGCGCAATGGGCTGTGCGTCATCGTGTTGGCCATTAGTTCGAACACTGTGCGCTTGAGGCCCGTGGCGCTCACATAGGTTTCCGTGCAGCCAAACCGCCCGCAACCACAAGCCCTTCCGCCCGGCACCACGCAGATATGGCCCGCCTCGCCGCCGTGCCCGAACTCACCGCCGAGCAACTGCCCGTTGGCCACAATACCAGCGCCGAGGCCCGTGCCGAGCGTCAGCAGCAGGAAGTTTTTCATGTCCTTAGCAGCACCGTAATGCCACTCTCCGAGGATGCTGGCGTTGCTGTCCTTGACCAAGGAAGTGGGCACACCATACTGCTCCTGCACAGTTTTCACTAGCTCCACGACCGGCGAAAAAGGCAGGTTGGCCGCGTTCTCGATGGTGCCTTTCTGTTCGTTGGCGCTGGGCGCCCCGGCAGCGATACCCGCCAATTGCGAAGCACCTTCATTGCCCAACAGCGCATCGGCAGTGGCGAACAGGTGTCGGAAAAAGTCATGCTCATCCGTGCGGTCAGCAGTGGAAAAAGCGTTGCGGGCAAGGATATTGCCCTGCGGGTCAATCAACGCCAGCTTGGTGGAAGTGCCGCCGATGTCTATGCCAAGTGCGAGTTTCATTTAGTGTAATTGTTAGGAGGGTGTGGGAGGTGAGAGAAAAAATGGGATTTTCTCTCTCACCTCCCACATTTTGGGGTGTTTCAGGGGATGAATTTTCAATTTTCCCCCTAAAACACCCATGCTAAGTAGTTACCATTTATTACGGTAGACGATGGATGACCGACGGCCTTTGCGGGCTTATTTGCTGCGCAAAAGGGCGGCCAACCGTTGCGACAACCGAAGTTGTGATGGGCGATTTTAGGCTTTTTTCCAGAAATGCCAACTATTTTTTCTATACACAGGTTAGCCTATTTACTGGCAATGGTTCGTGAAGTTTTCGGGTTTTCCGGTTCTTAGGTTGTGGCCTAATAGCTGTTTTGAAATGATTGGTTAGGTTTTCAATCATTTCAAAAATGACAAATGATTCGTGGTCAGGTTTGTCCCAGAACCTTAGAACTTCACGAACCATTCACTGGAAACTGGTGACTTAAAACTCGATTTCCCAAAAATAATCCAGCTTGTGATTTAAACATAGACAGGAATATTTGTTTTACGCCAAAACGAGCTGTTTTCTGCATCTTGGTATAGAAGGCAGAATCTGGTTCGGCTGGCTTTGCCGAAATTCCTAATTTTGCCCAAAACGGAAGTGAAAATGAAATACCTGAAAATATTTGCCATCCTTTATGTTTTAGCGTTCGTTGCTGCCTGTGCAAGCGAGTCTGCGCAGCCAACAGTGGCTCCTACCCCAATTGGTAGTAAGAAGTCCGTAGCACATGGCAGGGTGAACCAAGTTCTGGTCATTGCCGATTCCACGCTTTGGAAAGGCGCTGTGGGGGATAGTTTCTTCTACTATTTCAGCGCACCCTACATCTTGCTGCCGCAGCCAGAGCCGATTTTCGATGTGGTGCAAATGTCTCCCGAGCAACTTGCTGCCCAACCCTTGAAAAAAGAATTCCGCACTGTCGTCATCCTGGCTGACCTCAACGATGAGAACTCTACTACCTCCCGCATGGTGCGTGCCGACCTCGGCCCCGAAAAGCTCATGGAACTACAGCAAAAAGACAAGGGCTTCAACGTGACGATGGGACAGGACAAATGGGCGGTCAAGCAACAGCTTTTCTATGTGAACGGCCTGGGTGAGGATAAACTAATGGCGTGTATCGCCGCCAATTTCCCGGCCATTGCCAGGAAAATAAGCGAGCGTGACCAAGATATCGTGAAATCAACGGCCTACCAAGGCGGTCAAAATGCCGCCCTCGAAGCGGATGTTTTCGCAAAATTCAACCTGAAGATCAAGATACCCAAGGGCTTCAAACAGGCCAAGTACGACGGGAACTCGAACACCCTCTGGCTTCGCAGCGACGAACGGGAGTTCATAGGGAACATCATCATCCATAAATTGCCCTACAAAGACAAGTCGCAGCTGACCAAGGCGGGAATCAAGAAAATCAGGAACAGTGTCACGGGCATCGTGACCACGGAGCAGCCCAATACCTATATGCGCATCAACGACGTTGACCTTCCGCTCTTCGTGGAGAACAAGACCCTGAACGATATTTACACCGTGCAGGCAAAAGGCGTTTGGGACATCGTGAACGACTTCATGGGAGGCCCATTCGTGAGCAACCTCTTGCTCAACAGCAAGACCAACGAACTGGTGCTGGTGGACGGCTTCGTCTTTGCGCCCGGCAAGGATAAGCGGAATTATATGCAGGAGTTGGAGTATGTGATTTCGACGGTGGAATTTTGAAGCTAATTTAGAGGCTGTGTCATAAGTCTATTTTTCGCCTTCGTAGAAAAATAGACTTATGACACAGCCTCTAAATTTTAACTCCACTGCTAATGAATCACAAATCAAAATAAACACTCAATTCGTTTTCGAGTACCAGACCATCTGTTGTTTCAGCATAGATATGGAAAATATGTTGCCCTTTCTCAAACGCTGCACTACTTAAAAAATCAGTGGTTGCCCTGATTTCAACAACCCCATCAAAGGTTGTTGTTACTAATAATTTTGCCGAATCAATATTGATAAAGTTAGAGTTCGCTTCTATTGCTTTTCCATCATAATTGAAGGGTTTGTCAAGGCTGAGTTTAACAGTATTCGTTAAGAGTTCATTGAGGTATTTCTCTCCACAACTGGTTGCCAATGCTGAATTTATTAAACTAAAATTATTTTGCATCCCTACCTCCATAATCTCGAAATACGCCCTGATATAAAACTCATCATTTATGGTATCAATAGGGCCAAAACCTTTATCAAAAACCTCAAACGTGCCATTGCCAGTTATGCGGTATTCATTTTCACAACACCCCTGTATTGTCACAGAAATTACCATGACCATGGTATAAAAAACGAATGATTTCAGCAATAGGCTTTTCATTGAGTTATGAGTTTTAATCTTGGTTAAGTTTCTTCACCATCGTCAAAATCGTCGCCAACGCTACCGTCTCCCCTGTCTCGTCATACACATCCACGAGCAATTTCACGATGCCCTTCGCCACATCGTCCTCGCTTTTCTTTTCTTGGTCAACCTTTTCCTTCACCGTCAACCGCACCCCGATGGTCATGCCGGGATAGACGGGCTTGGTGAAGCGGCATTCGTCCAAGCCATAATTGAGCAGTACCGGGCCTTTTTTCGCATCCACGAAGAGGCCCGCCGCTTTGGAGAGGATGAAATAGCCATGCGCCACCCGCCCCGTGAAGATGGTGCCTTCCAGCGCAGTGGCATCCATATGGGCGTAGAAATTGTCGCCGCTCACGTTGGCAAAATTGGTGATGTCCGCCTCGCTGACCGTATGCTTGGCCGTCACGACCGTCTCCCCGATTTCCAGTTCCTCGAAATGCTTGCGGAAAATATGCACGTCTTTCTCCACCTGCCGCCCGCCCTGGTGGTACTGCCCCGTGACCGCCATGAGGAAGGTCGGGTGGCCCTGCACCGCCGTGGTCTGGAGGTAATGGTGGAGGCTGCGCATGCCGCCGAGTTCGCCGCCGCCGCCCGCCCTGCCGGGGCCGCCGTGGTTGAGCAAGGGGAGCGGCGAGCCGTGGCCCGTGCTTTCTTTGGCGCATAACTCGTTGAGCACCAATATCCTGCCGTGGTAGGGCGACGAGCCAATGACATAGTCCCGTGCCGTGCGCTCGTCGGTGGTGACGATGCTGCTGACGAGCGAGCCTTTGCCCATGTTCACCAGTTCGATGGCGTCGTCAAGGTGCTTGTACGGCATGAGGGTGCTCACCGGGCCGAACACCTCGATGTCGTGCGAGGCGGTCTTACGGAAGGGGTCGTCGTTGAGCAGGAGCATCGGCGAGAAGAAAGCGCCCTTCGTTCGGTCTGCTCCGATGACCTCGAACTCTGCATCAAGATTGCCGAAAACGATGGGCGTGTGCGCAGCGAGTTCCTCCACCCTGGCCCGCACTTCGTCCACCTGCGCCCGCCCGACGAGGCTGCCCATGCGCACACCCTCCACCTGCGGGTCGCCGATGGTGGTCTTCGCCAAGGCTTGGCTGAGCGCAATCTGCACGTCTTCCAGCAGGTTTTCTGGCACGAGGATGCGGCGGATGGCGGTGCATTTCTGCCCAGCCTTCGTCACCATTTCCCGATGGACTTCTTTGATGAAAATATCGAATTCTGGCGTGCCCGGCACGGCGTCAGCGCCCAGTACGCAGGCGTTGAGGCTGTCGGCTTCCATGTTGAACGGCACCGAATTGGCGATGACGGCGGGCGTAGACTTGAGCATCCGGCCCGTGTCGGCGCTGCCCGTGAAAGTGACCACGTCCTGCCCCATGACGGAGTCGAGGAGGCCACGGGCGCTGCCGCAGATGAGCTGTATCGCCCCTTCGGGCAATATGCCGGATGCCACGATGTCCTGCACCATGGCGTGGGTGAGGAACGAGGTCTGCGTGGCAGGCTTCACGATAGCGGGCATCCCGGCCAACAGGTTCACGGAGATTTTTTCGAGCATCCCCCAGATGGGGAAGTTGAAGGCGTTGATATGCACGGCCACCCCATGCCGTGGTGACATGATATGCCGCCCAACGAAGCTGCCTTCCTTGGAGGATTTCACCGTTTCGCCATCCACGAAGAAGGTCTCGTTACCGAGCCTACGGCGCAGGCTGGCATAGGCGAACAGCGTGCCGATACCGCCCTCGATGTCCACCCAAGAATCCACCTTGGTGGCACCCGTGGCATAGCTGAGGGGGTAATAGCTCTTGCGCCGCTCGTGTAGGTAGAGCGCCAGTTTTTTCAGCATGATGCCCCGCTCGTAGAAGGTCATTTTTCTTAACGCCTTGCCTCCGACCGTGCGGGCGTAGTGCAGCATGGCGGGGAAGTCGAGCCCCTCGCTGCCTGCCGTGGCGATGATGGCGCCGGTGATGGCGTTGTGGAGGGGTTGGGTTTTGCCTTCGGCAGGGAGCCATTGGCCGGAGGAGTAGTTGGAAAGGTTGGTGGACATATTTTATTGGTTAGGTCAAGTCTTTTTGATTCGGTGGGCAAAGCAAAAGAATTCCCATCGAATCCACTATATTTGTTCAAAATTAGGAAAATGAATCCATTACTCGAACGCATCACGTTGAATCCGAAAGTCTGCAATGGCAAGCCTACGCTTCGCAATATGCGCTTCACCGTGGCGCAGATGCTGGAACTGCTGCCAGCTGGGATGACGCACGAGGAGATTTTGGCGGATTACTCTTTTATCGAAGAGGAGGATATTCGGGCTTGTTTGTTGTTTGCGGCGAGGATGGCCAATGCGCAATCTGTGATACCTTTAGCTGCGTGAACCCGACATGAAATTCCTTGTTGACACACAACTACCGCCGAGCGACCAACCAACCCAAATCTTGCCCTCGTTCTCGTTTGTAAATGCTCAAAATAAAGCTAATGAAACTAAACATCCTTTCCTTCATCCTACTCCATGTGATAATTTCAAGTTGTGCGGCACAAACTTTACTCTGGTCAAATTTTTCCTTCAAGGGTGATTTCCACGCCATTGCTCAATTGTACGATAGCACCTATGTGCTGGTCGGCGGAGGTGAAGATTGGCTGCTGGTTAGTGTCGATAAAACTGGAGACATGCTTTGGCAAAAAAGTATGGGAACAAGGGGGAGTGATTATGCTTTGGATGTTATTGCAGACAAAAATGGCGGGTTTTTGGTGCTGGGTTCATGGGAACAAAATATCGACCCACCATATAGAGTCAGTAAGTCTAGGCTTGCAAAATTTGATAAAAACGGCGAGTTGATATGGGAGCAAATATATTCTAATGGTATTTTTTGTGATTTGAGCAAGATTTATGAACTCAAAGAAAAAGGCTATATACTTGCTGGATTATTTAATTCTGGCACAGATGATTCAGGAAAAAACAGAAATTACGATGCATGGATAGTGCGTATAGATGAGCACGGCAAAATATTATGGGAAAAATCAATCGGAGGCTCCGGTACAGACAAAATAACTGATGTTGTTCAATTAGCAGATGGACAATTACTGCTTTCAGGATATAGTTTTATTTATGACAAAGAGGCCGAGGATAAGGAAAACGGCCAGATTATACTGACGCAGCTTACACTTGATGGTACCTTCATCGGTTCGAAAGAAATTGGGGGAATTGGCTATGAGGGCGCAGAGAAAATAGTCCCAAGCCCAGACGGTGGATTCTTACTTTTCGGCACAACTGATTCTCCTGATTTTGGGAAGCCTAAGTCTCGATATGATAAGGAAGAGGAAGATGACGAGGATGAATGGGATGAAGATTTGTTCGTATGTAAAATAAGCAAACAACTTAAAATAGAATGGATTAAAAGATATGGTGGCACAAATACTGACTCTTTCTGGGATTGTGTAGCAACCAAGAGAGGAGTAGTCATGCTTGGGTATTCTACTTCTCGTGATGGTGATTTCGCCAAATCAGCATTTAATGAGTATTCGGTTGTTTTTGAAATAAATTGGAACGGGAAAACTAAATGGGTAAATACGTTCGACAGGGCAACCATTTCAGGAGTTTATTCAATCGGAAAAATCAACGAGGAGGATTTCATCTTGACGGGGAAAAACGAAAAAGTTGCTGGAGTACTTGCCTTTAGAAAAAAAGCAAAAACGAAAAAATAGAGATTATAGTCAGTGGTGAGTTAGAAATCACTAGCGAGACGGCTTCAAAATATGTGGATATTAAAATTCATTCTAGATGTAGCAAGTTTAGCATAGGGCAACTTGCGCCTCCCCGCCCGCAAAACTGCATCCTTTCCCTCCACTCCCAAGCACTCCGGCGGGTGAGAAAACAAGGGGCGAGCCTCACGGCAATAATGCAAAACTACGCCCTTTCCCTTTGTCCCAATCCCCAAAAAACCCTACCTTTGGAAAAAAATCAACCACCATCGCATGACCAGCCTTTCCTTGCAGACTCAGATTTCGCTCGAACAGCTTTACAGCCTGCTCGCCCAACTGCCCAAGCGGGAGAAAATCGAGATTACCAAGAAACTACGGGCAGAAATCTCGCTGGAACAATGGCTGGCACTTTCCAAACAACTACCCAATGTGCCAGAAATCGGCATGGATGAAATCATCGGCGAGGTGAAGGCCGTTCGCAAAAGCAGGCAAGCGAAAAAATAGGCGATGCGTATCCTAATTGACACCAACCTTTGGGTACGGGCACTTATCAGCGAACGAACCCGTGAGCGGCTTGCGCTTGTAATCGCCAATCCTGACGTTCAAATCCTTGGCAGTCAGGAACTTATAGAAGAAATCAGGGATGTTGCGAATAGGCCTCGGCTGAAAAAATTCCTCACCATAAAGGATGTAACCCAATTCCTCGAAATCCTCGGTCAGCGTTTGGACTTGGTTTCTGCTACCTCCAATGTACGGGTTTGCCGAGACCCTGAAGATGATTATTTACTGGCCATCTGCAAGGATTTTTCACTGGACTACCTTTTGACGGAAGATGAGGATTTATTGGTGCTGAACCCGTTTGGTGAGACCCAAATTATTCATTGGGTGGATTTTGAGAAGCTGCTTTTGCAATGAGCTTAACTACATGAAATGGCCTAAGCCTTTCCTATCAATCTAAGTGGATTTATAAAGGGAACATCCAGACAGTGTCTGGACAAAGGCTCATCAAATTCCCCTACCCTGAAACTTTTCCCACCCCATCCCCATTTCTCCCGAAAATTGCAACATGAATCCAACCATCCTCGACCTACTGGCCCAAATCGAAAAGGACAAGGGCATCCAAATCCGCTACGCCTGCGAGAGCGGCAGCCGGGCCTGGGGCTTTCCCTCGCCCGATAGCGACTTCGACATCCGCTTCATCTATCAGCACCCACGTGAATGGTACCTCTCCGTCAACGAGGGCGAGGACAATGTCCAGGTGATGCCAAGTGAACTGCTCGACGGCAATGGCTGGGACTTTCGCAAGTTCCTCAGGCTGATGCATGCCTCCAATTCCACGGTGTACGAGTGGCTGAGTTCGCCCATTGTTTATATTGAAAACAAACCCTTCACCGATGCGCTTTGGGAATTGGCACTTGGTTATTTTCAGCCCAAAAAGGCAATCTTCCACTACCTCGGCATTGCCACGGGCATGTTGGAGAAGGAGTTTCAGGAGTCATCCGTGAAAATCAAGAAGTACTTCTACGTGCTGCGGCCCGTGCTGTCGGCGGTTTGGATTGCCGAAAAGGGCACACCGCCGCCCATTGACTTTTATGAACTGCTGCCGCTGGTGCTGGCCAATGCGCCCGTCCACCAAGCCATCCTGGATTTGTTGAAAC
Source organism: Saprospiraceae bacterium (assembly GCA_022841745.1). GTDB lineage: Bacteria > Bacteroidota > Bacteroidia > Chitinophagales > Saprospiraceae > UBA6168. The sequence continues at coordinate 13,580 of JALHQW010000050.1, read as the reverse complement.
AAAAGGAAACGGCGATGGAAGGCCAGCTAGTACCGCGGGTTGCAGTGCTCGACGACTTCGTTTCAGCCGAAATGCAGCGCTGCGAGTCCATTGCAAAGGGCATGGAAAAACGGCCTGTGACCTGGGACGCCATCAATGATTTTTACCGTAAAACACTGGATATTCGGTAGTATGGCCTTTAGTCCGTCCCGTCAAAGGCGTTCACGCCGACACGCCATTCATCATTCCACCATTTATCATTCATCATTTAAAACCATGACCATCGCCGACCTAAAATCGCAAAGCCTCCTCCTCTTCGAGGCCACCACGGGCAGCCGGGCCTATGGCACCGATTTGCCGACTTCCGACCACGACCGGCGGGGCGTCTTCGTGTTGCCGAAGGCACAGTTCTATGGCTTGACGGATTTGCCGCAAGTCAGCGACGAGCGCAACGACAATGTCTATTACGAGCTGTGCCGCTTCTTCGACCTGCTGGCCAAGAACAACCCGAACATGCTGGAACTGCTGGCCACGCCAGAGGATTGCGTGCTGCACCGACACCCCTTGTTCGAGCGCATCAAGCCGGAGCTTTTTTTATCAAAACTGTGCAGGCAAACCTTCGCTGGTTACGCCATTTCGCAGATACAAAAGGCGAGAGGGCTGAACAAGAAAATCGTAAACCCCGTGGCCTTGGAGCGCAAGTCCATCCTCGATTTCTGCTACGTGGTGCAGGGGCAGGGCAGCGTGCCGCTGTTGCATTGGTTGGCCGAGCGTGGGCTTGAGCAGGAGCGCTGCGGCTTAGTGAATATCCCGCATTTCCGGGATGCTTATGCGCTGTTTTACGATGAAACCCCCGAAGGGGCAAACCCCAAGGGGGCAAACGGGACGTTAGGCTTTAGGGGCATACAGCACAAGGCCTCTTCGAATGAGGTCGTGCTGAGTTCCATCCCAAAGGGCATGGAACCCATCGCCACCATGAGCTTCAACAAGGACGGCTACCAGGTCTATTGCAAGGACTACCGGGACTACTGGGACTGGGTGGAGGTCCGCAACCCGGAGCGCTATGCCAATACCGTTTCGCATGGCAAGAACTACGACGCCAAGAACATGCTGCACACCTTCCGCCTGCTGGACATGGCTGAGGAAATAGCCCGCTACGGCGAAATCAGGGTGCGCAGGCCGAACCGGGAGTTTTTGTTGAAAATAAGGGCAGGTGAGTTCGAATATGAAGAAATGCTGGGCTGGGCAGAGGAGAAAATCACCCATATCGGATCGCTGTTCGAGGCGTCGGGGCTACCAGAAGTACCGGATATGGGTAGCATAGAGGCCGTTTTGGTAGAGGTGCGGGAACGGTGGTATGCGCTGGACTGAATTATTTAAATGAACGCATTTATAGTTGTTAGCAGTCCTTTTCGAGAGGAGGGGTTATCAAACCCCGGCGTTCCGGAACGCCGGGGTTTGATAACCCCTCCTCTCGAAAAGGACTGCAATCGTGCTCAGTTCGTACATCAATTTCAAATGCAGTTGTCTTAAAACAAGAAAAAAGCGGTCAGCAGCCTGATGCTGCTGACCGCCTATTCCGGCCTCATCGGAGTTTCCATTACTACGGCTTGCTCCCCTCCTCATCTCCAAACACCTCATCCAAGCTCAACTGCGTCACCTTGCCGATGCTATTCAGGTAGTCCATGTTGATGTTCTCCTTGCTGCCGAGCACCAGGTAGGTGTACTTGCGGCCTTTCACGTATTTCTCCTGAAAAGCCTTCAGGTCTTCCGGCGTGGCGATTTTCATGCGGTCATAGACATCCTTGCGGAGGTCGTGGTCGTAGCCACGCTGCTTGTTCGTGCGGTAAGTCCAGTAGATATTGTCCTTTGTGATGCGGCTCGTCTCGATTTTCTTTTCGATGCTCTCAATCGCCTGCGCAATCTGCTTTTCGGAAACGGGCATCTCCTCGATGATTTCCTGCATGGCCTTGATGGCGTCGGGCATCTTGTCGGCCTGGGTGCCCACGTAGGCCCGCAGGTAGTGCGCCTCCTCGGCTTTCATGGGCGAGGAGTAGCCCACATTGGCCGAGTAGGCCAGCGCCCTCGACTCCCTGATTTCCTGGAACACGATGCTAGAAAGCCCACCACCGAAATAGGTGTTGTACAGCTCTGCCATCACGTATTCATCAAGGTTGAACTTTTCGGTGCCCTTGCTGATGAGCATGATTTCCGCCTGCACCATCGGGAAGTCCACAAAGATGACCTCGTTCTCGTTGGTGGCCATTTCATTGAATTGCTTCGCAGGAATCACAGGCTGTAATTTGTCCGTCTTGTGATATTTGTCCACAAGCGCAGCGGCCTCTTTCAATTCCTTTGAGCCATAGTAGAATGCCCTGTGCTCGTAACTGGCAATTCCCTTGATTTTAGCAACCAAAGCCTCGGGTTTGAGCGATTTGAGCTGGGCTGGCGTCAGGTTATTGGTGAACGGCGACTCCTTGCCATAGCGGGCGTAGTTGGCCATTGCGGAGCGCAAAATTGCAGTCTTGTTCTTCTTGTCGTTCTCCCGGCGCAGCAGTTCGTCGGCCACGAGGTTGTCGAGGGCCTTTTGGTCTCCCTTCACATTGGCGAGGATGTGTTCGAAGAGCTGTATGCCCTCCTCCAAACTTTCGTCAAGGCCGCTGAGCGTCACGTAGGCCCGCTCGTCGGTCACGTTCACCGAGAAATCGAGGCCGAGCTTGAAAAATTCCTGTTTTAGCTGGTCGGCAGTGTACTTCTCGGTACCGAGGTAGGGCAGGTAATTGATGGCCATGGACAGTTCCATGTCGCTGTTCTTGCCCATCTCCACGATATAGTCGAGCATGAAAGTCGGGTTGCTCTTGTTCTTGATATAGTCCAACTCCACGCCGCTGGACAGTTTCATCGTCTGGATGTCCTTGTTGAAGTCGAGGAAAACAGGCTCCAAGCGAGGCGACTCCTCTGCGAGGAATTTCTCTGTAAACTTTGATGCCTCCGTCCTGTTCACCGACACGGGTGTGATGGCCGGTTTTTCCACCTTGAAAACATTCGGGTCGGCACCGTTGCGTTTGTAAACGACCACGTAGTTGTTGCGGAAGCGCTCGTTTGCGAAGCGGACAATTTCTGCCTTTGTCAACTGCTCCAAGCGGTTGAAGCGGTTCACATAGTCCTCCCATTTGGTACCCAAAATAAAGGCATTGGTCATTTGCCCCGCACGGGCGCTGTTGCTTTCGTTGGCCCGAATCTCGCTGAGTTTCAGGTCTTTGATGCAAGCCTTGATGAGCCAATCCTCGAACTGGCCTTTCTTGATTTTCTCCAATTCGGCCAACAAGAGTTTCTCTACCTCTTCCAAGGTCTGGCCCTCACGGGGCTTGCCATAAAGCTGGAAAGTTGAGTAGTCCTCCATTGCAGTCAGCGATGCACGGGCTTCGAGCACTTGCTGTTTTTGCAGCAAATCGAGGTCTATCAAGCCCGCCCGGCCATTGTACAGCAAGCGGTAAATCAGTGTCAGGTAGTCGGCGTCCGAGGAATTGGCGCCACCGCCTTTCCAAGCCATTTGCACATAAGCAGCCTCTTGCCCAAGCACCTCCTTGCGTACTACCTCTTTCAAATCCGCCTGCGGCTGGTACTTGAACGGCGGGATGGGCGAGGCCATGTAGCCGCCAAAATACTTCTCCGCATACGCAATCGCTTGTTGCGGGTCAAAGTCGCCCGCCAGCACGATGGCCATGTTGTTCGGCTTGTAGTAGGTGTTGAAATACTGCTGAATCTTAACGTGGGAGGGGTTCTTCAGGTGCTCACCCTTTCCGATGGTCGTTTGTGTGCCGTAGGGATGCGACGGGAACAGCGCTTCGTTGATGGCGGCGCTCACCTTGCGGAAATCACGGTCTTGGTTGATATTGAACTCTTCGTAAACGGCCTCCAATTCCGTGTGGAACAGGCGCAGCACACACTCCCTGAACCGCTCGCTCTCTAATTTCATCCAGCGCTCCAGTTCGTTCGATGGGATGTCGTTCACATACACGGTCTGTTCTACCCAAGTGTAGGCATTCGTGCCACGGGCACCCAGCGAACTGACGATTTTATCGTACTCATTGGCGGCTACGAGCTTGGCGGCTTCATTGGAGGTTTGGTCAATTTGGGCATAAATCTCCTTGCGCTTCTCTGGGTCGGTCTCCTTGCGGTGCTGCTCGTAGAGGTCGGAGATTTTCTGCAGCAGTTTTTGCTCCTCGGCCCAGTTCAGCGCCCCGATATTGTGCGTCCCCTTGAACATCATGTGCTCCAGGTAGTGCGCCAGGCCCGTCGTCTCGGCGGGGTCGTGCTTGGAGCCGGCCCGTACGGGCATGTTCGTCTGGATGCGAGGCTCGGCGTCGTTGATACTCATGTAGAGCTTCATGCCATTGCGGAGCGTATAAATCTTGACGCCGAGTGGGTCGCCAGGCACCGATTCATAGTCGAAGCTGAGCGGGCGTGGCTGCCGCACGGGCGCTGCGCTTACGACCTTCCCATCGGGCGATTGAAGCTTGGCGTTCGTGGGGTTCTGCATTGTTTCGGCTTTCATTTTTTTGTCCATTTTTTTTGGTGCTTGCCCCGTGGGGGCTTGCGCAATGGCTGAGACGGTCAGCGACAGCGTCAGGTATAAATAAGCGAAGTGATGAAATAGTTTTTTCATAAAGGAAATTGGTTGAGTAGATTTGGAAAAGGATTGCGAAAATAGGAAAGATGGGGAGATGGTGTTGAAAGTTGCTTCGTTTTGCCTGTTCTGCAATGGTTTTGACTAATAAACTGGGAATACTTCACCTAATAAAGAAAAGCACCGTCCATTCATTTCGAATGGACGGTGCTTTTCATTTTCAAAAACCAAGTTTACACCTCAAAACTGCCGATATTTCGCATCCAACAACAAGTTGGCCCCCGCCTCCGAGAACTGCTGCGTCGCATTGTCCCAATGCAGTTTCTCGTTCGGGAAGCGGTTGGCAACCACACCCAGCAGGATGGACTCCGTCAAGCGGGCGGCATAGCTGAACGGCGCACTCGTTTTAGTCTTGCCCAAGCAGGCATCCACAAACTGGTGGTAGTGGTCAATTTCTTCTAATTCGGGGAACTTGAACTCCTCGAACTTGCCATTAACGATGAGCTTCGGGTAGCCGATATGCGGCAACAGCAGCCTGCCCTTTTCGCCGATGAACATAGCGCCTTGTCCGGGCAGTTTCTCGCCTTTGGGCATCTTCAATTCCTTGTGCTCCTTGGGGGCATTCACGCCATCGTACCAAACCCATTTCAGGTCTTTGGTGGTGTACTGCGTGCCGGGGAACTCGTAAGTGACGATGTTGTGCTCCGGGTGCGCAAAGCCGTTGGGCTTGCGGCATTCGCAGCAGATTTCCTTGGGCACATCCAGCGCCAGTGCCGTATAGGGCGTGTCGAAGATATGGACGCCCATGTCGCCGAGGGTGCCGCAGCCATAGTCGAGCAGCTTGCGCCAATTGCCCGGGTGATAGATTTTGTCCTTGTACGGCCTTTCGGGCGAGGTGCCGAGCCAGAGGTTCCAATCAAGGCTGGCTGGCACGGGGTCGCTGCCAGTGGGAGCTGGGCCGTCGTAGCCCCAGTTCTTGTTCGACCAGGCCCGCACGGTATGCACCTTGCCGATGATGCCCGATTGGATGAGCTGCGCCGTGCCCCGGTACTCCTTCCAAGAGTGGATTTGGATGCCCATTTGGGTCACGAGGTTTTTGTCTTCGGCCATTTTGCGCATGGCCCTTGCCTCGGTTACGTGGTGGGTGAGCGGCTTTTGGCAATAGACGGGCTTGCCCATTTCCATGGCCATCAGCGCTGCCGGGGCGTGCGTGTGGTCGGGCGTGGAGATGATGACTGCGTCAATGGCCTTGTCCAACTGCTGCAGCATCTTGCGGTAATCGGCAAAGCCCTTGGCGCCGGGAAACAGCCTCCTTGCAGCGGAGAGGTTGTTCGAGTCCACGTCACAGAGGGCCGTGACCTCCACCATTTCGTGCGAGGTAATGGATTTGAGGTCATCCAGACCCATGCCGCCCACGCCGATATGCGCCGTGCGGAGCTTCCCGTTCTTTGCGATGGCCCAAACGGAGGAGGGCAGGAGGGTCACACCGGCCAGCGTGGCGGCGTGTTTTAGAAAATCTCTTCTTTTCATTTTTCGTCAGTTTTGGCTCCCCAACAGGAGGTTTGAAATTGCGGGGGTAAAATACAATGGTTCGTGGGTTTTCGGTTACGAGTTTTTGGGAAAAGCCATAATTCTGGTTCATTGGGCATCAAACCATTGTTTCCCAAATGAAAATAGTCATTGACGAAATAGCCCTTATAAATCCTAACTTTGTACTTTGACAAGACAAAACAACAAGCCATTTTTCGCAGCCACTATGAAAGAAATCCGTGAAATCATCAGCTCTTACGATGAGCTGCAAAAAGAAGGGAAACGCTCGGCATTGGCCACCGTCGTCCACGTCGAAGGCAGTTCCTACCGCCGACCAGGAGCCAGAATGCTCGTCGTGGAGGATGGCCGCCTGACCGGGGCCATCAGCGGCGGATGCTTGGAGGGTGACGCCATGCGCAAAGCCTTCCACGTCATCAACGAGCAGCGCCCGGCCCTCGTCACCTACGACACCATGGACGAGGACGACGCCACGCTGGGCATTGGCCTTGGCTGCAACGGCATCATCCAGGTGCTCATCGAACCCATCCTGCCCAACGACCCGAACAACCCCATTTCCTTGCTGAAAAAAGCGACTGAACGCCGCCAAACCTGCGTCGTTGCTACGTTTTTCAACCTGAACGACCGCCGACAGGCACAGCCCGGTACCCGACTCCTCATGGGGGAAAACGGCGATGTCTTCGGCGGATGCCCCGTCGAATCCCTCCAAGTCCGCTGGCAAAATGACGCCCAAGCCGCATTCCAAACCAGCGAAAGCAAATGGGTGAGCTACCCGACCTCAGCAGGCGAAGTCACGGTTTTCTATGAAATACTCCCGCCCGTCCTTTCGCTTGTGCTTATCGGCGCAGGCAACGACGTGATGCCCGTGGTGGACATGGCCGACATTCTCGGTTGGGAAACGAAGGTGGTGGATGGCCGGGCCACCCACGCCCGACCTGAACGTTTCGCCAGTGCCTGTCAGGTGCTTGTCGCAAAGCCGGAGCAGGTGCTGAAACACATCGCCCTCGACGACTACACCGTCTTCGCCCTGATGACCCACAACTACAATTACGACAAGGCAATGCTCCACGAGCTTTGCCAAAAAGGTGCCCGTTACATCGCCATGCTCGGCCCCAAGAAAAAACTGAACCGCATGCTCGACGAGTTCGAGGAAGAGGGCAGGCCGCTTTCTGCTGCGCAATTGGACACAATTTTCAGTCCAGCAGGCCTGGATATTGGCGCTGAAACCTCCGAGGAAATTGCACTGTCCATATTGGCGGAAATCATGGCCGTTTTAAAGGAACGCCGTGGCATTTCATTAAGGGATAAAATGCAGCCGATACACGAGCGGGAAAAGCTGATGGTTGAGGGAGGGTAGTTTATTATTTGATTTAAGATATTAGATAGACGATAATAGATTTTAGATTTTGAGGCACCGAGAGTAGCTGCAAATACTGCTATTTCAATAATTAGCAGCACCTCAAATAAATCTAAAATCTTATGTCTTAAATCTTATATTATAAATCAAATTCCACGCACTTTAACCAAAGCTACCACCTCCGAAAATCTACTCATTTCTTTTAAAACTATAACCACCAATTGAGGGATATAATAAACATCATCCATGCACTTGAAAAGCGCAATTACGTCGCCGATGAAGAATTGGCGACCGCCCTTTTTCTTGTCTTAAAACTGCAAAAGCCCCTCCTCATCGAAGGCCCGCCAGGGGTGGGAAAGACGGAGGTTGCGCTGGCCTTGGCCGAGCACCTCGATGCCCCGCTCATCCGCTTGCAATGCTACGAGGGGCTGGACTCGGCTACGGCCATCTACGAATGGAACTACCAAAAGCAGTTGCTCGGCATCAAATTGCAGGAGCAAAGCCCGGTGTCATTGGCTGAGAAGGAGCGCCACATTTTCGGCCCCGACTTCCTGCTGGAGCGCCCGCTGTTGCAGGCCATTTCCGCCAAGGACAAATCGCCCGTGCTGCTCATTGACGAACTCGACCGCTCCGACGAGGAATTCGAGGCGTTTCTGTTGGAGCTGCTGTCAGCTTTTCAAATCAGCATACCCGAACTCGGCACCATCAAAGCAGTACACCGTCCTTATGTCATTCTCACCTCCAACCGCACCCGTGAGCTGAGCGACGCCCTGCGCCGCCGCTGCATTTACCACTGGCTCGACTACCCCGACCACCAGAAGGAGGTTTCCATCGTGAAAAAGCGGCTGAACGGGATAGAGCACCAGTTGGCCGAGCAGGTTGTGACTTGGGTGCAGCAATTGCGGGAGCAAAAACTCAACAAAACACCGGGCATCTCGGAAACGATTGACTGGGCTGAATCGCTCATGGCGCTGGGCCACCGGGAACTCAGCCGCAAGGCCATCGAGCAGACGCTGGGCACGGTGCTCAAGTCCGCCGACGACATCCAACGCATCAAAGCCAGCCTCTGATGAACGAGCGCCAATTCCCCGCCAACGGCCTTTCGGATGCCATCGTTTCCTTTTCCCGTTTCCTGCGGGAGCAGGGCTTCAACGTGGGCATCCGGGAGACGCAGGAGGCGGTGCGGGTAGCCGCCGACGGGCTTTTGCAGCACAAGTTTTACTTCAAATCGGCACTGAAATCGCTGTTCTGCCGGACGCCAGAGGAGCGGCTCCGCTTCGAGAAATTGTTCCTGCTTTTTTGGCGGAAAGACCCCGTTGAACTCAACCAAAAGCGGTCGGAAAAGAACCAGCAGCACAAGGCCAACCAAGCGCCCTCCACTGCCCCCACGCTATTGGGCGAAAGCCCACCCACCGAAGAAGAACTGGAGGCCGTGAAAAGCACCACAGGGGCCAGCGCCTCCGAGCAGCTTCGAAAAACGGATTTTTCCAAAGTGGCCGACATGGACGCCCAGCATTTGGAGGAGCTTTCCGAGCAGCTTTTCCGGGAAATGGCACTACGGCTAAGGCGTCGGCACAAGCTGGATGCCAAACAGGGTGCCATCCATTTGCGGAAAACCATCCGCCGCAGCATTGGCTTCGGTGGCGAGCCGATGCAGTTGCTCCGCAAGACCCGCCGGCCCGGTCGGCGCAGGCTCATCCTGCTGCTCGACGTGAGTGGCTCCATGGACAAATACAGTTTTTACCTGTTGCGCTTCATTTGTGCCCTACGGGAAAATTTCCGGCAGTTGGAGGCATTTGTGTTCAGTACCTCGCTCGTGCGCATCACGGCGGCCTTGCAGGAGAGCTACCTTGAGTTTGCGCTGGCGCAAATCGCTGCCCAAGCCGACCACTGGTCGAGCGGAACGAAAATCGGGGCCTGCCTGCAAGACTTCGTGGATGGCTATGGCAAGGAAATGCTGAACGGCTCACCGCTCGTTGTCGTCCTCAGCGACGGCCTCGAAACGGGCGACCCGGCCCTGCTGCACACCGCATTGCAGCGCATAAAAGGCCGTGCATGGAAGGTGGTTTGGCTCAATCCGCTAAAGGGCAACCCAAATTACCAGCCCTTGGCCAAGGGAATGAGTGTGGCACTGCCATTCTTGGATGAGTTTGAGAGTGCGCATAGTTTGGAGAGTTTGTTGAAGTTAGAGGAGATGTTAGGTCGGTAATACCTTTGTGATATTATTTATATCAGCCTTCAAATCACATTCACCCAATAATGCACAAGCTTAATAGGCGGTTGCGTAATCCTTGTGTGGATGGAATAGCACTTGGAAAAGCGGTCATAGTAGTTTGTGATGGGCTGGAGAAGCTCGTTTTCGCCCCATAGTAGATCGGAAATTTCCGATTGTTCGGAAGCAATCCAGCCATTGATAGTTTCATGCCAGAATGTATAGGTATCCGTTTCCATGAACCCTATAATACATGCCTTTTCAAGCTCTTCTCCATGTTGGCCTCGCTTGAAACGACCAATACCACCAGTGTTTCCTGAAACATACTGTTTGTCATTTTTACTATGAAGGCGTTTGCCTTCAATAACTAAAATCCTGTCTCTTGAGTGGTTCAAGCGAATTCCAATATCAATCTGTCGGCTTAGTCCCTTCTTTTTTTCTCTTTTGAGCAGGTTTTCTGGACGAGTATTTTCATCGTGAAATGTAACCTTGCCTGCCATTGGAGATTTGGAGACTGCAATTTGATATTGATGGGAAAATTCTCCATCATAAAATCGCTCGACTATTGTACCGCTATGCGTGGCAAGTTCTGGAAACATTGTGGCCATATTGGTTTTCAAATCAAACAAGCAATCTTCAACTGTCTTAAGCAATAGATTTATGACTACTCCTTTGTCAAGGAGCGAAAAATCAGTGCTTATACTTTGGCTATTTTGGTCGCAAGTCATTGAAACCTAATATTAATGCCCGTTCCTCACCAAATCTTCAAGCACCCAATCGGCATCACGAAGTGCAATCGAGTCAAGCCAATAACGGAGTTGGTTGGGTTTAATGAAACAGACGTAGTCTTTCTTGTAGATTTTTAGAATACGGGAGAATTTGGCATATCCTTTATCAAGTGTTAGCAGTTCTTGTAGTTTTCCTTCTGATGCTATTGGAGGTTCCTCGCTTACTTCTGAAAAGGTAAAATCTGGTTTGTCGTCATAGCGGAATGCGACGTAAAGGAAACTGTTGTTGTGAAGAGTTCCAGCATCAGAAAGATGAAATCTATTGTTTCCTTTTTGGAAAATAGAGTTTAATACTTCACAGAAAATAATTGAAAATTCAGAAAATTTTTTCGATAAATTTTTAGACAAAATACTATTAAGCACAACATTTTTCGTGTGTCGAATATATAATTGGTAGTAATCTACTACATCATTTATGACTATCTGCTGATGCGGTGTCAATGACAAGTTGTTTGAAATATCGTATGGCAGATTGTAAAAGTCTGACGGAATGAATGAAGTGTTTTTTACAACAAGGCATCTTGGCGAAGTGGCAAAAATTATTGCGTAATAAAATTTACTCGCATTGTGAATGTGAGTAAACAAGCTATACAACTCCTCCCTTTCTTGATAGGGGGCAGAAATCCCAATAATTTGAACTTTAAAAGTCAAGTACTTGTCAGAAAAACCTATCGAAAAAAGACCATTGTCATTAACAACTTCCCTTAATAGTATATGCGGTGGGGCATAAAGCTCTTTCTTTGCAGGCCGGTAAAATTTAGTCGAATGCTCTATCGGGAGTTCATTACAAATTATCCCATCAGTTGTTAAGCATTCATATGGCAAGTATGGTTTTCCAGTAATGTAGTCAGCATCTTTCTCAGCTTGGGTGCTAATAGTTTCATACCCCTCTCCAAAGTGCCATTTTTTAGACCTTAAATAATCGAATATTGTTGGGTAGGTTTTAATTGATTTGGTTAGATTGTATAGCCTTCCTCCTCCCAATAAATTACACTTCCACACAAAATCATCTTGCAACGCCACTATATAAGGCACCCAATGAAAATCATACGCATCTATTTCAAAATAGCGTTTCAAGCCATTAATAGGTGTACGCTTCACTACCAAGTGAAGAATATTCGTTTGGAGAGTTGGTTTCTCCTTTGAAACAAAAATGGCTGTTGTATCTGGCTCGCCAACCTCCCACAACACATGGTTCCTCGCCATCAATGTAAAATCAATTATCTGTCTGACATTATTTTTCTCGAAAAAATGCTTCCTATAATTATTCCCTGTAGAAGTGTATAAAAGAGAAGAGGATTTAAGCAATAAGCACAGTAGTCCTTTTTCTTTCACCAGCTTCATTCCAGCACTCAAGAAATAAAGTGCTATCTGCTTTTGGGGAATAGCTACTTCGGATAATTCTTTCCAATTTGGGAGTTCCTTGTGTGCTTGGACAAAAGGGGGGTTACCGATGACAAGGTCAAACCTTGCACTTCCGTTATTGACTTCATACCACTTGAAAAAATCTGATTCAACCAGTTTCTCTTTTAATTCAGGGAAGTGCAAATCCTTGTAAACTTCCGGCGGTGTTAGCATATCTGTAACAGCAAGGCATAGGCTGAACCTCGTCAACAGAACCGCATTTTCTGCTTTATCTATACCTGTAATAGATTTAGACAATATGTCCGTCAAATCTGTTGCATGGGGAGCCTTGCCTCCATTTTGTAGCCGCCACCAATGCACCAGCCGTTTGAAAGCCAACACCAGAAAGATGCCCGATCCACATGCAGGGTCAAGGACTTTGAAATCCTCTTTACTTCTCCAGGCATTCAAGGGCATAGCTTCATCCACCAAAAATGCAGCAAGATGGGGCGGGGTATAAACCATTCCATCCTCTTTTACGCTTCTATCGGTTGTGAAAAGTGCTTCGTAAATACTGCTGATTACTTCTACTGGTAAGAAACGGAAGGAATACAAATCCCAAAATGCCAATTGGGAGGTTTCATCCTTTGTCGTTTCATACAGCCAGTCAACCAAATCGGAAGAAGGTATTCTCGAAAGCTGTTCTTCTTCTTGCTCCGACAAGTAGAATATTTGTCCATTGAGACTATCTTTGGTGTTTAAGTACCTAAAAATTTTTATAAAATTCCCATTTTTAAGGGACTCCCTGAAGTTATTCGCCTGTGCTATTTCCTGAAAAAAATAGTCGGGGAAAACGCACCGCTCCACACCATTTTCGTCTCTTTCTTTCTTTTCCTCCAAAAACCTGAGTAGAACACATTGAATCAACAAACGATTGACTAATTTACCATCAATCTTCTCATCAATTAATTTATTTTTGACTACTCCTAACTTCTTCAAAAGCGTCTTGTGCGCTGACCTATCATAAGCCAATTCTTTTGCTTCTTCATGCCAAAACTCACCTGAGTCAAGTTGATAAGAAATAAAGCGCTTGCGAATATCATCATTGATTTCGTGCGCTAGTCCAATCAAATCAACAGGCTCTAACTTATCTCCATTCTGAATGGGTTGACAAGTTGTGTTAATTATCCTGACGGAATCCTTGGTAAAGATGAAAGCACATGGGACTTCACCGCTTGACCAGATGTCTCGCTGTACTTCTCCGAGTTTGGCACCATCTGGCATCCCTTCTGCAAAGTTGTAGATGTAAATTATTGGTTGGGACGGACGGTCATCAAACCTACGGAAATAAACATAATGTGCTTGAAGCCTTTTGGCCTTACCAAGGGCAAGCCATTCAGAAATGGAGGTAAGGTCTTCGAAATTGGGTTGACCATCAGCTTCACTTGTTGAACGCAGCGACCCGCTGGCTTTGTAGCCAAGTTCTTCTACTGCTTCATCGAACAAGGATTTGCTTTTCATCAGGGTATAGCTATGTGCCGGGGCAAAGTTAACTAAAACTGTAAACAAATAAATTCAATTATCAAACCATTTTGTTTTAATTCTTACTAACTGACCTATTGCAGGTCGAAGATTAGGTTATTTGAAAAAGGGTTCTAATCAACATTAACTTGCCGCTAAAAGTAGCGGCATATGAAGAACCCAAAGATTTTGGACTTGTAC
>JALHQW010000049.1 GCA_022841745.1 Saprospiraceae bacterium | reverse complement strand
TTTTCCGTTGTTTTGAGTTGCCATCGGGTATTGCTCGTTTTTTGTTTCGCAACTCAAACATCGCAAGATTCGATGGCTTTCTTTTTTCCGTCACTACAATCCGTTATAGTCAGGAATTTTTATTGGACAAAGTTATTACGTTTCGCCATCAGGTGCATCGCTCGGTGGCAGTTCTTTCTCCTGGCTCTTCTTTTTGAATATGTCTCTGAAATGGCTCGGTAAGAGGCTGAACCGCTCGCCCAGCCATTTTTCGATGGAAACTGCCAATAGTACATAGCTTTCGGTAACGCCGGGGACAGGCATAGCGATGAACACAAAAAAGGGCAAGAATTTGGGCAAATCTTTTAATTGCTCCATTGCCTCCCTGATTTCCTCTTCCGTTGGTGGCTCGTCCTCTTTAGAAAGCAGCAATTGGCCCTTGCCCTGCTTCACAAAAGTACGTACCATGTTTTTAGTCTCTATGCCTTCCATGATAAAGGCCCAGAACATCAAGCGTGGCATTCTTGCAGCCTTCCTCAACCTGGAAGTCGTAGCTTTTTTCAGTTCCGGCCCCCGTACAAGCAGCACTGCGCCCGTGTCCCGTAGGTTCCGCATGGTGCGAAACACCGTGCTGGCCACGATCCTTCTTTTTGTACGGTCGAAATCCATGGTGATGTAATTGTCGTCTTGGTTCTGTGTGTGAAATGGGGACGAAATTCGCCGATTTTTTAAAGCTATTTTGCCTTAATGCCACAGCCAATTGCCCTGGTAGTAGCAGGGTCGGGGTCTTTGCCTGACTCAATGGCCTCAATGGACTCCGCAACATAGTGGCGGGTAGCGGCCTCGGCTTCTTGTGCATTATTGTCAATAGCTCCGATATAACGCACTTTGCGGCTGTTGTCGAGCAAGAACACATGGGGTGTCTTCGTTGCACCATACTGCGGGTACACTTGCTGCCCTTCGTCAATCAAATAGGCAAAGGGATAGTTTTTTTCCTTTGCCCGCACCTTCATTTCCTCATAACCGTCACCGGGTTTCAGCTCCGTATCGTTGGGTTGGATGGCCACCACGGGCCAGCCCTTTGGGGCAAACTTATTGTGTAGAGCAATCAAACGATCCTCATACATGATGGCATAAGGGCAGGTATTGCAGGTAAAAGTGACGATATAGCCCTTGGGGGCATTGCCATTGGCATCTTTCACATCGGCCAAGGTAACAAATCGCCCATCTACGTTTTTCAGCTTGAAGTCGGGGGCTATCTGGCCAATATCGAGGCCTTTAGGGGAGTCCCCAAGTTTTTCGCCATTTTTCAACTTTGGCATGATGACGAAACCACCGACTACGGCAGACAAGGCAAGGAAAAAGAAAATTTTCTTCATGACGGTAAGAAGTTTGGTGATGATGAAAAGGTATAATGTTCAAACCTACGTTCAAAGCATTACAAACGTGCCAAAAAAGACAATTGTTTTTTTGATAAGACTAATACAATTCAGGATGGGTGGAAAATAAACTTGCTTGGCGCTGAAATGGCCGAAAATCAATAGGTAATTTGTCACAGCACCTTAAAGATGGAGTTAAAAGGAATGCAATAAACATAGGGCAATCGTACTTGTCAAATAATGAACAAACTCATTTGTGGCGCAGAATTGGTGTCACAATTCTTGTTTTTTAGGTTAAATCCAAGCCCAGTAAAGTCCTTGATTTGTAGTGTCGAAAAGAAAATCCACAGCTTTTTTCGAATTCTACAGTTAAATCTCCTTGCTCAAATCGGTGAATTGGCACACTTCTTGACAAATTTGAAAAAGAATAAATTATGGTTCTTTCGATGCAAACGGCATTGAAGTTCTGAAAAATATTTCAAAAAATTTAATCTAAGACGAAACCACGAATTGGAAGCTCCGTTTAGAACGACAGCTTTTGATTCTTGAAAAATATAGGGTGAGTGTTTGTTCATAGTTTTTGTTTTTTATGTAGCCCCCGGCCAAATCGGGGGACTTTTTTCACCCTTTGATACCTCAAATATTCACCAAAAGATTAGTGTTTGTTCATAGTGTTTGTTTTTTGTTTTGTCCCTGTCAAGTAGTTTGACAGGGTTTTTTTTTGCCCATGCCCAAACGGGCATAAAAGTCGAATCAGCGTAAAGATTTTAACAAAAGGCCGATTGAACGTTTAATTTTGCGCCATCAAAGACTTCATGGCAAATACCACCTATATAAATAAGCTGTTGTTGAGGGTTGCAATCTTGCTGCTCCTCACCGCCAATCTGGCCATCGGGCAGGGTGGCGACAACCCTTTTGAATTGCAGCCAAGGCTGCCCGAAACTCCTGCGGATAGCTTGGACGCAGTCCCAGTTTCCACCAACCCTTTCGACATTGTCGTACAGGCAGCCTCGGACAAGCTAACCACCACTGCCCCAGGTTTTTATGTTCCAAAAGTTAAAAAGCCGAAGCTGAAAACGGCCAAGGAGAAAGAAACGGAGTACAAACGGTTCCTGTTTGTGGCCATCTTGTCCATGTTCATCATCCTCACGCTGATTGTCACCATTTTCAGGATACTGATCCAAAAAATTTGGCGAGCGTTCACAAGGGATAACATGATGCACCAGTTGCATCGAGAGCAAAGCTCCGGCTTAGCGGTTGCCTATTCGATTCTGTACTTGCTTTACTTCATCAATGGCGGGCTTTTCGCTTTCTTGGTCGCTCGGCATTTTGGCCTCACCATTTCCTCCTCCAATCTTTATGCGTTGTTGATTTGCATGGGCGCAATTGCTGGCTTTTTCATAGCCAAGCATTTTGTGCTTTGGTTGATAGGCTTTGTCTTTCCGGTGGGCAAGGAGGTTGGTTCCTACCAGTTTACCATCGTGATATTCAATATTATACTAGGCTTGTTCTTGGTGCCGGTTGTGCTCATCATCGCATACGCTCCACCCACCATGACCGGTTTTGTTATCTGGGTAGCAATAGCACTGCTTGGGCTGGTTTACTTATTCCTTGCCTTGCGGGGACTGTTTATTGGCAACCGCTTTATGGCTGGCAACAAATTTCACTTTTTGTTGTATCTTTGCGCCGTTGAATTTGCGCCCTTGCTTGTTATTTATAAAGTGGCAATGTCTCAGGGTATCAACTGACTTCTTGAAAATTGAAACAACCCAAATTCTAAAGCTCGAATGGACGTTGTAAATGGTAAAACATACGTGGAGACCTACAATAAGGTGAAGACGATACTCGTATCGCAGCCTAAACCTGAACGTTCTCCTTACTACGAACTTGAAAAGAAGTATAGCCTTCAAATAGATTGGATCCCCTTCATTCAAGTTGAGGTACTTACCGCCAAGGATTTCCGCAAACAGCGCATCAGGCCCGATGAGTTCTCCTCCATCATTTTCATCAGCAAGAACTCGATTGACCACTTCTTTGCCCTGTGCGAGGAAATGCGGATAAAGATGTCGCAGGACACGAAGTACTTCTGCATGACGGATGCTGTTGCGAACTACCTTCAAAAGTTCATCGTCTATCGGAAACGCAAGGTGTTTGCCGGTGAGCGCAGCCTTCAAGACCTAAAGTCGTATTTCATGAAGCACAAAGAGAAGGAGAAATTCCTTTTGCCGTGCTCCAACCTCGGTGCCAAGCAAATCACTTCCATCTTGGATGAATACGGCTTGAACTACCAAGAGGCTATCATGTACAATGTGGTGAGTAGCGACCTCAGCCACTTGAAGGATATTTATTACGATATAATTGCCTTCTTCAGTCCGCTGGAAATAGAGGCACTCTACGAAAACTTCCCCGATTTTGAGCAAAAAGCCACCCGTATTGCCGTCTTTGGCCCTACGGCCCTGAAGGCAGTGCTCGACCGTGGGCTTTACCCCAATATCAAAGCTCCAGAGCCAGAAACCCCATCCATGACGATGGCATTGGAAAAATACCTTCAGAAGTCGAACAAAGAATGAACGAAGGTGTTATTGTAAAAAACCATATACAAAAAGTCTTCTAGTTGTTTTCTCATAGTATGTTTGTTTGAAAGCCCCGGTGCGTTGCATCGGGGCTTTTTGATTGAAGTGGTTGAGTTGGAAGTATTGGTTATAGATGAACGCATTTGAAATTGATAGGAGCCACCAACGAGAGTAGGGGTTATCAAACCCCGATGTTCCGGAACATCGGGGTTTGATAACCCCTACTCTCGTTAGTGGCTGCCGTTGGCAAATAATTTTAAATGCGACTATCCATAAATTGGTAAAATTGGAGATTTGGCCCCATCAGGTGCCCAGTTTACAGAATTGAACCAGTTAAATCAATTACACTTCAAAGAACCCAACACCGCCGCCAACCCAAGTCCGGCCCATATTGTAGCGCACGCCCACCATTTCTCCTTTGCTCAGCCGAACAAGGTTCGTGATGACTTCCGGCCTCGGTGCGCCGTCTTCCCAAACCATCATCATACGGATTTCGACCTTGGCAGGGTCGTCCAGCGTCTCTATGACTGGGGCGTAGTTCACTTTTTTTTGAAGGATGAAATGCTTGCGCTCCGCAATGGGGATTGCCTCAATATCGCTAGCCTTTGGATGGATGATGACGCCTTGGCCGCTAAAGGAATACAACGGTTTCAAAACATAGCTGTCAAGGTCGGCTGGTATGCCGTCGAGGTCGCTCAGGTAGGTGGATTTTGGCACAAACTGACTGTCGAACAGCGGCAGGGTGTGTTTGCTAATGCGGGCGAACCAGTGCGGGTGGCCTACCCATTGGAGATTGTACTCGTTCTCGAAAAAGAACTCCCGCCGCAGGTCGGTGCGCTTTTGCAGTTCATCAAAAATAACCCGGTTGTAAATGCGCTCTACGGTCACCTTCCGTCCGTTTTCATCCAAATAATAAACGTCACGCCCCTCCACCCGCAGGTCGGTGAGGCATTTCACGGCGATGCCGAGCGCTTGTTGCGTGGCCCAGAAGTCCACTTGGGTGTTTTGCTTATGCGGCTCCACTTCGAGCAGCACCACGTTCTCCGGCTTCGAGTCGCCCACGATGATGCGGCGCATGCGCTCCCGGTAGGTATCGCTCGTCAGGCCGCCAAAGAGGTGCTGCAGGTTTTCGGGTATGTCGAAATGCTTGCGGTAGGCCCTGGCACAGAGGTCTTGGTAAAAAAACAGCGACGGAAAGCCCTGTATTTCAATCAATTGCGGTGAGATATGGCCGTTGGCATCCTGGCAGATTCCGAAGTCAATGACAAGGAAGGTCGTGTGCGCCGTCTCGCCCGGCACGAAGCAATCAGGCATGATGGTTTCCTGCGAAACTGCCTTGAAGTCGGGCCGCACCAGCGTGTCCACAAGTTCCTCGCAGGCCTGGAAAAGCTGCTGGGATAGCGCTTTCGGGACAAAGACCGGCGTCTCGGCGATGTGGAACGGCACTTTGTGGTTGGTTTCGAGGTAGATTTCGTGGAGGAAGGCTTGGTATTTCTCCTCGGTGAAGGCGGCGTTGTAGGCGGTGCGGATGTGTTGAATCATAGTCTTCGAAATTGGTCAAATCATGCCATTTCCATCGTGCTCTCCCTCACCCCCCTTATCGCATCCTTCAAGAACAGCGGCAGGATGGTGGCATGAGTGCGAGAAATCTTGTCGGGGTCGTTCAGGTGGCTCAACATGTCGTCGTATTTTTCTTGACCATACTCTTCCAGAATGGCGGCCTCCCGCTCTGGTTCTCCGAAATACTCCCGCATCCCTCTTGGGTCGGCTTCTGGGTGGAACTGCGTGCCAATCATCTCGGGCGAGAAGCGGACGGCCATCATGGCCCGCTCCAGTTCAACGTGGGGGCGGTCTTTTTCCACGCAAAGCAATTGCGCACCGATTTCCCTCATGCGCTTGTGGTTGGGCTGTACCACTTGGTACTCCCGGAAGTCGGCCACCCAGAACGGCTCGTTGAGGAGGCTGAACAGCCACTCCCGTTCGCCTGCCACGGTCTTGTGTACGGGGAAGGTACCGAATGACTTCTTCCTGCGGCGGTTGATTTCGCCGAGGCCGAAGTGATGGCAGGCCATCTGGAACGAATGGCAGATGAAAAAAACGTACTTCTTTGGCCCTTCTTCTTCCCGATTGTAGTTCCAAAGCTCGTCAATCAGATCATGGAAAGGTTTCAGCCAGGATTCGTCGCCCACGAGCGGGTTGCCGGGGCCGCCTGAAAAGACATAAATATCATGGCTGAGGTCGGGCACCCGCACAGCGCTGCGCACATCGAACACCTCATAATCAAGGTCAGTGCGGAACATCTTAACGATGTCCTGAATATTCGTCATGCCGAGGTTGCGGGTGCCCTCGTACATGTCTAAGATGGCTAATTTCAGCTTACTTTCCATTTCTGATTGATTGTTTAATTGTTGGATTGCTTAATTGTTATTAGAGCCCGCTTATTCGCCAAAACAATTCAACAATCAAGCACTCCAACAATTTAACAATTCCAACAATCAAACCATTTTACTTTTTCTTTTTAGCGGCAGCCTTTGGTGGTGATAGGGGCAGACCTTGCACCGACTGCTGGATGAACGTACCCCAAGTCAGGTTCATTTTGCCATCCTCGTGCGCTTGCGCCCGCTCGATGGCATAATTGGCCATGTTCTCCACCACCCACTCGAAGTTCTCCTTGCCAACGGAGTTCACGTCGGCGTCGGGTGCGGGATTGCAGAAGTCAATGGCCACTGGTACGCCATTTTCCACGCCGAACTCCACCGTGTTGAAGTCGTAGCCAAGGCCGTTGCAAAGGCGCAGTACGTAGTCTTCAATGGTGGCCAACAATTCTTGAGACACGCTATGGTCAGCCACATAACGCAGGTGGTGCGGGTTGCGTGGCTCGTAGTGCATGATGCGTACGTATTTGCGGCCAATGCAATAGCAGCGGAAATAGCTTTCGAACTTCACCGCTTTTTGGAACAACATGACCAATTGGCCGGTCTCGTGGTAGGCTTTGAACACCTCGTTCCAGTTTTCCACTGGATAAACGCTCTTCCAACCCCCGCCAGCATGTGGCTTCATAAAGGCGGGGAAGCCGCCGAGGTAGTCGAGCATGGCCTCCCATTCCATGGGGAACTTGAGGTTGGAGAAGCTCTCGGAGGAAGTATCGTCGGGGTGGTCCTTACTGGGCAGCAGCACGGTCTTGGGCACGGGTACTCCCACCTGTTCGGCCAGCACGTTGTTGAAAAACTTCTCGTCGGCGCTCCACCAGAACGGGTTGTTGATGACCGCCGTGCCAGTGGCGGCAGCGTTTTTCAGGTAGGCCCGGTAGAACGGCACGTCCTGGGAGATGCGGTCAACGATGACAGCGTAGCCGCTGGGGCTGTTCTGCATCAGTTCCTCCACTTTTACAAACTCAGCCGTGATGCCATTCACATGCTTTGAGTTGATGCGCTCAACAAATGCTTGCGGGAATGTCCGCTCCTTACCGAATAATATGCCTATTTTCTTCATTTACAGGTGTTTTTAAATGGTGTAGAAGATTATGGGTTGATTTTTGAGCAAGCCCAAAAAATGATTTTGCTAAATTTGCCTTGAATGGATTTGCTTTGTGGCACTGTTTTCAGGAATAGTTGTAATGGAGTGGGGCGGCAAAGCTAAGGTGATTTCCTAAGAACAAGTGCGATACCACTTATTTTCAATAGCGATTAACGTAACTGCATAGGAAAAGGGGAGGTGAGAGGGGAAATTTCATTTTTTCACTAACCTCCTGCATTTTGGGTGTTTTCGAGTAAAAATTGAAAATTTTTACTCGAAAACACCCCTACTAAGTGGTTGCAGATACACAAAGAATGGGGCAGTTCGAGATATTGGCTATGGGGCACCAACGATTTGAGTTCCACAAGGAGCAACGCCACTCCTTGCACGTTCATAGGCTCCGCAACTTCCATTCAGCCTACCTCACCACCCATTTTAACATTGATATTTACTTGCCGCCCGATTACGATGCCAGTGGTTCTGGGCGGTTCCCCGTGCTGTTTTTCAACGACGGTCAAGATATGGAGTCCGTACGCCTCACCGAGACGCTGACCCGTTTGTATGCTGCGCAAAAAATACCTTCGCTCATCGTCGTGGCCATCCATGCGGGCGAGCGGCTGCAAGAGTACGGCACTGCCAACCGCCCCGACTACCGTGACCGGGGCAGCAAGGCGCACCACTACACCAAGTTTATCACTAAGGAGCTTTATCCGCACGTAAAAAAGACCTATCCCATCCTGAAATCGCCGGAACACACGGCCTTTGCAGGCTTCTCGCTCGGCGGCCTCTCGGCCATGGACATCGTTTGGAACAACCACCGGATATTCGGCAAGGCGGGTGTTTTCTCCGGCAGCTTCTGGTGGCGGCATTGCGATTATTGGGAGGAAGACCCCGATGGGGGCCGCATCATGCACGAAATTGTTTACGGCAGCGACCACCGCCCCGGGCTAAAATTTTGGTTCCAAACCGGCACTATGGACGAGACGGACGATCGCAATGGCAACGGCGTCATAGATGCCATTGACGACACCCTCGACCTAATGGAAATGCTCAAGGCCAAAGGCTACCACCACAAGCACGACCTGCATTATCGGGAAGTTAAGGACGGAACCCACCACCCCAGCACCTGGGGCCAAGTACTGCCAGAGTTCTTGGTGTGGGCATTTGGGAAGCGGTAGCCTAAGGCTTACCGATACGTGTTAGATGCCTTCGACGACATTCGGGCAGTCGTCCAATCCGCAATCGTAAATCTACTTACCTTCCATAGTCATCTTGCACCCTAACGATATCATCCTCATCGGAGGGATGGCAAGGGTCGGTGTGCTGCCAGATTTCAGCCAATGCACCCCATCCATCAAGGCCAACGAGCCGGTGCCGCTCGCCGCATTCGAGGCGCACGATTTCGCCAAGCGCAAGGTTTTTTACATCGCCCTGCTCATCGGTAGGGCTGGTGGCCACGCCAGCGACGCCCTCAATTAACCGCCAAATCTCGGAGCGACGGTGGTGGTACTGCCACGAAAGCCGATGGCCGGGGCCTACCAGTAGGAATTTTGGGCTGAGTTTTTCAAACCCCTCAAAATCGGCAAGCGGAACGCCCGGGAAGTAGGTTTCTATGAAACGCAACGCCTGCGCCTCGTCTATGACGAAAAAGCCGCCCCAAGGGCGGTCTTCGTCCTTGTTCACGATGGTGAAACCCTGGTGCTGAAGCTGTTGAGCTATTTTATCGAAAAATTCGCTTTTGGTCATAACGATTGAATTAACAGAGTGTCGCCGCAAAGGTAGCCAATGTTGGGCGGGCTTATTTCATGCCAAATCAAAATCCATGCTCATAAGTGGCATCGTAATCATTTTGTATGGCCATAAACTTCGAGGGGAACTGAGCCAGCAGCCGTGGCCCAATTCCCCTCGTTTTCTAAGAATCAGCTGTTTTTCTACTTCGCAATCATGAACTTGACTGCTTGGGCCGGCTGCCCCATCGCTTGGGTTTGCACCCAATAAAGCCCTGATTTTAGGTCGTTGAGTTGCAACTGAACTGGCTCGGCTGGCCATTCGTCGAAGGAACGCTCGTACACTGCTTGCCCTTGGGCGTTCAGAATCAACAGGCTCACTTGCTTGCCGATGGCCGCAGGTGCTTCAATTGAAATCCGCCCGTCGGATGGGTTGGGGAACACCTGTAGGTCGCTCAATCCATGGTCATAATCATGGTGCTCGAACTCCAGTTCATGGATGGTATTGCCAATATTTCCAATTAGCGATTGTGCGCTATTACATGGGTTATTGTTAGCATCGCAACTGCCGAGTTGGTCGCCGTGCGCCAAGTGGGCGGCCACGGCGTTCGGGCTGATGCAGATAGGATTGCCGTTGTGGCAGACGAGCACCTTGCTGTTGTTGTTCCCGCATCGAACGTCCACGGCATGAACTGTGGTAGAATTCGTGGCCGTGGCTGCGCAGCCATAGGCATCTGTTACCGTCAGGGAGAACGGGGCAGGGGGGGTGGGCGAAGAGGCGCAATACTGAATGTTCGGCGTGGTGGCACCTGTGTTCCAAAGGTAGTTGTAAGGTGCCGTGCCGCCGCTCACGTTGCTGTTGATGGTCACGCAAGATGCCGGGCCATAGCCATAGTAGGTCGTGAGGCACTCTGGTAGGTCAACGTCCATCGGATAGCCCTCCACGGTCACCGTTCCAGTGCAGCTTGTTGTATTGCCTTTGGTATCGGATACAATAAACGTGTAGGGACTTGTGGTACCGACATGGCTGCAATTGTAGTTGTTTGGATAAACGATTAAATGCAATAACCCACATTCATCAGAACTGCCGCCATCCACTTGCGCAGGCGTGAGCATGGCCGTGCCTGTTGACGGGTCGAGTGCGATGGTAACGTTGTTGCAAACGGGAACCGGCATCGTCACATCCCGCACGTCAACGTAGGCATTGCAACTGCTTACGTTGCCGCTAGCGTCCGTCACGGTCAGCGTCACGGCGTTGTATCCGTTGGCGTTGGAACAGTCAAAATTGGTTTTGCTCAATGTCATGCTGGCAATGCCGCAGTTGTCGGAGCTGCCGTTGTTCACTGCTGCCGCTGTGGTGCTGCCGTGGCCAGTGGCGTCGAGTTCCAAGAGGAAGACGTTTTTGCAAAGTGCGGTGGGAGCTACGTTGTCTTGCACGGTGAGGGTTGCTGTGCAAGTGCCTGCGTTGTTGCTGGCGTCTTTGACCGTGAGGGTGACGGTGTTCGCACCCAGGTTCTGACAGTTGAAACTGGTCTTGCTGAGGGTCATGCTGGCGATGCCGCAAATATCGGTGCTGCCGTTGTTGACTGCCGCTGCGGTTATCGTGCCGTTGCCATTGGCATCGAGCTGTATGGTGACGTTTTGGCACTGGGTATTGGGCGCAGCCTCATCCACGATGTTGATGGTTCCATTGCAGGTCTTGGTGTTTCCGTGCATATCCATCACGCCCAGCAGATAAGTTGATGTAGTGCCAACATCGCCGCAATCGTAAGTGCTTGGAAAGAAAACAAAGCTATGTATCCCGCAAGCATCCGAGCTGCCACCGTGTACTTGCGCCAAGGTGGGGGTGGCAGTGCCCGTGACGGCGTCCAGGCTCAAGTTGATATTATTGCAACTGATTGTTGGCAGCACCAAGTCCCGCACGGTGATAGTTGCGGAGCAAGTGCTCATGTTGCCGATGGCATCCAACACGGTCAGCGTCACGGTATTGTTGCCCACGTTGGAGCAGTTGAAGCTGGTTGTGCTCAAGGTCATGCTTGCGATGCCGCAGTTGTCGCTGCTGCCGTTGTTCACGCTGCTGACG
Source organism: Saprospiraceae bacterium (assembly GCA_022841745.1). GTDB lineage: Bacteria > Bacteroidota > Bacteroidia > Chitinophagales > Saprospiraceae > UBA6168. The sequence continues at coordinate 51,527 of JALHQW010000049.1, read as the reverse complement.
GCGAGTGTGCCTTCGCCGTTGGCGTCGAGATAGACAGTGGCGTTCTTGCAGAGGGCCGTTGGAAAGCTGTTGTCCATCACGTGCACGGTGGCACTGCATACTGCGCTGTTTCCATGCACATCCGTAGCAATCAAGTGAACGGTCTGCGGCCCAACCTCCGAACAATTGAAGCTGGTCCTGTTGAGTTGCAATTGATAGATGCCGCAGGCGTCGTTGCTGCCATTGTCAATAAATGCAGGGGTGATGGTGGCAAAGCCGGAAGCACCCAAATTCAAGGTCAGTTCTTCATTGCAGATGGCCGCAGGAGCCACAAAGTCTTCCACCACGATGATGGAGTTGCAAGTGCTCGTGGCGCCATTCACGTCGGTGACGGTCAACACGACGGGGTTCGGCCCTATGTTGTCGCAATCGAAGGTGGTATGATTGAGGCTGAAGCTCAGTTCGCCGCAGCCGCCTTCAGAGCCGCTGTTCACGGAGTAGGCGTTCACGGAGCCGTTGCCGTTGGGGTCCAATTGGAGTAGGACGTTTGCGTTGCAATGGGCTACCAGCGGCTGGGTTTCGACGGTGACGGTGGCGGTGCAAGTAGATTGGTTATCGGAAGCATCCAAAATTGTCAGGGTCACGGTTTGTTCACCGATGCTGTTGCAGTCGAAGTTCGTGAAATCGAGGCTCATGGATGCGATGCCGCAGTTGTCGGAGCTGCCGTCGTTGATGTCTGCTGCTGTGATAGAGCCGTTGCCGTTTGCATTGAGCACCACGTTAGCGTTTTTGCAGTTGGTCACCGGGGCTGCTTCATCCACCACGTTGATGAGGATGCCGATTTCGACCGAGTTGCCGTGTACGTCGGTGACGGTCAACAAGACGGGCTGGTCGCCAAGGTCATCGCAGTCGAAGGAGGTACGGCTGAGTGTTTGCGAAGCGATGCCGCAGTTGTCGGTTATGCTCACGGTCAAGTCCTCCATGCTGAGGGTGGCCTGCCCGTTGGCACCGAGCGCCAGGGTAAAGTCCTCGATATTTGGTATGAACTCGACGATGGGGTCATAAATGTCATTCACCGTAATATTGGTCGTGCAGGAGTTGGTCGTGCCGCTCATGTCCCAAACCGTGAGCGTAATGGGGAAGGTACCGCCCACATCGTCGCAGTCGAAGTTGTAACGGCTCAGTTGCCGTGCTTCTATGCTGCAGTTGTCGGAGCTGCCGTCGTCAATCGACTGGGTGTGCAGTTGCAGGTTGCCAGTGGCGTCCACGATGAAGTTTAAGTTGCTGCTCTTGCATCTGGCCACGGGGGGTACATCGTCCACCACCGATACCATCGTGGTACATTGTTGTGGTGAATAACCTCCATAAGGGGTTTGGTCAACGCCATAAGTGATGAACGGAACGGTGGTTCCTGCCTGCTGGCAATCAAATCCATTGTGGCTAAATTCGTAGTATTGTACATCACAAGGGTCACTGGTATTGGGGGAAATCGCATCTATCGTCCAAAAATAGAAGGGGTAAGCATAGCTCAAATTATAGGTCGCAGTTTGTGGGCATTCGACCCAACTTATCGATTGCCCCTCAACAACGACTACAGATGTTTGGCATGTGCTGGTCAAGTTAGAATTATCCCTGACCGTCAATGTAGCGGTATAAATGCCTGGGCAATAATAAACACCAGGTTCCACTGACATATAAGATATGCTACAGTTATCGGTGGAGCCATCATTCACTTGGGATAAGTTCAACGTACCAATACCTAGTGTTACCCCAGCATTTGCAAAACACCTAGCCACAGGTGGTTCGGTGTCGTTCACAATGGTAATGCTCGTACTCGCTGTGCATCCCGTTGTGGTGTTCGTGACCGTGACGGAATAAGTGCCAGCCGTGTAGGCTAAAATAATTTGAGAATTTGAGCCATCTGACCAAAGATAAGCATCAGATGGGCCGGGATTATCTAAATTGACATATAAGGTCTTTACAGTTTCAGGGCAAAGTACCGTACCAGGATTATTGGCCCCAATGGTTATGACGGCAGAGGCCGTTTCACAGGCCAGCAAGCTACTAGACCTAAGGAAGACAAAACCGCAGAGTAATAGGAACATCCTAAAAGCGGAAGGGTGGTGAAAAACTGCATTTTTCATGGTGCAGGTTGTTTTGATTGGTGAAAAAAAGGTGAATTCAGACCGGCCAGCGGGGCGTCCCCCAAGGTTGGCCGGGGGCAGTTTTTCCACCGGAAAGCAGCTATTCATTTTTGGAGTGCTGAACCTGTTTTCATTTAATGAATCCCACATTCCGATGTAAAAACCGATGCGGCAAAAGTGGAGCGAGGGGGAGGCCGACGGCCTTCACCATTCTTTCAAAGGGCTGGACTATCCTTTCAGGCAGGGAAAAAAGGCTGGATTATTCTTTCAGGTGGGCTGGACTATTCTTTCATGCAAATTTTAAGGCGCTGAAAATCAGCTACTTGCGCACCTCGCTCGGGGCCACCCCAAACTCCTGCGAAAAAGTGCGGGAAAAATAATTCGGGTCTTCGAAGCCCACTGCGTATGCCACTTCCGACACGTTCATCAGGGTGCTTTGCAGCAGTTCACGCCCCTTCGCCAGCCGCACGCTGCGGATGTAAATGGCAGTTGACTTGTCCGTCAGCGCCTTTATTTTGCGGTAAAGCTGCACCTCGCTCAGCCCCATCGCCCGGGCCAGTTGCGGGCCATCGAAATTGGAGTCGTTCAGGTGCTCCGCAATTTGGGCGTTGAGCTTTTGGAGGAAAAGGTCTTCGATTTCGGATTGTGGATTGCGGATTGCGGATTGGTTCCCGTGGTCTGTGGACTGTGGACTGAAGACTGCTGACTTCGCAAACCGCTCTTGCAACCTCCGCCGCAACTCCAGCAGGTTCGCCACCGTCGCCAGCAGTTCTTCCCGGTGGAAGGGCTTCGCCAAATAGGCGTCGGCACCCCGTTTCAGGCCAGCGATGCGGCTCTCCACGTCGGCCTTTGCCGTCAGCAAAACGATGGGGATATGGCTGCTTCTTTCGTCGTTTTTCAAAAAATCGCAGACCTCGAAGCCGTCTTTTTCGGGCATCATCACATCGGAAATGATGAGGTCTGGCACGGTTTCCAGCGCCTTTTCGATGCCCGCCCGGCCATTGTAGGCGAAGTCGAGTTGGTATCTCGCCCCCGACACCTCTCCCCGAATAATCGGGGCAGGCTCTGCGAGGAGAGGGGAGTTTAGGCATGTGGCCAGGTATTCCACCACGTCTGGGTTGTCTTCTATGAGGAGGATGTGATTCCCCTCACCCATCACACCCCCTGCTCCCCTGGAGGGGGAACCTAATCCATCAACTTTTGCTGTATTTTCAAATTTTTGAATTACCGATGAACTTCCCGACGCAGGTCCCCCTTTAGGGGTCAGGGGTGATTGCACCAAGGGCAACTGCACCTTGAACGTCGTCCCCTTCCCTACCTCGCTATCCACATTGATTTCACCGCCCATTGCCCTCACCAGTTCCTTCGTCAAGCTCAGCCCGATGCCCGTGCCGCCCGCCTTCGAGTGTTCTTGGTTTTTAGCTTGATAAAAGCGGTCGAAGACCTTCGGCAAATCCCCTTCGGGAATGCCGACGCCCGTGTCAACAACTTGAATTACGAGTGACGATTTACGATTTACGATTGGGGACGCAGCCACCTCTAATCGTAATTCGTCAATCGTAACTCGTAAATCCACCCTGCCCCCGCTCGGCGTGAACTTGATGGCGTTCGACAGCAGGTTATGCACGATTTGCAGCAGGCGCTCTGGGTCGTAGTCCATGACGATTTCGGCTTCGCTGCTTTCCACCCGCACCATCACGTTCTGCGCATTGGCGAAGGAGTGCAGGCTCTCACTGATGTAGCGCAGGTATGGCAGTACGTCGCCTCGTACATAGTTCATTTTCAAGGAGTTGGACTCCAGTTTTGCCAAATCCAAAATCTGGTTGATGAGGCGAAGGAGGCTCTCGGCATTGCGGCGGGTCATGCCTATTTTAGAAATTAGAAATTGAGAAATCGAAGATTCACGTGAGTAAATTGGAAATTGTGTGACCACTTTTCCAATTTCCAATTTCATGATTTCCAAATTTCCAATTATCACCGTCAGCGGCGTTCGGAACTCGTGGGTAATGTTCGTGAAAAAGCGGCTCTTGAACTCGTCCAACTCCCGTAGGCGCAGGGCTTCCTGATGCTCCATTTTTTGCCGCAGGCGATTTTTATAAAACGAATATGCCGCTATGCCGAGCGCCAGCATGTAGAAAGAATAAGCCCACCAAGTGGCCCACCAAGGTGGCAACACCTTGATTTTCAGGAAAGTGGATTTACTCCACTCGCCGCCGCTGATGCTGCCCTGCACCTCGAAGGTGTAGCTGCCGGGCGGCAAATTGGTGTAGGAAACCGAATGGTTGACGCCCGCCGTTACCCAGTCATCGTCGGTGCCGTGCAGTCGGTAGCGGTAGCGGTTTTCCTTCGTGTTCACGAAGTCCATCAGCGCAAAATCGATGGTGATGGTGCTTTGGTCGTGCTGGAGCCGGAGCGACTCCGTCCGGTGGAGCGGTCGGTCAAGCGGGTGTTTGCCCACATTTTGGGTTGGGAAAGCGTCAGCATAATCAACGTCCAAGTTGTTGATTTTCAAGCCAGTAAACTGAACTTGGGCATCAGATTTTCGGTCAACGATGGCTGCAGGGTCAAATACCGTCAAGCCTTCCACCCCGCCGAAATAGAGTCGCCCATCTTTTCCTTTATAAAATGAGAGCGTATTGAACTCATCGCTCTGCAAACCGTCGAACGCTCGGAAGTTGCGGAAGCGATAAGTGCGATTGGCTGTTGGCTGTTGGCTGTTGGCTTGGCTGGCAGTGAGGCGAAAAAGTCCCCTGTTGGTACTGCCCCAAATGTTCCCCGCATCGTCGGGCAGTATGCCATACACCACATCATTTGGCAGTCCACTGTTGCGGCTGGTGAAATGCTCGAATTTGTTGGTTGTCAGGTCGAGCAAGTTCAGACCGCCGCCTTTTGTACTGAGCCAGAGGTAGCGTTCGGGTTCGAGTGGGTCAGGGCAAAAGGCGGTGACGAAGTTGTGCCGCAGGCTTTGCGGGTCAGAGGGGATCGTTTGAAATTGGGAAATTGGAAATTTGGAAATAATCACACCATCCGAATTTGTCTCCAATTTCTCAATTTCCAGTTTCCCAATTTCCAATTTCTCCGCCCCGTTGTCCGTGCCTACCCAAATGTCGTGGTGGGCATCTTCGTACATAGCGTAAGCTTGTGAAATGTTGCCCAAATAAGGTGTGAGGTCGAAAGTGACGATTCGGTCAACATCTGGCAGGTAGCACAACAGTTGCCCCTGTGTACCACTTGCCCAAGCCCGACTTTTCGAGTCCACGAACAGGAATCCGTAAAAGCTCACGGAGGCTTTCACTTTCAGAAAGCGGGTTTTGCCGTCTTTGACGATGCCGAGCATGCTTTGTTGCTCCCAAACCCCGTGCATGTTTTGCACATTACCAAGGCCAAGCAAGTAAGTCGTTCCGTTGTCCGCCTGCATAGCCCATTTCAGGTAAGTGATTTCGGGAAGCAGCGTCTTGGTTTTTATCAAAGCGCCCGTTTCCAGTACTAACAACTCCTCGCCCTGTGACATCGGCAGGTAAAGCTGATTGTTGTAGGATATGATTTGAATGACGCTGATGCCGGGGAAAATGTGTCGGAACGGCAGGTTGGCGAGGCTCGTTTTTCGCAAACCGTAGCCGCTGGTACCAACCCACAGGTTGCCAGAGCGATCCACCTCCGACCAAGGCGAAAAAAAGTCGAACCCAAAGACTTTTTCACCCTGATTCACTTCACGATTCCGTACCAATTCATCTTCCGAAAATCTGAAAAAACCGCTGCCTTTGTACAGGGAAGTGCCAGAAACAATGATATTGCCATGCCCGTCAGACATGACCCTAATGGTTGCGTAAGGGGGGCGCACCACGTTCAGGTTTATCCGTCGGGGCGAGCCGCCTTTTTCAATCAACCAAACTTCTGAGGTAGAGCTAATCGCCCAAACGCCCTTGTCTGTGCGGCACTGCATGCTAAAGGCTTCGGGATGCAATTTGGTCAACTGGCCAATGGAAGGGTTGTACCTGGCAAGTCCGTTTATTGGGCTGGAAATCAGCAGCGACCCATCCGATTCTGCTTCCACCTGCATCGGCAGTGGGAAAGGGGCGAAATTTACTGGCATCTGCTCGACCGTAATGTAAGCGTCAAGTTTGGGAGAGTCCAGCAGATCGAGGTGGGCGCTGCGCCACCGCAGCCGAAGCAAATGCTTGTCGGAGCCTACCCAAATGACCCCGTCGCTGGTTTCGGTCACGAAAGCAGGCACGCCGAGTGGCAGGTGCAAAAACTTGCCGGACTTTTTTTCCAACACATCCAGTCCCTTTCCGTCAATAGAAACCCAGAGATTGCCCCGGCTGTCCTCGAACATGTGGTGTATGTCGTTGCCAGCGATGGAAAACGGGTTGAAAGGGTCATTGGTGAACACCTCGAAACCGTAGCCATCGTAGCGGTTCAGCCCGTCCTTCGTGGCGAACCACATGAAGCCGTCGTCTGTCTGCTCGATGTCGTAAATCATGCCCTGTGACAGGCCGTCGGCAATGGTGAGTGATTCGACACGTGGCGTCTGGGCATGTAGCCACACCGCCGCCAACAACAGCAGGGCTATCAACGATATGCACGCACGGGACTTTTTGTTATCCATATGCACTTCGGAAACACTAATTGCTTCAGCAAATATGGCGTTTATCGCTGTGTTTTCAACCCTTCACCGCCGAAACTTTAAACGCATACGCCACCTGCTCCTTCATCTCGCCCAGCCCAATCGTCGGTACAGTGACGACCAAATCCTTCCCCTGCTGCGTCCAAGCGAGCGGCTTGCCCTTATAGCCGAGCAACGTCACCTGTGCGCCCTTTGCGGCGGTCACGTTTTTCAGCACCATTTTTCCCTTCGGTAAAACGGGCGTGATGGCATAGAGGGCCTCGCCTTTTTTCGTGAAAAACACCTGCTTCACGGCCATGCCCGGCTCCGGGCTGACGGTCTGTTTCAGTATGAAATCGGCGCTGATGTAAGCCTTTTGGTTGTACTTTTCCTTGAACTGCTCGGCGGTCATCTGCTCGCCCTCCGACCACTGCACGGGCGTCCGCCATTTTTCCGTATCGTAAATGGCCTCGCCGTTCGTTTTCAGCCAATCCCCGATGCCCAGCAGTCGGTCCTGCATGATGGGCGGTATTTTGCCGCTGGCGTCTGGCCCGATGTCGAGCAGGAGGTTGCCGCTGTGCGACACGATGTCGGCGAGCGTGAGCACGAGGGTCTGCACGGAGGAGTAGTCCGTGGCGTCCTCCTGGCGGTTGTAGCCGAAGCTGAAGCCCATGCCCCGGCACTCCTCCCAATAGCGCTTGCGGTCGGCGGCGCTCTCGTACTCCGGGCTGAAATAGCCGCCGTGGTGGTGCCGGATGCCTTTGCCCCAGCGGTCGTTCACGGCCACTTTGTCCTTCACGGCACTCTCATTGAAAAGCCAAGTGAGGAACTCCCGGCTGCGCCAAGTGGTGTCGCTGGCGTCCCATTCGCCGTCCGGCCAGACGATGTCGGGCTGGTAGCGGTTCACTAGGTCTTTCAGTTGCGGCAGGGTATGCTCCGCAACAAACTTGTCACGGTCGGAGAGCCAGAGCGGGTTGAACCATTCGTACATGGAGTAGTAGAGGCCGAACTTCACGTCGGTCTTCTTCACCGCTTTTTGTAGGTCGCCGATGAGGTCACGCTTGGGGCCGCAGTCCACTGCGTTCCAAGGGAAGCCCCAGGTTTTGTTGGCCTCGGCGCTGGGCCAGAGGCAGAAGCCGTCGTGGTGCTTGGAGGTGAGCACGATGTATTTCGCCCCGGCATCCTCGAAGAGCTTGGCCCATTCGTCGGGGTTGAAAAGCTCCGCCCGGAAGTCTTGGCCGAACTGGTAGTAGCTGTAGTGCCGCCCGTAGTTCTGGTTGTGGTACTTGAAAAGGACCTCCGGGTCGGTGATGTTGTTGCCCCAGCAGGTGCGGTTTTGCAACCAATACTGGTACCACTCGGAGTACGTGCCCACGGGCGCCCAAGCTGGCACTGAGTACGGCCCCCAGTGGATGAAGATGCCGAATTTGGCGTCCATGAACCAGTCCGGCACAGGCCGTGCGTCGATGCTGGCCCAGGTGGGCTCGTATTTTTTTTGTGAAAAAACGGGAGCGGTGAGCAGCAATAAGATGCTGAGAATGAGGAGGTTAACATGGGGCTTCAAGGCATAGGGCTTCACCCTATGTTGGGGTATTTCGCCCCTTCGGGGCTTTGGTGTTGCAGGAAGCCCTGAAAGGGTGGGATACAGCAGGATAGGGCGAAACCCTATCCTGATACCGAGGAGGTTGAGTTTGTTCGTCATGCTGTTTTGATTGTTTTTGATATAAGATATAAGATATACGATTTTAGATTTCAGATTTGGATGGCCGTGCTACCCCAATCTGAAATCTAAAATCGTATATCTTATATCTGAAATCCTATCAATTCTTCAATTCTTATTACTCGGTGAGGTTCATAAACCCCATCACCACCTTCCAATCCCGGCTCAACCGCTCCAAGGGCGGCGCTGGGTTTTGCCCCTCCACCACTTGCTTGCACCAGTCCTGCAAGGCAGCGGGCGTGCTGCCCACAGGTGCGGCGGCGAGCCGCTGCGCTGCTTCCGTGGACTTCCCGACCTCCCGCAATGCGAGTGCTGTGATGAACTCACCGAGGTAGGTCGGCGGCTCGTCAGGGTTGTTATAGGAGAAAAGGTAGTCCTTAGCCAAACCCGCCTCGCCTTGGCGCTTGAGCATTTTGAGGCAATGTGCCTTCATCCACATCGGCAGGCGTTCATCGGGGAAGTAAGGCTTGCCAGAGCCGAGGTTTTCTGGCCAAGCCATCGCCGCATCGAGCCAGGGCAGGGCGTCCTTCCATTTTTTGGCGGTCATTTTCGCCAAGGCAACGTGCAGGTTCGCCTCCCGCCAGATGTCGTGGGCCTCGTAGGCACCCTCGGCGGGCAACACTTTGTAGTTTTTGAAAAAAGCCGCCGATTTCTCATACAAACCATTGGCATTCAATGCTTTGGCACAAACGATGCCCATCGGCGAGTGCTTGGGGTGCGCCTTTTGGCCAGCCTCGGCGTATTCGAGGGCCTTGGCTGGGTTGCCATTTTCGAGGTGGTAGTTGGCGAGGCGGGTGGCCGTGCGCCATGCCGTGGGGTCGAGCGCCCAGGCCCGTTCGAGGGCGGCGAGTGCAACGGCGGGTTCGTCCTTGAAGAGGTCGGCTTTGGCGAGGTAGAAGGGGTAGTAGTCGGGTGTGTTTTTGCATTTAATGAATAGCTTTTTAGCCTCATCAATATACCTGCCATGCCAATAATACAATGCTTTGTAATACACATTTTCCCATCTGTCCTCACTTCCAAAAATATTCCCTTCGTTGTTTCGAAATGGAAAATCAAATCCGGAGGCTATTTTGTCAGCTTGGGATTGCCAGTCAACTTTTGTCTCATCTTCTGTCTTTGATGTGTACCAACTGATTCTTTTCTTCCACAAAGCGACCCTTGGAGTAATCTCTGCCATATTTAGAGCTTCCATCGCCTCATCACGCATGTCCACACTCACGTACCAGTCGGCAATTTCAATAAATGTTTCGTATGCCATTTCATTCTTAATTGGCACTAAAAAATAAAGGCTATCAGATTCAGTCTTAGAACGCAAGAAATTCTCAAATCGAGCAATATGGTTTAAAGGGTCTTTTTGCAACATTTTCTCCGAGAGGGACTTAGCATCGGCGTATCTGTTGGTTTTTCGATAAAGTGCAATTAACAGGTCTTGCGCATTTGGATTAAGCGGCGACGCAGCAACGCTCAATTCAGCATATTCAACGGCTTTGTCCCAATTTCTCTTTCTGCATTGAAGGCTTGCCAAATGGTAATATGCAGCAGAACGATAGTCTGGGTCAAGTGCAGCAACGCTAAATAAGTCTTCAACCTCGCTAAGCTCATCGTAGCCTGATTCTTCTAATGCCATAATTCCTAAAAACAGATTAGCTTTTGGGTTGTAAGTGTCAATACTTAGGACTTTAATTGCATTCAAGTATCCTTGAAAATCATCAACTCTTCGCATATAAATTTCAGTTAACTCATTGAGTACTTGCAGGTTTGTTGAATCGTTTTTTATGATGTTTTCAAACACTAATGCTGCTTCATCATATTTTCTTTGATTCATTAAATCCTTACCTTTTAAATACTGCCCATAATTGGTACTCCAATCAAAGTTTATCGGAGATTCTAACATCCGTAAAGGATCAAACTCATCTTCTTCCAGCTCAACATCTTTTATAACATTGGCTCCTATTTTAATCACTAAATGTTTTGGATTTTCAGGCACTGTGTCAATGCTTAAGGAGTAGAGTTCTAATGGTCTTGTATTTATAGTTTTTTCATAAAGCAGTCTAATCTCACTGTCCCAATTACCAGTACTAACAGATTCGTAGATTCTAATTGTATCATTAATAGCTTGAGTAGGGCAAAAATCTATCACGGTATTAAATAAAGAACAATTTAAGCGTATTGCACCCAATTCATTTGCTCCATCAATCCCCCCCGTCCCCTTCACCGGATACCAGTACTCCGTCCATTCATCCGTCGTATAAGGCTTGAAGGCCACGTGCTTGAACGGGCTGTTGATGCTGCCCGCAGCAGCTTGGTTGAAGAGGCGGCCCGATTGCAGTTCCACGTATTGGCCGCTGTTGTCCGTCAGCAGGTCTTCCCAGATATAGCCTTGGCGGCTGAGGCCCCAAATCCAGATTTTCTTGCCCAATTTGTCAGCATAGGGCGAGTAGTGTACCATGCCCATGTCGTCGTCGTGCCAGTAGCCGCCGAACCAGTCGGTAGGTTCGCCAAGCACGTGGTAGCTCTTGTAGGAGCCGAAATCGTTGTTCTTGTAGCGGCTGAGGTCACGGCCTTTTTCGTCAATCGGCCAGGTATGTACCTCGCCCTCGTGCCCGATGTAGTTGGTGCCGGGGAAGCAGAACTCCAGGTCGCCCTCGGCCCGAAAGCCGCCGTTCATCCAGTGGTAGTAGCTCGTTTCAAAGGGCGTGCAGTTGTACCAGCGGCTGCGGGTGGTGAAGTAGGCCTTGTCGGCGGGCAGGTTGATTTCCACCATCCAGCGGGTGCGGCTGCTGAGGTCGAGCGCCCCCACGAAACAGGAGGCCGAGCCGTCCGGGTTCTCACGGGTCGTCCAGTCCACAGGCGTGGCGACGGTGGGCGCATGGCCGATGTCGCCAAAATTGAACTCGATGCCGCCGCTCGTCCAGGCGCCCCGCATGGCCACGTCCCGGAACTTCACCACGTCGTTGGCATACACGAACGGAAAGCCCGTGCTCTTCTCCCAAGCCCCCCAGATTTTCCCGCCGATTTCGGGGGTGATGTGCAGCTTTATCCACTCGTTTTCCAACTCCACGATGGTCCAGTCCTTGTCCACCGGCTCGTCCGTATAGCCATCGAACCGGAAGTAGGGATAGATATTGCTCTGCGGGTGCGGCACCGGGTCGGGGTCGCTGTACATATAGGTTTTAAAGGTCTTTTTGAAGATGCGGAGGGCAGACTTTTGCGAGAAACCTGGAACTAATAGCAAAAGGAGAAAGATGGCAAATGTCAGCTTTTTCATTGATTGGTGGTTGTTGATATAAGAATTCAGATAGACGATATAAGATTTTAGATTGGGGTAGCACGGCCCTTCAAATCTAAAATCTAAAATCGTCTATCTTATAGCTGAAATCAAATAATCTTCACTGGCGAACCTCCCTTTTCCCCAAATGGTCGAACCCCCGCTCCCGCTCATAAGCAATCATGGCCTTGGGCCTGAAGTTCACGATGAATGCCCGGCGATGCCCATCCGTCGCATTTCCCCTTGAGTAATGGATAGTTCGTCCATGGTGAAAAGTGCAGCCGCCGGGCTGTAATTCCACCGCAACTGCCTCCTCCTCTGTGGCTTCGCATTGCAGCGCACCACCCTTGCCAGTCTGAACGTGCGAGCGCAGCGGCTTGTGGTTGGAACCCGGTACGAACCACATGCAGCCGTTTTCTCGCTTCGCAATGTCGAGGGCAATCCAGCAGGAAACGGCCCGTTTGTCGGGCATGTCAATCCAGTAAGCTTCGTCCTGGTGCCAGGGCGTGGGGGCGTTGGTGTTTGGCGCCTTGTCAATCAGCATATCGAAATCCACGTCCATGTCCTCGCCGAGTAGCTGGCGGGCGAGGGCCGTGGCCTTTTGGTGCAAGGTCGAACTAGCCAGCTCTGGCAGCAGCACTGACGGTCGCATGATTTGGGTGATGAGTTCCTTGCCTTTGCCGAGGCCGCTCAGGTCGGAGCGGTGGTCGCCCGTGCTTATTTTTTCGGTCAAAAAATCGTCGTACACCTGCCGGAACTGCTCCACTTCGGCGGGCGTGAGGAGCTGTTCAACGGCTAAATAGCCATTGGTTCGAAAGAATTGGATTTGTTGTTCGTTTAGCATTTTGCTTCGCAATTTTTTGATAAAACCAATCAAGCTTTGTCATTGCCGAAGGCAAACTGCAACGTCATGTGTGCAGTCATGTGTGACGTTGCAGTTTGCCTTCGGCAATGACAAAGCCGCAACTCAGTTCACTTTTTTCAGAGATTCCAAATACAGCGTTTGCGCCTCCCCGTCATTCACCCCCACCACAATCCGGTTGCCGTTTTTACCCCTTACCAGTACCCCGTCCCGCACGTCGGCACGGATGGAGGTGCCCGTTTGCGAAGCGGGCAAAAGGCGGAAGCCGCCCTTGCCATCGCCGAGGAAGACCTGGCCGTGATTGGCATCGTAGCGACCGAAGTAAATCCTCGACCAGCGGTTGTTGCCCGCCAAGAAAAGGTCGGTGTGGCCGTCGCCATTGAAGTCGTCGGAGGCAATGGCATAGACCGGGGCGAACTGCGCCTCCACGGGTAGTTCGTGCAGTGTGAAGCCCTTGCCCGTGTTTTCAAGCCAGACCGTGCGGAACTGCTCGGCCCGCAGCACTTTGGCCTTGGCGAGGGCGTCCTTGCCCACGATGTCCTCGACGGTGGCGGTGGAATAACTCTTGTAGTCGTTGAATTTCTTTTTGATGGACGGCATTTGCTGTCCAAGGTCGTCACGGCTGGGGGCGGGCATGTTCATCCCGTTCCGGTAGTGGCAGAGGATGGGGTCCACGGCGCCGTTCCCGTCAAAATCGGCGGCGTAGAGCGTGGCAGGCTCGGACGGGCTGGCCTTCATTTGGCTGTTCAGGCCGAGGTTGCCCGCAACGAGGTCGGTGTCGCCATCGCCGTCAAGGTCGGCGGGGTGTAGGCGGTTCCACCAACCTGAGGTCCCCTTCGGGGATGACAAAGATGGATTGCGGATTGGGGTGGCTGCGAAATCATAAAATTGGATTTCCATCCATTCCCCAGCGATGACGAGTTGGCGCTCCTTGGGCAGCCAGACGGCGTCCTTCACCATGCCGGGATGGGAGAGGGTGGGTGCGAGTTCCTTTATTTTATTGGTGAAATGGCCCTTGCCATCGTTGATGAGCAGCAGGCTTTCGGCGGCTTCGGGGTAGTTGGCAGGGGTGCAGCCGCCACCCACGAAGAGGTCGGCGTCGCCATCATTGTCGAAATCGCTGCGGGTGACGCAGGTGCCGGGGACAGTTTCTACGGGTAGAGCGCTAACAGCTTTAGTAAAGCTGCCCTTGCCATTATTCAGGTAAAGGCGGTCTTGGTAGGCTGCATCGCCAGCGGGTTTTTCGTAGCCGCCGGAGGCCACGTAGAGGTCGAGGTCGCCGTCGCCATCTGCATCAAAGAAGGCAGCGCCCGTGTCTTCGCACTGGGCGTCGGCGGCCAATGCGGGTGTTTTTTGCGGAGCAAAATCACCTCCGAAATCTTGCAGTATTATCGCCCCAGCTTGCCCCGCCGCCCCGCCAATGAACACATCTTCAAGGCCGTCACCGTTCACATCGCCTGCGGCAATGCAGGGGCCTTGCCGACTTTGGAAGTGCGGCAGCAGGAACTGGGTGTTGAAGTCAACGTAGTCGTTTTCCTTGTGTGCAAAGCCCAAATCTCCTTGGTAAAATAGAAAATCGGGGTTGGTCAAGTACCGAGGAAGCTGGGTAGGTTTGGCATTAGCTTGTTCTACTACCAGCAGTTGGTTTATTTTCGGATTGATGATGACCTGCTTGGAATTGGCCGAATCCGACCAAGTGATTACAAGGCTATCAATACCTCCCCCTGCCCCCTTCCCGCTATCACGGGACATGCTCAGCGAGGAGAGGGTTCCCAGCCCAAAATGCAGCCGATGGTCAACGCTGGACTCGTAGCCCCGGCTGGGCTGCTGTTCAAGGTACTGCATTTGGCCGTTGACGTAGAGGCGGAGCTTGGTGCCGTAGCCGTGCGGGTTGCTTTTTTGGCCAACCAGTTTTACACTTAACCAACCCCTCCCAGTCTCCCCTGAAGGGGAGGAGCTATCGTTGGCATTGTTCCGATAAATGGAGGCAAAGTCGTTGATATTGTTCACCACGAGGTCGAGGTCGCCATCGTTGTCGAGGTCGGCGTAGGCCATGCCGTTGCTGAAGGCGGTTTCGGCGAGGCCCCATTGCTCGGCTACGCTCTCAAAGCCCAGCGTACCCTCGCCGCCCCGGTTGCGGAAGGCGAACTTGGAGAGCTTCGAACCGGGCATTTGTTTGATAAGTTCGGCGGTGCTGACGTTGGTTCCCTGCGTCTTGGATTCCACGGCCTTGCCCATGGCGAAGTTGAGGAAATCCATGTCGGTGTAGTCCTTCACGTAGCCGTTGGTGACGACCATGTCCTTCCAGCCGTCGTTGTCGAAATCCGCCATGAGCACGCCCCAGCTCCAGTCGGTATTGGAAGTGCCAGCGAGTTGGCCTACTTCAGCGAACGAGCAATTACCATTGTTCAGGTGCAACATGTTCCTCATGCTTTGGTAGAAAAAACCTTGGCTGAAAAGCTGGTCGAACTTCTTCCAATTGTCAGGCCCAGAGTGCATTTTTAGCAACGTGGGGTCGTCGGGCAGCATGTCCACGGTGGCGAGGTCGGGCAGGCCGTCGTTGTTGAAGTCGGCAAAGTCGCAGCCCATCGAGAAATGGGAGATGTGGTCGAAATATTCCTCAAGGCTTTCATTGAATGGTGCAGGGCCGCCAGCGGACATTCCACGGTTGAGGAACAAATAGTCCTGTTCGTTGAAGTCGTTGCAGACGTATATGTCGGGCCACGAGTCACCGTTCACATCGCTGATGCCAAGGCCGAGGCCGAAGCTGAGCACGTTACCCGTGATGAACATTTCCTCGCTCACGTCTCGGTACTTGCCATTAGCTTCCCGTTGATAGAGTTTTGATTGAAAATTGGGGTTTTGTTGCTGCCTCATGCCAGGCTTCTCACTCTTGTCCCCGGCGTATTCGTTTAGGGAATGGTTAATGACGAAACAGTCGAGGTCGCCGTCCTTGTCCATGTCGAAAAAGGCGGCGTGGGTGGAGTAGCCGGGGTCGTCGAGGCCGTATTCCTTGGCCTTTTCAGTGAAACTTAGGTCTTTGTTGTTGATGAACAGCAGGTTGCGGCGCATCTCCGGCTGCACGTCGGCGCTGCGGCAGATGTAGAGGTCAAGCCAGCCGTCGGCGTTGATGTCCACGAAGGTGGCACCCGTACACCAGCCCTCTTCCTTGGCGACGCCCGCTTGCTCAGTGATATCCTCGAAATTGAGGTCGCCTTTGTTGAGGTAGAGGCGGTTCTTGGCCATGTTCCCACTGAAAAACACGTCGGGCAAGCCGTCATTGTTCACGTCGCCGATAGCCACCCCCGCCCCATTGTAGAAGTACTGGTAGAGCAGTACGTTCATCTCGTCCGACTCTTGGAGGATGTTGCGGAAATTGATGCCCGTGTCGGACTTTGATAGCTTGGTGAAGAGCTTGCCGCCGCCTTTTTCGCCGCAGGCGGCAAAAAGGAAAATGACGGGGAGGCAAAGGGCAATTTTTCTCAGCATGTTTGTTTTTTTTGACCTCACCCCTGCCCCTCTTCCCGCTGTGCGGGACAGGCACTACAAGGAGAGGGGTGAGACCCTGCTAGTTTTAAAGGCTTTGGGGTATCCTCTGCCTCAACTCCCCTCTCCTCGTAGTGCCTGTCCCGCACAGCGGGAAGAGGGGTCGGGGGTGAGGTGCCCAAAAATGCAAAGAAGACTGACACGGTGTGCCAATCTTCCCTGCGATTCAAAGAAATATGCTAACTAACTTTGTAAAAACCTCAGACAGTAGATGTTGGACTTTACATAGCCAACATCAAGAATCACCTATCCCACCAAAGCGGGGTGCTCACCTTGTCGTCACCACCGAGCAGCGGCACAGCGGCCTCTACGGCGGCACCATTGGTCTGGCGCTCCAGCGTCAGGAATGGAATCCGCTTGATGGACGTGCCTGCTGGCAGATCGGCGTTGTCGGAGTGAACAACTGGGTAGAGTTGAGGCTGGTCTGCACGGCGCAGGTCAGCCCATGCCTCTATGCCATCTGGAAAGAGGGCAAGCCATTTTTGCATCCCGATTTGTGCCCGGTTGGTAGCTTCGTCACCTGCCCATTTGATGGGTGTGTTGTTGACTGGTGGCGAGTTCTGCTGGTCTTCCGGAGCGATGGGCGTAGCGGTGCTGGCCTGGTAGCTGGCGATGGCTGCTGCGTCGGAGATGCCCCACTGGTTCATCGAAGCCTCGATACCGTTGTTGTAGAGTTCCTCGGCAGTGCCGCCCATGTTCCAGCCGTTCAGCGCACCTTCGGCTCGGTTGAACCAAGCCTCGGCGGCGTGCATGATGTTCTGTGGAGCCGTGTTCACGCCAGCCCAACCAGAGCCTGTCCAAGTCGTCCAGCGGGTGCCCACGTTGGAGTTTTGCTGAGCGGTGTTTGGCAACTGGTTTTGCTCTTCTGGCAGCAGGCCGTTGCGAAGGCCCTCGTAAGTGCCCGTCTCAACTGCTGGCTGGAAATAGACGCCCAAGCGGGGGTCGCTGTAGCCCTTGAGGGCGCTTTCCATGGAGGCGCTCATGCGGAACTCGTTCCAAACGGAGATGCCAGAAAGGCCATTGAAGTCGCCACCTGCCTCGTTTTTCACCATAAGTGCATCATCGGCGGGGGATTCCATCACGCCACCACTAACAGCTGCTTCCGCTTCGCTCTTGGCACGGCCAGCGTCCGCCTTTGACACACGAAGTGCCAAGCGGAGGCGAAGCGTATTTGCGAACTTAATCCACTTGTTCACGTCGCCACCGTACACGAGGTCGAAGCTGCCAAAGGCATTGGTGCCAGCGTGGGTTTGCAGTGTCTTGGTCGCAGCGTCCAAGGTTTTGAAGAAGTCGTCGTAAATCACGTCCTGTGCATCGTAAGGCACACTGGCCAATGGCTCGCCTGCTTGGAAGTAGGGGATTGGGCCATAGTAGTCCGTCACCCGGTGGAAGGTATAAACCCAAAGCACTTGGGTCATGGCATACTCGGCGCTGGCAGGGTCGAGTTGCGTGAGCAGCGTCTTCATCTGTGGAACGGCCTCAGTGTAGATAGGCGTCCAGTGCCACTGCAGCCAGTCCATGCGCATCACGTAACGGTCGGATGGGAAGTAGGGCGCCGTGAGCGCATAGTACTGAGAGTACAGGTCGGAGAAGAGGTTCTGGGCTACTTGGTAGCGCCAGAAGGCATAGGACGAAGCCGATTGTGCCTTTGAGAAAAGGTACGGGTACTCGGCTGGGCCAAGCTCTGAGAGCTTGGTCTTCTTGGTGTTCAGTTCGTCGAAATCGTCGGTGCAACCGGAGTAGCCAATGGCTGCCACAGCAAGTGCTACGATGACGAAAAGGTTATAGAATTTGAATTTTTTCATAATTCTTTATTTTGAAAAAAATGCTTTTAAACGGTTGAAATGGTTGTTGAAAAAACCATTTGAATCAGTCAGGTTTAGAACGAAAGTTTAAGGTTCAGGCCTACGCTGCGTGAGGATGGGATATTGCCGTACTCCACGCCTTGGAAGTTGTTGGCACCGCCCAAGGACACGTCTGGGTCGAATTGCATCCTGCGCTCAGGTACGCCAGGTAGTTCTAGCAGTGCCTTACCGCGGTAGAGGAAGAACAGGTTGCGGCCAACGAGCGAGAGGCGCATGCCACTGAAGAAGCCCAGTTTGCCGAAATCGTAGCCCAGTGTCACCTCACGGAGGCGGAAGTTGGTGGCATCGTAAGCGAAGAACTCACCCCATGAGTAGCGACCGCCGGAAGCTGTTGTCCAGAAGGTTTCAGCATTGATGGGCGTACCGTTCTTTTCGCCTGTTGCAAGCACACCATCCACTACCCAACTTCCTGCGTCACGAAAGGCAGTCGTGTAATCGGCATTGCCATAGAATGCTGCATTTGCATCGGTACCAGAGACAACGACGCCGCCTTTGCGACCATCAATCAGGAAACTGAAATTGAGTTTGCCAAAAGTGAAGCTGTTGTTCAAGCCCAAAGTGAAGTCTGGGTTGAAGTTGCCGATTTTTTCGGAGGCAGATGTAACTACTGGCTTGCCAGCGGCATCTACGATGCGGGCATTGCCATTATCTTCATAGGTGAAGACGCCATCAGTTTCCGTATTTGCCCAGCGAAGCGTGAAAAGGTCTCCGAATGAACCGCCTTCTGTTACCACAGGGCCAGCGGTACGACCGTAGCCACCGGCGAGGAACGATTGCTTGATTTGCTCGTCCAATTCAATGATTTCGTTCTTGTTGCGGGCAAAATTGAGGGTAGCATCCCAGGTGAGTTTGTCTGTTTTCACTGGAACAAAATTGAGCGAAAGCTCAATGCCGCGGTTCTCGATGTCGCCAGCGTTGATGTACTTAGAGCTAAACCCTGATGCGGGTGGCAACCCAAGTACCAGCAACTGGTTAACGGTATTTGTCTTGTAGAAAGTCAGGTCAACGCCGAGGCGGTTGCTCAGGAAGCGCCAGTCGAGGCCCAATTCCAAAGAAGTTGTCAACTCAGGCTTAAGACCATCGGCAGGTTGGAGGCCATCCCGGTTGATGAAACCGTTGTTGCCGCCTTGGCTGAACGAATAGGTCTGGTTGATAAGGTATGGGTCAGCGTCGTTGCCCACCTTGGTATAGGATGCACGGATTTTACCGAAAGAAACTGCGCTCGGCATTTCCATCATGTCGGAAAGCACCCAAGTAAGGCCAACAGAAGGATAGAAATAGCTCCGGTTGTCGGCAGGCAATGTGGATGACCAGTCGTTGCGGGCAGTAAGGTCGAGGTAGAGGTAGTTGCTATAAGCCAACTGAACTGTACCAAACACGGCTTGGATTTCCCGCTCAATGAGGTCGTTGCCAGACTGGATGGTACGGGCAAAGTCAAGACCGAATTTGTTGGGTATCAAAAGACCAGCGGCGTTGGAGTATGCGGAGACGAACCTACGCTTGTTCACGCTGGTGCCCAATGTGTAGTTGATGCCAAGGTCACCGCTAAGTGCCTTGTCGCCCATGAGCAAAAGCTCATAGTTCTGCTCTGTAAAATTGCGATAGCCCCGCTCGTAGCGGCCACCTTGTTGCGCCCAAAGCACGGTTTTATCATAAAAGTAATTTTCGTCGGCGTCGTTGTACCTATCCACGCTACCACGGCCCATGATTTTAAGCCAATCGGTAAGTTTGTAGGTAACACTGGCAAGGCCGATAACCCGGTCACGCTGGTCAGATACATTGGTCAAATCCGTTACCCAGTATGGGTTGGTATATATGGAAGAATTCGTCCAATAAGATGGTGTTGGCTGACCGAACGCATCTGGTGTAGAATACTCCTTCACGTCGTCGAGGCTGACGCTTCTTGGTATCAAGAAAACGTTCTGGATGGCGGCGTTCTCTTCGCCTGACTTCACCTTGTGGTCGTTCTTTTGGTGAATGTAAGTCACTTTGGCATCGGTGGAAAGGCGCTTGCTCACCTGAGTGCCCACCCGGAGGTTGACCGTGTGGCGGTCAAGGGTGTTGTTCGGTACGATGCCTGATATCTGGGCATTCGAATAACTGAAATAGGTCTGCACTTTTTCACTGCCCGTGGTGATGCCCACCGAGTTGTTGAGCGATCGGCCCACCTCGAAAAAATCCTTCACATTGTCGGGCTGTGACGTCAGGCTCTGCTGGTTGCCACGGTAGTTGGTCACGCTTTGGCCGGTCATTTTCTCGCCCCAACTGCCAGCTGCAGAAGGAGCATAAACACCGCCGTTGCCTTGGCTGTACTCGTTCTGGAACAAAGGCAGAATCATGGCGCTTTCCCAAGACACGCCTGAATTCACGTCCACGCTCAATTTGCCGGCCTTGCCTTTTTTGGTCGTAATCATGATGACGCCATTGGCAGCACGGCTGCCATAGAGGGCAGCAGCGGCGGCGCCTTTCAGCACGCTGATATTGTCAATGTCGTCAGGGTTGATGTTCACCGCACCATCGGTGCCGGAATAGCCACCGAAGTCGCTGCCAACTGAGCCATAGGCTGTGTTGTCCACCGGCACGCCGTCAATCACGAAGAGGGCGTTGTTGTTGCCCAAGGAGCGGTTGCCACGCAGTACCACCCGGGTCTGGCCGCCAGGGCCGCTTGCCGACTGCGATACCTGCAAGCCAGCCACCTTGCCACCGAGCGTGTTCACGAAGTTGGCGTCCCTAACTGTGTTGATTTGGTCGCCGTCCACGGTCTGTGCGGAATAACTCAGGGCCTTTTTTTCCCTGGAAATACCCAGTGCCGTTACCACGACTTCACTCAAATCAACACCTTCCTGCATCACCACATCAACGGTGGAGCGCCCGCCTACTGCCACAGTCTGGTCTTGGAAGCCAGTGTAGGAGAAAACGAGTGAAGCATTGTCGGAAGAAACACGAAGTTGGTAGCCGCCATCAATATCGGTAATCGTACCTGAAGAGGTGCCTGCCTCCAGTACGTTCACCCCTATCAACGCCTCGCCACCGGGCGAAGTAACCTTGCCGCTGACCGTCTTCTGGGCCTGTGCCCATATTACGGAGAAGCAAAGCAGTGTGAGAGTAATTGTTACGATTTTTTTCATTTGAAAAAACTTTTGTTTATAAAAATTTACAATAAGCCAAGCCATGAAGCATAGCAGTACTACTTGCCTTGTGTGGCAAGCTCCCAATACTTCAATGTTTAATTCAAAATGGTTTAAATGAAATTGACTGATTTGAATGGAAATGGACGTTGTTTGCGATAAGCTCAGGGATGGTATTTTAACTTCTTTGAAGGTGGGCAGGAAGGTTCGAACCTGCCCTCTTAGGGGGTAAAGGTAAAAATCAATTTTATTGCTTGTGTCCGTACACACGAAAATTTATTTTTTGCGTGTGCGAACACACCCAGAATCTTGCGTTATTTGTAGCGCTAAATTACACACTTAGTTCAGGTGAGCCAACGAATAAGAATCAAGGACATAGCAGAACGGGCCAATGTCTCCACCGGCACGGTTGACCGGGTGCTGCATGAGCGGGGCAAGGTAGCCCCCGAAGTAAAGCAGCGTGTGCTGGAGGTCATGGAGGAACTGGGCTTCGAGCGCAATGCCATCGCCAGTGTGCTGGCCTATAACCGCACCTGGCGCATTGCCACGCTCATGCCCGACCCCAAGACCGACGTCTATTGGGCGCAGCCCAACACGGGCATCGAACAGGCCATCCGCTCGGTGAGGCATTATGGCATTGTACACGAGCCGCACTACTACAATGTGCTTAGCCCTTCCGATTTTGTGCGCAAGGCAGAAGCCATGCTGCAAACCGCACCGGATGGGCTGCTATTTGCCCCAATCTTGTTGAAGGAAAGCAACGAACTGCTGCGCAGCAGCTCAGCAGCTAAAATCCCCACAGTAACCATCAACACCTATATAAAGGACGGCCCCTACTTGGCATACATCGGGCAAGACAGCTACCAAAGTGGCGTTTTAGCTGGGCGACTACTCCATTTCGGCCTACAATCAGGTTCCACTGCCGCACTGCTCAACTTGGACGTGGGCAGCCATAATGCACAGCACCTCATTGACAAGGAACAGGGCTTCCGTGAATATTTCGCACGCTTCCCGGAACAAGAAATCAATATCGTCAAAGAAGATTTTGAGGACTTCATGGACAAGCGGAAATTGCGCCGCTTCTTGAGCGAATTGTTGGAGGCCAACAAAAAACTTCACGGCATCTTCGTCACCAACTCAAGGGCTTACCGAGTAATAGATGCCTTACCGGAAAGCATCACTCAGCACCTGAAAATCGTAGGCTTCGACCTGGTGCCACCCAATTTGGAGCACCTTCGCCGAAACAATATAGACTTCCTCATCAACCAGAACCCCGTGGAGCAGGGCTATCTCGGCATCATCAGCCTGTTCAACCACCTGTTGAAGAAAAAAAACGTCGAAAACCTGCAATACCTGCCACTCGATATTGTGGTGACCGAAAACGTGGACTACTACCTGCGCCGACAGAAAGAAATGGTTGTTTGAGATTTTCAGTTGGTTTTCAGCCGCCACCTCCCCATCTTCGCCCCTCATTTATTTGGCTTACGATTTACGGTGGACGGCTTACGGTGAAATCCCGTTGGCCGTCCACCGTCCATCGTAAGCCGTCCACCGTAAGCCGAAAAACATGCAAAGCACCGCATTTGAAGTAATAGGAGGCCGCCCCTTGAGCGGCAGCATCGTGCCAAAGGGCGCAAAGAACGAGGCACTGCAGGTCATCTGCGCCCCGCTGCTCACCAGCGAGAAGGTCACCATTTCCAATATCCCCGACATTGCCGATGTGCGCAGCCAGATTGAGCTGATGCGGGGCCTCGGCGTGAAAGTGGAGCGCCTCGCCACGGACACGTACAGCTTTCAGGCGAACGAAGTGGACGTGAATTTTTACGAAAACAAGGAGTTCCTCCAAAGCGCCAAGCGTATCCGTGGTTCGGTGATGCTGATGGGGGCACTATTGGGCCGCTTCGGGAAGGCGCTGCTGCCACAGCCGGGCGGCGACAAGATTGGGCGGCGCAGGCTAGATACACACTTCCTTGGCCTGCAAAAGCTTGGTGCCGACTTCCGCTACGACGCCGACGAGCGGATGTACTTCATCGAAGCGCCGCAACTGCGGGGCACTTATCTTTTGATGGATGAAATATCGGTGACGGGCACGGCCAATGTCCTCTTCGCCGCCGTGATGGCCGAAGGCACTACCACGATTTACAATGCTGCCTGTGAACCGTACCTACAGCAGCTTTGCAAAATGCTGAATGGAATGGGTGCAAAAATCAGTGGCATCGGCTCCAACCTGCTCACGATCGAAGGTGTGAAAACCCTCGGTGGCACGGACCACCGCTGCCTGCCCGATATGATTGAAATCGGCAGTTTCATCGGTCTGGCCGCTATGACGCAGTCCGAGCTGACCATCAAGGACTGCGCTGTGAAAGAGCTTGGGAACATCCTTCCCGTTTTTGAGCGGATGGGCGTGAAAATGGACATCCAAGGCGACGATATCCACATCCCCGCACAGGAGGAAATTGAGATACAGTCCTTCATTGACGGCTCCATCATGACCATTTACGACTCGCCGTGGCCGGGCTTCACCCCCGATTTGATGAGCATCGTGTTGGTGATGGCCACGCAGGCGAAGGGCAGTGTTTTGATTCACCAAAAAATGTTTGAGAGCCGCCTCTTCTTCGTGGACAAGCTGATTGATATGGGTGCCCAAATCATCCTTTGCGACCCGCACCGGGCTACGGTCATCGGCCTGAATCGCCGCTTCCAACTCCGGGGCATCGAAATGACCTCGCCGGACATCCGGGCAGGGGTTGCGCTGCTCATCGCCGCATTGTCGGCCAAGGGCAAGAGCATCATCAACAACATCCACCAGATTGACCGGGGCTACGAGCGCATTGACGAAAGGCTGAATGCGCTGGGAGCGGAAATCAAAAGAATTTGATACTGGATGCTGGATGCTATTGATACTGGATACTGTTGATACTGGATACTGGCAATGCGCATCCAGCATCCAGCATCCAGCATCCAGCATCCAGCATCCAGCATCCAGCATCCAGTATCATTTTTATGCAACTCATCGAGAAATACTTCCCTAACCTCACCGACGAGCAGCGCCAGCGGTTCGCTGCCCTGGATGGCATCTACCGGGACTGGAATGCCAAGGTGAACCTCATTTCCCGCAAGGACATTGACCACCTGTACGAGCACCACGTGCTGCACTCGCTGGCCATTGCGAAGCTGATGGAGTTCAAGCCGGGTGCCGAGATAGTGGACGTGGGCACGGGCGGTGGCTTCCCTGGTATCCCGCTCGCTATCCTCATGCCGGAGGTCCGTTTCCACCTCATTGACAGCATGATGAAGAAGATAAAAGTGGTGCAGGACGTCATCGAGCAGTTGGGGCTAAAAAACGCCACAGCACAACAGGTGAGGGCCGAGGAGCTGAAAAACGCCCACTACGATTTCGTGGTGACGAGGGCCGTCGCCGAACTGAACCAACTGCGCCTTTGGACCATCCCCCGACTGCTGAAAACCAAGGAATCGCACCCCGTACCCAATGGCCTCATCGCCCTAAAAGGCGGCAATATCCGGGAAGAAATCAAGGGACTACCAAAGGGCGAATACGTCGAGACCACGCCCGTTTCCGATTTTTTTGAAGAGGAATATTTTCAGGAAAAATTTGTGGTGTACCTGCAAGGGTAGGGAGGTATGGAGGTATGAGGTATGAGGTATGGAGGTATGTTTTCCCCGTGACATACCTCCATACCTCATACCTTCATACCTCTATACCTCATACCTCATACCTCTATACCTCATACCTCATACCTCTATACCTCATACCTCTATACCTCATACCTCATACCTCCATACCTCCAAAAACACCACCGCCGAGGGCATTCTGCCTGGCGCCGGTCACGCTGGCGATACAGTTGGGCGCAGCTTCCAACCGCATGGCACCGAGCAGTGCCATCAAGAGTGCCTCTTTGAACTTCACGACGTTTTCTTCGGGAATGACTACCTGCACACAAGGCAAATGCTCCTGTATGCAGCGCATCAGGTAGCCATTGAATGCTCCGCCGCCCGTGGCCAATAAGCTGTAGCTTTCCTTCGCAAAACCTTCTTTTTCAAGCACTTGCGCTATGCTTCGCTCCAATTGCAGCGCAACATGCTGGCAAACCGTGTGCAGCCTGTCGGCAATGGGCGAGGTGGCTTGTAGGCAGGGCGAGGTCAGGTGCTGCTGCACCCACTGGTTTGAGAGGGATTTGGGGTATTGCTCCGCAAAAAAGGCTTGGTTGTTTATTTCATTGAAAAGCAAAGGGTCGAGTTTCCCAGAGGCGGCCAAGTGGCCGTCCTTGTCGTAATGCTGCCCGACCAACTGGGCGAGGGCATTTAGGGCTTGGTTGGCCCCGCAAACATCGAAGGCGACGATTCGGCTTGCCCCATTGGGGTCGTTGGGTGCATGGCAGGTGATATTGGCGATGCCGCCGATATTTAGGTAGAAATCGTGGCCAGAGAAGAGCAACTTGTCGGCCATGGGGGCGAGCGGTGCACCTTGGCCGCCGAGGGCCACGTCGGCGGTGCGGAAGTCGCAGGCGACTTGGCAGCCCGTGGCGGCGGCCAATGCGGCCCCGTCGCCAATTTGGGTGGTGAAGCCCCGCTTTGGCTCGTGGAAGATGGTGTGGCCATGCGAGGCAATAAGGTCAACATCCGAAGCACTGAGCCTTTTTTCATCGAAAAACTGGTTGACCAACTGGCCGAGGTAGTGCCCAAAAGCGGCGTTTGCCTCGCAAAACTCAAAAGCCGTGGCCGAAGGCAATTGGCGCAGCCGATGCTGCCATTCCGTGCTGAAAGGCAGGGTGTCGGCTTGGAGCAGTTCCCAGTTTTTTATCCTAAAAACCCCTTCCTCCCATGCCGTGTCCAAGCGGCAATAGGCCACATCCAGCCCATCGAGCGAGCTGCCCGACATGAGGCCGATGATGCGGTAGGTGGTTTGTACGTTCCTTGTCAAATGATTTTCCTAAGGATGAAGTACAAAAGTCCCGATAGAATCACCGTCACGGGCAGCGTGAGCAGCCAAGCGAGGGCGATGTTCTTAATGGTGCCGCCTTGTAGGTTCTTCACGCCTTTTGAGGCCACCATTGCGCCAGCAACACCGGATGAAAGCACGTGGGTGGTGCTCACTGGCAAGCCAAATTGCGAAGCAAGGCCAATGGTGCTTGCTGCAATCAGCTCGGCGGTGGCGCCTTCGGCATAGGTCATGTGGCGCTTGCCGATTTTCTCGCCGATGGTGACGACGATGCGTTTCCAGCCTATCATGGTGCCGATGCCAAGCGAGAGCGAGATGGCGATGATGGCCCATGTGGGCACGAAGGAGGTGTATTTGCCCAAGTCCTTTACTTCGTGGGAGATGATTTTTCGGTCTTTTTCGTTGGAAATGACGTAGGGCACGGCGAGCAGGCCCTCCATGCTCTTCTTTAAAATGGTGAAGCGCTTGCGAAACGAAAGGCGTTCTTTGACGGAGGTCGGGTCGTGTTTCGCAATATCAGATTGGAGCTTTTCGATGGATTCCTTGGCTTTTGCAAGTTCGGGCAGCGCCACATCGGTCGGCAGGGCATCGTAGATTTTTGTCAGGGACGCATTGGCTGTCGCAGGCTGGAAGTCCGGCGAAAGGGCAAACTTAAGTGGCATGAAGGTCATCAGGACAATGAGCAACAGGCCGATGCCTTTTTGGCCGTCGTTGGAGCCGTGGAAAAAACTGACCAATGTACAGGTGAAGATGAGGATACCCCTTATCCACCAAGGCGGCGTGGTGCCCGGCTCAGGTTCCTTGAATATCTTTCTATCCTTGATGACCTGCCGCATGATGAACATCAGCACGACCGCCATGCTGAAGCCGAAGGCTGGCGAAATGAGCAGCGACTGGCCAATCTTGCTGGCTTCCTTCCAGTTTACGCCAACGTTTTCCACGTTCTCAGGCATCAGGCTGAACGCAATGCCCACGCCCAGCAAAGAGCCTATCAGGGTGTGCGAGCTGGAGCAGGGAATACCAAAATACCAAGTGCCGACGTTCCAAATGATGGCCGCTACCAATACCGATAAGACCATGGCGACGCTGTGATGAATGTCTTGCCCCATGAGCGCTTCCACGGGCAACAGGTTGGCTATCTTTACCGCTACCGCCATGCCGAAGAAATAACTGCTCGCTATTACTCCCAAGAAGTTCCAGATGCCCGACCACACTACGGCAGTGGTGGGCTTGAGGCTGCCGGAGTAGATGACCGTGGCCACAGCGTTGGCCGTGTCGTGGAATCCGTTAACGAACTCAAAGACGCAAACTATGAAGACAGTGATGATTAGGAGGGCTATGAGTGCCGTTGATAGGCCGAGGTCAATGCCGAAAAGCATAATGTTTGTTTTGTTTTGTTTTGTTTTGATGGCCAGTCAAGGTTTGCCAAGCTGGTCTTGTTTTCTGTAATGCAACAAAGGTAATCGAGGTTGTTGTTATGGTTGCCACTGACCCCCAGTTTTTGTCTTAATTTTACGTTGATTTATGCATCAGTAACCAAACGGCCTAAATTTGCGTCTTTGAAAAAAAATCACCTGACTTTGAAATATATTCCTCATTTCCTGTTGCTGCTCACGCTGGTGTTTACCGCTGCTGCCTGCAAGGGTTTGCGCCGTGCACAAGGTACTTCCCTGAAACCCAAAGGCGAGAACGTCTTGATGAAAAAACTCCTCGAAAACTCGGTGAGCGCCGAGTGGTTCTCGGCCAAGGCCAAGATTTCCTATAACGACGAATATACTGGGGAGACCTTCAGCGCCAATATCCGCATGCGGAAAGACAGCGCCATCTGGATGAATTTCAAGAAGTTCAGCATCGAGGGAGCAAGGGTGCTCATCACGCCGGACAGCATCTTCGTCATCAGCCGCCTGACCAACGAGTACCTTGCCAAGCCGTTCAGCTATGCACAAAAAGAGTACAGCCTGCCCGTGGGCTTTGAAGGCTTGCAGGCCATGCTGCTCGGCAACCCCGTTTTTTTCTCCAAGGAAACCGTGGCCGG
The DNA here is from genome assembly GCA_022841745.1 of Saprospiraceae bacterium. Lineage (GTDB taxonomy): Bacteria > Bacteroidota > Bacteroidia > Chitinophagales > Saprospiraceae > UBA6168. The sequence continues at coordinate 23,414 of JALHQW010000049.1, read as the reverse complement.
CGTGGACTCCACCCACTACACGCTTGCCCAAAAGACCGAGAACCTGACCGCCAAATACTGGCTCAACAGCCCCGACATGTTCCTCCACCGCTTCCTTGTGGACGACTTCCGCAACAAGCGCAGCATGGAGGTGACCTCATCGGATTACCGCCAATTGGATGACAAACAACAATTTTCATATCTTCGGCACTTTAATTTGAACAGCCCCGACCTCGGCAAGATGCAGGTGCAGTTGGAGTTCTCAAAAATAGAGACGACTGGGCCGGTAGAGATGAAGTTCGAAGTGCCAGAGGGATATAAGCGGGTGGATTAGTTTGAAGGGTTTGATGGGTTTGGATTGTTCGATTTGCGGTGCTACAAATCAAACCCATCAAACGCCTCAAACCCATCGAACTAAATATCAGATGACCCATTCGAGAAAAATACTCCTTCTTTTTTTCGCTGCAATTTTGGCGGTCACGGCCATTGCGCAGCAATCCAGAAAGGAATTGGAAGAGAAGCGCAAGAAGCTGCTCAAGGACATTGAGCAGACCTCCGGCCTGCTGAGGCAGACCAAGGAGGACAAGGCAGCCACGCTTTCCCGCTACGTGACCCTGCAGCGGCAAATCCACAAACGGGAACAACTCGTCGAGACGCTCCAAGGGGAAATGAGCTTCCTGCTCGACAATATCGAGCGCACGGCGACTGTGGTGGTGGCCCTGAGCGACGACACCGAGCGGCTAAAGGAGGAATACGCCAAAATAGCCCGCCATGCCTACCGCCAAAAGCTCATGCACAGCGATTTGTTGTTCTTGCTATCCGCAAAAAGCTTCAACGATGCTTTCCGACGCTGGCAATACCTGCGGCAATACGAGCGCTACCGCCAGCGGCAGGCCAAGCTCATCATGGAGACGCAGCAGACGCTCGTTGATAAGATAAAATCCCTCGAAGACCGTAAGGCGGAAAAGGAGAAACTGCTCACAACCGAACAGCGACAGTCGAGGATGCTCGGTCTGGAAATGCAGGCCAAGAACCAACTGCTGGAGGAACTGAAAGGCGACGAAGCCCGCCTTGCCCATGACCTTGAAAGCAAGCAGTCCTCCGCCAACAAACTGAACAAGGCCATCGAAAAGGTCATACGGGATGAAATGGAGCGCATCCGGCGGGAGGAGCGAGCGGCTGCAACGGCGGCGAATAATTCGGCCACAACCTCATCTGGCAAGGCAGCGAAGCCCACAGCCACACCGGAGGTGGAGAGCGTTTCCAGCGAGTTTCAAGGCAATAGGGGACGATTGCCCTGGCCCGTGAAGAACGGCGTCATCACTGGCCGTTTCGGGCGGCAGCCCCACCCAACCATTCCCAACATCGAAATCGTGAACAACGGCATTGACATACAAACCGACAAGGGTGCGCAGGTGCGTTCGGTGTTTGAGGGCACGGTGGTCGGCACACAGTTCATCCCCGGTTTTGACTATATGGTCATTTTACAGCACGGCAGCTATTACACCGTTTATTCCAATTTGGAAGAGGTTTCGGTGAAAAAAGGCGACAAGGTGGACACGAAGCAAGCATTGGGCAAGGTGAGCACCGACGCCAAGACCAATAATTCAGAAGTTCATTTTGAGATTTGGAAGGAAAAAACAAGGCTGAATCCGCAGGAGTGGGTGGGGAAGTGAAAATTGCTTGAAGGTCACAATTTGTGACCTCCAAAATTAGTCGAGTTTCGGATTCAACAATCCCTATCCAACCCTTTATCAAACCAAACCAACTCCTGGCTCTCAGGGTCGCCATTATAGTTCACCGTGATTTCCTCCCCCGGCTTTATCGTTCTGATGCAGTAAAAGTCAATCGTATCATGCTCATAGTCAAGCAGGTAACGAGCATTGGGCGTATAGGAATGGTTGAAAAGCGACCCATTGCCAAGGGCGATTGCGCATTGCGTTTGGTCTTCTCCCCAAAGGAAATAATAATCGTGAAGGCGGGTACCGTGGATGGCGGGTAGGTCTTCGGCTGGCAGCACGATGGCCGGGCAGATTTCAATCAAATCGCCCTCCTCCAGCGTCTCCCCGGTGAAGACGCCCCGGCCGCCAAGGTCGCTGTCGGCGATGTAGAGGAAGGGGACACGCTGGGACATGAGGTGGGTGCTTATTTGAGAGGGGCTGGTGTATTTTGATTTAAGATATCAGATATATGATATTAGATTTAAGATTTGGGAGGTCTGCTAATTTGCCCAGAATCGAAAATTAGCAATCAAGCAGTCGTCAATAAAATCTAAAATCTTACGTCTAAAATCTTATATCTTAAATCAAAAAAATCACCTGTCCGTCCTCAGTTAATCCTTTAAAACTCGGCTTGCCCGGCCGCCCGTGGGAAGGCAATCACATCCCGGATATTGCCCATGCCCGTGATGAACTGCACCATGCGCTCAAAGCCAAGGCCGAAGCCGGCGTGGGGGCAGCCGCCGAATTTGCGAAGCTCCAAGTACCACCAAAGCTCCTCTTCGTGGATGCCTTGGGCGTGGATGCGCTCCAGCAGCTTGCCGTGGCGCTCCTCCCGCTGCGAGCCACCGATGACCTCGCCGATGTAGGGGAATAGGCAGTCCATCGCAGCAACGGTCTCTTTGCCGGGTTCGGTGCCGTCGTTTTCACGCATATAAAACGCCTTGATGGCCTTCGGGTAGTCCCGCACGAAGACGGGTTTTTGGAAATGCTTCTCGACGAGGTAGCGCTCGTGCTCGCTTTGGAGGTCCTTGCCCCACTGCACGTCGAACTTGAACTTGCCTTTTTTATAGGTATTCGAGTTGCGCAGGATGTCCACGGCCTCGGTATAGGTGATGCGCTCGAAGTCGTTGTCCACCACGAAGCGGAGCATGTCCACGAGGCCCATCGGGCGGCGGTCGTCCTGCTTCATGTTCTTTTCCTCGTCCTTGATGCGTTTGTCGAGGAAGGCGAGGTCGTCGGGGTAGTTGTCGAGGATGTGGCGGATGAGGAACTTCACGAAGTCCTCGGCCAAGTCCATGTTGTCGAAGATGTCGTTGAAGGCGACCTCTGGCTCAATCATCCAGAACTCGGCCAAGTGGCGGGTCGTGAACGATTGCTCGGCCCGAAACGTAGGGCCGAAAGTGTAAATCTTGCCCAAGGCCAAGGCCGCTATTTCGCCCTGCAACTGGCCAGAAACGGTCAGGTTCGCGCTTTTTCCGAAGAAATCCTGCTTGAAGTCCACCTCGCCGGACTCGGTTCGGGGCGGGTTGTCGAAGTCGAGCGTGGTCACCCGAAACATCTCGCCAGCGCCCTCGGCATCGCTGCCCGTCACGATGGGCGTGTGCATATAATAGTAGCCCCGGTCGTTGAAATACTTGTGGACGGCGTAGGCCACGGCATGGCGGATGCGGAACACGGCGCTGAAGGTCTGTGTGCGCATGCGGAAATGCGCCTTCTCCCGCAGGTACTCCATCGTCATGTTCTTCGGCTGGAGGTGGTAGTCGTCGGGGACGCATTCGCCGAGCAATTCGATGTGGTCGGCCATCAATTCGACCGCTTGGCCAGCACCTTGGGACTCGACCAATTTGCCCGTGACCGAGATGCAGGCGTGGAACTGGATTTTTTTCAAAAACTCTTCCTCGAATTTTTCAAAATCCACCACTACTTGCAGCGTGTTGAACGAGGAACCGTCGTAGAGGGCGATGAAGCGGTTGGAGCGGAAAGAGCGCACCCAGCCGGAGACTTTTACTTCGGCGCCAATCTGTGGCTGGCGCAATATTTCTGTGATTTCAGTTCTTTTCATATTGAGTTTGATTCATGTAGTCGCCAAATTTATTTGGCAGACTGTTTTTCTATCAAGCCTGCCAAATAAATTTAGCGGCTACAAATGGGCGGCGAAAATACAGCAAAAACTTGCGCCATGTGTTGCAGCTGCTGATGAATTGGGAAAAAACGTTGACTCCGCAAACTTGGTTTCAATGAAAAAGGCCCCGACAACCGCCGAGGCCTTTTTTCTCCATCATAATTTTCCAATACCTTCTTCAAAATAGTTGACAGTTGGTCAGTGGGCAGTTGGCAGTCAGTTCGCAGTTGATAAGTCTTTTAGTCATTGTTGAGCTTTGGACTTCTTGACTAACGGACTTTCAGGCTGACTGCCCACTGCCCACTGTCTAACTGCCAACTTCAATTAGCCCTTGTGTTCGACTCCAGGTACGCCATCGCACCGGGGTTCTGCATCAGGGTGTAGAGCATTTCCTTGGCACGAAACAATTGTGCCTTCACCGTACCGAGTGGGATTTCCAGTTCGTTGGCGATTTCCTCGTAGCTCAGTTCCTCGTAGTAGCGCAGCTCAATCATGAGGCGGTACTTGGTGCTGAGTTGGCTGAGCACGGAGCGCACCATTTGCAGGCGCTGTTGCCGGATGATTTCCTCCTCTGGGTTGCGGGCGTAGTTTCGGATGGTGCCCGTGAAGTCACGGTCGCCATTGGATTCCATTGGCTGGTCAATGCTCAGGAAGTGCATGCGCTTCTTGCGGATGTGGTCAATGCAGTTGTTGACGGCAATCTTGAACAGCCAGGTGCTGAATGCGTAGTGCGGGGCATAGGTCGAAAGCTTGTTGAAAGCCTTGCCGAACGCCTCGATGGTCAGGTCTTCCGCATCGTCGTGGTTCCGCACCATCTTGAAGAGGTGGTTATAGACGCTTGGACGGTAACGGTCTAGTAGTGTGGAGTAGGCTTGCTGGTCGCCCGCAATGGCTGCCATGACTAGGAGATAGTCCTCGGATGCCTTGGGTGAAAGCCTTGTCGCAGTGGTGGTTGTGGTTGCGCTAACTGGGTGCTTCGCTAGTGTTAATTCCATCGCTGGGTGTTGTCGTTGTTCATGAGAACTGACGGTGCGAACACGAGATAGTAAAGTACCAGTAAGCTGTCTAAAACCGGGAGCCAAATCCGCAACGAACGGTGTTGCATTTTGCCCAAGATAACGCTGCCTACTACCATTACCACACCCATTCTCACCGCATATCCCAATAGAGCAAACATTATGCTAATTTTGAATATCAGTAATGCGCCTCCCAATAAAAAGTGTAGTAAATGGCTCATAGTGAGCAAATTAAGAATTATTTTATCCTTAATTTTATATTCAGAACCGGTCGTGAAGTGCCTCGTTTTCTGTCGGTGATAGTCCCGCCAGTTGGTTTTAGGGGCTGAGTAAACAAAGGTTTTAGGATGGAGCCGGATTTCGACCTTGCCTCGTTTGGCAGTTGCGTTCACAAAAAGGTCGTCGTCGCCGCTGGCCAAGTGCTCGTGGCGGCGGAAGCCGCCACTGCGCTCGTAAAGCTCCCGCCGATAAGCCAAGTTCCGCCCGACCCCCATGTAGGGATGCCCGGCGAGTGCGAGGGACAGGTACTGCACGGCAGTGTACCATGCCTCGAACCTGACCCATTTGTTCAGGAACCCCGGCGCTTCGTCGTAGGGTGCCACCCCCAGCACGATTTGCGTCTCGGCATCCATATTGCTAACCATTCCCTGAACCCAGTCGGGACTGGCGGGCACACAGTCGGCATCGGTCAGTAAAAGAACTTGGTGCTTGGCTTGCTCGATTCCCTTTGCAAGGGCGATTTTTTTTCCTGCTCTTTCATCATCACAAACAACGATATGTAAGTGACTGTATCTCTGCCGCAAAGGTGATAATATATTTAAAGAATCATCAGATGATTTATGGAGCACTAGGACAATTTCGAGGGAACGGTAGGTTTGATTTAGGATACGGTCGAGGTGGCGGCTGAGATTGTGCGCTTCGTTGCGGGCGCAGATGATGATGGAGACGGTGGACAGTGGACGATTGACGGTGGACGGCTCCGAAGCTGGGGGCATCTCCTCGACGGGGTGGCAGGCCAGTTTTCCAAAAACGAAAATCCAGAAAAACAGTTGCACCGCCGTGGCGGCCACGAAGCCGTAGAGCAAAATGGATTCAAGCATGGTGAAGCGGTGCGGCTGGGGTTGGTGACAGGCAAAGGTAGGGAATGCGCTCCAATGGCTACGGGGGCATGGGATAGGAGAAAGCGTTTTTCCCATTACAACCTAAAAAAATCATTGCCGTTGCTTCAATAGCCGGATTTCCTCGTCCTTGCTGGCCAGCAGCTTTTCCAGAATGGCTATTTGTTGCTTGTAGGGCTCGGTGAATGTGTCAACAACCTTCTTCATCTCCTCGACTGTATTGTAGAAGTTAGCGAAACCAGAGCCTGCACCATTGGTGCATTGGTGGTTGATGATGTGGAAAATGTTAGAGTCGTCGAACTCGTCTATGGCAAGGCAAGTGGTACCCAGTTCATCTGCTATCTTTTCAAACCGCTCCACGCTCAATTTGGTTTTGCCGGACTCAATATGCCCATAGCTGGTTTTGTCTATGTCTAGCACCTTGGACATGTGCTCCTGCGTGTAGCCCCTTAGCTCTCGCATCTTCCTGATTTTGTAACCACGGTCTTTTTCTATATTTTGTGCATTTTATGCAGATGAAGGCAAATGTAGTGCATATTTTATGAGTGGAGAAAATTTGCTGGTGCAAGAATGATAGAGTATCTTTGCCCAAACCCATTCGACAAGAATATTTCAACACAAATGAGGCTGCCATGAAACAAAGACCCAAACGGCAGCCATCCAGGTAGCATACGGAATTTATCGTGGGGAAGACACAAACGCAGAAGGGCAGTGCCCGTTCATCCACCGTTTTGTTAAGAAGGCAATAAGGAAATGCGATAGGTGTTTCAATCATAAAATAGTGTAACATGAAAAAATGTACTTACCTGATTTTGGTTTTTGCTTGGTTCTTCGTGCTGGTGCTCAACACTGGCTGTGACCAATGCAAGGACATTGAGTGTCCGCAAGACAAGGAATTTCCCGACCACATGGAGCGAAGGATACCCTATCAAGTGGGGCAGGTCGTCCGTTTTGCGAATGCAGGTGGGGATACCCTCATACTGACTTGTGAGAAGAGGGAGTATCCTAAGCAAACTATTACCCCCGATGATAGGATTGAGGAAGGCTGTTGCAACACCGCTGGTCTCGCAGATAACTTAGTATGTAATCTCAAAAATAGCAGTAACGATCTTATGGGGTTTTTAGTGGTCTATTCCGAAGGCGGATGGTACATCACTACCTTTAGTTTAAGGATTAATGGTATTAAATATTCGGAAAATGATTATGATGAAGGGCATACGCAGGATTCTGTTTTGTTGAACGGTAAAGTTTTTTATAACCTAATTAGAGTTGATCAAGACTCGATTTTTAGTATTTACAATAGCTTAGATGGGTTGGGTGTAGTGGGGTTTAAGATTGATGGAGAGGAATGGGCTTTGATTGAGTGAAATCCACAGTGGAATTCATCTTTGGAATTAGGGTTGTCCACATTATTTGACCATAGACGGGTAACTTAAAATACCACTTTTACTTAGTCATTCATTTGATTGGGAGTGTTTTCATTGCCTGAGCATTTGATTATTAATTCGATCAATGGCCGTGAGTTTGAGCCGTCAACGCTCAAAATTAAATGCCTGCTATACCTGAGGCAAGTGGTATTGCCGTGTATTTAATGACCGATAGTTGAAAAACTCACTTACAGCATTGGTGTAAACTCAAATATCATGAAACGTATGCTTAAACACATTGCTTTGAATGGACAAGTATGTCTGTTTATGCTGATTTCTTTGACTTCTACTTTTGGTCAGACCGGGGATTGCCTGAACGAAGACAATAACCTATTGGAAAAATACTGGGCTTCACGAGAAGATTTGAGAAACAATTTTGTTGTGAATTCAATTGACGAGGTGACAGGAGATTTATTAAGTGATGGTATTGGCACGTTTGACTGTGACAACAACACTTATACCATGTTTGGACAAGGGATACCTGCGAATTATATAGTAGCAAATCCAAATGCGAGCAATGAAGATAATAATTATGAAAACACTGCCCATTGGGGCGATGCCACCATTTACCTTGGAAGGTATATCGCCACTTTGTGTACCGAATATGAGCTATTGGGCAGGAATGGCCAAATAGCCGCTAAAAAGCGCACATTAAATGAACTATTCTTGGCGCTACAGGCATATAGGAGGATTAACATGACGGCAAATAGGTTGTACCGAAGGTACCAAGAATGTACAGGGATTGATTGTCCCGCAGCCCCTGATTTGTCCGGATATTCTGGCTTTTTTATCCGAGATGATGTTCGGTGGTCATTGGAAGAACAGTTTAGCGACGACTGGGAAGATGAAAACAACATATCAAGCTCATGGATTGCAGATTCTGAATGCTACAATGTAGAATTTAAAGACTCCAATGGGTATGCTTTCGACTATCCCTGTGACACGACGGGTGTGCCCTGCCAATTTCAGGGGTGCAGAAACCTTTGCACCTAAGACCAAATATTGGGGATGCTGTTTGGGCTTTCATTCGTGAAGAAATACATACCTCCCGGTCAGTTCGTCACCATCAATGGTGAGCAATATCCAGAAGACGTATTGACCATCGCCCAAAAAATAGCGCATGGTATGGTCAATGCTATCAGGGAGGGCGAAGGCTTTTTGAGGTACCCAGATTGCACCTTGCCACCGGGCAGCAGCCCTGTGAATGACACCCGTGGCGGGGGAGATGCAAGGACAACCTTGTGGTTGATGATAGAAGCCGCAAATTATATTACAGAAGGCAGTTCAGGTTTGTACATCCCCCATACTTTTTTCATAATTGACCTTGGTTTTGATTTACTTGGAAATCCTGTCGCAGTTACCGTGTCAGATTATGATTGCTGGCGGATGGGGGCGACTTGGAATATTGCAGGCCCTAATGATGTATTAAATTTTCCACAAAATATATTCCCAAACGTTCCACTTGGTTTACTTGGTAGATTAATTGAAGAACTTGTCCCTGGGGTATCCAAATATGGCAACCAAAGCATGATAATTGATGTGATGGCTGCTGCGAATGTACAATGGTATGCAGAATGGGGAGATGATGACGAGTCCGCCTGGGATGTTTCGCACGATCATGATGGATGGTTGATGATGCAGGTTTTTGCACATGCCGTGATGCACGACAGTACCCAAATCCAAAATCAATGGTTCCAAAATGACATGGAATGGATGGAAGATGTGTTATGTGAATTCAGGTGTCCAGGTACTTGCCATATTGTCGAAGGCTATGCCGGAGACCCATTCCCATGCGACAATGAACCTGGCGGGCATTGGGATTGTGGCATGGTTTGGGCTGTTGGCCCCGACAAACTTGATTGCTTATTTGACGCAACCCAAAGATGGAATGGGTTGCCATACATGCTCGCCTACAACCTCTACCACCTCGTCGGCGGCACCACCAACGACAACTACCTGAACCCCTTCGACTACGAGATAAACCCAGACAACAACGCCGATATATCCAGCGGCTACCAAGGGGCAGCCGAGTTCCTACGGGTGGAGGGCAACCTGCGGCCATGCGACCTGACGACGCAGCAGTACCAATTCGTGGGTGCCGACCTGCTCTGCTTCGACGAAGTGACCTCCAGCCCCAATATAGAAGTACTTAGCTTTTGGAGCGGTTTGATGAAAATCAGGATACTGTCACGGGACGAGGATGCTTGGGTGGAGCTGTACGAGAGCGACCCCAACTGTGAGTTCGACGATTGCCACCTGCCGAGGCGAGTGCGTATTAGGTTCGACATCAAGTCCAAATGTGACCCGGCCTGCGTCACCAATACCCAAGAAATCCACATCACCGACCACCAGACCTGGGGGCAGGACGACGCAAAGAGCTTCGTCAATGCCATGGTCTATGTGCACGGCGGTGGCAGCCTAACCATTCAGGGAACAACCGCTTTTTTTGACGCCAACAGCGGCATACATGTAGGCAGGGGCGCCAAGCTGCACGTGGACGGTAGCACCCTGACAAAATGCCCGGAGGCGGCCAACTGGAAGGGCGTAGGGGTGTCCGGCAACAGCATACTGCCACAGGCCAGTGCAGGGGCCATGCCCGGCATGCCCCAATCAGGCACGGTGCTGCTCACCGGTTCCACCATCTCGGCGGCTGCCTATGGCGTCATCACCAAGGGATGGACGGGCACCGGCACCAACCCCGCCTACCACGGCGGCCTTGTACACGCCGAGAACACGGTATTCGAGGGCAATGGCGTGGGCGTCTATTTCAAGAAGTACGACAAGGCCAACAAGAGCAGGTTCATCGGCTGCACCTTCAGCAACCCCAGCTTGCCGCCAAGCCCTGACAACCCCAACGGCATTTCCTTCGCCAACGGGGTCGTGATAGAGGATACGGACGGCATTGAGTTTAGCGACTGCGATTTTTCGGGCATGTACATGGACGGCGCAGGCATCAAGATTTATGATGCGGGCTGCACCGTCAACAATGGCTGCCAGTTCTCGAACAGCAGCTTTGGCTTGGCGGCCTATTCCACCGCAGGCGTTTCAAGCCCGGAAAAAATAAAGGTGGTGGGCGCTGCGGGCGTTTATAATACGTTTTCCAATATCCGTGTCGGTATTCGGAGCGATGCCAAGGATCTCATGAAGAGCTTAGAGGTCTATGGCAATATCTTCAACAATGCCAAGCAGGAGGGGGTGCGGTTATCCGGCTCGACCTCGTCCCTCATCCGTGACAATTCCTTCAATGCCTGCGATATCGGCATCTCCACCTATTCGCTGGGCGGCAATTTCAATGATTTCAAGTGCAATCAATTTACCAGTTCAGGCCTGGCAGGGGTATTCCTGGAAGGCAACCATTCCCGTGCCACCATCACGAGGAACAATTTCATTGCCTCCCCCACTTTCGACTATGTGCTGTCGGAAAACGGCGCCACGGGAGAGGCCGGTGAATTGTTCCCGCAGCAGGGCGAAAAAGGGAACCCTGCCGACAACTGTTTTTCGAGCACCATCCCCTATAACCTGATTACCTCGGGTAATACGGAGTCCTTCAACTACTACGTGCCGAACACCAGCACGGATGGCTGCAAGATACCCACGTTCAACCAAGGGATGAGCAACTACGTGTTGCTGCCGACTCAATTCAGTATCAACAACCCGGCCTGCAATTTCCCTAATCTCCAAGACGATTGTCCCCCCGACCAGACCTTCAACGAGTACGTGGCCGCCAGCTAAGACTACCACAATACCCAAATACAGTTGGCCCTGATACCGGGCGATGAAGACCTGCTCACCAGCCTCTATCAAAATGGCAACGAAAAGGACTGCATCAAGAGCGGCATCATACGGCAGGCGCTGTTGACGGGCAATACGCAAACGGCCATTCAGGTGTTCAATTACGAAGGCACCACCACGGCCATGCAGCAACAATTCGGGATGCAGTTGCAGCTGAACGACTATGTGGGCGCCGCCGCCACGCTGCAAGCCATCCCATTGGCCAGTGCCGAGGATGTCGTTTTCGCCCAAGTGCAGTCCATCAACCTCGACCGCCTGACCACTGGCCCCAGTTTTGAACTGAACGCCCAGCGGGAGGCCTTCTTGACGGGCGTTGCCGAAGGCAATACAAGTTCAAGGGAGTACGCCATGGCGCTGCTGTCCATGCTGAAGGGCAAAGAGTTCTATTTGGAACACACGCCCGTGGCGGGCATGACGGGGCAAAAGGAAGGCACCGCCCCAAACCCAGCCAAGGAAATGGGGCGCTATATGCTCAAACCCAACCCGACCACGGGGCGCTTGACCGTCACCCTGCCCGCTGAGGCCGAGGCTACGGTGAGCATCAGCGTTGTATCCCTAAGCGGGGCCGTCGAGCAATCATTCCATTTCATGGAGGGGGCTACTACCTACGATATTAACTTGCAGGGTTTGCCAAACGGGATTTATTTTGTGCGGATAATAGAAGGAGCGAAAATGGTGGGCACTGAAAAAGTCCTCTTGCACCGTTGATGAAAGCAGGCTTTTTTTTGTCATGGTCGAAGACCATCCCTGCGTCATGTGTGCAGCCACGCATGACGCAGGGATGGTCTTCGACCATGACAAAACCACCGTGCCATTGTATGAATCAAATTTTTCCCAAAATGAAATACACTACTACGCTACTCGCACTACTGTCCTTTGCATCCCTATCCTACGGCCAAGCCAGTTTTGAAAAAAAACTGCACGTTGGCCTTGGCGACGTGGCCTGTAGCGTGCGCCAATTGCACGACGGCTACCTGCTCACGGGTTCCCAGTTTTGCAACGGCATCGAATCGCAGTGCTTTTCCATCCTGCGCACCGACCGAGACGGCAACCCCGTCATCATCAAAGAATACCAGAACATCCCTTGGTGGTTCTGCTCCAGCAATTTTGCGGGCAATAATGGCGTGGTCGTCGCTTCCGACAGCAGTTTTTATTTAACGGGTATCATCGAAGTCCAAGGGCAGCTTCCAGATGTATTCCTGATGAAAACGGACTACAACGGCGACAGCCTTTGGATGAAGACTTTCGGGGGGGATGTCCCCATGGCGACTATTAGCCGTGACCTCATACCGACATCCGATTCCACGATGCTACTGTACAATGAGAAAGAGACGGCAATGTACTATTCCAATCCTTGGTTGAGTGAAGTGGACATGGACGGCAATCTGCTATGGGAGTTCGATATTGACCCGTACCCTTCTAGCGACCCACAAAGCATCTTGCTCATGCCCAATGGTGATTTGGTCATTAGCTTTGTCACATTCGCAATTATTGGTGGCGACCCTGCCATGACCGTCGCCCGCATCAACCGACAGGGGGAGGTGCTATGGGAACAGCGCTTCGACGAATACCCAGGGTGGACGTATGACTTGATGCATACAGATTTGGTTGCATTGGACAATGGCGGCTTCTTGGTCAGTTGGCAGCGCTACCATTGGACAGGCATTACCGACCACCAAGTCACGTTCACATGGTTGGACTCCTTGGGCAATATCACCAAGCAGCAGTTTCACCATGATTTCACCAGTTTCGATATTGCGGACATGATAAAGACCAAGTCAGGTACCATCATCGGTGTTGGCAATATTGATGTGATTGACTTCCCTGGGCTCGGTTGGCTGTGCGGCTGGGTATTCGAGATGACCCAGGATGGGGAGATGCTCTGGGAACGTTATATCCAGGACCTCAGCCTGCCCGACAAGATAAGCTGGTTTTCCAACGTCATCGAGAATGACATCGGTGGCATCACCATATCTGGCTCCATCCTCACCCCCGTCGGCTACGACATCTGGCTGCTACAATTGGACAGCATGGGCTGCTTCGAGCCGGGCTGTACGGGCGAGGTGCAGGTGGTCGGTGGGGTCTATAGCAGCACCCCAGAGCCTGAGCGAATGGAACCGAAGCTGTACCCCAACCCCGTACTGGGCCAGCGGCTGTTCATTGATTTACCAAAAAGCGCAGCACTTGATCCGTCCGCCGAAATCATCTTATTCGATATGCTGGGCCGTGTGGTGAAAAGGCAGCCCTTCGCACGTACCGTGGATGTTTCGGGGCTGGGAAAGGGAACCTATTTCTTGAAAATCGAGCAAGGTGGCGAGCTATTGGATTGGGTAGGGAAGTTTTTGCGAGGTTGAACCTTGCCCTGCATTTTTTTCCATTGGCTATCAAGCAAGCGCCCCCTTTCCCTACCTTTACCCCCGAACAAAATCACGAACGCATGTCCGCAACAGATTACAAAAACCCGCACCTGCTCCTCGAAACCGCCGACCTCGAACCCGGCGAAATCACCTGGCACAGCCCCAGCAACCTCGCCATCGTGAAATACTGGGGCAAGCACGGCATCCAAATGCCCAAGAACCCCTCGCTGAGCCTCACCCTGAGCAGCAGCTTCACCGAGACCCTGCTCGAATACCGCCCAAGGGAGACCAGCGAAACGGGCATTTCGCTCGAATTTTTCTTCCACGAAGAACCCAACGAACCGTTCCGGGCCAAACTGCTGAAGTACCTCGAAAGCGTGACGGACATCTTCCCGTTCCTGCGGCAACTCGACCTCACCATCTACAGCGGCAACTCCTTCCCTCACTCGGCGGGCATCGCTTCCTCGGCCTCGGCCATGAGCGCATTGGGGCTTTGCCTTTGCTCCTTGGAACACGAACTGTTCGGCACCCTCGACGACGATGCCACCTTCGACCGCAAGGCCAGCTATGTGTCAAGGCTGGGCTCCGGCAGCGCCTGCCGCTCCATCTTCCCCACGGCGGCGCTTTGGGGCGAAACGGGTGAGGTGAAAGGCTCCTCCGACCTCTACGCCGTGCCAATGGGCGAGGAGGTTCACACCGTTTTCAAGCATTTCCACGACGATATTCTGATTGCCAGCACAGCGGCCAAAAGTGTGAGCAGCCGGGCGGGCCACGGGCTGATGGAAGGCCACCCCTTCGCCGAGCCCCGCTATGCCGATGCGAAGCGCAACCTCAACCGCCTGATCCTCGCCATGCGCAGCGGCGACCTGGAGGAGTTCGGGCGCATCGCCGAGAACGAGGCGCTTACCCTCCACGGCCTGATGATGAGCAGCAACCCCTCGTTCATGCTCCTGAAACCCAATACCTTGGAGATGATAGAGCGGCTGCGCCAATACCGGGAGGAGACGAAGCATCCCGTCTATTTCAGCCTCGACGCCGGGCCGAACCTCCATGTGCTCTACCCAGAAGACATCATTTCCGATGTGCGAGGCTTTATCGAAGAAGAACTGAAGCCGCTTTGCGAGGACGAAACTTACCTGCAAGATTGGGCCGGGGATGGGCCGGTGCAGGATTGAACTTGGCAAAAAAAAGTCAGGCAAGTGCTTTCATATAATGGCAGTGTAGTTGAAGCTATACTGCCATTTTCTTTTTTCCAACAAGATAAAATTGCCCATTTACCAGCCGAATTTAAATTGGTCTAAAAAAAGTATTTTTTACCCTTTTTACATGAAGGAAAGAAAATCTGATTCACTATATTTGCCCTTCGCAAACAATAATTTTGAAAAAGAGGCTTTGTAAAGAATAAGATAATACATCTTAGATGAGGATGCCCTACTTCACAGAATCGTTTGCCAACCCTGCTATTTAAGAAGGCGCAATCCCTCCTTGGCAGGACGATCCCAAATCGAAAAATCGTAAATCCAATAACACTCACCTATGCAAGTTTCCATCACCGTAAATGGGAAGTCCTTCACCCACGACGTCGAAGCTCGTGACCTGTTGGTCTTCTACCTGAGAGACACCCTGCGGCTGACCGGCACCCACGTGGGCTGCGACACGTCGAGCTGCGGAGCATGTACGGTACACTTGGACGGCCAAGCCGTCAAGTCCTGTACCGTGCTTACCTGCCAGGCCGATGGCCGCTCTGTCACCACCATCGAGGGCATGGCCAACGGCGACAACCTCCACCCGCTGCAAGAAGGCTTCCGAGAGGAGCACGGCCTGCAATGCGGCTTCTGCACCCCCGGCATGATCATGGTCGCCGCCGACCTGCTGGAGCGAAACCCGAACCCCTCCGAACACGAAATCCGAGAGGCGCTGGAAGGCAACTACTGCCGATGCACCGGCTATCACAACATCATCCGAGCAATCCAATACGCAGCCTCCCATGCGGTGGCAGCTTAACTTGGTTGATAAGGGTTGATAACAGTTGATAACGGTTGATAAACCAGCCGCATTAACCCTATCAACTGTTATAAACCCTTATAAACCGTTATCAACCTAAAAAAATGGGCGATACTCAATATATCGGAAAATCGGTGAAGCGGGTCGAGGACAAGCGCTTCATCACCGGGCAGGGTCGTTACACCGACGACATCCAACTACCGGGCATGGTCTATGCGCATATCGTACGCAGCCCCTATGCCCACGCAAAAATCAACTCCTTCGACATCGCATCGGCCCAATCCGCACCGGGCGTCATTGCCATTTTCACGGGCGACGACATCAAGAAAGCGGGCATGGGCGGCGTGCCCTGTGGCTGGCAACTCCATTTCAAGAATGGCGACCCGATGGTGGAGCCGCCCCACCCGCTGCTCATCGCCTCGGGCGATACGGCGAAGCACGTGGGCGACGGCGTGGCCGTGGTCATTGCCGATACCCGTGCCAATGCCCGTGACGCCGCCGACCTCATCTATGTGGACTACGAGGTGTTCGATGCCGTCACCGCTGCCGCCGATGCGGTGAAGCCCGGCGCACCGCTCGTACACGAGTCCGCTCCCAGCAATATTTGCTTCGACTGGGAAATCGGCAACCCGAAAGCGGAAGTGGACGCTGCCATGAGCACGGCGCACCATATCACAAAAATCAACTACCGCAACCAGCGCCTTGCACCGAACGCCATTGAGCCTCGCTGCGCAATAGGCGACTACGACGGTGCCAACGACCGCTATACCCTCTACACGACTTCGCAAAACCCGCACCTCACCCGCCTGCTTATGTGCGCCTTCGTGCTGGGCTTGCCGGAGAACAAGGTCCGGGTCGTAGCGCCGGACGTGGGTGGTGGTTTTGGTTCAAAAATCTATCACTATATAGTATCTGTCCATTTAGTCTCTAAGTAGTTTAAAATCAATAAGTTAGCAATCATTTTTGATTCAAAAAAATAATTATTTTTTTATTTTAATGTGGCAAAATATCGACGATATTTACTTCAAAATGAACTGATTTGAAACGAAAAATTGGTTTTTGAAAAACATGAGTTAAAAAGATTATTTATTTTTTTGCTTAAAAATAGAGTCTAACATGCTGGTTATCAAATATTTACCGACTAAATGGACAAACACTATATAGAGGAAGCATTGATGATTTGGGCGTCGAAGCAATTGGGCAAGCCCATCAAATGGACTTCCACCCGCACCGAGGCGTTCCTCACCGATGCGCATGGCCGTGACCATACCACCGAGGCCGAAATGGGCTTCGACCAAGATGGTAAAATCGTTGCGCTGCGCATCAACACGCTGGCCAACGTGGGCGCATACCTCAGCACTTTTGCCGCCGTTACGCCGACCTACTTGCATGGTACGCTGCTGCAAGGGCTATACACCACGCCCAAAATCCACCTCGACCTGAAGGCCGTTTTCACCCACTCAACGGTGATTGACGCCTACCGGGGTGCTGGCCGCCCAGAGGCTACCTATCTCTTGGAGCGCCTGATGTCAAAAGCTGCCATTGAAATGGGCGTTGACCAAGCGGAACTGCGCTACAAGAACTTTATCCCGCCTTTCGATGGCGTGACGCAGCCGGGCTATCAGACCAATGTTGCGCTGCAATACGACTCCGGCAACTACAAGGGCATCTTGGACAAAGGCTTGGAACTCATTGGTTATCAAGACTTTTTGAAAGAACAAGCCGAGGCCCGCAAGCAGGGCCGCTACCTCGGCATCGGCGTTTCGACCTATATCGAAGCCTGCGGCATTGCGCCGTCAGCGGTGGTAGGTTCGTTGGGCTGCCGGGCGGGTCTTTACGAGAGCGCCCATGTGCGGGTACAACCCACGGGCACGGTGAGCGTTTACACCGGCTCCCACTCACACGGACAGGGCCACGAGACGACCTTCGCCCAAGTGGTGGCTCAGTACTTCGGCATCCCGCTTTCCAGCGTGGAAGTCCACCACGGCGACACCGAGAGCGTGGCCTTCGGCATGGGAACTTATGGCTCCCGCTCCTTGGCCGTTGGCGGCAGTGCCATCGTGGCTTCTTGCCAAAAAGTGATTGACAAAGGCACCAAAATCGCCGCCCATAAGCTGGAATGCTCCGAGGACGACCTTGAGTACAAGGCTGGCACCTGGACGGTGAAGGGCACCGACCGCTCCATCGCATTCGGGGCGATTGCGTTCACCGCTTATGTGCCGCACCAGTACCCAAAGGGCTTGGAGCCAGGCATGGACTTCTCCAGCTTCTACGACCCTTCCAACTTCACCTATCCCTTTGGCTGCCATATCGCAGTGGTGGAAGTGGACATCGAGACGGGCAAGGTCAAGCTGCTCCGCTTCGCTGCCGTGGACGACGTGGGCAACGTCATCAACCCGATGATTGTGGATGGCCAGATACACGGTGGCCTCGTACAGGGTATCGGTCAGGCCATGCTGGAGGGCGTTATTTTCGATGAAATGGGCAACCAGACGACTGCCTCCTACATGGACTACGCCATGCCTCGTGCTGACGATATGCCGAGCTTCGAGTTGGGCCGCCAAGTGACGCCCTGTCCGCACAACCCCCTTGGGGTAAAAGGTGCTGGCGAGGCTGGTGCCATCGGTTCCACCCCCGCAGTGGTAAACGCCGTCGCCGATGCACTTGCGCCGTTTGGCGTAACCGATTTGGAAATGCCACTGCACTCGGAAAAGGTGTGGAAGGCGATTCAGGCGGTCACCAGAGGGTAACACCTTTTTGTTTTAATTAATTGATTTTAGATATAAGATAGACGATTTTAGATTTAAGATTTGGGAGGCCGGAAGTAGTTGCAAATACAGGTGTTTTGCAAATTGGCGATGCCCCTAATAAATCTAAAATCTTATATCGTCTATCTTATATCTTAAATCAAAAAAACACATCAAAATGATTCCTTCAACCTTCGATTATAAGCGCCCCGGCACCTTGGCCGAGGCCATTCAATTGATAAAAGACGACCCCGGTGCCAAGCTTTTGGCCGGAGGCCACTCGCTAATCCCCGCCATGAAATTGCGGCTGAACGCCAGCACGACCTTGGTGGACATTGCCCGCCTGCCGGAACTGAACTTTATCCGTGACAAGGGCAAGTTCATCGGCATTGGCGCAGCCACCACACACGGGGCCATTGCCACGCACAAAACAGTGACGGGTAAAATCCCGCTGCTCGCCCATGCCGCCGAACTGATTGGCGACGTGCAGGTGCGCAACGTGGGCACCATCGGTGGCAGCATCGCCCATGCCGACCCGGCTGCTGACTGGCCCGCTGTGCTCATCGCTGCCGATGCCACGGTGGAGGTCAACGGTGCTTTCGGGGAGCGCAACATCCCAGCCACCGAATTTTTCAAGGGCTTTTTCTACACGGCCCTTGGCGAAGGCGAAATCATCACGGAAGTGAAAGTGCCGGAACCAGATGCTGAAACATTGCGCTGTGCCTACGAGAAATTTGCGCAGCCAGCTTCCCGCTTTGCCTTGGCAGCCTGTGCGGTGCAAATGAGCCTCGTGGACGGCAAGTGTACCAATGTGCGGGTTGCCTTCAATGGCGTTGGCAGCTTCTCCTACCGTGCAACTGCTGCGGAAGCCGCCTTGGAAGGCCAAGCACCAACCGAGGATGCCATCAACCTCGCTTCCAGCCGTGCCTGCGACAATGCCGATATGGTGCTCAGCGACAACTTCGCCAGCGAAGACTATCGTCGGCACTTGGCGAGTGTGGTGTGCAGGCGGGCTTTGAAAAAGGCTTTGGTTTAAAACTAAGCATTAAGGTGACATCTTTTTCCTTGCTTGGTTTTTTCAATTTTATGCTGAGATTAACAGGAAAGAAGGTGTCATCTTGATGCGGTTGCCCGTTTCCGAGATGACACCTTTTCGCTATTCAATCTTCTGTTAAAACCAAAAGTTGTAGCGGACGAAAAGATGTCACCTCAAACCCATCAAACCCCTCAGACACCCTCAAACAAAGAAGAAATATGATTCTAAACGGACAACACACCCTACCCGCCCACCCAAAAACAGTTTGGGACTTGATGATGGACGCCGATGTTTTGGCCCGCATCACGCCGGGCATCACCCGCCTCGAACTCGTTGAGGAGAATGTTTACAAGACCGTTGCTGAGATAAAAGTGGGCCCTGTGGGCGGTGCTTTCACGGGTACTTTGAAGGTCACCGACATTGTTGAACATGAAAGATTTTCGCTCGTGGTGCAGCAGAACAGCCGCATGGGCAATGCGCAAGCCACGGTCAATATGCTTTTGGAAGCCTTGGAGGACGGCCTTGCCACTCATGTCAGCTTCAAGGGCGACGTGAAACTCTCCGGCATGATGGCCACCATGGGCCAGCGGGTGCTGACGCCTGTGGCGAGCATGCTGAGCGGGCAGTTTTTCGAGGCGCTGAAGAAGGAGTTGCCTTGAAACAAAGCAAGATAATGTCAACCCAAGCCCTTATTTTTGACTTTCAAACCCAATCCAATCAACGATGAGCGTGAAAGTCAGTTCTCCATTTCCCGGCATGGACCCTTATTTGGAGGGACATATATGGCCTGATGTACATAACAGGCTCGCCAATGTCATCTCCGAATTATTGGCTCCGGCCATTTCCCCCAAATACGTCGCAAGGGTCGAAACCTACACGGTTGAGGACACCAAGCCAGAATCGGAAGTTGGCATCACCTATCCTGATGTGGCAATCTTGAAGCGCTCAGGCGCTGAAGAGCAACTGCTTGCATACACAGGCACAACCGTAATGACCGAGCCTGACACCTACGTTACGACCACCGTCACCGTTCGCATCCCCGTCGTTCAAATTCGGGATGTGGCAAAGAACCAGTTGATAACTTGCATTGAAATCCTATCGCCCGTCAACAAGCGCAGCCCCGGCTGGCAGCCTTACCATGAAAAGCGGAACGACCTGCACAACAGCGGGGTACATCTGCTGGAAATTGATTTACTTCGCCGGGGTCGGCGACACCTATGGAATGTAGGCAAGCCAGAGCCGCACTATGTTTTCACCCTTTGGAGAAAAGGGACGATGAAGGTGGCGCTGTGGACAAACTTTGTCCAAAACCTGCTTCCAATCTTGCCAGTCCCCTTGAAAAGCCCTGACCCTGATGTGCCGCTACCGCTCAAGCAAGCACTCGACATGATTTACCAACGTGGGTTATACAACCTGTCTATTGACTATAATAAAACGCCACCGCCACCTGATTTTTCGGAAGAAGAAATGGGGTGGATAAAACAACAAGTGGATAAACAATGACTTCAATTTTTAATTTTTCCAATACAACATGCCGAATTTCAACATTGACGCAAAAAAAGAAATGACCTACGACGCCATCGTCATAGGCTCAGGGATGAGCGGCGGATGGGCCGCCAAGGAACTCTGCGAAGGCGGACTGAAAACCCTCGTGCTGGAGCGGGGGCGCATGGTCGAGCACATCAAGGATTATCCCACCGCAAACAACGAGTCGTGGGACCTTGAACTTCGGGGCGCCATCGGGCCGGAAGACCAAAAAAAGCACTATAAAGCTGGAAGGGCTGGCTTTATTGGTGAGAACAACAAGCACTTCTACGCCAACGACGAGGAAAACCCCTACACGGAGGTTAAGCCCTTCCTGTGGGTGCGGGCCCACCAAATGGGCGGGCGCTCCCTGCTCTGGGGCAAGCAGACCTACCGCTGGTGCGAGCTCGATTTCGAGGCCAACGCAAAGGACGGCCACGGCGTGGACTGGCCCATCCGCTATAAGGACCTGGAGCCGTGGTACACCCATGTGGAGAAATATGCGGGCATCAGCGGCGAGGCGCTCGGCCTACCACAGCTGCCGGACAGCCACTTCCTGCCTCCGATGGAGTTGAACTGCGTAGAAAAAGAGGTGAAACAACGGCTTGAAAAGGAATTTCCCGGTCGGAACCTGATTATTGGCCGGGTGGCGCACCTGACCGTACCGCACAATGGCCGGGGCAAATGCCAGTTCCGCAACCGCTGCGATAGGGGTTGCCCGTTCGGGGCCTATTTCAGCAGCAACGCCGTGACGCTACCCGCCGCCAACGCCACAGGCAACCTGACGATGCGCCCGTTTTCCATCGTTGACTCCATTGTTTACGATGAAAAAACTGGCCGTGCATCGGGCGTAAAGGTGATTGACTCCGAAACGGGAGAGATGCACGAGTACCACGCCAAAATCATCTTTTGCAACGCCTCTACCCTCAGCACTACCCAGATTCTGTTGAAATCCACCTCCAGCCGCTTCCCCAATGGACTCGGCAACGATAGCGGCGAGCTTGGCCACAACCTCATGGACCACACCTACCGGGTAGGCGCCATGGGCAACTACGATGGCTTCGAGGACATGTACTACAAGGGGCGCCGCCCAAATGGGATTTATATTCCCCGCTATTGGAACATTGATGAAAAAACAAAGTCCGACAAGTTTGTCCGTGGCTTCGGCTTCCAAGGGGGAGCGCACCGGCCCGGCTGGGGCGCTGGCGCCAACATGGATGGCTTCGGTGAGGAGTTCAAGGATAGCCTCATCACGAACCCAGGGCCTTGGGAGTTTTTCATCACGGGCTTTGCGGAGTGCCTGCCCTACCACGAGAACAAGGTGAGCCTCGACAAGCAAAACCTCGACAAATGGGGCCAGCCCACCCTCGCCATTGACGCTGAGTACAAAGCCAACGAGCTGGCGCTCAACAAGCAGATTCAGGAGGACGCCGTGGAAATGTTGGAAAAATGCGGCATCAAAAACATCGTCGGTTTCGACAACAAGCACGAAATGGGTTACGGCATCCATGAAATGGGAACCGCCCGCATGGGACGTGACCCCAAGACCTCCGTGCTGAACGCCACGAACCAGGTGCATGACTGCAAAAACGTCTTCGTGACGGACGGGGCCTGCATGACCTCCAATTCCTGCGTCAATCCCTCGCTGACCTACATGGCACTAACGGCTCGTGCGGCCAGCCATGCTATTTCGGAACTAAAGAAGGGGAATCTTTAAATGGGTTTATATGAGGTTGATAAAAGGTTGATGAGGGTTGATATTCCCTCGTGCATCAACCCTCATCAACCTTTTATCAACTTTTTATCAACCAAAGAAAAATGAACAGAAGAGAAGCCATCAAAAATACAGCCCTGCTGGGCGGCGCAAGCATCCTCACCGGCTCTTTGTTTTCTATTTTGCAGTCCTGCAAATCGGAGCCACGGCTCAGTTGGAAGCCCAGTTTCCTCAATGCCGACCAAGCCCAATTGATTTCGGCCTTGGTTGATACGATTTTACCCAAAACGGCCACGCCCGGCGGCTTGGACATGAAGGTTGATATTTTCATGGACGCCGTTTTTGCGAAGCTCTACGATACTGAGGGGCAAAAAGCACTCGTGGCCGACATGGACGGGTTCAATGAAAAATGCCGCTCCAAATTCAGCAAGCCCTTCCATGAACTGGACAAGGTACAGCGCACGGAAATCTTAAAGGCGGAGGAGGCCAGTTCGCCCAAGTACAACGGCAAGGTCTGGGGTACAGCCGTCGGTGAGCAGCAGCCCGTTGGGTTCTACCGCTCCATGAAATCGTTGATGCTGTGGGGCTATTTTTCCTCAGAAGAAGTCGGGATGAAAGTGCTGAACTATGACCCCGTGCCGGGGGATTACTGGGGTTGTGTTCCGATGGCGGAAGTAGGGAGGGTTTGGAGTTTGTGAGGGGAGGTTTATCTATGAAGATGAGGGTGGGGCAACTGATTTAGTAACTGACCTATTGCAAGCCAGATAGCTTTGAAAAATGAAAGATATAGCAGTGATGAGGTATTTGCTCGGATAAGGGAATAACCCTCCTATCAGAGCCAATTACTGTCTCTGCCT
>JALHQW010000048.1 GCA_022841745.1 Saprospiraceae bacterium | reverse complement strand
TTTCCGTTGTTTTGAGTTGCCATCGGGTATTGCTCGTTTTTTGTTTCGCAACTCAAACATCGCAAGATTCGATGGCTTTCTTTTTTCCGTCACTACAATCCGTTATAGTCAGAATTTTTTAAATACTTGTTTTTATGAAAACATCAATTTTCTCTGGAAGGGCGGCAAGCGTCGCCAAAATGGTTTCTTTTCTTTTCTTTTCTTTTCTGAACGAGTAGAGGCACAATGCAACACGGGGCCAACCTTGCGGGCGTGTGTGGTACAAACTGCAACTCCTTCGTTTCCTTGTGCCCCTCCTGGCTGTACCAGGTTCTACTATGAGCTCTCGTTGGTTCCGCAGCCGACCACTCCTGCAAATTGGACCATTTCCCAAATGTCCTTTGCCTTGAACTTAGGGGTGTCCGGCCCCAATGGCCCGAACTTTTTTTCAAAGTTCAACGTGCAGGCTACGGAATCCTGCTTCCAAGAGCCGCCAACCTGTAATGCTGGATTTCCTCAACTGACGGACAGTTATACGATTGATGATTACAGTTTCAGCCTCTCACTTTTGCCGAGAAGCCAGGCTGAGGGCGGCTCATACTGTTTCCAGTTCACGAATGGGCAGCCGATAAAATTGTTCACACTTGTTGTGGATGCGTTCCCCGATGAAACGATTGGGCTGCCATTCCCACCAAATTTCGGTCACTACATGCTCGTGAACGCCACTTCGCCCTGCAACTTGATTGGCTCGCTTTGCGCTACGGGGAATACCAACAATCAAATCTCTTGGCTACAACCCAGCTCATGTGGGAATCAATCAGTAAGATTTGGCAACACTACGAACAACAGCGACAACACAGTGTCAGTGCCTGTACAGATCAATGTGCCACCCAATGCTACCACTTTGTATGGGTTCGACCTGGTGACCAAGGTTACTTCAACCTATCCGATACTTCCGCCCTCCATCTCCTCTGGCGCCATCAATGCAAGCAATGTCCAAGTGATTGACGATGGGACGAACGGAACATCCTATACCTTGTATGCCAAGGCAAACAGCGTGGCGTTGGCAGGGGGCTTGCAAGACCTTTTCAGGATGACATTGAAGGCGGTCAATCAATCACTCACCGATGTAGTCAAGATACGATTCGAAAATGGCAGGATTGCAAACACCTATGATAACTGTTGTACCCCTGTTTTCGACCCACCATTACAGGTTACGCTCAACCCTAACGGAAACCCTATGTGCGATACGTATCAATATGCCTTTGAGCAAGCCAACTCTAATGGCCTTCCTTGCCAAGTAATTATGAACGTTATATTTGCCCAAGGACAAAACAACGGTGTCAGCGCTATCCATGAACTGTTGTTGGACTTTAATGTCAACCTTTCTGGTGGAGCTTCTCTTGTAAATGTCACAAATATTTGGGGATGCCCATCAGGGTCATCTTCGTGCAACCCAGCTGTCCCCGGTTGCTTGCAATGGACTCCTGATGGCCATGTTAGGTATTGTTTCAAAATAGTGGGAACTCACCAAATAACCAGAGGGGCACCAGGCCTTCAGCTTGTTTTCAACGTACCGAATGGTGTCATTAATGGTATAACGGTCAACGAGGCTCGTGTTTGGCACAGTCAAGCTGCTGCATGCGTTCCTTCCATTTTGTTGGATGATTTTCCAATGATGCCACCAATTTTACAAGGTAAGATAGAAAAATGTATTCCTGGTGGCGGCTACGCTGACCTTTATGTCAGCGGAGTACAGTTTTCAGTCACCTCTGGAGGAATTAATGGAACCTGCAATCAGCAGTTTATTAGCTCTTGTACCAATAATTACTCACAATGTACTTGCAGTGGTTCAGAATTAATTCTAATTCCAAGTAAAGACGGGGATGATGGAAATGGTGTTTCAACATATGACATGCACCTTATAAATCTACACATCTTGGGGACTACCCCATTAGGCTCTCCCTATAAGATCATAGCTGCTGATGCCAATAATTCGGGTTCTGTTACTGCTTTTGACTTAGTGGAAATCCGGAAAATAATACTAACTATTAATGAAGATTTCCCCAACAACTCCTCATGGCGGTTCGTAGATGCTGCCTACACATTTCCTAATCCGGGGAATCCATTTTTTGAAGCTTTTCCTGAAAATATTTCAAATTTCAGCACCCCAAAATTGGATGCCAATTTCATCGGAATAAAGGTGGGTGACGTGAACTGTAGTGCAGCAGGCTGCAATGGTTTTACCGATGGACCGAGCAACGAAAGCCGCAGCAGCGAAAAAGGGGCGTTCGATGCCTCCATACCCGGCTTTTCGGCCAAAAAAGGGGATTATATAACCCTCCCGTTCCGGGTAGGCGGCGACGGGAAGTACATAGCCTACCAGATGGGGCTTCGCTTCGACCCAAGATTGCTGCGTTGGGTCGGCCCATCCAAGGGCGATATTGAGGGCTATTCCATGGATAATTTTGGCCTGACCCAGTTGGAGGAAGGCTTTGTGAGGACACTTTGGTTTTCTCCTGACGGCCAACAAGTGCTGAAAGGAACGGAAACGCTGTTCAACCTCACTTTCCAGGTATTGGACGATATAACCAATTGGCCAATAGCCATTGGCTTGGACGACAAGGTCTTGGAAAACCTGGCATTCAACGCTGATGGTTTGGCCACTCAAATGTCGCTGAACTTTGTCAACAAATCAGAAGATTCTGGTAATCTTGCCTCATCCACCCTTGATGCAAGCTGTGCCCCTAACCCGTTCAACCATGCCATAACCTTTGATGTGAATGCCAATTCCAAAATACCTAAGGCATCCCTTTGGGTATTTGACGCCTTTGGCAAAAGGGTGCTCTACAAGGAAGTGATGCTTGAATCCGGCCAGAACCGTTTCACCATTGAAGAGGCGGCCTCGCTCCCTGCTGGCATCTACAGTTGGAAGGTGTGGACGCTCAATGGCAGTGTCAAGGGCAATATTGTAAAACAATAATCCATTGAAATTTTATGGGCAATGCGATTGTTAAACAACAATCGCATTGCTTTTCCCTTTTTCCACCAAATCTTGAATGCCTGCTGGGTTGCCAAAACCTATGGACGAGACAGCATCTAAAACTATCATCTTCCCATGTATAACACTAAACGTATATTTTCCATTCTGGTAATTCTGCTTTTTTTAAAAGCCCAAGTCTATTGCCAAGTGCACTATGTCAACCAAACCGCCAATACGGGGGCGAACAATGGAATCAACTGGCAAAACGCTTTTACCGACCTGTATTCGGCCTTGAACACGGCCCAATTTGGCGACACTATTTGGGTGGCCAAGGGCATGTACAAGCCATCCTCTGCTGGCAATAGGAATGCTTATTTCGAATTAAGGGATGGTGTGCGCATGTTTGGGGGCTTTATAGGCAATGAAAACTCCTTTGGCCAACGTGACTGGGCCAACAACCAAACCATTCTTAGCGGCGATATTGGACTGCAGGGTGACAGTACAGACAATTCCCATACGATTCTGTACATCGGATTATCGGACAGTACTACCATACTTGATGGCTTTATCCTGCGGGATGGCAATTCCAACGGCCCTGATGATACGGGATTAGGGGATATCAAGCATTCGGGCGGGGCGCTCAATATTGAGGCAAAGGATGGCTATGCCTATCCAAAAATCAGGAACTGCCGTTTTGAAAACAATTATGCAGCAGCTTTTGGGGGAGGGGTCTATATTGAAGGCAAGCCGAGCGGTTCGGTTGCCCCGCAATTCATTGATTGCTCGTTTATTAGAAACAAATCTGGAATAGACGGGGGAGGCGCATATAGGAATGGGGGAAGTTGGGCAGAAGTGAAAGGAGATTTCACCAATTGTATGTTTGAGGAGAACACCACGAATAGGTTTGGTGGTGGGTTATTTTTTAGCGACGCAGAGGGGATTGATACATTTGAGATTCTCAATAGTCATTTCAAAGCTAATATGGCTGGGAGTAGTAAAGGTGGGGGTAGCGCCATAATAGGTGGAAGAAATGCTTCGGGTAGTAATTTAGTGATAGATGGTTGCCTATTCGATCAAAACACTGGTAGTACTACTACAGACTTATACATACAACCTTTCTTTTTTAGTTTTTGCACCTATTTTTCACTTAGAAACTCTCAATTTAATTCCACAAGCTTCGAGGCGACTTTTTTTGCGTTCAATGAAGAATCAGCATATATGATCGTAAAGGATTGTAAATTCAATAAAAGCTCTTTCAATATAGATGGTTGCATGGATAGATTTTATTTACAAAACAATAGCATAAATGGGGGAAGGGGAACAGTGTCTATTATAAAGAAAATATATATTGATGGTTGCAATTTTCAAAATAGTTTTGATCCTCTGTATGTGAATGGTCGAGATAGTTGTTTTTTGACTAATTGCATTTTCAGCGATAATTGGGGCTCAATTAGGGGAAATAATAATAGTACTTCCCCCACGACCATTATCATAGAAAATTCAACTTTCTATAAAAATATTTTACAAACCGATTTGTCGCCCTTCGAAGACTATGATACCCCTTATTTAATTAACAACAGCATATTTAAGGAGAACACCACTTTTCTCCCGCTTTCTGCTCCATTTGATACATTGTTTTTTGAAAAGCAAGTACCGTTTCTCTCCAATAATGTTTCGATTTCCAACTCGTTATTGGACGCTGAAAACTGCGATACAGCATCCTTGTTGAACATCTCCTGCAGCCCAGGCATGCTCTACAACACCGACCCCCTCTTCCTCGACACCGCCGCTGGTGACTACCGCCTCCACCCCTGCTCCCCCGCCCGCAACGCCGGCAGCAACGCCGCCGCACAGGCCGCTGGCCTGCTGACCGACATCGCAGGGCTGCCCCGCATCCAAGAGGGCACCGTGGACATGGGCGCACACGAAACGCCAGCCTTCGCAGTGGGCAGCGCCACCGTCACCGCACCGCCATGCACCGTGGGCGCATTGGCCATCGTCGAACTGGCACTGGACTGGGGCTGCCCGCCCTTCTTCCTCAGCTGGGCCGAGGCAGCGGGCGGCGGCGGCACGGGCTTCTCCGATACATCCTTGGCATTGCTCCAACTGCCCGCTGGCTCCTACACCGTCACCGTCACCGATGGGCGCACCCAGGCCACCACAACCAGCTTCACCATCGCACCGCCAACACCGCTCACGGCCACTCTCGATGCTACCGCCGTGCAGTGCGCCACAGGCACCGGCCCCAGCACGGGCGGCATCGCAACGGCCACACCCCTCGGCGGCACGGGGCCGTTCACTTATAGCTGGAACGGCGGACAAACAACGACCACTGCCACGGACCTGCCCCCGGGCCAGGCCACCGTCACCATCACCGACGCCAACGGCTGCACGGCCACAAGCTCCGTCCAGATAGGGCTGGTGGGCGACCTGCAGGTCGGCGTCAACATCATCGAGCCCTTCTTCTGCCAAGGCGAGCAGGACGGCGTGGTGCAGGCAGTGCCCTTCGGCGGCACGCCGCCCTTCGCCTACCAGTGGGAGGGCCTGCCCTGGGAGCAGTCCCCCACCCTCGACAGCGTCGGCCCCGGCAGCTACTCGGCCACCGTCACCGACGCCCTCGGCTGTACCGGCGATGTGCAGTTCAACTTCGGCGATCCGACCGCCATCTCGGTCAGCGTAGAGGTGGAACAGCCCGCCTGCCATGGCGAGATGGGCACAGCGACGGCCAATGCATCGGGTGGGACGCCGGGCTTCACATTTCTATGGGATACGGGGACTGGTACCGAAACAGCCATGTTGCCGCCCGGCATCCACTCCGTCACGGCTATGGACGCCAACGGCTGCACGGGCACAGCGCAAATGCTGGTGACGGAGCCGCCGCTCCCCACCGCCTTCGTTGCGGCGCAGCCGCAGACACTCTGCTTTGAAGCAAATAACGGCCAACTCGCCGCACTGCCGCAGGGCGGCACACCGCCTTACACCTACGATTGGGGCGACTCCCTGCCGCCAGACAGCCTGCTGACGGGCATTGGCCCCGGCAACTACACCCTCACGCTCACAGACGCCAACGGCTGCTCGGCCACGGCCAGCGCCAACGTTGCGGAGCACACGGAGATAATTGCCTTACTGGACAGCACCGCCAATGCCAGCGGCCCCGGCATCGCCGACGGCGGCGTGGCCATCGCCTCGGTGTCGGGCGGCACGGGCAGCGGCTATGCCTATTCGTGGAGCAACGGGTCGAACTCGCAGGACCTCGTGGGCGTGGTATCAGGTGACTACTCGCTCACGGTGACAGACGCTCAGGGCTGCACGGCCAGTTTCAGTTTTTTTGTGGACCTCAGCTTATCGGCCAATTCGGCACAGCCCAACCCCTTCGGTGCGGCCATCGTTCCGAACCCTTCGGGCAGGGGCACAAGGGCGAGGGTACAGCTTTCAAAGGCTGAGGATGGGCTGGTTTGCCGTGTTTTTGATGAAGCGGGCCGGTTGGTCGCTACTGGCACGATAGAAGGTATGGCGTTCGTACTGCCAGCGGGCCTTGCGGCGGGCAGCTACCGGGTGGTGCTGCAGGACGGGGAACGCCGGGCTGTGCTGAACTGGGTGGTGGAGTGAGGGGGATGGGCGGATTGGGGAATTGGTTCAACTGGGCAGGCACCAACCAATTCAACTAGTTCAACCAATTCAACCAATATTAACCTCAATACCCCACCGCTACCCTTTGCTTCCCATTTTCTGACAGCATCCGGTAAATCGTGGACTTGCCAATATCGAGCTTTTTGGCCACTAGCAGCACGTCGTTGTTGTATTTTTCGAGGAAATGGTTGATGATGCGGTTCTTGTATTCCTCCAAGGTCAACGTTTCAGCAAGGAAGGCCGCCTCCTTACGCACGCTGTTGAAGCGGACATCCTCAGCCCTTACCACGCCATTGCTGGCCATGACGGCGGCCAGTTCCATTTGCGCACGTAGTTCCCGTACGTTACCAGGAAAGGAATAACCCAGCAGCTTGGACTTCACCTCGGCAGATAGCCCAAGTTTGCCAATGCCGTTTGCCTTGGCGAAGCTGTTGAGGAAGTATTCAGCGAGGAGGAGTATGTCGTTGGAGCGGTCACGCAGGGGCGGCATGTTGATGTTGAGGCCGAGCAAGCGGTAGTAGAGGTCTTCCCGAAAATTGCCACGCTGTACCTCTTCGGCCAGGCTGCGGTTGGTAGCTGTGATAAGGCGGGCATCAAAGGGGACGGGGCCAGAACCACCTACCCTCATCAGTTCCCGCTCTTGCAGCACCCGCAGCAGTTTCGCCTGCATGCTCATGTCCATCTCGCCTATTTCATCGAGGAAAAGCGTGCCGCCATCGGCCAACTCGAATTGGCCTTTCTTGCGGTTCAACGCTCCTGTGAACGCACCTTTTTCATACCCAAAAAGCTCGCTCTCAAGAAGTTCTTTGGGAATGGCGCTCATGTTCACGGCCACGAAAGGGCCATTTTTCCGGGTAGAATTCTGGTGGATGGATTTTGCAACCAGTTCTTTGCCTGTACCGGTTTCCCCTACGATAGATACCGTGATATTGGTGCTTGCCGCTTTTTCCATCAACTGGAACACCTCCTCCATCGGCTTGCTATTGCCAAGGATGGTATTTGAAAAAATGGGCTTCGTCAATACGGCCGGCTGCAATTGCTCCGCTTCTTCTCGTTCCTGAATCTCGGATTTGATGCTGTTGAGGGCATGGAGCAGGCGTTCTTTGGTCTCTGTGTCTTTCGAGATATAGTCCGAAGCCCCCATTTTCAGCATCCTGACCGCTGTTGGTACGTCTATTTGCCCAGAAAGGACGATGACATGGGTGTCGGGGCTCCGCTGCTTGATGGTCTTCAGCAGTTCCTCCCCATTGGCGTCGGGCAGCGAATAGTCCAATGAAATAATATCGGGCTTTTCGTCGAGGCTTTGAAGTAGCGCCTGCCCAGTGTTGAACACCGTCACTTCGTGGTCTGGGTTGATGCCCATGACGTATTTGACGAGGCGTTGGTAAATGGCGTCATCTTCGACAATAAAAATACGGGTAACTTGCTTTTTTGACTTCATGAGTGGGTACCGATATGTCTTTACCGCACGGCCGCAAGTCTCCTTTGAACTTGGCAGCTAAAAGACAACACAGCCACGTGGGGTATCCGCCATAGTTGTCCTATGCCTGATTCAAATTGGTATGCTCCTATTCAAGGGGGTGGGGAGGAGTTGTTTTTATCAAAACACACATCCATTAAATAGCCAGCATCGGGACTTGGGGGAAACGGTCTAAATGAGTAGGAGGGTAGGGCAAACCTAAATGGAGGGTATTTCCCAGTTTGCAAATAGCATTCCCATTTTTGGATTATTGTTCCAATTGGGGGAAATAAACCGCAATAAAGTCAATCTATACTACTGATAATCAGTGATTTAAAATAAAGGCATCAAAATGGACAGAATTGGCAAAACTATTCACACTCACCATGCAAAGCGACCGTACCCTATTCATCAATACACTGTTCAGATGGTTGAACGGTATGGAGTATATTTGGTTGAAGGCAGTGCTTCCCAGTCCGCAAGACACACCCATCACCTCAGATATAGATCTTTTCATTCGGGAAAAAGACCTGCCCAATATCCTGTTTTTCATTGCGAAGCAAGCTACCGTAAAAACCTTCAACATCCAACAAGAATGGGAAGTCAGCTTTGTCGTACTACACTTCAGGGATGGCTCGCACCTCAAGCTCGATTTGCTCACGTCCCTTGTAAGGAGGCAGTACTGCTACCTATCCGCTGACTATATTTTTGCAAACCGGGTATGGCAAAAGGCAGTTGCAACTTACTCTTCAAATGTGCTGCTGGAGCACGCCCTTCTTTTCAATTACCTGAACCATGCAGGGCTTCCCGAAAAATACGTCCAGCACTTCGAGGCGATGACGAGCTTTGAGCAATCCGCTTTGGTCATGTTCATCAATGGGAAATACGGTACTCGATTCGACAGCATCCGGCAAATGGCCGAATATAGCCCATCTGCCCGCAAGGCAATGATATTTCACCTTGATAACGGGTCGGAAAGCTCGTTTCAAGCCAGCTCCCATAAATTCATAGGGTTCATCGTCAACAAATTGCGCAGCAAAATCGGCCTGCCATCCAAGCATGGATTCCCACGTATGATTACCTTCACTGGCGTTGACGGGGCAGGAAAAACCACCCTGCTCCATGATTTAAAAGCCATCCTCGCCGAGAAGCTGCAAAAGCGGGTGGTCGTGCTGCGGCACCGGCCCTCCTTGCTACCCATCCTCAGCGCCTACAAACACGGCAAGAAAGCCGCCGAGGCCAAGACCGTGGCCACCCTGCCTCGCCAAGGCACTAATGGCAGCAAGCTGAGTTCGCTGCTGCGCTTTGGCTATTACTACGCAGACTTCCTTTTTGGGCAGGTATATGTCTGGTTGCGCTACCTGCTGCTGGGCTACACGGTTATCTATGACCGCTACTACTTCGACTTCATCGTTGACGGTAAGCGATCCAATATCTCGCTCGGCCCGTCACTCCCCATTTGGCTCTATCGCTTCGTTGCGAAGCCCGACCTCAGCATCTTCCTATATGCCGATGCCGAGACCATTCGGGAGCGGAAACAGGAACTGCCCAAGCAGGACATCGAACGCATGACCGCACAATACCTCGACTTATTCCGCCAGCTCGGCGAGCAGTACGAAGGGCAATACGTTTGCTTGGAAAACATCCACCGAATGGCCAGCTTAGAGGCTATTCTGTCTTGCTATTTTTCCAAATCCCAAGCCTTGGCAGACCCACCACAGCCACAGCAAACCTTCACCAAACAGCCAGCTTCAATGGCCAGCATGGTATGCTAAAAAAGTTAATCCAACATATCATCCGACAAAAAACACCCGGCTTTTCATTCGACGAGGCAGTCACATCGCTGGTGCTTCGGGAGCTGATGTTCCAAAAATTGGGCATGTGGCTACGGGGCAAACGGTTCATGCTGCGGGGGCGGTGGATCAGCAAGCTGTTCCTCGGTAGGGGCGTACGGCTGTACAATTTGCCCAATATGCAGTTTGGCAAATGGGTGCAACTGGAGGAGTTCGTTCATGTATCTGCATTGGGCAAGCAACCGCTCAGCTTTGGCAACAACGTGAAAATCGGCGCCTACAGCCGCATTATCACCTCCATCACGCTCGGCGACCTCGGCTCGCATATCCGCATTGGCAACAATGTGGGTATTGGCGAATGGGCCAGCCTCGGCGGGGCGGGTGGCCTCGACATTGGCGACGACTGCATCGTGGGGCAATACTTCAGCTGCCACCCCGAAAACCATGTGTTTGAAAAACCCGGCCTGCCCATACGCTTGCAAGGCGTTACTCGACAGGGCATCAGCATCGGGCGAAACTGCTGGATTGGCAGTAAGGTGACCATCCTCGATGGCGTCACCATCGGCGACAACTGCGTCATCGCTGCCGGGGCGGTCGTAAGCCGCCCCATGCCTTCCAACTCCGTCATCGCTGGGGTGCCTGCGAAGGTGATAAAAACCATCGCTGGTCCGCTGCCCCAAGTGGCAGAAATGCAAAGCACCCTGCAATCCCTTGAACAAGCATTGGAACAAGCATGAAAAAGCACATACTCATCACCGCTTACGCCGTCAACCCCAGGAAAGGCTCTGAGGACGGCATCGGCTGGAACATCATCCGTCACCTCGCCCACCATAGCGATGTTACTGCCATCACCCGGTGCAACAACCGGGAGCATATCGAAGGTTTTTTGCAAGACCACCCATTGCCAGTAGGCACCTCGC
This sequence comes from Saprospiraceae bacterium, assembly GCA_022841745.1. GTDB lineage: Bacteria > Bacteroidota > Bacteroidia > Chitinophagales > Saprospiraceae > UBA6168. The sequence goes on along the minus strand of JALHQW010000048.1, from coordinate 52,103 downwards.
TGCGTTTCGAGTACTTCGACCTGCCACGTTGGGCTGCCTTCTGGAAAAAAGGTGAGCGGGGCGCATTGGCCTACCATTACCTATGGCACCTGGGCGTCGTTTTTTTTGTGCTGCGCAAAAAGCTGAAATTCGACATTGCCCATCACCTCAATTTCAACAGCGACTGGACGCCATCCTTCCTTTGGCTTTTGGGCAAACCCTACATTTGGGGGCCAGTTGGCCACCATCCCAAAATACCCAGCGAGTTCATCAAGCCCTATGGAAAAAAAGCCCTGCTCGCCGACCGGCTGCGTTGGTGGGTCAAATGCTGTTTCTGGAATTTCGACCCGTTCCTCCACATTGCGAAGCGAACAGCGGCCAAGGTCATCGGGCTAAACTCGGCGGTGCAACAAGTGCTGCGGCTGCCGCCAAACAAGGTAGTTCGAATCCCCGCCATCGCATCCGAATTACCTGATTTTGAGGCAGTTAGCGATGATAAATTCAGGGTATTGTCCGTGGGGCGCTTCGTGCCGCTAAAGGGCTTCGACGTGACCATCAGGGCCTTTGCCCAGTTTTTTCATGGACAAAACAAAGCCGCACAAGCCCGACTCGAACTGGTGCTGATTGGCAAGGGGCCTGAGCGGGAGCGCTTGCAGGCAATGGCCGATGAGGTTGGCTTGCCAAACCAAGCCGTTCGTTTTGTGCCTTGGGTGGAGCGTGCGGAATTGCCCCGGTTTTTTGCCTCGGCAAAATGCTTCCTGTTCCCCTCGCACGAAGGGGGCGGCATGGTGGTGGCCGAGGCGATGGGCTATGGGCTGCCCGTTTTTTGTTTCGACAACGAAGGCCCTGGCGAGAACGTGGAGGATGGGTTGAGCGGCATCAAAGTCCCTTATTCGTTGGGCTACAAAGCTGCCGTGGTGGCCTTTGCCGATGCACTTGGCCGACTGCTGAACGAACCCGATTGGTGCGAGCAGCTTTCCAAAGCTGCGAGGCAGCATTATTTGGACCATTTTACTTGGGAAAAAAAGGTGGCAAGGATAGCCGCCGAATATGATAAAATTGGAGAAAACCGATGGGCTGGAGAGCGTCCGGCCCTCTCGGTAAGTTAACGGTCAAAAAGGATAAACTCACTCGAAAGACACATGCTTTAAAGGGATAAACTCACTCGAAAGACACATGCTGTTACAAACATAAACTGTGAATAATGAAAAAAATCCTAATCGCTCACCTGTTGAACGACTTTAGCGGTAGTCCGCTTGTACTGTCAACAGCAGTACGCAATTTTCTTGCAGCAGGCCATCAGGTCGAAATTCTCACTTCCAAGGGAAGTGAGGGTTTTTTGAGCAACATCGAAAAGCTGCAATACCACCATTTCAGTTACCAATTCCATGAAAACAAGGCGAAACGGGCCTTAGCGCTGCTTTGGGCACAGGTGCAGCTTTTCTTCAAGGTGCTTCGGCTGGCCGCCAAGCCAGGCACTGTGGTCTATGTGAATACCCTGCTGCCATTCGGGGCGGCATTAGCGGGTCGTTTGCTCCGCAAGAAAGTGGTTTACCACCTGCATGAGACCAAAATCAGCCCGCCGCTATTGAAGAACTTCATGAAGTTGGTGGCCAGCGCTTGCGCTTCGGAAGCTATTTATGTATCCCAGTTTTTAAAGGAAAAAGAACCGATGCCAAATGTGAAATCCAGCGTGGTCTATAACTGCTTGACCGACGATTTCATAAAAAGGGCCGAGTCTTACCTTTCTTCCAAGATGCCAAAAGATGGGCAGTTCACGGTGCTGATGCTTTGCACCTTAAAGGAATACAAAGGGGTAAATGAGTTTGTGAAGCTCGCAGGCTTGTTGCCGGATTTCCGTTTCGTATTGGTGTTGAGCACGCCTTATGAGGAAGTGATTAGGCACTTCGACGGCCAAGAGTTGCCTGACAACCTCGTGCTATTTCCAGTACAGCGAAATGTGCATTCATTCTACCAAGAAGCCCATGTGGTGCTCAACCTTTCGCATCCGGTGGACTGCATGGAGGCGTTTGGCATGACCCTTTTGGAGGGGATGAGCTATGGGCTGCCCGTCATCGGCCCGCCCGTGGGTGGCCCAGCGGAACTCGTGGCCGATGGCTACAATGGCTACAGGGTTGACCAGCGCAACCTGCCAATGCTCGTCCAAAAACTGCGAGAACTACAGGAAATGGCCAGCAATTACCAACTGCTGTCGGCCAATGCAAGGGCTTTTGCCAAGCGTTTCTCCGAACGGCAATTTGCAGGGGAGTTGGTGCGGGTGGTGGGTTAGGCGTGATTGGTGATTGGTGATTCGGGCTGTTCAGAAAATGCGCAGATGAAAAGATTTCATGGCGCAAATATCTACTCGTATCAAGGAAAAGGGCTTTCTTATAAAAACTGCGCTTGGTTAATTTGTCGCTTTTGTCATCGCCGAAGGCGACCTGCGACGTCATGCGGGACTGCCCTCGTGATGTCGCAGGTCGCCTTCGGCGATGACAAAAGCGACTTAATAGGACAAAGTATGGAATTACAATTTTTATAAGAAAGCCCTTTATCAAGGAACAATATCCCAGCTTTCGTTTTTTTGGTTGGATTCGGGCAGAATTTGGTAAAATCAAGGGAAAGCACATCAACCAATCCTTTTTGAATATCGTTTGTGGAGCATGAAACCTTACCAGCCCATTTCCTGCGACTTCCATTCCGAACTGGAGCTTTTTGCCCTTCGGAAACAGCCCGTCGAAATCACCTACCGCAGCCTTGCACCAACCACGGCGGATGAAAGCTCCGAGACTACAATTTGCGAAGCAATAAAAGACCTATACACCCGCAACAGCGAGGAATTTCTACTTTTGCCGGACGGTACCGAAATTCGCCTCGACCAATTGGTAAGCGTGGGCGGGAAGGTGTTGGCTTCTTATTGTTGATAAGGGTTTATGAGGTTGACAAGGGTTTATTACCGCCCATATCAACCTCATAAAAACTTATCAACGCTTATCAACCCAGAAATGAGCTATATCAAAGAACTCATGCGCAGCATCCCGCAAGTCGGGAAAGTGGAATACGTTAGCGTAAGGCCCACCCAGCGGGCAGAGCCGCAAGAACTGCAGGCCGTGGAGGCCGTGGAAGGCAAGGGCCTCGTCGGCGACCACTACAGTGGCAGCAGTGGGAATCGGCAAGTGACGCTCATACAAGCAGAGCACCTCGCTGGCGTGGCCTATATGATGGGCCAAGAGGTACTCGACCCAGCCCTCACCCGCCGCAATATCGTGGTGAGCGGCGTTAACCTGCTCGCATTCAAGGAGCAACAATTCCAAATAGGAGAAGCCGTGCTCGAAATGACCGGCCCCTGCGAACCTTGTTCCCGCATGGAGGAAAACCTTGGCGAGGGTGGCTACAATGCCATGCGGGGCCACGGCGGTATCTGCTGCCGAGTGGTGAAGGGCGGCAAGATTCGGGTGGGGGATAAGGTGAGGTTGGTGTGATATTGGGAAATTAGGAAATTAGGAATCGGAGATTCACGCCAGTAAATTGAGAAATTGAGAAATTCCGCCATCAAAAAATTCTGGATTACATGGTCAAACTGGGAGTATTGGCCGCTTTGGGCTGCCAATATTCCTTTGGTCATCATCGTAGCATGGTTTGCGCTTCGGGCCAGGAGGCCCTTTTTTTTCAGCGCCGTGAACCCCTCCATCGAAACGGGGGGCATGTGGGGCGAGAGCAAGTTCAATATCTTGAAGCGCATTCCGAGCAGCCATATCCCGCCTACCATTTTTGTTAAGCAAGGCACTGATTTCCAACTACTTACCGACCGGATGAAGGAGGTTGGGCTGACCGATTGGCCCATCATCGCCAAACCAGACGTAGGCGAGCGGGGTCTGCTCGTCACCAAAATCAAGGACGAGGTGCATTTGAAGGAATACGCCTCCACCAATCAGCTAGACTTCCTCCTGCAAGGATTTGTTGACATGCCGCTTGAACTGGCTGTGCTTTGCCATCGCATGCCGGACAGCGACCATGTAGCTGTCACCTCCATCTGCGTAAAAGAGACACTCAAGGTCACGGGCGATGGCCAATCCACCATCCACCAATTAATGGAACTCAACGACCGGGCTAGCCTGCAAATCGAGCGTTTTGAGCAGGAAAAACCAGCGTTGATAGCACAAGTCCTTCCAGAGGGCCAAACCATCGAACTGGAACCCATCGGCAACCATTGCCGGGGCACCATGTTCCTCAATGGTAACCACCATATTGACCCACCATTGGCGCAGGCGTTCGAGGCCGTGCTTTTGCAAATGGACGGCATCCATTATGGCCGCTTCGACCTGAAATGCCAAAGTATCGAACATTTGCGCAGCACCGGCGAGTTCAAGGCCGTGGAATTCAACGGCATCGGCGCTGAACCCGCTCATATCTACGACCCGCAGTATCCGCTCTGGAAAAAATTCCGGGATGTTTACCGGCATTGGAAAGTGATTTATCAAATCTATAAAATCCAAGCAGCCAAAAATATAGCACCCATGAGCCTCAATGAGGGCATCGAGCGGTTGAAAACCTATGCTGCGTATAAAAAATCATTGAGCAATCCGTAAATCTTTTTTTACTTGCAACCCTGTTAATTAAACCAAAAGGACTTTCTTATAAAAAATTAAGGCAATGCCTTTTCACCTTTTTAGGCCCTTTGGCATGGCCTTTAGGCCATCTCTGCGTCATGTAGTGCAGCAAAACGTGATTCAGAGATGGCCTAAAGGCCATGACAAAGGGGGACGGAAACCTCCAAAAAATTTATAAGAAAGCCCATCATAAATCAATTACCGGCCTCCAATTTCCTAATTTCTAACCTTCCCAATTTCCCGTAAATGACCTTTCTCACACACTTCTTCATCGCCTTCGGCCTCAGCTTCATCGGTTCATTGCCTTTTGGCATGATAAACATGACCGTGGCGCATACGGCCATCCGCAATGGCCTAATGCACGGCATTGTCACTGCAATTGGAGCGGCATTGGTGGAACTGATTCAGGTATTCATTGCCCTAAAGTTCACATGGTTGTTCAACGAAAACCCCAATGTGGAGCGGGTGTTCATGGCCATTGCCACGGTGGTGTTCTTTGTTGGCGGCATATATTTTTTCTTCTTCGCAAAATCGAAACCCAATATCGCCGAAGGCGAAACGAAGTACAGCAAGCGGGGCGACTTCATGCGGGGCGTGGGCATCAGCTCGCTGAACCTCATGGTGATTCCTTACTGGATTTTTTACGCCACCCTATTGACCACGAATGGCATCATGGTCAAGGACAACCAGCACGTCCTTGCCTTTTCATTGGGGGTGATGGGCGGTACTTTCACTTTATTGGTAGGCTATGCCCTGCTCGGGGCGAAGATTTTGAGCAAATCGGAGCAGATTACGAGGTGGGTCAACAAGTTTATCGGCTTGCTGCTGATTGGTTTTGGGGTGTTCCAGGTGTTGAAAATGACTGGAGTGCTATGATTGCTTCACGGCGACATTGTTTAACGGTTACACGGCTTCACTGTTACGTGGCCCCAATGAAGCCATGTAACAGTGAAGCAATGTAGCAGTTAACAAAACCGCTCGTACGCCATTTTCAAATTGTCGGCGATAATTTGGGCGCTGCGGCCTTCAATGTGGTGGCGCTCCAGGAAATGCACCAAGCGGCCATCCTTGAACAGGGCAATGCTTGGCGAAGATGCCGGATAGGGCAACATGTACTCCCTTGCCTTGTCCACGGCAGCCTTGTCCACACCAGCGAAGACGGTCACGAGTTTCTCTGGGCGCTTTTCGCCTTGCAGCGAATAGGCCACGCCCGGGCGGGCATTGGCAGCGGCACATCCGCAAACGGAATTGACCACCACCAGCGTCGTACCTTCCTGGTTGTCAAGGACTTGGTCAACTGCGTCAGAAGTAGTGAGGCTTTCGAAGCCGATATTGTTGAGTTCAGCGGCCATGGGCGCTGTAAGTTCTATTGGATACATTTTTTTTAAAGTAAAAAGTTAAAAGTATAAAGGCAAAAGTAGAGTCCGTAGGAACTCCAAATGGACAAGAAACATGGCAGCGGGCCTTTTGGTTGAACAGCCCTTAGCTGTCTATCGTCCAGCGTTTAAAGTAAAAAGTTAAAAGTTAAAAGGCAAAAGTGAAGTCCTTAGGAACTTCAAACGGATAAGAAACATTACAGCGGGCCTTCTGGTTGAACAGCCGTCAACCCCAAAGGGGCAAGCCGTAAGCCGTCTATCGTCCATCGTTAACCATGTTGCTTCGCAAACTCCCGCATCACGTCCACGAGCACCTGCACGCTTGACTGCGGCATGGCGTTGTAGATGCTCGCCCGGAAGCCGCCGACGGAGCGGTGGCCCTTGATGCCGTCAATGCCAGCGGCCTTTGCTGCGACCATGAATGGCTCCTCGTGCGCAGGGTTGGTGGGCAGGAAGCAGACGTTCATCAGCGAGCGGTCTTCCACGGCCACAGTGCCTTTGAACAGTGGGTTGGCATCAATTTCATTGTACAAAATTGCTGCCTTCTCCTCGTTGTGCTTTTGGATGGCATTGAGGCCACCTTGTTCCTTTAACCAGCGCAACGTGAGCATGGTCACGTAGAGCGGGAACACGGGTGGGGTATTGTACATCGAACCGTTCTCCATGTGCAGTTTATAGTCGAACATGGAGGGCAGTTTGCGTTCCGAGCGGCCAATGAGGTCCTTGCGAACGATGACGACCGTCACCCCCGCAGGGCCGATGTTCTTCTGTGCGCCTGCGTAAATGAGGCCGAACTGCTCCACATCGAACGGGCGGCTGAACATATCGCTGGACATATCGCAAACGATAGGCACTGGCGACTTGGGGAACTCGTGCAGCTGGGTGCCGTAAATCGTGTTGTTGCTCGTCAGGTGCAGGTAAGCGACATCATACGGGAGGTGGTAGCCTTTGGGGATGTAATTATAATTTGCCTCCTTGCTGCTTGCCAAGACTTCTACGTTGCCAAAAAGTTTGGCCTCTTTTATGGCCTTGCTTGCCCACACGCCGGTATCCACATAGGCAGCTTTTTCGCCGTCCTTGAGCAGGTTCATGGGGGCGAGGGCAAACTGTGTGCTGGCGCCCCCACTGAGGAAGAGCACGGCAAAGCGGTCATCGAAGCCGCCAATTTCGTGAACGAGCGCACGTGCCTCCGCCTCTACGGCGTCGAACTGCTTGCTGCGGTGCGAAATTTCGAGGAGGGACATGCCCATGCCATTGAACTCGATGCAGGCTTGGGCGGCCTCCTGCATGACCGATTGTGGTAGGATGGCTGGGCCTGCGCTGAAATTGTGCTTTTTCATAAAAAAACGTGAGACGGATGAAATGGCCCTGGGCTGTGGTTAGATCTTGCCAGCCGGGTAGGGCCACTGATTTTTTTGAAGGCGCAAAGATAGGAGGGTCTTGACGAAAGGTGCTGTGAGAAAAAGCATATTGGTTGTTTTTTTTCTAAAATAGAAAAGGCTCCGCCGAACTTGCCGGTGGAGCCTTTTTGCGAAGCAGTCACAAAGTTTAGTGTTAGCCAAATTTTTTGCCGCCACCAAAACGGTAGCCAATGCCAATCTTGAAGAACCCAAGCGTTTTCCCCCATTCTGGCACATCCACTTCTTCACCTTCAGATTTAAGGCTGGAGTCTTGGTAAATGGAACGACCGATGCCGCCTCCAATATCCAAGACAAAGCCCTTCGCCGAGACTACTTTATAGCCTAAACCAAAGCCAAGTCCCACGCGGTTGCGGCTGAACGCTATTTTTTGGCTCTCCAACGAATCAACGGTTGCAGTAGCTTCAAAGCTACGGTTGACGTATCGCAGGAAGCCATCGGCATAGAAGCCATCAGCGCCATTTTTCGGGCTGAAATAGTACTTTGCAAGCAGCGTGGCCGGAATTACCTCCCGCTTGTCGAGCAGGCCAAAAAAAGTCCCCCTCCTGTAACCTACATTTGCCTCGATGCTGAAGTTTTCTTTAACGGCAAAATCTGCGCTTGCATTGATGTCGCCCCAAAGCAAGCTGATTGGGCTGATGGTAGCGTCAACCTGTGCCTGTAGTTTGAATGTAAATATGGTCGAGCAAAACAGGGCTGCGAAAACAAAAAACTTGGTCGTCTTCATAAGAACAGCAATTTAGTTGTGAGAGAAATTCAGCAGGATAATTTGGGAATCCCTATTAACCGTTACTGAAAACAAAACTTGGTTTGGTGAAATGCTTTAGGTGCAAAGCCACTCCGCCGCATTGATGAGACAAATAAGCAGGATGATTCCCCTAATTGCAAGGGATGGAAAGGGCTTTTAACAAAGATTTTAGAGGTTGTGTTAGGGAATGGTTTAGGTGTTTTTTGAAAACAATAGCACCTTAACATTTCAAAAGGGCATCATAGGCAATGCGAACAATAAGCAAAGGGTAGGTTAAAAAAACGGGGGCAAAAGTGGATTCTTTTAGGAAAACCCAAAATGCTGCACGAATTTAGCGTTAGCTAAAATTACATCGGCAATTGACCGGCACCTGTCAGCTTAAACTACTGACTTTCCTTTCACCAGCCCAAGCTTGGCTGCTGCATCCTTCACCCAAATAACCCAAACCACCACCAACCCTGGATAAATGGCCACCACGCCTATGTTGTAATAAATTGCATCTGTAAACTGGAAATGATGGAAGTGCATGACTGCACGGGTCATGCCGCAGCCAAAGCACTCCACATCGAAAAAAGCTTTTGAAGGGCAAAGCTCTATACCCATGTTGTCGAAGAAATCACCGGGTAGCAGCCATAGCACAATAGGGGTGAGCAAAAGCAGGCCGAGCCAAATATGCATTTTGTATTTTTTCATGAAATGAAAGGATGTTAAATAAAAAAGCGGTAAACAAAAGCATTTGGCTTTTATTTACCGCTTTATTGCAAGTACTAATAGGCAAGTGGATTAATTCTTCCCGCCACCATAGTAGTCGCCCATTCTGGCAAAGGCATGGATAACACCAGGAAGCCAGCAAAGCGCTGTGAGGAGAAGGTTTACCCACCAGTTCTTGCCTTCGAAATCATCCATGACACCCATCAGTATCCAAGTGAAACCGAGGATGGCACCCACGATATAAAGCCCTTTTGGGATATCGGGGTCACCTTTCATTTGCTTCTTTACAATCTTCTGCGCCGCCTTCAATTGGATGGTCTGCTTTAGCGTCATGCGCTTGCCGGTCATTTCCTTGTACTTCTTGGGCGTAAGGCTTAGGAAATTGGCCAGGCCCATTTCTGCCATTTCTGGGTTTAGGGCCTTCACTTCTGGAGAGTCGCCAAAATCAGCAGTCCAATTGCCTTGTACGGATGCGGCATTCAGGTTGAGGCAAAGGAGTGCCAGCGCAAAAAAGGTTAAGATTTTTTTCATAAAAATGATGATTAAGGTTTAAATGTAGATTTTCTTCGGTCAAATTTAGCCACAAGGTTGACAGCAAAAAATTTGTACCGAATTATTTTTCGATTAAAAAACTACAGCCATGTGTCGAACCCAGGGTTATAGCCGCTTCACTCAGCAAAAACATAGCGGATACCAAGGTTGCCATAACGCCCCCTAAATCCACTCACATAGCCGTTGATGAAAATATTGGGCACCCAATCCAAGGTGAAGTTCAGGGGGACACCCTCCACCTTATAGTCCAATCCGAGATAGCCCTGCAGCGAGACACCCATATTGTCCCCGGGGTCAAGCAGGTCGTCGTCATAGCGGTAGAACAGCAACCCGGCACCTGCGCCTACGTACCATTGCAGCCCATCCAAGCCTTCAAGGTCAAAATGGACTTGGTAGGCACCGTTGGCAGAGAGCCAGCCATACCCTGCGAACCCACGGTAACCGCCGTACAATTCTATGGCATTGTTGCCAGCAACAAAAGTCTTGAAGGATACCGCCCAAGGATAGCCGACCCGTGCTCCAATAGCAGATTTATAGTTCTGAGCAGAAAGACCTGAAGTCGAAAGAATGGCTAAAACACCAATAGCCAATAGAATAGATTGTTTTTTCATTTGTGCAAGTTTATGTTAAAAAAATGATCCATAAATATTGTCAGGCGTCATAAACTCATAGGAATAGGCGGGCAAACTGTTTTCCAGCAAAAGGCAAGAACGGACGCTCCAATGCTGGATTCAGCGCCAAAAATAATGACAATGATCAAAGCTCAAACGTTTGAGTCGTTTATTTTTTGGAAAAAATTCGATTGAGTATCTTCTGCGTAATGAGGTAGGTCGGCTTCACGCCCTCCTCTCCTAAGCTTCCCGAAGCCAGTGTGTGCCCAGTCAGCAAGGGGTTATCCGAAGCATAGTAGGCATACCGCAGCACCACATTCTCGCTGATGTTCTTCCTGATTTTAGAGGCTGCCTGTATGGCTTTTTGGTAATGCGCCCCCTCCATCTCCAGTCCCACCGCCCGCCACGATGAGCGCAAGAAATAGCGCAGTATGTCCATGTTCTGCAAGCTGGTACCAAGCACCGTAATCATGGTCCCCTCCCCTACCCGTAGGCCATTCCCCTCAAAATCTTCTTTCTTAAAATCGTTCTCAAACGGGTAATTGTCCGCCGTACCCTCGAATACGTGCGCCGTGGGCACCATGATGTCACCCTTGCCGCCCTCTAAGATGCCCGCCTTGCCCATGATGGCGATGGAAGCAACCCGGAGGGGAAATTTTGATTGCGGATTGCGGATTGCGGATTGCGGATTAGGGGAAGCGAGGGGGAATGCGTCGTCATCTGGGTTATTGCTGTAATGTGCCAGGTGCTCGGCCTCCAATCCGGAATCATTTGTCATTCCTGAAGGGAACCTAAATTCGAATTCGAATGGTTTTAGCAGCTCGTCCATTACCTCATACGCTTGCTCGCCAAAGGCATAGTCCATGACGAGGAGCAGGGGTTTTTGCTCCGCAACCAAGTCGGCGTCCCAACTGATTTCAGGGGAAAGTCCTTCTGGTTTAATCTGTTCGGTATCAATGATTTGCACGGTGATATTGGTGCCGCTGGTATCGTCGAGTCGGTACATGCCGTTGCGGGCGGCATAGGCTTCCACTTTTTGGCGAAGTTCCAGGCTGTCCTCATGGCTGAGTTGGCGGGCAAGCGCCTCGATGCCCATGTTTGGAGCCCCTTTGGTCTTAGTTGCGCCAAAGGCGTAAAGGCAGTTCATCACGCTATGCGGATTGGAACTGATAATATGGATTGGCCGCTGTATCCAGCCCTTTTCATGCAGGAACTGCTTGATATTGTCTGCCCACAGGCCGCCGAAGATATGGTGGCCGATTTTCTCCCGCAGTGCGGAAGAGAAGGTAATTTCCCGGTCGTTCTTCTCCAATTCCTCCTCCATGGAGAGCTTGCCCATCCAATATACGATATGGAAAAGGCTATTGACCCGGCTTGCCGCATCGAAGCGCTTCACCGCTGACAGCGTCTCTTCAAAGGTTCGACCCAGTAGCCCGCTCAGGTAGGTACAGGCCACCTCCCTGTTGACGGCCTCGCCAGACTGCTCCTGCTCCACTACTTTTTCGAGGTTGTGCCAGTCCCGCTTCTTGCGGCCACGGGGGTCGAGGGCATTTCGCCGCACCTTCTCCGCCTCGATGTAGAGGAAGGTGAGGTGCGTCAGGATGTCGTAAATATCGGAGCGGCCATTGGTCAGTTCAACGAACATCTGCTCTTCGTCAATTCGGTAGCAGTTGCGCCGCCGTTTGGGCGGTATGATAGGCGTGAAACCCGAATGCTCGAAGCCCTCCTTTGTTATCAGTCGGACAAAACGGCACTCCTCGATGCCCTGCGGCAACCGCTGGAAAATATACAGCAGCCCCTCCAGTTCCACTCGCTCAGGGTCGGCGATGGAGCCATAAATCTCAGGCCGGAGCACCATCAGCGCCTCGATCATCGCCTCGCCGCTCACCCCCAGCGGCTTGTACCCACCCCGGATGAACAAGTGGCGCATGGAGATGTAGAGTTGCTGTATGGCTGCCCTCGATTCTTGGGCACGGGTTCTTTCTGCTGTCATATTGCGTTCTTTTGCCCGCAAAGGTCACAGGTTTGGGCGGATTGTCCTAACTTTTTGTCTTCCACAAAAAGCAGCACCGTCCACACCACAAGTATGCGCCCCTTGTCATTGCCGAAGGCAAACCGCAACGCCACGAGGGTTGCAGTTTGCCATTTGTTATAAAGTAAAGCCAATTTCCCAAAACGACACCCTTCCAGTAATCCAGCATTTTCATTAGCTTTGACCCTAATTATTGCCAAAGGCAAAAAAAAACAAACACCGTGAACAGAAATCCCCCCCTGCTATCGCTGCTTTGCAGCCTCTTTCTACCATTTGTCGTTGCTGCGCAAACTCCAAGTTACACCGCCAATACTTTCGTGCCGCCTTATGACGGCGGCTATCATTATGGCGTCAACCTCGGTGCCTATTACTTCTGGACAGACCAGCAGTTGGCCGATATTGCCGCAGGCAACCCAGCCCTGAAAGTGCCCGGTGCGGGCGTCACCTCGCTGCGGCTTTCGCTGCCTGAGGGTTTCGTGGACTATTGGGGCTACGACATCCGCCTCGATGCCTTCCAGCATTACGAGTCGTTGGGCATCAACGACAATGTGGTCTTTGTGGGCTACCCCGCCGAACATCACCGTGACCCGACCGAGCCTTGCCCCGGTGTGCGGTCAGAGATGTTCGCCAACCTCTACGAACCCATCTGGGACAACGGTGAGAACGGCACGCCCGTGAACGAGAACAATTTCTACGCCGTCTATCTCTGGAAACTCGTGCAGGTCTATGGCGGCTACACCCGCTACTGGGAAATCTGGAACGAACCCGATTTCGACTTCATCGGCAACTCCTCCAGGAAACCGGGCGAACCGGGCAACTGGTGGGAGTACGACCCCAATCCCTGCGACTATGCCCTGCACGCCCCCGTGCAGCACTATATCCGCATGTTGCGCATCAGCTATGAGGTCATCAAATCGCTCTACCCCAACGACTACGTGGCCACGGGCGGGTTGGGCTACCCCAGCTTCCTCGACCTCATACTGCGCCAGACCGACAACCCCGACCAGGGCAAGGTGACGCCGGAATACCCGCTCACAGGTGGCGCCTATTTCGACGTTCTCAGCTTCCACAGCTACCCACATATTGACAACAGCCTGCGGGAATGGAGCAACGATATTTTCGATTTCGTGTATTTCCGCCACTCCGACCGCTGCGTGGACGGCATGCTGCGCCTCAAGGGCGAGTTTGAAACGGTGCTGCGCAACTATGGCTACGACGGCACGACCTATCCCGAAAAGCATTGGATTATCACCGAGAGCAATATCCCCCGCAAGCAGGTGGACGAATACCTTGGCTCCGACGAGGCGCAGGTGAATTACCTCATCAAGAGCGCCGTGGCCTGCCAGCAGAACGCCATTGACCAACTGCACGTCTATCAGCTTGGCGACATCGAAACGGAAAAGGACGCCCGCAGCGAGTTCCACCTGATGGGCCTCTACACCGAACTGGATTCTGTGGCCAAGTACGAGCAGAAACGCACCCAAGCGGGCATCGCCTACGCCACCGTGAGCCACTTGCTGCACGGCACCACCTACGACGCCGAGCGCACCGCACAGATGAACCTGCCCAACAGCATCCGGGGCGGGGCCTTCCACCACCCTACCGAGGGTTATACCTACGTCCTCTGGGCCGTCACCGACAAAGACCGTTCGGAAGCTGCCAGCGCCAGCTACGCTTTTCCCGCCAATTTCAACGGGACCACCCTGCATCGCCGCACCTGGGACTTCGCCGAGCGGGCCATCACCACCGTGGTGCCCGCCGATGCCGTGCCGCTCAGCGGCTCGCCCATCTTCCTGCGTGACCGCAAGGACGAGCACCTGACCGACAGCCCCACCCGCACTACCTTAGCTTGCTCGCCCAACCCCTTCACCGGCCCCATGAGCATCCAGCTTGAATTGCCCGATGCCACCACTGCCAGCCTCTCGCTCTACGATATGGCAGGGCGGGAGGTGCGTCGCTTTTTCACCGATGAAAAACTGGCAGAGGGCCAGCACCGCTTCACCGTGGAGGCGGGTGGCTTGGCGAATGGTGGGTATGTGGTTCGATTGGAAATGGAAGGCGGGAACAGCGTGGAGCAGCGGGTGGTGTGTTTGGGGAAATGACCCTTTTCCCTTTTTTTGGGACGTGCCCCTTGCGAAATGAACAATCGCATTAAGTTCAATGATTATTCGTCAGTCTTCAACGGACTTTACACACTATTCAATGAACAGTCGCATTAAATTCAATGATTATTCGTCAGTCTTCAACGGACTTTACACACTATTCAATGAACAGTCGCATTAAATTCAATGATTATTCGTCAGTCTTCAACGGACTTTACACACTATTCAATAAACAGTCGCATTAAGTTCAATGATTATTCGTCAGTCTTCAACGGACTTTACACACTATTCAATGAACAGTCGCATTAAGTTCAATGATTATTCGTCAGTCTTCAACGGACTTTACACACTATTCAATGAACAATCGCATTAAGTTCAATGATTATTCGTCAGTCTTCAATGGACAGTAAATATTTCTGAAAACCATCTGCCGTCCCCTTCCAAGTGGCTGTTTCCAAGCCTAAGCTTCGTATTTTACCTTGGCGCAGACGGCCCATCCCTCATTTTCTTTGCAAAAACAGTTTCTCTTTTTGATTTTTTGGAATGTGTTTGCTAACTCTCGCCCCAACAAAAAATCACTCCCCAGTGAAGCAAGCAACCGCCCAGTCAAATACCGCAGCTAAAGACATTCCAAGTTTCAAAAACTTGGAAAGTCTTACCGCAGCCGCCCTCCCTGCCGCCCAATGGCAGCAGTACACCAGTTGTTGCAAGTATAATTCCAGCAGAATTTAAGAAATGAAGTTCTTGCAAGTAAAGGACAGCAAATTTGCCGTCGTGCGAGAAACAACTTGATTCGTAAAATACTGAAAATGAGCTATTTGTGAATCAAGTTCTTAGAAGTTTGCAACTTGCAAGGCTACACATGAGCGGTTTTGCAGGCTTTTCTTCCCGCAAAAGCAAGCATTTTCTGACGAGAGATGACAGCTAATTTGCCAGTGCCAAGCCTTGCAAGTTGCAAACTTGCAAGAACAAAAAGGGGTGTGTAGCTTTGCCCAAAAGCAATACTATGAGCCGAGTACTAAAAATCTCGAACCCCCAGGGCATCTACTTTGCCACCTTCACCGTCATCCATTGGATTGACCTTTTCACAAGACCCGAATACTGCGACATTCTGCTGAATTCCCTTCGGCACTGCCAAGAAAACAAGGGTTTGGTGGTCTGTGCTTTTGTCATCATGTCCAGCCACATGCACCTTATTGTGTCAAGCAAGGAAGGTGGCGAGCCATTATCAGACATCATTCGGGGTTTCAAGAAATACACTTCTAAGAAATTGGTAGAGGCCGTGAAGACCATTCCCGAAAGCCGCCGTGAATGGCTTTTGCGGGCCTTTGAAAAGGCAGGTGAGCGCAATTCGAACAACAGTAAACACCAAGTCTGGATTCAAGACAACCATCCGGTTGAACTTGTTACTTTGAAGTTTGTCAAGCAGAAATTGGATTATATTCATCTAAATCCAGTGAAGGCAAGAATCGTGTTCGATGCAGCCGATTACGTTAATTCAAGCGCCACGGCTTATGTCGGCAGGCACCAGGAATGTCCTTTGGAAATAGTAATCTTGGAGGCACATGGGTTGGGTTGGAATGAATAACCAGCACCTCATCCAAATCCTGCTTTCGTGGGTGTCCCGACCTGTGGTCGGGATGAAATCGCCATCCCGGAAATCCAGCGCCCCTTTTTCTGTGACAGCAGCAAGGTGCGTGACCTGATGGACTCGCTGTACAAGGGCTTCCCGGTGGGCTATGTTATCGCCTGGCGCAACCCGAATGTGCGGCTCAAGGACGACTCGCTGTCGGAAGGCAAGAAGATTCTGATAGACGGGCAGCAGCGGGTGACGGCGCTCAAGGCGGCCATCCTCGGCGATTATGTAGTGGACAAGAACTACCAGCAAATCAAAATCAAGATAGCTTTTCACCCCATCGAGGAGCGGTTCGAGGTGCTGAACCCAGCCATCTTGAAGGACAAAAACTGGCTGCCGGATATTTCGTTGTATTTCGGCGGGGAGACTGCTGGCGCACACGCTTCCAATCGCCGTTCGCCTCGCTGGTTTCTGGCTTCCTCCCGCTCCGCCTTTTCGAATTCAATTCTGTTCCTCGCCCAGTTCTTGAGCCACCAATCGCACTGGATTTCGTCACGGATGGCGTACTTCAAATGGGCATTGTTTAAATCTTTTTTTGTCACCCTAACCTCCCATTCCCTCCCGAAAACAAGTGACCTCCTTACCACCCACTTGACCTCCTTAGTGCCCTCGTAGCGAAACCCAACCGTCGCCACGATGTCATTCGTGGAAATCACCGTGGACTCCGTCTTTCTTATGTCAGCCTCGTATTTGGAAATGGCTTGAAGCACGAAATTCGTCTTTGACCGGATTTGGTGTTGCATATTACTGGGTTTTATGCTGTTTTACGGCTTTTCTACGGCTTTGTTCGTGTTTTCCCGCTGTTTTAAGTATATTTACTTCCCCACCAGCAGTAGCGCTTTCAAGTCTAGTCCCGACCCATGTTCGGGATGACTTGGAAGCGTACCCTAGCCGGTTTGTCCCAGTTGTTGCAAGTATGATTCCAGCAGAATTTAAGAAATAAAGTTCTTGCAAGTAAAGGACAGCAAATTTGCCGTCGTGCGAGAAACAACTTGATTCGTAAAATACTGAAAATGAGCTATTTGTGAATCAAGTTCTTAGAAGAAGAAGTAAAGGACAGCAAATTTGCCGTCGTGCGAGAAACAACTTGATTCGTAAAATACTGAAAATGAGCTATTTGTGAATCAAGTTCTTAGAAGTTTGCAACTTGTTGGCGCACCACCTATCCTTTCAATTGAAAAATGCCCTTCACTCTTTGCAAGCTTCGTTTGCACACTGCTTTTGGTTGCGGCGGCTGGCCGTTATAAGTTCAATTAGAGAACTACGTCCAACGACCTAAGCCCGCAACCCAAACCCGCCAACAAGCATGCCCATTGCTATCGGAACGTGTCAAGCAATGCCGTTCTTTGTGGGAAAAGGAGTCGTAACAGGTGAAATCGCAATTTCGGAAATGCAGCACCTTTTTGTCAGGGGACAGCAGCAAAGGGTGAACAAACAGAATATTAATTACCTTGCTCGCAGAATCAAAAAAAAACACTTATGCCCGTAGCAAACCAGGAAAGCATTCAAGCTTCCCTCGCCGCCCTTGAGAAAGATCCGGCCTTGTCCCAAAAAGATTTCTCCAATATTGTGAAGGCGTTCTGCTTTCATCCAGAGCAAGGTCGCTTCTTGCTCGAAACCAACCGCTATAACCCAAAATTGGCGGAAACGCTGTTGATATTCCGCAGAATGCTAGCAGAAGCAACTGCCAAAGGCAAGGACTTGGAGCCAGTGGCAGAGCGACTGTTCCTGCATTACATCGTCAATACAAATGGGCCTATCCAATCCACAGAAGGCAGTGACTCGCTCGATGTGTTTGAGGCCGCAACCCGCTATGCAGCGTGGCTCAATGTGGGCGTTAGCAAGGACGCAAACGGCGAATCAATTTTGCAACTCGATGACAAAGAAATTCCTTGCCCCGCTTGGGGTGCGCAACCGGGCGTCAGCACGGCCTGGACGCTGCGCAAAGTGGGACCGGTCATCAACCGGGCACGCTATGGGAGGGATGATGTGATTCCTTCCAACGCTTTTGGTTTTGATGAAAATGCCGTGAGCCATTCCTTAGAGAATGCCATGACTTTGGCCGATCTTGCACATTTGGCCTATTTCAAGCCCAGTTATGTGGAAAAACAGTTGAAGGAATGGGGTTACGAATCGTTCCGCTGGATAGAGGCCACCGATACCGACAGCCAAGCTTTTGTAGCGGGAAAAGGCCAACACCTGGTCGTTTGCTTCCGGGGAACGAGCAGTGGAACGGATGCAATCACCGACTTGAGCTTCTTTAAAACCGATGCATTTGGCGGTCGTGGAAAAGTGCACAGGGGTTTCAACGGTGCGTTGGAAAGTGTGTGGAGCAAGGTGCAAACTGCCGTAGATGCCTTGGGTAAGAACAAGAAACTGTTCATTTGCGGTCATAGCCTTGGCGCAGCACTTGCCCAATTGGCAGCCCACCGATTTGCGTTGAAGGGTTATTCCGTGGCGCATGTATATGTGTATGGTTCACCAAGGATAGGCAATCGAGATTTCAAGGAGGCCTATAATGAGCTATTGGGGGAGAAGACCTTTTTGCATATCAACAACAGCGACATCGTAACGCAGGTGCCAATGGAACTGCTGGGATTTCACCATGTTGGAATTTCACCCCGCATCTTCAACGAGGGCCACATTATCCGCATGCCGTCAGCAGCTAAGGCTTCAAAAATAGAGGCTAAGGAAAAGGATTTTGACAAGTTACCCAAGAAGAAACAAGAGGCCATCGAGCAGCAAATGTTCGAGGTACAGCAATCCATTGCCGCCTCTACCCGCTTCTTGAGGACAAATCCAGCACAGATGAGTTTTGGCGGCTATGACACCCAATTTGAGGCTGGTATTGCGGACGAACACAGCATGGATCAGTACCTTTTCAAATTTGCCTGTGCGATCGTGAGTGAAGAGTTGTTGCAGATTGGAAAAGCAGTGAAGGCAGCTAAATAGTGCAGAACCGTGCATTGGGATTACGCACCCAGCCCGACTTCCCAGCAGCTTTACCATATCCACAGCGAAAAAGACAAGGTGATACCCTTGCGAAAGGGTGCCAAAGCGGATGTGATCATCCCAGGCGGTTCGCATGAAATTATAGTCAACGAAATGGAGCAGATTACCAAACTGGTGGAGGGCTATATCAGGTCATTGCACTCATTCTAAGCCTGACTCGACCTTAATCTCACAGTTCAGCAATTTTGAAATTGGGCAGTTCTTTTCCGCATCGGCCACGCACTCGGCAAACTGCTCGGCGCTGATGCCGGGCACATTGGCCTTGAGTTTCAGCAGCGATTCGGTGACAGCCCCGTTGTCGAGGGAAATGGTGCATTTGGTCTCCAACCTGCTGGGCGTGAAGCCTGCACCGCCGAGCACAAAGGAAAGTTTCATGTTGAAACAGCCTGCATGGGCAGCAGCGATGAGTTCCTCTGGGTTGGTGCCGATACCGTCGGCAAAGCGGGTGTTGTAGGAGTACTGTGTCTGGTTCAGCACGGTGCTTTGGGTGGTGAGGTGTCCTGTGCCTTCTTTGCCGGAGCCTTCCCAAACGGATGTTGCGTTTCTTCTGATTGCCATGTTCGATTGTTTTTGATGTGAAAGGTATGCAATGGTTCGTGAATTTTTCGGGTTTTCGGGTTCTAAGGTTGCGGCACAGTAGCCGTTTTTGAAAAGATAGGTTGCTTTTCCAACTTTGTCAAAAATGATTTACAGTTAGGTTTTGCCCCAAATCCCGAAAACCATAGAACCTTAAAACTTCCCGAACCATTGGTATAAATTTGATCTTGCAAACCTAAGCATAAGGTTTAGGAAGTTTAGAGGGGTTTAGAAGGTTTAAGTAATTGTTGAAAATTGTTGGAATTGTATGATTGTTGCAAGCGGCTGAAAATCAGTTGATTATTCAATTATCTTTCGGCGAGATAACTAAACTAATTTCATTGAGGTACTTAACACAATGGTTCGTGAAGTTTTCGGGTTTTCGGGTACTAAGGTTGTGGCCTAATAGCTGTTTTTGAAATGGTTGGTTAGGTTTTCAATCCTTTCAAAAATGATTTGTGGTTAGGTTTTGCCCCCAAACCCTAAAACCCCAGAACCTTAGAACTTCACGAACCATTGTAATATACACTGTATATTTAAGCGCTCTAACCCGCTAAAAACCTCCATAAAAATGGCTAAAAACCTCCATATCCTCCTCCTCGCCGCCGGTGCCTCCACCCGCCTCGGCCAGCCCAAGCAACTGGTGCACTTGGATGGCCAACCACTGCTCGAACAAGCCTGCCGAACGGCCCTTTCCATTGAAAACCGAGGCGTCACGGTCGTGCTGGGCGCCCATTGCGGAGCGATAAAACCAGCAGTGGAGCACCTGCCCGTGCGCATCCTGGTCAATGAAAACTGGGAATCTGGCATGGGCAGCAGCATTGCCTGCGGCATGGCCAGCTTGCCGCCCAATACCGATGCTGTGCTGCTGCTGCTCTGCGACCAGCCATTTGTCTACACCCATTTATTGAATCAATTGGTGGCAAAATGGCAGCAGCACCCCGACCATATCGCTGCCTCGTCCTACGGGGGCAGCTATGGCCCGCCCGCTGTTTTCGGAATGGAATATTTCGAGGGGTTAGCTGCCTTGCAAGGCCAGCAAGGTGCTAAAAAGCTGATGCAGCAACACAAGGACAAGCTGCTGTTGATTGACTTTCCCGAAGGCATTTTAGACATTGACACCCCCGCCGACCTTAGCCGCATCTTCCATGAAACCATGAAACCGTGAACCCATGAAGCCATGAAACCATGAACCCTCACACCTTTTCCACCACCTCCAGCAGCCATTTCTTCTCAACCAACTGTTCGGTCTTGGAAATTTCCTCCTGCAATTGGGCGAGCGCCTCCTTGTCGTAATGGTCGAGCGAGAGCAGGCGGTTCACGAACTTGAGGAGGTTCAGGTAGCCGTTCCGGGGCACGGTGCCAAGCTCCCGGTGGCGGTAGATGAAGTTCTTGAAACTGGTGATGAGCGAGCCAAGGGCATCCCGCTCGTTTTTTTCAAAATAGATGCGCAGCAACATCCGGCGGGCACTTAGGTTGTGGCTGAGGTCGTCGAAGTCTGCCCGTTGCAGCAGTTCCATTGCTTTATCATAGTCGGGCTTTTCAAAATAAAAAATGGCGAGGTTATAATTGTAGGTACTCTCTCGGTATTTTAGCTCGATGAAGTCCCTGTATTCCGTGATAAAATTCTCCACCCAATTGAAGTCCTTGAGTATCAGCCCGGCCAGTACGATATTGTTGTAGGTAAACCTCGAAAGCTGGTGGTTTTCCAGGAATGCCTTGGTCGCCAGCCCCTCCTTGTAAAGTTCAAACGCCTCCTGCAAAAACGCCCGCTCGCCCCGGTTGGAGCGCCCGATGCAGTAATTGATGGCCACCAAGTAAAGGTCCTTCACCTCGTTGGGCGGCAGGCTGGCGTGCTGGGTGCGCATGAGCGAGCGCAGCGCCTCGAACCAGCGCAGGCTGTCACTGTCGGTCAGGGCCTTGTAGCAGTGGTAGTAGAGGTTAATGGCGGGCACCTCGGTATAGCGGTTTTGCTCCAAGAGGTTCAGCACGGCGTCAATCAGCGGTTGGTCAAAGGCATCCACCTTGGCCACGGCCCTATGGGTAACCAGCGTACAGGCTTCCCATAGTTTTTTTGCCAGAAAATAATGGGTGAGCGCCTCGGAGAACTCCTTGAAAGAGGCCATACTGGTACGGCTTTCTTGCTTGGCAGAAATATGCTTTTCGAGGTGGAGTTGAAATGCGTTGAAATGGTGCTCGGCGTCCTTGTAGGGATGGCTTTCGAGTGCTTTCTCGGTCGTTTTTATTTCCTTGTCGAACAAGCGTGGCAGGTTGCGCTTTCGCAAGGCCCTTGCCAGCAAAATCCCTTTGCCAATGGCATCGCCCTCCCACTCCTTGTGTATAAGGTATTGTTTGATGACAGCAAACAGGAACGACATCGTGTAGTCGAACTTGGTGGCATCGAACGGTTCACCAGGAAAGATGCTGGCAAATACCCTACCCCGCTCAATCGCCGATTCGTCCTTAAAGGGCGAGTGCAGGTATAGGTAGTCGTAAAGGTCTGCCACGTCCTTTCGCTGGTTGAAGACGGGTGATGCCACGAACTTCCCAAGCTCCCGCTGCTCCGTTTTTTCCAAAGCAATGAACAGTTCTATTAAGCGGCTTTTCTGCATGGTGTCCGTTTTTATAATTCATACTGCCAAGTTTTGGGCATGAACCCATTGGCATTTGGCTGGATGTTTTTTGGCCCTTAGCCCATTGCATTCAGCAAACTGAATAGCCCAGGCGCGTTTCTTTCAAAAAACTGCGCCAAATTGCCACACAGGTTTAATTTTCTTTTTGAGAAATCACAGCCAGAAATGCCCGCAAAATAATTAAAAACTTACTCCTCAATCAATTTTCCGTTTGAGAAACGCATTTATTTGTTGTTGCTGCGCAATATCTTCCACCGCATTTTTGTAGCGTTAAGCAAAATTTGCCTCCCCCGGCTTGCTTAAAACCTATAGAAACGAGCTATTGATGAACAACCGTCAAGCTAAATATTGCCGTAAGGCATCCCATGCTTTTGCCTGCTTCTGGCCAATTCGTTTGTTGGTCGGTCTGTTCATCTTTTGCTGCCAGCTTCCATCGGCAATGGCCCAAACCAACGCATGGCACCAAGACCTGGGCTTTGGCAGCTACGATTTTGCGAGGGGCATCTTCCCCACGCCCGACGGTGGCTATATCGCAGCGGGGCATACGGGCACTGGCCCCGACCTCCACCAGGTATTCATGGTCAAGCTGGATGCCTTTGGCAATGAGCAATGGCGCCGGACTTATGGCGGCCCCGAGCACGACATCATTGATGACTTCAAGCAGACCTCCGACGGCGGCTACCTGCTTTGTGGCACCAGTTTCGTCTCCGGCCCTACGAGTTTTGACTTCCGGCTCATCAAGACCGACCGCCTCGGCAACGTCGTTTGGAACAAAACCTACGGCACCTCGGCCATTGAGTTTTCAAGGTCGGCCATAGAGACCTCCGATGGGGGGTATGCCATCGTTGGCCGCTACGACAATGGCTCCGACGTGGGCATCCTGCTCGTGAAAACCGATGCCAACGGCAACGAAGTTTGGTCGAACGTCTATGGCGGCATAGGCGACGACGAGGCCTGGAGCGTCGCCGAAACAATTGACAATCAGCTTATTATCACGGGCCAAACCACCAGTTTTGGAGCGGGCGGGCAAGACGTTTACCTCGCCAAAATCAGCCTCAACGGCGTCTTCCAGTGGTTCCAGACCTTTGGTGGCCCCGATGACGACTTCGCCTTCGAGGTACAGCCCGTTGCCACTGGCGGCTTTGTGGTTGGTGCCACCACGAGGAGCTTTGGCGCTGGTGACTACGATATTTACCTGCTAAAAGTCACCGACAACGGGATACTGCAATGGTCGAAGACTTTTGGTGGCGCTTTCGGCGAATGGGGCGCTCATATTGCCCAGATGCCCGATGGTGGCTTTGCCTTGGCGGGTTCCACCCAGAGTTTCAACAACTGGTTGGACGATATTTACCTTGTGCGTACCGATGCCGATGGGAACATGGTCTGGCAAGAAAGCTATGTGCGTGACCGCAAGGACATCCCGCACTCGATTGAGTCGTTGCCGGACGGCAGCATGGTGGTAGCCGCACATAGCCGCGTGGACGACGTGAACGGCGTCGTGCTGAACAGCCGTGCACAGCTCCTGAGGCTTGGCCCCAATGGCGAGCTGTTGTCCAACCACGTGCAAGGCCGTATTTTTTTCGATGAAAACAACGACTGCCAGCCAGGCGCCAACGAGACTGGATTCCAAGGCTGGCACCTGACCGCTACCAATACTTCGAATGGGGCAGTTTATTACGGCATGACGGATGGCGATGGCCATTTTTCCATACTGACTGACGTTGGCGACTACCAACTCCGGCTCATTTCCCCAAACGCCTATTGGCAGCCATGCGCAAACGATCTAGCAATTTCGTTCCCAACCCCATTCGACACCATCACCGCCGACTTCCCGCTGCAAGTGGGTATCCCTTGCCCGGAAATAGAGGTGGACGTGGCCACAACCGCATTAAGCCCCTGCAATTCAGCGATTTATGAAGTCCAATACTGCAATATTGGCACAGCGGTGGCCAATGCGGCAGTGTTGGCTATCACCTTGGACAGTGCCTTGTTTTTTGTTGCTTCGCAACAACCTGTTTTGAGCCAAAGCGGGCGCACCTGGACTTTTGCCCTGGGAAATGTCGGTGTAGGGGATTGCAGCAGCTTTTCCATCGAAACATTTCTCGATTGTGACGCAATTATCGGTCGGGCGCACCTCGTAACGGCCATTGCAACACCCAATGCAAGCTGCCTTCCACCCGACCCCCAATGGGACGGTGCCAGCCTTGCCGTGAGCGCCATTTGCGAAGCGGACAGTGTTCGGTTCACCATTGAAAACATGGGTACTGGTGGCATGAACGACCCGCTGCTGAGCATCATCGTGGAAGACCAGATTCTGACAAGGGCCATTGAGGTGCAGTTGGCACCATTGGAGACCCATGAAATCATGCAGCCGTCCAATGGCAAAACGCTCCGCCTCGAACTGCCGCAGTCGCCCGGCCACCCTGGCCGCAGCCGCCCATCGGTGAGCATCGAAGCATGTGGCAACAGCACGGGCTTTGTGACCATCTTCCCGCAGGACGACGCCGACCCGTTCCGCTCCATCCATGCGATGGAAAACGAGGTGACGCCTATGGCAAACACGAAATTGGTTGCTCCCGAAGGCATTGATAACCAACATTTTATAACCCAAAATACCGATATTGAATACCTGATACGCTTTCAGAACACCGGCGAAGACACAGCTACTACGGTAGTCATCCTCGACACACTCTCTCATTGGTTGGACGTGACGACCGTGCGTCAAGGCACCAGCAGCCACCCCTACATGCTAAGCGTGAACAATGCAGGCGTGCTCGAATTCACCATCGAAAACGCTGCGTTGCCACCCGCTGCCGACAACGACACGGCTTCCATCGGCTACGTCAAATTTAGAGTGAGTCAAGTGCCCGATGCGCCTTGGGACAGCACCATCCTGAACCGTGCGAGCATCAGTTTCGACTACCAACAGCCCGTGGCATGGCCGCAGTATTTCCACACCATCCAAAAACCGAAGACGTATAGCATTTCAGACGTGAGCCTCTGTACGGGGGGACTCTATGGGGGTGTCGTTTGGGAAAGCGACACCACTTTTTTTGAAACAATCGTGCTGCCCTTGTTCGACAGCCTGAACTTTGTGCAGTTGGATATAGGCGATTTTGACGCAACGGTGGTAATTGACACCTTTACCACGCTCGGCACTCCGATAAACGGCTGGTTGCTGGAAAACGACACGACCATCGTGGAGCACTTCGACCTTATGACGGGTTGCGACAGCATCGTGGTTTGGAACGTAGAGGTGTTGACGGGAACGAACGAAAGTATGGGTAGCTTGCAAATCCGCATTTCTCCAAACCCTTTCAGCGATTATATCTTTTTTGAAACAAACGAACTAATTGAATCAATAGAAGTCATTAACACCCTCGGCCAGCGACTAACCTTATCCAGTGATTTTGACCAAAATCAACAAGGAAAACGGCAACTTACCCTTTCTACAATTAACTGGCAACCCGGTGTTTACTATATATTTGCCCGTACGTCCGCACAGGCATCTTCTCCAATTAAGCTGGTCAGGCACTGACACAACGAAAGCTCCAATTTTAAAGTCATCGTGAACAATTCGGTTTGGCCGCTGGCCAATGACCGACTAATTGCATTTCCATTTTCCAAAAACATAATCACCATGAAGAACACAAGATTTACGATTTACGATTTACGATTTACTTATCCCTTTGGGATGATTGGGCGACAAGCTGACACCCCTAATTACGGTTTGGTTGCCCTAAAATCCATTTTCCTGCCACTGTTGCTGCTGTTTTCTCAAAGCTCGAATGCACAAACCGTCAGCCTTACCACCTTCGCCACGGGTTTCAACTGGCTCGCAGGCGTTGAGCGGGCACCCGGCGACCCACGGCTCTATGCCTTCACCAAGGAAGGCCACGTGCGCATCGTCAACACAGACGGTACGGTGCTGCCAACCCCATTCCTCGACATCAGCGCTCAGGCCAATAATAGCTGGAACAACGAACAGGGCCTCGTCGGCCTAGCCTTCCATCCGCAATACCAGCAAAATGGGCTGTTCTATGTGTTCTACAACCAAAAGAACACAGGCGTCTGCACCATTAGCCGCTTCATGCGCAGCGCCGCCAACCCCGACCAGGCCGACCCCATGAGCGAGGGCATCCTGCTCACCTACGAGCACCCGCTGCCCAACCACGTGGGCGGCTGTATGAAGTTCGGCCCCGATGGCTACCTCTATATCGGCACAGGCGATGGTGGCGGTGGAGGCGACCCCGAGGCCAGTGGCCAGAACATGCTCTCGTTCAAGGGGAAAATCCTCCGCATCAACGTGGGCAGCCAGGGCGATGCCTACACCATACCTGCCGCCAACCCCTATTTGAATGCCCCGGACTCCATTGCCCCGGAAATCTGGGCGTCGGGCCTGCGCAACCCCTGGCGCTTCAATTTCGACCCGTGGACGGGCGACCTTTGGATAGCCGACGTGGGCCAGGACGAACGGGAAGAAATCAATTTCCAAGCTTCCACGAGCCTTGGTGGTGAAAACTACGGCTGGAGCTGCATGGAAGGCACCCTGCCCTTCAACTCAAATCAGTGCTTTCCTTGGAACACCCTTACCGGCCCACTCTACGAGTACAACCATGATGGGCAGGAGTGCAGCATCACTGGGGGCACGGTTTACAGGGGCACGAGGTATGCCGACCTGTTTGGCAAGTACATCTTCACCGACTTCTGTGCGGGCAAAATCTGGGCGCTGAGCAACGACGGCGTGCCAACCGTGGTACAGTTGGGCAATTTCAACGATAACGACTTCACGGCCATCGAGGCGGACAACACAGGCGAATTGTACGCTGTCGGCTATTTCACCAACAATATTTACAAAATCACCAGCGACAACTGCGCCCCGGTCGCATGGCTGGTGGCCGAACCAACCGCCGCATTGCCGCTTGGCGGCACCCTGCAACTCAATGCCTACGGCAACGACCTGAACTACCAATGGCTGAAGAACGGCCAACCCATGGCTGGCGCAAACAGTAGCTCACTGACCGTAAACGCCGCTGGCACTTACAGCGTGCAGGTGACGAACCCCGTCAATGGCTGCTCGAATACCTCCAATGAGACGGTGGTTACAGCGCCTGCCCCACTTTCTGCCACCATCGAGACCACCCATGTGTCATGCTTTGGCGAAGCCAATGGAACTGCAACGGTCGTAGCGACGGACGGCAGCCAGAACTACACCTATCTTTGGAGCATCGGCGCAACAACCGCCAGTATCAGCGGATTGCCAGCAGGCAGCTACTCGGTAACCGTGGGGGATGGGAACAGCACCCTGGTTTTGGAAGCCACCATCGAAGAGCCAGCAACCGAAATCATTTTGGAGTTGGACGCCGATTTTGACGAACTGAAAATGTGGGCTATCGTTTCGGGCGGCACCCCACCCTACGAGTACTTATGGAACACGGGTGCCACGACTGATACGATTTATAACTTGCAACCAAATACCTTCTACGAGCTGACCATAACGGATGCCAACGGTTGCACAACGAAGGAGCATTTTTACATCATTTCTGAAACCAACGACCTGCAAACCAATTATGCATTCGGTTTGTCACCAAACCCCGTTCACCGTGAAATGAAGGTGAGCTTCCACCTGCCATTCCCTGCCGAAGCAAGCATTGACCTTTACGATGCAATGGGCCGTAGGGTGCAGGCTGTTCTTCCTCGAAAGTTCTTAAAAGCTGGGGAACAACAATTGAATGTGCTGGTTTCGGCTTTGCCGCATGGTGTTTACGCCCTCTTTTTACAAGTAGATGGGCACAGGGTGGGGAGCTATTTTGTAAAAAACTGATGGCATGCCACTATCAAGCGAACCGAAGGATTAAAAAGCCAAAGCGGCCTTTCTATATTCAACTTATAAATTAGGTTTTATGCATTTGCCAGGCTAAGATTTCCGGAATCTTTGAGATTTCGGAAATCTGGTTTGTGCGCTAAAACCCGGATGATGCTTGTTTCTTTGAGCGAATAAATTGCCAAAGGTGATATTCAGGAAGATTTATCAATGAGCAGCCCACCCCTCAGTAATTCCTTTTTTAAAATATTTTTAGGTCAAGAATGAACATATAAAAGGCATCTCCCTTTTAGCCTTACCAGCATTTGTCTGGTGCTATTAAACGAGGCTGCGAAAGACCAATTGGCAGAAAGCGATGGTGCTTCGTTGCCTGAGTTATTTATTCCGTTCAAACCAAGTCTTTTAACTAAAAAATGTGTGCATTATGAAACTTAACCAATTTCTCATTCTTCTGATTTTGGGAGCATTCTCCCTTACCTCTTGCGTCAGCAAAAAGAAATTTACCTCTCTACAGTCCGAACTGGAAAAAACAAACGCAGAACTTGGCAAATGTGGTGTCAGCCTGAACGACTACATGACCCGGTTGTCTGGTTGCGAACAAGAACTGCGGCTTGCTCAAAATAATACCCAGAACCGCCAAACTCAAATGGACGACCTGAAAGCTCAACTTGCCGATTGTAAGGCTCAGCGTGACAAGCAATTGACCCAAGTTGGCGACTTGACGGTGCTTTCGCAATCGGCCAACGCCAATATCAATGAGACGCTGCGCCAATTGGAGAAGAAAGACAAATACATACAGCTGCTGCAAGCTGCGAAAACCAAAGCTGACTCCATCAACCTGGCACTTTCTGTCAACCTCAAATCTGTGTTGAAGGACGGAATCGAGGACCAAGACGTGGAAGTAAAAGTGGATAAAACCGTTGTATTCATCAATCTTTCCGATAAGATGCTTTTCCAGAGCGGCAGCGCAAAAATCACGGCTAAAGCCGATGCGGTACTGGCGAAAATTGCCCAAATCATAGCATCAAGGCCAGACGTTGAAGTATTGGTGGAGGGTTATACAGACAATGTGCCCATTAAAACTGAGTGCATGGAAGATAATTGGGACTTGAGCGTCAAGCGTGCGACCTCCGTTGTGCGTGCGCTGCAAAAAGGCCATAATGTTGACCCGAATAGGTTGATCGCTGCCGGCAGGGGCGAGTACAACACGCTTACCAGCAACAGTACCGCAGAGGGCCGCTCAACCAACCGCCGTACCCGCATTATCATTATGCCAAAACTTGACCAGTTCTATGATTTGCTAAATCCGAACCTGGCCAATAAATAAAATTAGCTTCTTACTATATTTACCACTGTATGCCCTGTCATTCTTTGAATGATAGGGTTTTTTATTTTTAAAGATAGTTATTTCGGATGGTTATTTCATGGCGAATAATTTACCCAGCCATTCGATAAAAAACTTCGCTCATCCCCTCTTTAAGGTGAAATGCCGGGATTACGGGTTAGACTTTCCAAGTTTTTGAAACTTGGAAAGTCTTGGCTCCAACCCTGTTTCACCTTAAAGAGGGGATGAGCGAAAAACTTTAGTAACGTTTAAAAAAAACATCCGAAGGTTGTCGGCCAACGTTTACTAAACTTTGAAAGTTTAGTAAACGTAGCTTCGGAAGTTATTCTTTGAACGGTACTTAATGGAATTGCAAGGAAAAAGGATTTTATACTTTGCATCGCCAAGTCTGGTAAATCGTTGATATGGACTAAATCGGTTGATAAGGATTGACAATCCCTGCCTGCCAGAAGATGAGGTTTACCTACAATTTTAGCCCAAAAACCCGAAAGAGGTTGAAGGTGGATAGACTCATTGGGGTTTATTCCACAAGAATCGTCAACAATGGTTCGTGAGGTTCTAAGGCCTAGGGGCAAAACCTAACCACAAATTATTTTTGAAAGGATTGAAAACCTAACCAACCATTTCAAAATCAGCTATTAGGCCACAACCTTAGAACTCGAAAACCCGAAAACATCACGAACCATTGTTCAAAGAACCCAACTTTTTTAGTCAAATAGCAAAACCTAAACCCGCTTGCCTTGTCGTATATAACCTAAGATGTGGATAACCCCAACCAATTTCATTATAGTTAAAATCAACGCCATGCCTTACAAGTTTATGCTTTTATTGCTGCTGCCCCTCCTCGCCGCCACCTGCACTGAAAAAGAGCGGAAAACCGAAATCGAGCCGGCCAAGCAATTAACCTACCTCGCCCTCGGCGACTCCTACACCATCGGCCAGTCGGTGAAGGAAGAAGAACGCTACCCCATGCAATTGGCGGAAAAGCTGCGCCCGCTCGGCCACGACATCAACCATGTGCGCATCATCGCAAAAACGGGCTGGACGACCGATGAACTCGCAGCGGGCATTGCCAGTAGCAACCTTACCACCGACAGCACCTATGACCTCGTCTCCCTGCTCATCGGCGTCAACAACCAATACCGCTCCCGCCCCGTGGAGTCCTATAAGCCCGAGTTCACCGAACTGCTGAACCAAGCCATTGCATTTGCCGGAGGCCGAAAGGACCGGGTCTTTGTCGTCTCCATCCCCGACTATGCCTACACGCCCTTCGGCAATGGCCGCACCGACATCAGCGAGGGGATTGACACCTACAACGCCGCCAACCGGGAAATCACCGAGTCAATGGGCATCCGCTATTTTGACATCACGCCCACCTCCCGGCAGGGCCTTGACGACCCCACGCTGGTGGCCAGCGATGGGTTGCACCCCTCTGGCAAGCAATATGCGATGTGGGCGAGCGGAATGGTGGAGGGGGTGAAGGAGCTATTGGGGAAATAGGTACTTTATTGGGTTTGATTTAAGCTATAAGATTTAAGAAATCAGATTTAAGATTGCTTGGCAGCCTTTCAAATCTTAAATCTTACGTTTTATATCTTAAATCAAAATAAATATAAGGGCTAAGCAAAGCACCACCACCCGCAGCAAGTGGCAATTTCAGCACGGTTTCCTTTTTAACAAACCAATAATTTATCCATTAAATATCGTAACTACTTAGGTGGGCGTGTGAAGAGAGAGAAAAAATCAAATTTTTTCTCTCCCTTCCCACGTTTTGGGGTGTTTTTGGGGTGAAAATTGAAAATTTTCACCCCAAAAACACCCCTTGCTAAGTAGTTACGAAATATCCATGCTCATGTTCTCTTGTTACTGAACGACGTAATAACGCACCGCCAAGAGAACATGAGCGAATTAAGTGGATAATCAGCGAAGGATATTTATGGAATAATCTTTAAAAAATAAGCGTTTTATATCGGTCGCATCTCGCTTGCTTATAAATGATAGCCCTCTTGGTTGATACATCGTGTTGCAGGAATAGCGTATTTTTGGCCCATGGTTAGGTCATTGCCTCGGGCAGTGCTCCACATCCAACTCACAAACATGCAGTTCAAATACTTCCAACAACCCGACCGGTTTGCGCTGTGGCTTGCCGCAGCCGCCAAATGCTCCTTTTGCGAAGCGGTAAAAACCTGCCTCGATGGCGCTGCCTTCCTTGGAACCGATCGGTTCAACGCCATTTGTCCAGAATGCCTTTTGTCGGTCAAATTGCTTGAACAAGACAGCTACGCCTGCGAGGGCGATATTGAAGCGCTCAAACACCAATTGCAACTGCGGAAGCCTGAAAAGTCCGCTAAGGCCGTTAGCAACAAAGCGGGTGAAATCACCGACCTGCTCGAACGCACCACGCCACCCATTTTCAAGCACCAAAACTGGTACTGGCCCTGTGCTGGCGGCGATTACTGCAGTTTTCTGGGCTATGGCTCCAAGGGCCTTTACGAGTTCCTATCACCCGATGGCGATGGGGAAAAACTTTTTACAACCTCCCTGTACCATACCGTGGAAGACCTCTCCGATGTGGACGAACTCTGGGAGGATGACATGCCCGATGAACCGATTGATTCCTTAGTTGCTGCCAAGGCCAAGGAAACCCTTTTCTATGTTTTCAGGCCGCAGCAGGGGCAACAGGTGATTACGGTTTGGGATAGGCGATAAGGGAGCATTGTTTGGTGAAGTAGGCTGCGCCAGTTTCCAGCAGTGTGTTACATAGAAATTGTATTCGTTTTAAGTTACCTCACCCGGTGACTACAGTCATGGTTTTGTCAATTCGTTTTGCTCCAATAAAAAGGAATCAAAAAGAATGGTCTTTTAATAAAACATTAACCGGTTTTAAGAATCTTATAAGAGTGATTGGTTGTCAAAAGGGTGTCTTCGCTTCGTATATAAAGGGGTTTCTGGATTGAACATCTACTCAGATTTTTAATTATACCAATGTCTGCCTATGAAGCAAGAATGACTTGACTAAATGCATTTTTTGACCATGAAAAAAACAACGATAAGCCTAGCCATCATAGCTGCACTATTTTGCTTTGCAACTACCCTTCAAGCCCAATATTTCGGTCGCAACAAGCCGAAATACGAGCAGTTCGATTTCAAGGTACTGCAAACGCCTAACTACCTGATTTACCACTACCTGAACAACCCTGAATTGGAACGGGAACTGGCCAATCAAGCTGAGCATTGGTACACCCTGCACCAGGCCGTGCTAGCCGACACCTTTGCGGAACGCAACCCCCTGATGTTTTACAGCGACCATGCCGATTTCCAGCAGACAAACGCCATCAGTGGTGAAATCAGCGTGGGCACAGGCGGCGTGACCGAAGCGCTGAAAAACCGGGTAATATTGCCCATTGCCATGTCGAATGAGCAGACCAAGCACGTATTGGGCCACGAGTTGGTACACGCTTTCCAGTACAATATGGTGATAAATGGCGATAGCACCTCCATGCGCAGCCTTGGCAACCTGCCGCTTTGGATGGTGGAGGGCCTCGCCGAGTACCTGTCCATTGGCCGCACTGACGCCAATACCGCCCTCTGGATGCGGGACGCCGTGCTGAATGACAAGGTGCCTACCCTGCGCCAACTCGACAACCCCCAATACTTCCCCTATCGCTGGGGCCAAACCTTCTGGGCATTCGTGACAGGTCTGAAAGGTGACGAAATCATCCAGCCATTATTCATGGCCACGGCAAGGAATGGCTTTGAAACGGCTTGCGAGGAAGTGCTTGGCATGAAGGAAAAAGAACTTTCCAAGCTATGGGTAAGTGCCATCAAAGACTACTACGGACAGTACCTGGGCGATAAGAAAGAGCGTTTCGTGGGCCGCCAGCTCATCGGCAAGGACGGCGCAAAAGAAGGCCGACTGAACATCGCCCCCGTGCTCAGCCCAAATGGAAAATTCGTGGCCTTCCTCTCCGAGCGTGACATCTTCGGCATTGACCTTTTCATCGCCGATGCGGTGACGGGAAAGACCATCCGCAAAATACACAGCAGCACAAGGGACGCCCATTTGGATGACTTGAACTTCATTGAAAGTGCGGGCACCTGGTCACCGGACAGCCGTGAGCTAGCTTTCGTGGCCGTGGATGATGGAAACAATGTGTTGATTATCAAAGACTTGAACGGAAAGCGGAAAGAGACTTTCCCCATCCCCGGCGTACCTGCTTTCAGCAACCCAGCTTGGTCGCCCGACGGGAAAAGCATCGTAGTAGCAGGCTTGGTGAACGGGCAAGTTGACCTCTTCCAAATCCAATTGTCCAGCAAGAAAGTCACCCAACTCACCAACGACCGTTATTCCGAAATGCACCCGGCATGGTCGGCGGACGGCAGCCAGTTGGTGTTCTCGACCGACCAATTGGCCTTCAACAAAGGGGCCACCAAATGGACCTTCAACCTTGCCATGCGGGACATGGCCAGTGGCAAAATCACCATCACCAGTTTCTTCTACGGTGCCGACAACCTGAACCCCGTCTGGGACAACGAGGGCAATATCCTTTTCCTTAGCGACCGGGACGGCTTCCGCAACCTGTACCGCTATGAACCCACCACGGGCAAGCTGTACCAATTGACCGACCTGTTGACGGGCATCAGCGGCATCACGCCCTTTGCACCTGCCCTATCGGCCTCGACGAAGGAAACCCGTGACCGTATCATTTTCACGCACTATTTCAAAGGCGGCTATAAAATCTACCGGGCAAAATCCGATGATTTCATCAATAAGGAAGTGGCTGCCGATGCCGTGGACATGAAGCCGGCCATGCTCGTCAATTCGAACCGTACAGCTCCTGACTACGTGAGCAGCAACCTTGAAAAATTGAACAAGCTGCCAGCTTTGTCCGACACTTCGTTGACGCAAGTACCTTTTGAGTCTAATTTCAAATTGGATTATATCGCTGGTAGCGGTGGCGTCGGCATTGGCCTTGGCAACAACTATGGTGGCCCAACTTCTGGTGTGGGCGGCGGTATTGACTTTATCTTTGGCGACATCCTCGGCGACCACCAGCTCTATACCAGTGCTTTTTTGAACGGTGAAATTTTGGACGCCGGGCTTTCCACAGCTTACCTGAACCGCAAGCATCGTTTTGGCTGGGGCGTTGGCCTGTCGCACTTGCCGTTCCAAAGTGGCCGGTACGGCTATGTCGGCTTGGACACACTGCCCGTTGACGACTCGCCGCCCTTCGAATTCCAGCACTATGTGTTCGACCAGATAAGGACGTTTGAGAACAAACTCACCCTGTTTGGCCAGTATCCATTCTCGAAAATACTTCGGGTGGAAGGCAGTGGCTCTTTTGCATTCTACAACAATCGCATTGACCGCAACCACCTGTATTACGACGATTTTGGAAACCTCGTTTACCAAAACCGTAAGAAAATCAGCGAGCAGCAAGCAGGTGTGAACCTCTTTGAAGGGAAACTGGGCACGGCCTCCATCGGCCTCGTGGGCGACAACTCCCATTTTGGCATCGCTTCGCCCTCAGCAGGCCATCGCTTCAGGTTGAGCGCAGAGCGGCTTTTTGGTGACATCAACTTGTATAACGTCATTGCCGATGCCCGCAAATACGTCTTCGTGAAACCCTTCACCTTCGCCGTGCGGGCCATGCACTATGGTCGGTATGGTACCGACGCCAATACCTTCTACGATTACTTCCTTGGTGCTCCTTGGTTCATGCGGGGCTACGGCTACAATGAATCCTTTGAAATTTTGGAACAAAATGGCCGCTCCGTGGACGACCTCTTCGGCAGTAAGATGTTTATCGGCAATGCGGAAATCAGGGTGCCCTTCACGGGGCCTGAGCAGTTGGCGCTCATCAAATCAAGGGCGTTCTTTACCGAGCTTTCCGTCTTCGCCGATGGCGGCTACACCTGGGATGTGTTCGGCGAGCAAAAAGAAGGCAACCTGCGTTCCTTTGACTTCAAACCACTTTTCAGCGCAGGCGTTTCCATGCGCATCAACCTGTTTGGTGCGATGATACTGGAGCCTTATTACGCTTGGCCGCTGCTGAAAGGTGCGAGCGGGACGTTTGGGTTGAATATTGTGCCGGGGTGGTAAAGTGCAAATGCAGACAGGTCATTTTTCGGTGAAAAATGACCTGTCTGCATTTATCTATTTCACTATCATCTTCGCCGTCGCCACAGCCGCCTGTTCTTTCCTACAACCCAAGCGAACTATATACCCAAAGGCAAGCCTCCCCATCCAGCAAGAATCCATCTCTCGCAATTTCCAACCTAAATTTCAGGCCAGCCACAAAACCTCTCGCCTAGCAGTGAAACGGGAATCATTGCGCAATCAAATTGAATCCAAGGAGATTTCAACAGAAAAGGAATGGCTGTTGAAAATGCTCGAATTTGTCCGTTGATTTTCATTTCCAAAAAAAAAATTTGGGACAAAATGTTACCAAAAGCGGTAGCACGGGAATTTCAGTTAGATTTGTACCAATCTCAACACCGATTAAATCCCATTTAAATATGCGACACGTTTCCATTTCCCAATGGCTGCTTTGCAGCTTCCTTTTCATCGCCAATTTTTCGTTCAGCCAGCAACTGCTCCAAAAGCCAACGCCGACCACGGGGTTCTGTGCCCAATCGGAGGTGATGGAGCGTGCCATGCGGAAAAGCCCAAAATTGCGGCAGCGCCATGAAGCAATCGAAAAGCAGGTTTACCAGGCTTTCAATGGGCTGAAAAAAGCTGGCAAACAGTTCCCGCCCACCTATACCCTGCCCGTTGTGGTGCATATCGTCCATGATGGCGGCACTGAGAACCTGTCCGACGCCACGGTATTGCAGGGCATCCAAGACCTGAACGATGCTTTTGCCAATGTGGGCTACTACGACCCAACTTCAGGTGCGGACACCAAAATCCAGTTCTGCCTCGCCGAACGTGACCCCAACGGCAATGCCACCACGGGCATCACCCGCAACCAATCCACCCTGACGGAAATGGACCTGGATTTCCAGGATATCGCACTAAAAGACCTGAACCGCTGGGTGCCCACCCAGTACATCAATATCTGGTTGGTAAAGGAGATTTGCAGCAGTTCTTATGGCTGCGGGGTGGCGGGGTATGCCAATTTCCCCTCGTCGCACGGCGACCCTGAAGACGGCATCGTGATGGAGGCCGAATATTTTGGCAGCAGCCAAGGCGCTTCGGGTGTGCAAGTCCATGAAATGGGGCATTACCTCGGCCTCTACCATACCTTCCAGGGCGGCTGCTCCAACAGCGACTGCCTCGCCAACGGCGACCGGGTCTGCGATACACCGCCCGACCAAAGCACGGCTGCCGTGCCTTGTGGCGCTACCGCCAATAGTTGCTCCACCGACACGAACAGCGGTTTCCCCGCTGACCAGAACGACATCGTTGAGGATTATATGGATTATGGCAACCTCAACTGCTGGTCGGTGTTCACGCAGGGGCAAGCCGACCGCATGGCCTGGCATATTGAGAATATTCGCCCCAGTTTATTGGATTCAAAGGGCTGCGTTGACCCTTGCACCTCCGCTTTGGCGGCTGGTTTTTCCAATAACAGCAACTCGGTGGATATTGGTGGCACGCTCAATTTCACCAGCACCTCCACCAATTCTACGAACTATGCTTGGACGCTGAACGGAACCGCCTTTGCCAGCACCCAAAACGCCAGCTATACCTTCAATGCGGAAGGGCAGTTCGAGGTATGCCTCACGGTGGGCAACGCCGACCCCAATTGCAGCGATAAGGCCTGCAAGACCATCAACGTGACCTGTCCGGTTACGGCTGATTTCACTATCAGCAACATCTATCCAGCTCCCGGTCAGCAAGTGACTTTCGCCAATACGAGCGCCAGCGCAACGAGCTACACCTGGGAGGTGAACGGGATGCCTGCGGGCAATACGGCCAATTTAGCCTATACCTTTTCCAATCCCGGCATTCACAGAATTTGCCTAACAGCCAGCAATGGGCTTTGCGAAAAAGAATCCTGCCAAATGGTCTATGCCATTGACTATACGGGCGGTGACTGCGACAACTCGACCTTCGTGCGCACCTTCGGCCAAACCAATGTGAACGATGAAGGCTTCATCATCATGCCGGCAGGTAACGGCAACCTATACCTTGCTGGGCGGGCGGGGACGCAGGCCTCGCTGATGGAGATGGACATTGCTGGAGAACCTATATGGCAGCGAACCTTCCAATTTTCCACATTGACCGACATAACAACTGACATCTTAGTGGACAGCGACGGCAACATCGTCGGGGTGGGCTATGGCACCGATTTTAGCACTGACTTACAGCCTTTCGCTTTCAAATACAACCCCAATACGGATGTACTGCTTTGGGCGAAACGTTTCCAAGGTTTTGGCGGGCGGGGCTTCACCATCCACGAGCCGCAGCCGGGCGGCGACTACCTTGTGACACTCGACCAACTCAACAGCCCTTCTCCAGGCATTGGCGAAGATGCAGTCTTATTGGAATTGAACCGCAACTCGGGGAACATTACCAGCGGCCCAGCTAGCAACTACAACCTCGGTTCATCCGAAACCTTTGGCGCCACTATTTTAGTGAACGGCGACCTGTACATGACCGGGCGCTATACGAACGGATCTGGCGTAGAGAATATGCGCTCCTCTTTATCAAAGATTGCCACGGACGGCACGGAACAGTGGACGAGGTTGACGTTCGTACCAATGAACCAAGAGGCCCGCCTTTATGGCATGGACATCTTAGAGGAAAATAACAGCCTTTTCGCCTTAACATCCGGCGACGATGACGGCGGAAGTGCCACGCAGACCAATTTCTTCCTGACAAAAACAGACCTGAACGGCAATATAGATTGGGTGAAAAAATACGACATCCAAGGCATACAAAACGAATGGGCCGATGAAATCGTCAGCACAGCCGACGGCTTCCTCATTTACGGAACTGATAATACCAATACGGGGGAGTTGTACATTGTGAAAACAGACCTGAACGGCGAACCGATGTGGGCAAAAAGATATGGCAATGGAAATGCAGGCACTATACTCCATATACAAAAGCAAGTTTTTGAGGCAGGCGGCTTTATCTATTTTACAGGCCGAGCCATCCAGTCAGGCGGCAGCACGGACATGCTCTTGGTAAAAACAAACGCCAATGGCAACCTACAAGATAGCTGCCTCTTTGTCGAAGAACTGGAGATTTCGGCCTTTGATTTCCCAAACCCTGTCAGTGTTCCCTTTACGCTCACGGAATACGCCAACGCCCTGACGCAGGCCAACCCATCAACTGCGCCTACGGTTGCAAACCAGCCATATTCCGAGTTGCCAGGTTGTGAATGTGTGCCCGCACCAGCTTGCGACACCTCCTTCCTCCGCACCTACGGCACTCCCCTCGGCGACGAGCGTGGCCAAGCCCTCGTGGAGATACCAGCGGCCCTTGGCGGTGGCTTCCTTATCGGTGGCAGCAAATTGGACAGCGCCATGCTCACCCGCCTTGATGTCAGTGGGAACATCGTCTGGACCCGCTCCTTTGACGCAACCTCCCAAGGCCCAATGGATGTGCCGGACATCGTCGTTGACCTGATGTTCGACAGCGACAACAACGTAGTCGGCTGCGGCCATACCTACGATGAGCCGGACGGAAATGTGGAAGGCTTTATTTTCAAGTACAATATTGCCACCAACGACATCCTTTGGGTCAATGAATTGGACCTGTTCCCAGACCCCGCATTGGAGTTTTTTA
The DNA here is from genome assembly GCA_022841745.1 of Saprospiraceae bacterium. Classification (GTDB taxonomy): domain Bacteria; phylum Bacteroidota; class Bacteroidia; order Chitinophagales; family Saprospiraceae; genus UBA6168. The sequence goes on along the minus strand of JALHQW010000048.1, from coordinate 13,196 downwards.
CGTCCGTTTCGGAAAAATCGCCCGGTGGCAATTACATCGTGTCAGGAACCGTCAACACGGCGGTTGGTACCAGCCCAACCGGAGAAAACGGCCTCATTGTGGAAGTAAACCGGAACAATGGTGGGTATGCTTGGCAGTTCACTTACAACCTTGGTTCTTCCGAGAATTTTCAAAAAACAATCTTGCACAACGGGGCCATCTACACAACGGGGCGGCACAATTTCGACAATGGCGGCACGGCCCGGATGCGACCAGGCATTACCAAAATGAACCTTAGCGGGGTACAGCAATGGTCGAAACTCTACTTGCGTGCTGTCACCAACACCACCATTGCCCGCCTATATTCTACGGATATTGTGGCGGACAACGGCCTCGTCGTGTTGGGCCAAGGCGACAATTCGGGCACGAGCACCTCCAGTGTGACGCCCTTCCTCTTCAAGACCGACAACGACGGCAACCTGATCTGGGCCATGAACTACGACATCCCCGGCGCCAACACGGAAGTGACCACCAAGCTCCTAAGCCTGCCCGACGGCTACCTCTGCCTTGGCTATTACACTGCCAGCAGTCAAGACGTGTTTTTGTTCAAAACGGACAAACAAGGCCAGTTGCAATGGTCGAAATCTTATGGAAATGCGGCTGCCGAAGACGCACACGACATGGTTTACGCCAATGGTCAAATCTATTTCACAGGTAAAACAAAGGCCGCCACGCCCGGCGCTACCTTTGATATTTACTTCGCAAATATCGGGGTGGATGGCACTGCCAATGCACTCGACAGTTGCAACTTGTTCAGCGACCTGAACATGACCGCAACACCCTATACCAACGCTTACAATACCCAGCATAACCTGACCAACTTAAACATAAATTACGCAAATTTCATAGACGATTATATCGTCACGGAAACCGCCGTGCAGTCCACCACGGTCTGCTTCCAGCCCTGCCTCGATACTTGCGATGTGATACCCAATGCCTTTTTTCAAACCGCATCGGCTACTTGCCTTGGTGACAGCCTAATGGTCAATCTAACTGCCTGCAACCTCGGCAATTTCGACCTGCCAGCGGGCACACCCATTAGCTTCTACCTCAGCAACCCAACCACCACGAATGCCACGCTGATTGGGACTTACACATTGCCGCAGGCACTCATAAAAGACGAATGCGGTGCCTTCCAATACACCATTTTGGCACCACCGAATACGACTATCTACGTGATGCTTAACGATGACGGCACCACGCCAAGGCCGTTTGTCCTGGCCGATTTCATGGCCGGCATCATGGAATGCGAATACGGCAACAACCTCGGTGGCTTCATGCACGATTTCACCGCTCCCGTGCTCAACCTTGGGCCTGGTATTTTAGCATGTGAAAATGGCGTGACCGTGCTCGACGCTGGCCCCGGTTTCACCAGCTACCGTTGGCAGGATGGCAGCACCGAGCAGACACTGACCGCTTTTGCCCCTGGCACCTACAGCGTCACCGTGACGGATGCCTGCGGCGGCACACAGACCGATATGGTGCAAATCAGCACCGACCCGGCCACCGTGCTCGACCTCGGCCCTGACCTCGAAATCTGTGATGGTGGTAGCCGAACGCTCAATGCCACAGGTTTCGCCACCTACCAGTGGTCGCCCGCCGACTACCTGAGCTGTACGAACTGCCCCAACCCGACCATCACGCCCACGGCGAACATCACCTACACCGTAGTGGCCACCAGTGCCGCCGGGTGCATCAGCGTGGACACGATTTCCGTTTCGTTATTGCCACACATCGAATCCATTGCAGATGTCGTGCTTTGCGAGGGCGACACGGTCATGGTCTTTGGAATGCCTGTGACCGCCAGCGGCGAGTTCTCACAGACTTTCACCTCCTCGGCGGGCTGCGACTCCATCGTCACCATCAGCGTGGGTTTGATTGAAACCGTGGAATCCATTGCAGATGTCGTGCTTTGCGAGGGCGACACGGTTATGGTCTTTGGGATGCCTGTGACCGCCAGCGGCGAGTTCTCGCAGACCTTCACCTCCACGGCGGGTTGTGACTCCATTGTCACCATAAGCGTAGGATTGATTGAAACCGTGGAATCCATAGCGGATGTCGTACTCTGCGAGGGCGACACGGTCATGGTCTTCGGGATGCCCGTGACCGCTAATGGCGAGTTCTCGCAGACTTTCACCGCCTCCACAGGTTGCGATTCCATTGTCACCATCAGCGTGGGCATGATACCAAAGGTTTATACCCAATCAAGCCTCCGCATCTGCCAAGGACAAACGGCAAACATCTTCGGGACGCCAATTGGCACGGCGGGCACTTATTCCATGACCTTCGCCTCGGCGGCAACGGGCTGTGACTCCATCCACACCATCGTGCTAACGGTGGATGCCATCAGCCTTGGGATTTCGGCCACCAATGTCTCTTGCAGCACCTTAGGCTCGGCCACAGCGAATGTGAGTGCGGGCAATGGGCCGTTCAGTTACCTATGGAGCAATTCGGGCATGACCGCCTCCATCGCCAACCTTGCCGCAGGCAACTATACCGTCACCGTCACGGATGCTAACGGCTGCACCAACACAGCCAGCACCGCCATTACAGGGACTTTGGGGCCAGGTGCGAGCATCACCGTGCTGGCGCAATTGACGGAGGACGAACCCAACAGTGGCGAACTTTCTGCCTCGGCAATGGGCGGCACAGCGCCGTTCAGCTTTGCCTGGAGCAACAGCGAGACCACTGCCACTATTGACAGCCTCTCATCAGGTGCATACACGGTGACCGTAACCGACGCCAATGGCTGCACTGCTACGGCAACAGCCTACCTGTACGTGCCTGCCTGTACGGGTGGCAAAATCTGGAACGACATGGACCGGGATGGCTGCCAAGATGCCCCGACGCCGGGTTCCAGCGAAACGGGCATCGGGCAAGTGACGCTCTTCCTCAGCGGAACGACGATTTTTGGGCAAAGCGTGGCCGATACGACAGTTTCAGCCATCAATGGCGAGTACATTTTCGAGGGGCTGGCGCCCGGCAATTACACCGTAAAAATCAAATTGCCGCCAAACTGGACCCTTTCGCCCACCAAGGCATGCAACGATGAAACGCACGACAGCGATTTCAACACCACTACCCTGCTCAGCGGTGTGGTGAACCTCGTGGAAGGCCATTGCTGCCTGACCGTGGATGGCGGCCTGTACGATGCCTGCCTCAACCTCACCACCACGGGTCAAATCTGCTGTGACCAGACCCTTTGCGGCCCTGGCAACGACCCTTCGCCCATCACTTCGCTCATACCTGCGGGTGGCGGCGGTGGTGCTACGCAATACCTGTGGATGTACTCCACCGTTGGTGGCCCCACAGGGGCAAGCCCGATGGGTTCCAATTGGACGACCATCGCAGGTGCGAACGGCCCCAGCTACGACCCCGACCCGCTTTCGCAAACGACGTATTTCGTTCGCTGCGCAAAATCGGCGACCTGCGCCACTTGGTTAGAGTCCAATTTCGTGACGATTACCGTCTCCAATGTGGCCGTTGCCGACATACAGCCCACTAGCGCCATCTGCGTCAACGACCCCGTCAGTTTTACAGCCGCAGCCAATGGAACTGGTGCAGTATATAGCTGGAATTTTGGCCCTTGGGCCACCCCCAGCACCTCGAACCAGCAGAGCGTCAGCGTGGTGTTCAACCAAGTTGGCGTCACCAATGTGCAACTGACGGTCAGCCGCAACGACTGCGTCAGCACCGATGCCATGAGCATTTCGGTTTCCAGCAACCCAGTTTATTGCGGCACGGGCATCACCCAGCCGGGCAATGGTGGCCAGTCTGCCATAGCGCCTACCATGCAAATAGCAGGTCAGTTCACGGCCTACCCCAACCCGTTCAGCGAGGGCCTGACGGTAGCGTGGGATGCTGCCATCGAATCGGTTGTTTCCGTGAGGCTGTACAGCGTGGAAGGCAGGCTGCTGCACAGTGGCCTATCTGGGGAGGGCGATTCACAGTACCAGGCAGAACTTGGCAGCTTGTTGCCGGGTGTTTACCTGCTCCACTTGCAGTCGGAAAATGGGGAAGCGGCGGTGTTTAGGGTGATGAAGGAGAGGCGGTAAAAGCCTTTCACCCTAAAAAAATAGTGGCGGCGGCACCAAAGATGCCGCCGCCGCTATTTTTTTAGGGGCCGGGTTAATGGGGCTTAATCATAAGTCGTTTTTTCAAAACGACTGCCAAACATTAATTCACGCAACGCCGCCACGTACGCAACGTCAAAACATATCGTAGCGTACGTGGCGGCGTTGCGTGAAATAGTTTGGTTCGCTTGCGTGCGGTTTGGCTTATGATACAGCACCCTCAACATGACCATTTAAAAATTTACTCCTCCCACACCTTAAGGAACCGCCCATAAGCAGGCAGTGCCGATTCCTCGCCCCTCGCAATCACGTTGTAAGTCCCTGATTTCCAGTCGTAAACCATGACATCAAGGGTGTTCACACCTTCCTCCAGTTCCACGTTCATGGTATGGACGATGCGGCCTTGCATGTCGTAGAAATCCAACTTGGCGGCCTGTTCTTTTGGCGAGAACAAATCAACGAAGACTTGGTAAGCCGATGGGTTCGGGTAGATGTTTTCGAAGGTCAGGCTCAGTCGGTCTTCCTGCTTCGCAATGCCGGAGCCGTTGCCGCCGCCGAAGCTGTTCACGGCCACGTCCCTTTCGAGGAAGCAGATGGTGCCCCAGCCGTTGTCAATCAATTTGACTTGCACATGGTATGTACCATTCGGCAATCCATTGACCACCAGCGGATTGGCGCAGTTGTCGAGGCACTCGAAGGCAACCGTCCAGTTGGGGCGGAAGACTTTGATGAGCACGTGCGGGGCCGAGAACCCAGCAATTGTGATTTGGCTTGGGCCGGAGGTAATGGTAACAGCGTTGCAGCCTGTGGGCGGGGTGCCGCCGCCCGTAACGGTCAGCGGCAGCACGAAATTGTTGTTGTTCTCGTTGCTTTCCGCAATGGCGTTACCAGCATCGGCTACCAAGATGAGCTGGTAATTGCCGGAGGCAATATTGGCTGGAATGGCGGCATTCAACGTTTGGGTGCTGTTTGCGCCCGGCGCTAAGCTAACGCCAGTAAGGCTGCCAACCAATATATCGGTGGCAGGGCTATAAAGGTTGTCGGTAGAAAGCACGGCCCGCAGCTCAAACCCATTGGCAGCGCCCAAATCCAAGTTGAACACGGACAAATAGGGGGTGAAACTGCTGCCCGCCTGTATTGGGTTGGGATATACACTGGCATTGAAAATGGCAAGGTCTGGTTTCGGGTTCGGGTTGTCCACACAGTTCATCGCTTCTACGAACACGGCGTTGTTCTTCTCGGACAGGAACACCACCTCATTGCCGGACATTGCCAGCCAGCGGACGGTACCGGGGGCCGACAGCTTCACGTATTTCTCCCAAATGACCGTGCTGCCTTGCTTTTTCTCCAGGCGAACGATGTAGTTGGGCGGATAGGCCGTATATGGTAGCGACTGCCCGTTATAGCCTTTGATGGTACTACCGTCGGCCAACAAGGCCATCCAACTGTGGCCCCTGCTGCCATATCCCATCGAGGTCTGTTCGCTCACTTCGTACAGGTAGTCGGTGATGAACTGGCCGTTTTCAAAACGCCCCATCCGGTATTTGTTACCGTTCCAACTGCCCCGGTGTGCATAGTTTGAAAAGCTGCTATTGACCAAAAACTGCCCACAAGCGTTAGGCACGATGGAAGCGTTGGCTCCCCATGCGCCTGATTCTATGTTCAGGTTCGAAAGTACCTGTAGGTTGCCATTTATCACCAAGAGTTGGGCACTCATGGTTGGTGTACTTCCCGACACGAGCGTAAGTGCCATTTCATTCGAAGAAACTTGTACCACAGCTGTCACACGCACGTAGTATTGCGGCCCAAAATTGCCAATCGCACCCGTTTGCTGCGCAACGATATTGCCGTCCGTGCGGATGGCGTAAAGCTGGGAATCGCCGGTTTTCATGGCAAAAATCACATAGCCACTGTTGAACTCCGTGAAGTTCAGGAAGTAGCTGTACTGGCTCGTAAGTGCAGCGGGGATGGGGTAACTGTACGCTACCGTTGTGCCTATCATTTTCTCCAAATTGCCGTTGGCAATGCGGTAGCTGGGGAAAGCTGGCGGTGCGGTGCTGGCTTGGTCGCCAATGACCTGCCCAGTACCATCCAGTGTAGCCTTGCGATAGTTGCCGTTGTTCGCATAATGGACCACCAAGTTTCCACTGGCCGAATGGGTGAGGCACGAGATGCTGCCCCCGCCAATCAAATCATCGCAAACGCCCGGCCCAGCCGCCGCCTGCACGAGGAACGGTGCCGACACGGTGTTGTTGTTCTCGTTGCTCTCCGTTACCTGTGCATCGGCATCCACCCAGAGGTGGAGGTAGTATTGGCCTGCGGCCAATGTGCTGGGCAGCATGGAAGCGCCCGGCACTTCTGCCACGCTGAAGCCAGCGATGAAATTGCCAGTGGGCACGATGCCATCCTGTATGCCCGTGGTATTGAAGGTCGGGTTGGTGGAAATCCAAGCCCGCACGATGAAATCCTGTGGGGCATTGCCGTTGCCGATATTGGCGAGGTCAAAATTATAGGCCAATACCTGCCCCGGTGTGCCCGGCCCATTGCTGAAGATGAGATTTGAAATGGTCAAATCCGGCGTCAAAATAGGTGGCGCAGTGCCGCCGCTACTGGCCTCGTCGTCCTGATTTACTGTGGGCGGCGTGCCGTTGTTGGGCTGGCTGTCCACGTCTGTCTCGTTGGCGGCAGTGACCTGTGCGTAGGTAATCGGTGCACCGTTTTGTAGCAAGAAATAGCTCACCCTGAGCGTGGCAGAGCCGTTGGCAGGCACGCTGCCCACCGTCCAGACCTGGTCGCCATTCGGGTTGAAACTGCCTTGCGAAGCAACGAACTCATTGCCGCCCGTATAGACCACGCCAACGGGTTTCATCCATTTCACCTTCACGCCCGTTGCCGCTTGCGGCCCTTTGTTCACGAGCGTAAGCGTGGTGGTGTAATTGCTGTAAATGACGGGGTTGGCTGTGTTTTGTGCCATGGAAAGCTCCAGGTCTATCTGACCTGGCGTACCAGTCACATTGGCGTACTGGAATTGTGAATTGTTCGACGGCTCTTCACAGAAACTGTAACCAGCCGAAATATTGAAATAGCGGGAACCAAGCGTCAAGTTGGCGGGCAGGTTCACCTGCACGGTCTTCGTCAAGGTATTTGACTGACCAAAATCGCTGATAAGGTAATTGGCTGTGCCTACCACCATGACCGGGGACACATCCACCAAGGAGATGGCGATGGTCATGCTTGTGTTGGTGGGCAGAGGGTAGCCATTGCTGAGGTATTTCACCGTCACCTGCATCGGAAAACTGCTACCTGCCGCCACATTAGCCGGCAAGCCGGAATGGCTTACAAGGCTAATATCTGGTGCGCCAATTTCCACTTGAAACGGCGTGATGGTGTTGTTCGCCTCGTTCGATTCCGCCACTTGGCTGTCGCTGTCAATGGTCACAATCATGTAGTAGCGGTTCGGGGGCAAATTGGCTGGCACGGGCACATTGGGGCTGATAAAGGCCGGGCCACCGTTGTTCATCGTGTTCAGCGAGGATAGGTTCGCGGTAGTCCAGAACACATCGTTGGACGAGAGGCTGTTGTCAAGGGAGAAGTAGAACTTCACTTTGAAGGCCCCCGCTGCCACGCTGCCTGTGTTGTTGATTTGCATGGACAGGTACACAAACGATTGGCCTGGCGGGGTGAAGCAGTTGTTCACCGCTGGGATGATTTCGTGCACGATGCCATTCAAATCCGGCAACTGCCCGCCCGTGGAGCAGGGCGCTGGCGCTGTCACCATCGTGGCTGCCGAGCAATTGGCCGTGATATTGTCCGTGAAGTTCAGGTGTACATTGCCCGTTGAAATGGGCACGTTCTGTATGTAAAGTGCCGAGCCATAAGTGCCGTGGTAGGTTTGGCTGAGCTGCGGGCTGACCATTTGATAGCCCGTGCCCAATACTGGATTGGTTGCGTTCACGGTGAAACTAAAGCGGTCATCAGCAGGGTTGTTGGGTGTGCCATTATCGTTGCAAACGATATTCGTGACGCTGGGCGTGATGGTACAAACGGGGCCGCCAGTATTGCCCAATGTGAGGCAGAGGTCGTCCACGTCAATGCTACCGGGGCCATCTTTTGACGCCAGCAAATACACGTAGGCCGTACCAACGGGGGCTGTGCCGCTGAGGACGCATTCAGCATAGTTGCTGGTGCTAACGGCATAAATCGAGTTGGTGGAAATATTCACCCAAGCCGAGTTCAGGAAGCGCAGCTCCACTGCCCGATAGCCCAGGCTACCGGTGTATTTCGACCATGCCTTCAAGGTGTAGTCATTGCCAGGAGAGGCGGCAAACGCCTGACCAACCGAGGCATAACCGTTGCCGCCCAAATGTGCGGCCTTTGTGCCAGTGTGGGCAGCGGTAATGATGGTTACATCCCCCGTGGTCGTCCAGCCCGTCAGGCCAGACTCGAAGCCGGGATTGGTGAGTAGGTTGTTCGTGCATTGCGAGTTGGCTTGAATGGAAATGAGCAGCAGCCCCAAGAAGGCCGCCAAAAGGATTTGGATTGGCTTGTTCATGTGCCAGAAATTTAAAGGATGAGTGAAAAAAGCCCCGGCTGATTATCAACGGCAAGGCTCAGTTCCTCCCAAATATCTTCCTAAAAGGTGATTGCAATGGTGATTTCCGTCAATGCGGCAGGTGAGTTTATACCTGTGAAGCGAAGATAGGGGATTTGACCAATTCACAAGAGCGCTTTGTTCCAGAAAATGGTAATGTTTTGAATCAAGATTGCCCTCTATATTGGTGCTTATTTCTTGTAACCCAAAACCGCTTCCGATGAAAACGCACATACAAGCCAGGCTGGATATTTTCATCCAAAACCTCGATATCGCCATCGAATCCCACCTCGATGACCCCGATTTCACTGTGAAAAAGCTGCTGCGAGCCGCCGGGGTGAGCCGGACCGACCTTCACCGCAAACTCGCCTGCTCAGTGGGCATGTCCACCACGGAATACCTGCGCCATAAACGCATACAAAAAGCCGCCCACCTGCTGATGAATCGCCCAGAATGGTGCATTTGCCAGGTGGCGATGGAGGTGGGGTTTCACAGCCCTAGCTATTTCACGCAACGGTTTCGGGAGGTGTTTGGGGTTTGCCCTTTGGCGTACAGGGGGGAGGTGTTGGTTTTGGAACATACGTGATAGAAGTTGGAACATTTGTGATGACAGGGTTTGAAAAAAGGAGGGGATATTGTGGTGAGGATTCGGCAATACACGAAGGGTGTTTTTGGGTAACTCAAAAAAATGGAAGAAAAATCCCCATTTAATTTCTCCTTTAAGAGGAAAAAATAAAATGAATATTCTGAAAGGAAATTAAGAGCAAAGGGAAAACGGTAATCTACTTGACGCCATTAGGTTTTGTGCATTTGCCAGTCGAAGATCTCCGAAATCTTAAAGATTTCGGAGATCTGGTTTGCACAAATCCTATTGGTGTGCAGTTTAATAATCAATCATTTCAGATAAAAATATTTGAAATGAATTTTTAACATAAGCCAATCACAATGAAAATGAAACTCACCTTCGTAGTTTTTTTTACATCTCTAATTTTCTTTCTCTTACCATACAAAGCATTTTCGCAAACCTGCTTTTTCTATGCGGATAATGTAAATGCAAAGGTGCCTTTTACATGTGTTCAAAAAAGTGACATGAGCTCACCCTGTGCCTGGCCGAGCGATTGTGCTTCGATTCCTTCTTCTACCCCACAGACTATTCTCAGCATGCACACAGATTGGCATAATTGCTTTGGGAATGTTGCTGATGGTGTTATCCCTCCTGCAGGTCGCAGTCAGCGATGGTATGCCTTCCATAGGCAGTTTGAATACGATTTTAATCTTTGGCGGGATGGTTTTGGCTTTGCACATATTGAGTCATTGGACTGGTGTCCTGGAATGAATATGCCGGAAGGACACCCCAGTGCCGCACCTGGTGGGCTGCCAGGACACCCTGCAGGATGTGGCGTTGGAAATCCTCGACCTGATAATGTGGCTTGTGCGGGTTGCGAAGCTTTGCCCACTTGCATGTTTTTATCCGGGGCAGGTCCTGCGGGCTGCACCGCAAGCACTGACACGGACCGTTGTCCTGCTGGAATGAATCTGGAGGATTTTCCCAATATTGATGAAGTGGCAAGTGTAATGGACGATTACTATCATGGGGATATGCATGGTGCAATAGCAGAAGCCAGTGGGGGTATTTATGTACAAGATGCTGGCGATCCCAGTTGCTCCCCTCGTGATCCTATGTTTTGGCGATTGCATAAAGCACTGGACGATGTTGTCAGAGCCTGGCAGGACCAAAAAGCAGTGGATGTCATTATTGTTATTGACCGTTCCGGCAGCATGAGCGATCCGGCAGTTTCAGGCGGGGCAAGCACCAAACTGGACGCAGCGCTCGAAGCTGCGGAGATGTTTGCTGATATGATGGAAACCGTTCGGACAGACGGGCAGCAAAACCGCATTGGTATTGTTTCCTATTCGAACACTGCCACTTTGAACATGCCTTTGACGGATGCCGATGCCTCTTTGCTAAACCCAGGCGGTGCGTTAATGACAGCACTCAATAATATTAGAACTGCGGGTCCAGGCGGCTGCACAGGTATCGGTAGCGGTATCGAAAGAGCACTGGAAGTATTATGCCCTCCCGGCGATTGCAATGGGTTTTCTGCCGCAGGAGACAATGACCGCAAGGCTATTTTGTTGCTGACGGATGGCATTGAAAACATCCCTCCTTGCTTGCAAACAGCTGGCAGTACAGGTGGAAGTTGCGGTAGTAGTTGCTTTGGGGCGCAACTGGATTATAACAAATTGGAATTTACCCAATTTGTGGCAGTAGGTTTTGGAGAATCCGGCTCTTTAAATGGCGAATTGCTTACCCTCTTGGCCGAACGCCAAGGCGGAATCTATATGCAAAATCCAAACGCCACACCTGGTGATGATTTGAAGTATTTTTTCTCCATCGCTTTCGGTCAATTGACTGATGAATTTTCACTTTTAGACCCTCGTGGAATTTTACCGGCAAATCGCACGATTACACCACCTGTTACTTATAATTCTTGTCAGGATGGAAAAATCACCTTTTCCAGTGGGTGGAATATCCCGGTTAAAAAAGGAGGTTTGCGCTTAATTGTAACAGCTCCATCTGGCAACCTGGTCAATTTGAATGACCCTGCCATTCAAGCTTCCACCCAAAGAACCTGGGCATATGCCCGAATGAGAATGCCTAATCAGGGAGAAGCGAGTGGGGCATGGACGGCACAATTGATGCGACCGCACCGCCAATTTGTGAATGGCTTTACGACCGATTGCTTTGTTGATGTTCAAAAGGGAACGGCTATGATTCGCCGTCAAATTCAACGGCTTTGTCCTGATGGCTGCGACAAAGTATTGTACTTTGAAGACGGAAGATTAGGTACGCAATCGGTTTATGAAAATGCTTTAAAAATCGAGCAAACTTCTGGTTTATTGAAAACAGTTAAACAAACAAAGAATGCCGGTGATTTTGCAAATTTGCTTCGCCAGAAATGGGATTTAATTGTTTACGCCCACCAAATGGACGAAAAGGAGGAACCTTATGACCCTATTTTTGCCAGACGGGTATGCAATGGACAGCGTGCCATTTTGACGGATACTCGCCCCCGGGCATTTGGCTCTATTTTAGAGTGCCTCGCCCATACCAGCAACTCCATAAAGAATTTCACGACTATTTCAGGTGATGGACGATTGTTGGATGGAACTTTAAAATTGAAAAATCCCGGTCACAAAATCATGACTTATACTTTGGGAAGTAACCAGGGAGATGTTCAAGCGCTTGCCAAAGCTAATGAGGCTGCGGTGGTTGCCACCTTTGACGAAGGGAAAGAACAGCATTGGTTTATTAACGTACTTGGACAAGGGCTTTCCAAAATCAGTCCTCATTCTTATAAAAATTTTTGGAAAACCGGAGAAGGCTTGATGGCGGTAGCAAGGGTCCTCCCATCCTATTTTGTTGCAGGAGGGTATGATAAAGTCAATGCCAGCGTGATTGTCGAGCATCCCTTGGTCAGCCTTGGAACTGCCATTAAAGATAAATGGCATAGAAATGAAATAAATATAAAAGGTGAAATTTTAGACGCCAGGGCAGCCTCCATGAGAAATTTACACATCCCTACAAAAATTGATACCTTTTTGCTCTATGATGATGGTACTCACGGGGATGTGGTTGAGAAAAATGCCTATTGGAGCAGCGTTTTGAATGGGCTTGGAAAAGTGGATGGCATGTACCGGTTTCGTTATGTTTTTGATTTCATCAAAGATGGTTGTGCAGTTACGAGAGAATTGAACCGCTCGGTTTTTGTGGAAATTGATATAGACCAAGGTTCAAGCATTGTTAATGTTGGAAATAGCCGTCCTAATGGGAGCAACGTTATCATTCCACTTACAATCACGCCTAAAGATGTGTTCGGCAATATTTGGGGTCCTGGGAGATTGGATGTTCCGATTTGTAGTGTCAAAGAAGAATGCCAAGTTGATGCAGGCAGTATCAAAGACAACGAAGATGGTTCTTATTCTATGGATTTAAAAACTCCAAAAAATGTGGCAGGTGTTCGATTAGATGTATTTGGAAGTACCTTTGATATTCCTCTACCCTGCGATAACTGCCCGAAATTGGTTGGATTTGAAATTGCACCTTCCAGAATTGATGAAAATTCACAAGCCACGGGAAAAATAAAACTTAGTGGTCCAGCACCAAAAGCAGGATTAGGGGGTGCAGTTATTTATATTTCCGCTGATGATAAGTTTGCAGTCCAACTTCCTTCTGTAGCTATCGTCCCAGAAGGAGCAACGGAAGTCACTTTCCCATTTACTTCTTCTCATGTCCATGATGACCCGATTCCCATAAAGATAACTGCAACTTATGGTAGCACGAATCTTTCTGAAACAATAACAGTTATGCCCCATAAACACGAGGATGGGGACAATGGGAAATCACCAGATTGGTTCAAGATACTGTGTATTAGTTTAATTGCAATTCTTGTTATAGCTGTTATTTGGTGGTTGCTACGGAAAAAATAAAT
>JALHQW010000047.1:34858-63171 GCA_022841745.1 Saprospiraceae bacterium | reverse complement strand
TCCGAGTACAAGTCCAAAATCTTTGGGTTCTTCATATGCCGCTACTTTTAGCGGCAAGTTAATGTTGATTAGAACCCTTTTTCAAATAACCTAATCTTCGACCTGCAATAGGTCAGTAATTAATATTGTGGTGCAGTAGAATGCTTTTAGTGGTTTCAAAAGAAAATCCAAACAATCAGCCCAAGCACCGCCAAGCGGACGAAAAGCAGCCAGAAGAACTTGGCTTGTTTTGGCGGTTCATTCCTTCGGAAAATGGCAAGTATCAAGACGGATATTGCTGCAATGGCTGTAAGTTTTTGGGCTGAATGTGCCAAATCTTGAGGGTTTGGCAATCGCTCCAGTTTGAACAGTATGGCCATCACACCCGTCATCAGTGCTACTCCGCATAAGTACGCTCCAATATGCCTTTTCCATCCCACGCTCCCGAACACAAAGGCAGCGCCAAACAGGTAGAGCAGCATGAGAAGGCTGCCCGAAACCAGCAGGGTATAGTTGTCCAGCATTCCCATGTCCGGGCCGAACAGCTTGAGCAAGGCACCAATGGTGAAAACGAGGGCCAGTGTTCCTTCAATTAAGAAGAAAACTTTTTGATGGCGTAGGGTGAGGGGGATAGGGGATGGGGCTTCTGAGGAGTCTAATAATTGATTTGATTCCATGATGAAGTGGTTTTATATTGAAAAAACAGTCTGAGACTAAGCATTTGTGCCCTGTAACAAGAGGTAGATTTTTCACAAAAGCAGATGCCAACCTTTAAATTGGGAGTATGAATTTAGCTTTCATTGGGCAAATCAAATGGTGGTAAAAAAATTCACGTATTGAGGATGAGCTGCTAACTTGCTATAGTTTGCAACTTGGGGCTTCCTCGTAACAGGTAAGGAACGCTATCGGAGCAAAACATGATAAGCCCGCCGGACAGCTTTCACTGCCCGGCGGGTTATCACTTGGCTTTATTGCTTCACAAATTTTCCGTTCCAAGTTCGGCCCGGTCCATCTGTAAGGCGCAGAAAGTAGATGGCGCAAGGCAAGCCCTCAACATCCAAATCAAAGAAATCACTGCCACGCAGGATTATTTGCCTGTCAAGTTGGCGGCCCCATAAATCGAATAGCAGCAGGTTAAGTTCCGCTGTGCTTGTGTTGTCGAAGCCCAGGCGCAGCGACGAGCTTGTCGGGTTTGGGTAAATGTTCACCTTGCCTATTTTCTCCCCTGACGACACCTTCGACGTTGGTTCCACTTTCGTCTGCACCGTATTCGTTATCACGGGTTCGTTAAAATCAAAATAGATAAATGCCGTATTTTCAACAACATCCCCAAGTTCCAGCCCAGCTTTCGGCCGAATGGAAAACTGCACGAAACCATGGCTTCCCGGCTCATCGCTGATGCTGTCGGGAAGGTTGATATTGTCAAAAAAGAACTCGAGCACGCCCATGCCGTAAAGTCGGTAGGTCATTGGGTGGCTGCTGCCCAGCACTTGCAAGGTGCTGAGGTCGAGGCTGGTACTCAACGTGTCGGCAATGCGAACGAAGCTTGCTGGATAGTTCCCCGTATTTTGAAAACGGATGGTATAGGTGAGTGGCTGGCGGTCTGCGGCGGATTGAGGAGTCATGCTGGCGGGGGTGCACTGCTTATCATTGGGGTCGAACGACGCTACAACTTCGCCTTCCAACTGGAACCCGTTGTTGGCAGGATTGAGATCGGGTTCAAACGCAACTACTGTGAATGGAATGGAATACGCCTGCCCCGCAACGGCCGATACGTCCGTTTTTAAGTGAAGAAAAATAGAAGCGTTGCCCAAAGACGCCACGGGTGCCAGGTTCCAGGTCAGCGTGTTGCCACTGATGTTGTCGGGTACTGGATTGGCATTTTCATAAAGAAAAATACCCGGCAACTCGACGGTCACCGTTCCTCCCTGCCCGACCGTACCGGGATTGGAAATATCAATGGTCAGGTTGGTAGAAAAACCAGGTCGGAAAACGCTGTGGTTCACGGCGCTCAGGCACAAGTCAACGGCATTGGGTTGCGCAACGACCGCAAAGTTGTATTCCAGCGTCGGCGGGGCCAAAATATGGTAGGCAGGTTGGCTGCTGAAATATGGCGAAGGCATGTGTGCCCGCAGCGTGTCGTCCGTTTGCCAAAGCAAGAAACCGTAACTGCCATCGGCATCTGTGCTGGCAGCGGTTTCAAACGGGGCAGTGGTGAGCGGCGTATATGGCAAGCCCGGCTCGCCCGCATCTGGAATGCCGTCGCCGTTGTCATCGAAAAACACCTTTCCACCAATTGCATCGCCACTGCCAATCGCAGCCAAGTCCAGTGCCCAAAGACATGCTTTTCCAGGGAACTGGGCACTGAAACCCGACACGTACAAGGTGTTTTGCTCTATGGCAAGGGATCCAACGACGAGGGATGCGTTGGACGGCCCGACGTCCTGCCAGGTGATTCCGGTGTCGGTGGAAAGCCGCAAGCTGCCATTGCTGGAATGAAAAACAGTGTAGTTGCTTCCAAAAGCAAGGAGGTTGCCGGTAATCCTCGGCTCCCACTCAGCCGTGCCGAAATTGAAGCGCCAATTGTTCGTAGTTTGATAGTTGTTGAAAAAGACTTGCTCCCCGTCGGTGAAAAGTTTCTTGTTAAAATCGCTGATATTGGGTGGCAGCCCGCCCTCCTCCACCGCCCAAGTGACGCCGTTGTCGTCGGAGGAATAGATGCCGTAAAAGTTAACATAGAACAACTTCCCTTGTGCAAATGCAAGGTCCTCCATGTTTGGCTCGGCGGAGACAAGACCGAGGTACTCCCAGTTTTGCCCATAATCATCGGTACGCCAGATATTGCCATCGTATTTGGCAAAGAAAAGCCAACCGTTGCCGAAGGCCATCCGGGTGAAATACTGGTCGCCGGGTTCTGGCAGCGGCATCAGTTGCCAGCTTTCCCCTTCATCGAAGGTAAGCAAGGCAGTTTCGCTTGTGTAAGCAATCCAGGCATCGTCGGTTTGCACAAATTCGGGTCCGCCGAGGAAGAAGTCGAAGGTCCAGGACTCGCCGCCATTTTCAGTATGAAACAAGTGACCTCTGGAAGTAGAATACGCCTTGCCGCCGATAAAAGTCAAACCATACAAGCTTCCGTAATAAGGGTCGTCGTAGCCAAAATTTGCGCAGCCGGAAAGCCAGGTAACG
Organism: Saprospiraceae bacterium; assembly: GCA_022841745.1. Classification (GTDB taxonomy): domain Bacteria; phylum Bacteroidota; class Bacteroidia; order Chitinophagales; family Saprospiraceae; genus UBA6168. The sequence continues at coordinate 60,006 of JALHQW010000047.1, read as the reverse complement.
CCCGCATCGTAGGAGCGGTAAAAACCATTCACCGTGCCGAGGTAGATGGTGTCGCCGGAAACGATGATGGACTTGCCCTGCCAAGGAGAATGGAGCGATGTCCAGGTGTCGCCCAGGTCAGTTGAAACTAAAACTGCACCATAACTAGTCGCCAAGTAAACAATGCCATTTTCCATGGCCATGTCATCGGCATAAGCAGGCTGCGACAAAAGCGCCCAATCAACTCCGCCGTTCAGGCTGCGGTACAAGTCTCCAGCGATATCTCTGAAAAAAACAACCATTTCGAAGGGGAACAGCTTCGACAGGCTCAGAAACGTGTCGGGCACCCCTACTACATCGTCGCTGATAAACGACCAGGCATCGCCGTTGTCGGCAGAGGCGTAAATACCTTTCGTGGTCGCCATCAGCAGTTGCGATTGGTATTTCGCCACGTCATGCACGTCTTCGTTAGGAGCCGTTTGAAAGGACGTCTCCCAACTGGTGCCATCGTTATCCGATTTGGATAAAAGCCCGTTGAACTTAAATAGCCGGTTGCTTGAAAAGGCAGTTCCCTGCACAAACGGTTCACCCAGGTCGAGCATGCTCCAGGTGTTGCCGTCGTCCGCCGAGCGGTACAGGCTGCTTTGCGAAAAATCGTCCGTCCTGAAATAGAAGACCTGGTTGTTTTCCGATATCACTTCCGTTTGGTAAAAAAAAATGCCGTCATCAAAAGGCTCGGATTGCCAAAGATTCCCATCAAAGGAGCGCCGGAAATCCTGTGGGCCGCCAGCCAATAGCACCCCATTTGACAAGGCTATGGCGGGAAACGACGTGGACGATGGGCCAGGTATTTCCACCCATTGGGCAAAAAGGGTGTTTTGGAAAAAGGACAAGGCAAGTAGGAGGGTTAGGATTTTGTTTCGCATGGGTTGAATTTTTGATGAAATTAATTGAGCGACCTGTTGATGCAGGTCGCTCGATTTGAGTTTATTGTTTGACTACTTTTTGCCGCCAGGCATTGCCCGACTCGTCGATGAGTTCCAGCCAATAAACGGCAGGTGGCAACTCGCCAATCGAAATGGCATGTTGCATTTCACCAGACGGAAAACAAGCTGCTGCTCCCAAAGCTCCAAGGTGCCGAGGAGTTGGCGTTCGCCGTCGTAGAGGTGGGCTGGATAAACATGATGTGGAAGTTTTGCCGCTTGTGTCATAGTAGAAAAATGTTGACAATATTGAAACCAAGTGTCATCAAAGTGGTAGTGGCTCAAAAGGGTTGAAAAACGCTGTCAAGCCTTCGGCCACTATCAACCATCATCTTGATTTTGTGCTTTGCTTGTTGGTATTTAATGAAAATATGGGCAGGCAGCCAAACTGCTGCCTGCCCATTTTGAAATTATTGTTTTATGAGTTTTTCAACCCAAATAGATAAGCCGTATTCCGACACTTTTATGAAATAGACGCCGGAGGGAAGGGTGGCAATTGAAAAGCCATGCTCCAATTTTCCAGGCTCCAATTTCGACTGCTGAACGGTCCTTCCCCAAAGGTCAACGACGTGCAGTTCCCCGCCGAGCACCTGATGGTCGCTTGCCCTAAGCGAAAAGCTGCCGGATGTGGGATTGGGGAAAATCGAAAAGTTGTTGCCCAAGAGTGGTTCCGATGCTTTGTTTACTGTATTGTCCTCCGCCTCGATACAGATGTTGTCAAGCAGCACGACGGAGCGGGACTCAAGGTCATCCTCCAAAAAGTCGTTTTCAACGTGAAGGGTAAATTCCAAGTTGTCACCAGTTACGAACGACGGGGTGTAGCCACCGCTGAACACGGCGAAGGAGTCAACATCAATACAACAAAAAGCTATCCTGAACATTTCCTCGCACTCGCCCTCGCAACTGGTTCCAACCTGTGTTCCTGAAGAAATTCGGCCCACCAGCACACCGCCCGGTATTTCCTGCGATTCTTGTTTGATGCACAGTTGATACCGCAACGACTTGCCGGCTGGAACAACCACTGCTTCGTGCCCGACCAAGTCATTGATGAGGTAGTTGCCCCGGATGCGCATGGCCACAGGGTCGGCACAGGATTCGTCGGTGACTACCTCTGGTTGTCCGCCGTTGTTTGCCCAGCCGAGCGACGTGCCTTCCTGGCCTAGCACACCGGGCGTGGCCGCTACGTTGAAGCCGGGGTTGCTCAGGATTGGCTCCTCGCAGGATAGACTGGGCAGGCCGCCACAATGCACCTTTATGCCCCAGCATCTTTCTTCTTTGCAAACCGTGCCATCCGGTTCCGTCCGAGTCACCCTCATGCAAATCCGGTACTTTTCTGACCCAGGGAAGCTGTACACAAAAGGTGCATCACCAGTGGTGGTGCCCGTAGCGATTGGGCTGAGTTGGGTGTTTTTCCAAATCGTCCAGTCCACTTTATCGCATTCGGTCAGCCTTGCCGTAGAATGGATTTCCTTCTGGCAGCCAGCAATATTTCTGAGGTAGATGCCAGCCCCAACTTGTGCTTTGAGGTCCTCACAATCACAGTTGGATCCGCAACCCTCGAAGGCGAGGTTGAACTTGCAGGTGCAGGTGTCGCCGTTGCAGATGCCTTGCACACTAAGCATGTAAGTTCCATTTTGCACCACGGCTGTGCTGGGTATTTCGATGCTGAAATAAGGCCCAGGTTGGCTGCCGGACAACACAGTACTGCCATTTGGCGCCATCATGTTCCATGAGATGCCCGTTGCGGTGCAATTACCTACACAGTTCAGTTTTCCAGTTAAGGCATAAGGCTTGCCGGAGGGTGGGCAAGGTATGGCCACTGGCGTCTGGTTGTTGCAGGATAGCAGTTGTGAGAAGCCCGTATTCTTGTTGCGGATATAGGTTTTGATGAAGTTGCCGCAGGTGCAAGGTGGTGGTGCACATGTCAACTCAATGGTGTCTTGCAATAATTTCTCAAAACAAAACTGCGGTGGTTGAGATAGCTCGTTGTTCTCCTCAGCCAATAAACCGATGATGTAAGTGTTCGGGCCAGCATAGGTGTGCATTATCATTTGGTTGGCCGAGAACGGCCCGTTGTCTTGGTTGCCATCGCCCCAATTGATATATTGAATTCCATCGCAGGTTGAAAGGTCTCCGATGTTGACAGTGGCTTTACAGTTGGCATCATCCACGCTGATGGAAATGGCAGATTGGACGTTTTCGCAGAATTGGTCGAAGTCGACACAGCAGGTGGAGTCGCAGGCTGGTACGGTGAAGTAAATGACACAACCGCAACTATCTCCGCCACAATGACCCTGAAGGGATAGATGGAAAACGCCAGGATTGGGAAACAAATCTTCTGAGATATCCGGCAGGTTAAAAGTGCCGTCACTGTTCGTAAACACAAAGCCCGATGAAAGTGGGAATTCTATGGTGTTCAATATTTCCCACTCTACCTTTTCTGCGCAGGAATCCGGAGAACAAAGTAAGCGACCGCCAAATTTAAATACTCCTGAAGGCCCAGGGCATTCCAATTGGTAGGGTACAGGGCTGTTGCATTGTACTGGCAGGGTCCAGCCGCTGTTGGCTTGGAATGATAACTGACCGAAGCCGAGGCAGGTGCAGGCATTCGGATTGCACGGAGGCAACATGATGGTGTCAAACAGCACCTGATTTCCATTGCAGCAACTATCTCCTTCTATATCCTTCAATCTGTAAACAAGGATGAGTTGCCCATCTGGGTCGGGGAAAACGCTTGGTGTATAACAGAACGATACGGTGCGGGTTGAGCCGTCATTTGGCAATGGCGGAACAAGCGGAATAGGATTCGGCGTCAACTCTGGTGAAATTGGTAAAAACGCCAGCCCATCGGCATCGAATGAAGGAATAGAATTGTTTTTTACCGTCAACGTGATTCTATATTTCATGCTGTCAGGGATGCACTCGACCTGTTCCTCTGTTGTAAAGGCGCAGGGCCGATTGGCATAATCGCAATCAAATACCAGCACAGTGTCGCAAGCGATGCTGTCTTGACCGTTGCTGCCAGTGGCCCAGAAGGTGATTTTGAGCTGTTGCGGGATTTCTGACGGGTTGTTTATGTCAGATAAACAGAAGTTGAAAAGATTATCATAAAAACCCTCCCCGAGTCCGGGCAGGACGGGTTCAATGCAAACGTTGGTGAGCGTCGGAGTGTTGCAAACATTCCAGTTGACAGCATCCCCGAGGAAATGGGAACCAAACACCACGCCCGGCGTGAGGATATCAAATTCTATTTTCTTGAAATAATTGTAGTCGCAGCCATATTGAAAATCAAGTGAATGGCAGCAGGAATCCTGTAGCCCAAACATCGGTTGTACCGCTACTGTCATTGCCTCGCAAGGGTCGCAGCAAGGGCTGATGGTCGTGCAGAAGTCGTAGGGCGAAGAGCAGCATTTTGTCAGGCCCTCAATGGTTGCATTGAAACATAGGTCAGTTGGTGAGAGTATGGGGACAGTTGAAATGACCTTTACGCACAAGGTTCTTGTGGCCCCATCCGCCAATGGCGTGAACAGCCAATCGAAGGCCCATTCGTCACTGCTAAAGCCATAAGGGGCACCACCACAACCGCAGTCGCCAAAAGAGAAGCCAGCAGGCAGGTTTTCGAGTATGAATCCATAAGCTGGGAAGCCGCTGTTATTGGTCACATTGAAACTGACGCAATATTCATAGGCATTTCCACCAAAACAATCAGCCTCAAGATTGGTCAATAGGAAGCAAGAATCTTTGTCGGTGGGCGGGTTGCAGGCAGTGATGATGGCGTCTTGGCAAGTGACTGGGCATTCGTCCTCGAACCAACTGAACACAATGGCCTGCTCGTCATCGGCATTGTCCGAAGTTTCGGCAAGGCAAAACTGGAGCACGTTGGCGTTGTAACCATAAGGAATGCCAGTCGGGTTTTCGATGCAAAGCTGGGTGGATGTGGCAATCGAAATATTGTAGCCCAGAGCGACAACTGTTCCAGTGTTGAAAATCCAGTCGGCTGTTGTCAGGTCGGCGCAAATCTGTGTTAGGTCGCTACTGAATTGGTTATTGATGTCAATGGTATAGCAACAGGTGCTGTCCATGAAGGTGGAATCTGACAGGATGACCATTAATGAATCACATTCTGGCTGTACTGGAGGGCATTCCAGGCATCGGAACACCTCCACGTCGCCTTGCATGACCTTGACCTGTGATGAGGATGGATTGCCATCATAATCAATCAAATAACTATTGCACGAGTTTCCGCCCATTAGTGCATCAAAACCTACCATGCCATAAATGCGATTAGCACCATTGCATTGTGCATAATCAGCAGTTGCCCAAACCATGTCGTCACATTCGGTGGGCGAGCCAGTGACCGGGAAGGTGTTATAGCCGTAGTCAATCCCTCCTGCCGAATTAGCACCGCCCGGCGTGTTTGCTGCTGCTGTGGTCGAGCCGATGACAAATTTCAGTTCATTCAAACCATTGGAGAAAGGCTGTGTAGATGTGGAGGCAACCGTGAACGGTGGTACGCTCGCTCCGTGCCCCAGTGTGAGTTCCCAATTAGTGCCTGCGGGTCTGAAAAATTCAAGTACACGGGAGTTATGGGATACGTTCCGTGGCCATAAGGATGAATTGCCATCCACGGTCACGCCCTGGCCATCTCGTTTGGCATCGCCACAGTCTCTGTACATGCTCCTTTCCGCTACTAACATGAAGCCTTTTTCTGAAAATACAATATCGGAAACTGGGTTTGAATACTGAACATAGGAAGGGGTCGGTATTGAGTTGGGGTTGTCATAAGTATCTATGTGATAAGGCATCGTTAATTCAAGCACTTCTGCTCCCACACACGTACCACCTGAACAGCTTGACATGAATGCTCCAGAAGAAGGGTTTATGCCGATAGACCATACCTCGTTTTCCCTATTGGCAAATGCTCTGCCCTTGTCTTCGTTCCATTTGCTGAAATAAAGCCTGCCATCTAATTTATTGTAGCCAATGCCCCATGTCCGCTGCCCAAGTTCCACAAAGGCCGGGTTATCATTAGAGGCATTGTTCAGGCTGCCGAACGGGTCGAAACGGTCAACGACCATGCCCGTTGTCAGCGAAACCCGGTAAATCATACCGTCATGGAAATTGGTCACGAACAACTGGTTGTGGTCGGGGTCGTAGCAGATATTGCCAAGGCCGGAACCTGTGTTAGGCAATTGAGTACTGTTCGGCACAAACGCCCCAGTTGTCGTCGTGATGAAGTTCGAGACGGCATCGTTTGTAGCAATACGGTAAATGCCCGCTGCCCCCGCAGGCCCGAACGGGTGGAAGTTCGCCCCATCCTCGCAGCCATAGACCGTGGTGGCTGTTGTGTACACATTGTCCAGGCCGTCAATGGCAAGCCCGAATACCAGTCCCAATTGCCCGTACGTCCAAGCTCCTGTCGGGTGGTAGATGTTGTTTCCACTCTCAGCTGCCCACATGGTGCCAGTTGACGCAGCCGACCTATCCCTGACATCCACAATTCCAAACACTGGGCTTGTAGGGTTGATGGGCTGGCTGGCATTGTTGCTTATAAAACCTGGGAAACAGGTAATGGCGGCTTCGCCACAGTTCCTTTCCGAGGCATCACAATCCATTATCGTTATCAAACTACTTTCCGTATTTGTAATCAAAGTCTGCCCATTGCCATCAATCGTTTCAATGGTCGTGGGATTATTAGAAAATACAATCGGAACGGTAAGCGGGCCATCTGCGAGGACTTTAAAACAAATTTCAATGATTTCCGTCCCGTCCGGCAAGGTGACCGGAGCAGTACCGCCTGGCAAATAAGGATAGTAATAGGTCAGAACATTGGTAGCGGTATGGTCGAAATAACCGTAGGCAGGCAAGACGCCCGGATAGCCGGAAGTAGAGGACCCATTGAGGGCGATGAGGCTTTCGTCCCAGTTCAGGGAAAACTGGAAAGAAGCTATGTTTTCAAATCCCTCGACCTGAATTCGGAGGCAAAATTCAGCGTCACATGGCATAGTCGCATCCGGTAGGATGAAAGTTACTTCCGGTACGGAATTGCAATCAATGGTAATGACTTGAAAACAGGAAGCCAAATTTCCACAATCATCAGAAGCCGTCCAGGTCCGCAGGATAGATTGGCCGATAGGGCAAGCTCCACTCACTTGGTCAGAAAAACTGAAACTCAAGTTGTTATCGCAGTTATCCGTACCGGTCGCCACCCCCGTTGCAGGTGAGTTCGGGTCATCGCTGATGGAAATAGTGATGCCCGGTGGGCAGGTAATGGCTGGCAGCGTATTGTCCAACACGGTCACGCTGCTGGTGCAAAAATCGACATTTTCCCCGCAGTCCACCACCGTCAGCGTCACAGGAAATATGCCGCAATGGTCGAAATCGCTTTGGCTCAAAGTGAATATCAGGTCGGGACAATTGTCAAACGAGCCGCCGTCCACGTCAGCTGGGGTAATGGTTGCGTTGCAATTTGTGCCAAGTTGAACAACGAGGCCATTTTGGCAAATTGCAGTAGGTGGAGTAGCATCCACTACCGTTACCTTGACATCGCAGGAAACTGAACCGCATTTGTCGTAGTAGTTTGCTGTAAAGGTGTTTTCTCCCTTGGCATACGGGCCACCATAGCCACTTTCAAGGCCCAAACCCGTCACTTGGGTGCATGGACAGTAAGCCGTCACAACCGGGTCGGGCAGTGTGTAGCTTGTATTCATGCACCCGTTTGCATCGGTCGGGATGGTGATATTTGCAGGGCAAACAATGCTTGGCATTATACCGTGGTATATGTCAAAACAACTGCTCGTAATATTGTCCATCTCGCAGTTGGTGATGTTGATTTGGTACTGCCCTTCTGGCAAGTTTGACACCAACCAGTTGTAAGTGCCAGCGTTGGGAAGCCCTGTGCCAAGTACCAGTACCACGCTGCCAGTGTTGCAGTCGAGGAGGCTGATGTTCACCGAACAGTCGCACTCGCCGCCTTCCCAAGCTATTTGTGCGTTCTCGCCCACATTTATACAGTCCAATTCGTCACGGAAAGCCAATGGGCCTGTGTATTTGTTGCCGAAGTTCAGCAAGCCCGCTACCTCGGTTGTATCGAGGTTTATGGTGTAGCTGCCACCTAATGGTAATTTCATTTCCCAATCGGCTTGTTGTACCTCCTTTACCACATAATCGCCCGGCGGTATGCCATAAAAGGTGTAGTACCCAAGCCCATCAGTCGTTGTAGTAGCAATCAAAGCGCCCGAAGCAGCATCGCAAAGTTGGATGGTCCAGTCCGGCACACCTGGTTCTTGCTCAAGACCACCGCCGCCGCCAAAGAAGTCCCACACGCCGTTGCAGTTCAGGTCGTGGAATTTTGCGCCAGTGATGCTGCTCTTTGGATTGCAGCATTTCGAAGAAATAAGCGAGGCCCCCAGCAAGTGGCCCCGCACGTCGAAGCCCATTGCTACGCTATTGGTGTTCCACAATTCCACCCGAATGCAATAGGTGCCTTCGTTCAAGGTCAGCGTTTTAAATACATGCAGCGAATCCTGAAAGGCAAAACCGCCCGTAGTTGGGATGGCCGACCCAAGGTATTCGATGATGGCTCCATTGGCATCTGCTAGGTAGATGCGGGCCGTGTCATCGGCGAACAAGTCAAGGTCAATCGTCACCACCGTGCTGTCCTCGCAGACGCAAAAGCAGGTCTTGAAAACATAGGGGTCGGCGTTGTTTTGCTCAAACTGTGACTGCGGGTAGGCCGACAGCCATTGGGTGTTGGGCATCGTGTTCCAAGCGCCATTTGGGCTTACGACGTATGCTGGCCTCGGCACTGAGATGCTATTGTCAGGTGACTCGCATAAGGTCCAAAACGCATCGAAACTGCCCGTGGGATAAAGTGCGCCAGCATCGTGGTCGTAGCCCGTGCTGAAGTTTAGGCTATCGCTGGCGCAAGTGTTTACATCACAGAGCGGCCCGGTGGGGGTGCTTGGTTGGCAGCACTTGAAAACGTCCACGTCGCCAGAAAGGAACTTGTCGTTGAGGCTATAGTTCCGGTTGAGGTCAATGTAGATGTCGGAAGAGGCGTTCTGTGGGAAGCTGTTGCCAGTGGCGCTTATTCCTTCCAGTCCGTAAAGGCAGTCCGTGTTCGCCCCACCGCAAGGGAAGCCGAGCGAAGGCATGTAATTGCCCGTGGCCCAAATCATAGAATCGCAACCGTATATAACGTTGCTGTCCTGCTCCATATAGCCGTAGTCCACACCCCCGGCGGAGTTGGTGCCTTGGCCATGAGAGGGATGGACTTGGCCACCCACAAACAACTGCCGTAGCAGGTTCCAGCTGCTACCCGTTTTTTCAAACTCATAAACATGCGCACGGTGTGGGTGCCGCCTTTCTGCGACGAGCATTTTGCCAGCGATAGAAAACTCAATATCCGTGACTCGAGGTTGGTTGCCGATGGCACCTGCCTCGATGTTTCCTACAGTTACCGCAAGGCTTTCCCCACCGCCAGCGAAGATGCCAGCAGCACCTGTGCCGGGGAAGCCCCCAGAGGCAGTCAGGTCGAGCGACCATATTTCGCTGTCATTGGTGGTGGAGCGTTCCCGGTTGAAGTAGAGGCTTGTCAGGCCAACGGCATCGGTATATAGGCCAATACCCCACAGTCTTTCGCCCAACGGTGCAAGCCCTGCCAGCCCGTCGTCTCCTGTGAATGGGTCGTAGGCATCCATCACCAACCCGGTGGTGAGGTTGATTCTATAAATCCTGCCGTCCTCCAAGTTTGTTGCGAAAAGCTGGTGCCGAAGCTCATCATAAACAATGTTCCCGATACCATTGCCAGTACCGCCCGTATTGGGCAAGGTTGCTGTACCGATGGTGTTGATGGAGGAGCTGTTGATAGTCGTGATGAGGTTGCTAACTTGGTTTAGGTTAGTTCCAGCAGCTTTGTAAATGCCAGCTGCACCTGCTGGGCCGGTATAGCTCGTAATACCTGCTGGGATAGAGAAGACGGTGTTCGCATCCCAAGCGTACACGTCAGTGGCTGCAAAATAGACGTTGCTGAACTTGTCCATTGCAATTCCAAATACTTCCCCCATGCGCTGGGTCGTCCAGTTTGGTGGGATGATTTCAGAAACGATGCCCGCTCCGAGTGAGGGGTCGTTCCAGTCGTAGCCATTTTGCGCTGCAGAATTGTACCTGACATCAAATAATGCAGCGGCAGGCTGGTTGTCGGGCGCGTAGCCATAGCAAGTAGCCACCAACATGCCGCAGGCAGGCAAAATGGTAGTGTCGCAGCCAACGCAGTCGTATATACAGTCTGCGTCATAGGACATACCTGAGCAGACGTAATTTGAATTGTTACCATTAAGTGCAAAGTTGCTCAGTGTACCATCCAGATTTGAAGGTGAGTTGTCCTGCACGGTGTTTAACCCCATATTATTGCCTTCTGGCAGGCCATCATCCATGTTCAGGCTCAATACGAGGCCTGGTTCTGTGCCAGTTAATTGGCATTTATAGGAATAAAATACCTCGCTATCACTGCGGGTATAGTTCCAAATCCTGAAACCATCAATCTGGCCGTCCCAGGTTTTGCCAACGGTGCCAGTGCCACTGCTGCCCAACCGCAAGAAGCCCGAGAGGTTGTAGGAGCCTTCGGAGAAATTGGTGAAAAGTTCTCCATCAATTACTATCCTCATACTGCCCCCACCTTTTACCACAGCAAGGTGATGCCAAGCTCCATCGTGGATGGGGAAGGGAGTCAAGCTTGAACAAAGGCCCGTACCTGATGGGCATAGTGGTGTGTAAACTATATGCAAGCTGCCATTACAGTCGCCTAAGCCAAAGCCGTTGTCGTCCCAGCCAACCAGCCACCTGAAATTGGCCAAACTGGTGCTGCTGCACACCCCAGTTGAGGTGCTTTCTGACTTGAACCACATTTCGATGGTCATCGGTACATTGCCAGAAAGTGGGGAATTGACTTGAACGTAGTCGTTCACGCCGTCAAAGTCTAACGCCCGGTTGTTGCATGTTTGCTGTGCAAAGGAAGAGGATAAAAAGGCCAAAAATAGGCCTATCACAGAGAGGGATTCAAATGGTCTCACATCAAATAATTTTGGGTTTTCTGCCACAACCGTGCTTCCAATGGATGCCAAGGGTGGGACAGTATTAAAATTGATTTAGATTAATTGATTATTGCCAAAATGGGATTGCCTCAAAACCCATATTCAATCTTTATTCCCAAAGGAATAATGATTTTGCTTCCCATTTTATCAGGTTTCATTCCTGTCGGGAAAATCTTGGTGCGCTTGACAAATCCCGTATTGTATTCCTAGGAAAACTTGCCTATTGCTTTCCTTATTGATGGGGATAGAATCACAGATGAGCCTGAATAGCTCAATGCGCTTATATTCAAGTTTTTATTACAACTTTTAGTGAAAATAGGCTTATCACTGTCACCCTGCATGCCCATTATAAATTCGCTTACATCCATCCCACATTCGGTGGTGTTCGTCCTAAATCCGGTAAATGCCCTACTGTGCCAATCAGGTTAAACCATGTTGAGGAGCATTCAAAAAAAATGTTGATTACTGCTTTTCCAAGTTGAGATTCCTCCCGCCATCATTTTTTCATTATGCAATCCCAAAGCCCCAAACTATCTTTCCGCCAAGAAAACCCATCGCCCCTTGAGAACAACCAGCTTTTTTCATTTTGCTTTCCTATGGGTCAGTGTGTTGATGCCATTCTGCATTAATGCGCAGCAGCCCCACCCCGCTTTCCGCAATTACACTACCGACGACGGACTGCCCAGTTCCGAGACCTATAGCATCCTACAGGACGAGCAAGGCTATATTTGGATTTCCACCGACAACGGCGTCAGTCGCTTCGATGGCTATGCGTTTCGGAATTTTGGTGTAAAGGATGGGCTACTCGAAAACACCATTTTCCACCTGCGGCTCGACACCAAGGGGCGGGTATGGATGCAGGCGATGAGCGGCAACCTCTATATCGCCGAAGGCGAGTCCATTATGGCTTGGGCAGGCAACCACCTCATTAAATCTTACCAGAAAGGCGCTTTTTTAGGAGAAGGATTTATCGTGGAAGGGGCGGGCGACACAGTCCATATTGCTATGCGTAGTCGAGGGATTTTCTCCATTGCTGGGAACCGCATCATTCGGGAATACTTGCACACAACGCCATTATATGTTGCAGGTCTTGAAATTGAAAGCCAAGGTATTTACACGGCAATCCATTGTCCCGTTAGGAATACTGTTATGCCATATATTTTGAAGCTACTCAAGGAATCTGTTCTGCCCCCTTTTCATTTTCACTCAAAGAAAGGATTGCGTTCATTTGAAGCTATCCGGGCTCAATATGACCGAGGTGGGCTTGGGTTTCATGCCTTTTTACTTGACCCTGAAAAGCGCCTTGCCCAAAGGAACAATGTGCTACTTTATTTTGAGGAAGACAGCCTTTGTTGGCATGCGGACTCACCCTACTGGCCGCTTTGTGTAGTCAAAGGAGCAAAGGGGGCCATTATGGTGGGAACGCACTTTGGCAATGGACTGAAAATATTTCGGGACATGGATGCGCTGTGGCGAGGAGAGGCTGAAGCCACTTGGTTGCCCGGTCTAAGTGTCAATTTTATCTTGCAAGACAAAGTGGGGGGCTGGTGGTTTTCGACCTTGGAGCAAGGGTTATTTTATACGCCGGCCCATTCTATTGCCATCTTTGACAAGAACGCTGGCCTGACCAACGAGATGGTTACATCAATTGCCATAAAAGACGAAAACGAGCTTTGGCTTGGGCTGCGAAATGGCGATGTGTTCAACCTCGATTTAAAAAAGAACCAGCTCCTCAGATTGCCAAGCGTTCCCTCCACCGACCTCATCTATGACCTCTTCTTTGACCAACAGCGCCAGACGCTTTGGGTAGGCAAAACAAACTTGTACAGACTTGTTGGGAACAACTGGGTGCCCCCACCTATCTTGAACAAGTACCGAGGACTGGCTGCTGCCAAGCGAATCACTGCCAATCCACAGGCTACAATGCTTTGGGTGTCTAGCCACAAAGAGTTCGCTGGACTGTCCCTTCAGCAGAATAAATTCACAGTGGCCCATTACGGCGAAGACCAGCGCACCTTAATCGTACGCGAAGACCATGCTGGCCGGGTATGGATGGGTAGGCCAAACGGGCTTTTTGAACTGGTAAACGATTCCCTGCACGACCGCCGCTCCCTGCATCCTGCCTTCTCGTTGCGGGTGGAGGATATCGCGCTAGGGCCAGACAGCAGCTTGGCCGTGGCCACCAAGGGCGGTGGGGTGGTGTTTTGGAAAGGCGATAGGTTCGAGCAAATCTCCACGGCGCATTGCCTAACTGCGGACATGATGGAGTGTGTTTTCACAGATGAAAACAATGTCACTTGGGCGGGCACGCTCAACGGCCTGAACCGCATCAGTGGCTCTTGGGGGAACCGGAAGGTGGAGCAAATCACCACATTTCATGGCCTGCCCTCCAACGAAATCAACCGGGTGGTGGTGCAAGGGAAAGACGTCTGGATAGCCACTTCCAAGGGACTTGTCCGCTATTCGGAACAAAAACCCAACCCTGTTTCAGCCAAGCCTATTTTGAAATCAATATCAGTGGGTACTCGTCTATTGGATATAACTGCTCCCGCCCAGCTTTCACACCGGGAAAACAACCTGAGCATCGCCTATTTCACCATCAACTACAAGATGGGCGGGCGCATTCCCTATCGCTATCGGCTGGATGGCGGCGATTGGATACAGACACAAAACCGCAGCGTCAACTTCTCCGCCCTGTCGCCGGGCGAGCGGCTGTTTGAAGTGCAGTCACAAAACGAGGACGGCCTTTGGAGCGAGGCGACTGCCTACCGTTTCACCATCCGTCCGCCGTGGTGGGCCACTTGGTGGTTTCGCAGCTTTGTGGTAATGGTGGTAATGGGTGCAGGTTTTGGCATTTACAAGTACCGCACAAGGCAACTGAAACGGGAAAACGAATTGCAGCACCAAATGACCGAACTGGAGCGCTCCGCCTTGCAAGCCCAGATGAACCCGCATTTTATCTTCAATTGCCTGGGCGCCATCCAGAACTTCATTTTGCAAAACGACCGAGACCAGGCTATTGCCTACCTCGGCCGCTTTGCAAGGCTCGTGCGTGGGGTTTTGAATGCCTCGGTGTCGGGCAAGACCAGTTTGCAGGATGAGGTGCAACTGCTTGAAAACTACCTTCAGTTGGAGCAGCTCCGCTTCGACCATCGTTTTGACTATATTGTACAGGTGGGCAAGGACTTGGATTTGTTCGATCTGGAAATTCCACCGCTGCTCGTGCAGCCTTATGTTGAGAACGCTGTGCTGCATGGCATGGCAGGCAGGGAAAGCGGTGGGAGGGTGGAAGTCCATTTTGAGAAAATAAAGGATGTCCTCGAAATTATCATCAGGGACAACGGTACGGGACTGCCCGAAAATGGCCAAACGGCGACGCTCAAACCCCATAAATCGGTAGGGATGAGCATCACCCAGCGGCGGCTGGAGCTGCTTTCCGACCATCGGGGCAATTCAATGGTTGATGTTTACAACCTATTGGACGCCAATGGGCAGGCCGTCGGGGTGGAGGCAAAAATCAGGATAAACTTACGGTCATAAATTAACCACTAATTCAGTCTTATGAAACGAATCGCCATCATTGACGACGAGTCGCATGCTCGTCAAACCCTTCGGACAATCCTGAATGAACTTTGCCCGCAGGTAAGCATTGTTGGCGAAGCTAACGGGGTGCTGTCGGGCGTCCAGCTCATCCGGCAAGCCAGCCCCCAGTGTGTATTATTGGACATTTCAATGGAAGACGGCAGTGGCTTCGACTTGCTCGACCAGTTTCCCCATCCCGACTTTAAGGTCATTTTCACCACTGCTTTCGACCAGTTTGCGCTCAAGGCATTTCGGTACAGCGCCTTGGATTATCTCATTAAGCCCATTGTGCCTAATGAATTGAAAGCCGCCATTGAAAAACTGGAAACCGAATCCCTTGAGCAGCACGTTGAAAAGCTAAAACACTTGCTCGCCGTAGGCAAGCAGCCCCAAGTGAAAAAAATCGTGCTTTCCACGCAAGAGGGGCTGGTATTTCTTCCAATTGAAAAAATCGTGCGGTTGGAGTCGGAGGGTTGTTACACGACGTTTTATCTTTTGAACAACGAGCGCCATGTTGTTTCAAAGGGACTCAAGGAATATGAGGAGCTGTTGCCTGAAGACAGCTTTTTCCGCATCCACCAATCCCATATCGTACAGCGCAGCTTTGTGAGAAAGGTAATGAAGGAAGATGGCGGATATGTTGTCATGAAAGATGGGAGCAAAGTCCCGCTCGCCAACCGTCGGAGGCAGGCATTCATGGAATGGCTGATCGGGGAGGTTGAGCGGACTTGATAAACCAATAGTTACAATCTGGATTCATTCGCTAAAACTGTACGTTTACCCACTGGGGGAGGTGAAATTATGGGTACAGAGAAGATTGCCACGGCTGATGCTAACTTATCATTCCTTCAAGCCTTTTATCACCACATTGCCCATCCCATGTGGGTCGCATGGATAAGTAAATTCTTTCTGCCAAGCTTTCGGGTCGTTAATCGTTGCATAAAATTCATCAAGGTACTTGACGGTTGATTTAATGTATTCAGCATCGAGATAGGCACAGGTTATATAAAGCCGGTAGATATCGGGTTTTAACTGGTTGTAGTGCGCAATAACAGGTTCAAATATTTTCAAGTCTCGTGGACAAAACCCCCGGTACCGGCGCTGCCGTACCGACTTCATTTCCAGTTCTTCCGCAGGAAGGGCATACGGTGCGGACACGATGCCTGCATGGTCGAAATCGTATGGTACTGTGGTGGGAAGAGCTATGGAATCCGCTGCCAGCAGTTTGATGTTATGCTGGTATTGAACGGACCAGTCCGTATTTCCGATTAGGTATTCAAACACCGCCATGCTCAAAAAAGCATCCCGCTGTACCTGGTGTGATTTCACCTTTCGCTTCACTGCAACCAGCCCGTTTCTTTTCGCCATTTGCTTTTCTTCTTCCAGCAAAATCCCATAAAAAGGAGGGTCGGGTTTTTTGTCCTTTTCATCCATCAGGGATACTTTTACCAACCGTGCCCTAAAGCTTTTGGGCGTCACCAAGTTGTAGATTTTATACACCAACCATTCCCGGATGACGTATTTTTCACCCCTGCATGGCATCACCAGCTTCATTTTTTTCTGATTCTTGAACACAGTGGACAAGTGTTCCCCTGACTTTGGAAAATGAAGCATCAGCGGCAGGTATTCGCAACCCCCTTGCAGCCTCCTGAAGTTGCCTCTTGTTCTTACCGCCACAGGAATGGCAATTTTGGCGCTGTCGCCGTTGGTATAAGAAAGTACCAATGGATAGTTTTTGGGGTTCTTCGATTTGTCTCTTAATAATTTGCGCATATCGCCGCTTAGGGTGATATGCAATATTTCCTCTGAATCGAAAAGGCCCGTTTCGGCAGTGGTGTCGGCCTGTGCGTTTGATGTGGTGCTGACCAAAAACAACAGGCAACATGCTACAAGGCCATTAAAGAATTTTGAATTAGTAAATGATTTCATGTTGGTTTGATTTGATATCTCAGGCAATTTTCCAATTTTCCTAATTCCCAATCCCTAATCCCCTTCCACAATCTTGTGCCGAAGCGCCTTCGCCACAGCCTCCTTACCAGAGTTCACTTGCAGTTTCACGTAGATGTTCTTCAAATGCCCCCGAACTGTGTCCATCGAAATAAAGCAGTCGGCGGCGATGCGCTTGTAGGTGTGGCCCTTCACGAGTAGGCTGAGGATTTCGGTTTCCCTTTTGGACAAATGGAAGGTTTTGGCATGTGCGACGGGCGGTTTCTTGAAGCGCTCCAGCACCCGCCTCGCAATGCCCGGCGACATGGGTGCCCCTCCCAAAATCACGTCCTTGATGGCCTCGTATAATTTCATAGGCGGTGTGTCCTTGAGCAGGTAGCCGCTGGCCCCGGCCTCCAGCGAGGCGAATATTTTGTCCTCCTCCTCAAACACGGTGAACATGATGACCTCTGTCTCCGGCCTTGTTTCCTTGATAATTTGCAGGCCGTACAGCCCGTCGTATTCCGGCATGTTGATGTCCATCAGCACCACATCTGGACAGTGCTTCTGAACTTCCTCCGCCACGTTCTTGCAGTTGGGGAATGTGCCAGCCAGCACGAGGTCGGGCAGGCCGCCGAGTAGCATTTCGAGGCTGGCCCGCAGGTCGGGGCGGTCTTCGTAGATTAGGACGGACAGGGTTGTTTTATCCATGTTGTTTTCATTTGGTAAAAATTTTCCACCACCCCTTTTTCGCTTTCAGCGGCAGCCGCAGCGTGGTCTCCGTGCCTTCGGTGGGGCTGCTCCGCAATGTGAGCTGCCCACCTGCGGCCATTGCCCGTGCCTGCATATTGTCTAATCCATTGCCCCGGCGCACGGTGGCGGGGTCGAAGCCGAGGCCGTTGTCCCGTACCTGCATCACCAATTCGTTGCCTTCTTTTTTGAAAACGACGGCTGCCCGGCTGGCTTGGCTGTGCTTGGCAAGGTTGTTCAGTGATTCCTTGAAGATGCGCTGGAGGTGCTGCCGTGCCACCATGTCGAGGGTGGCGGTGTCGGGAAAGTCGTCGGCATGGATGGAATATTGGATGTCCAATTTTTCAAAGACCTCCCCGGCGTAGCGGCTCAGCTCGCCGATGAGCAGGCCGAGGGAATCGTGGCTGGGGCTGATGTTCCAGACGATTTCCCGGAGAGAGGTCGAGATGCGGCGCACCTGTTCGGGTAGTTTTTCGAGGGCTTCGCTGCGGCGGTCGCTATCGGGGTGGCTGGCCAACTGCGCAAGGATTTGGATGCTGGTGAGCGAGGCCCCCACTTCGTCGTGGAGGTCGGCAGCAATGGCCTGGCGCATGGCCTCCATTTTGCGGAGCTGCCCTAAGCGCCAGCGGAAGTAGCCGAAGGCAGCCAGTGCAAGCGCCGCAAACATCAACACGCCAAACCACCAGGTCTGGTAAAAATGAGGCATCACCTCGAAAACCAGCCTTTCGGGTTCACTGCCGACACCTTCCGGCGTGATGGATTTCACTTCAAACAGATACCTACCGGGAGCAAGGCTGACGAAACGCACCGATTTTGAACTCCCCAACGATTGCCAAACGCCGCCATTGAGCCTATAGGCGTAGGTCAGCAGCCTGCCCTGCTCAAAATCCGGACTGCCAAAAGAAATGGCAATATCGTTTCCGGGCTGCTTCAACTGAAGACGCACAGCAGCATCAAGCGCCTTTCCGCTGGAGATTTGCGTGACAGCACTTATGAATATTGGCGCAGCCCGCTTGGAAAAATCGAAATCCTTGCGGCTGAAAGCCAGAATACCGTTTGGATAGCAACAATACACACTGTCCGTCGTCGGGTCTAAGTAGAAGCAATCATCCATGATGGGCTGGTCGGGCATTCCATCGGCAACGGTCAGGTAACTATATTGATTGGTTGCCACATCGAGCAGCGCCAGTCCGGATTTCAGTAGAAGCCAGAAACGGTGGGGGTGGGTGTCAGGATAAATTTCAAGGATAAAATCGAGCGCCGGGCTACCGGTCTCCACTTTTTGGGCTGGGCTGGCATCACCTGACCAGCGCCAAAGCCCGTTATTATTCAACACAAACAAGAGTTCTTCTCCCCCATTGCTGGCAAGGGAAGACGGATAACCTTCTTCCCGTTCCGTACCAAGCGCTCGCGGAAAATGCCGGTCGAATTGTTGGCTGAATGGGTTCCAGCGGGTAAACCCAGGCAACCCGCACATCCAAATATAGCCGCTGTCCGTCCTGATGGTTCTCAGTGCACCCTGGAATGGGAACTCTCCGTCGGGCTGTCCTTTGGCATAATAATATTTTTTGCCAGTCGAGGGGTTGTAACGAAGCAAGCCGGTGTAAGTGCCAACCCAAATATCGCCGGACAGGTCTTTGACTTGGCTGATGGTTGCCTGCACAGCCCCGATTTTTTCCCATTGAAGCGGCTCGTTCCATTGTCTGGGAATGTGCAGCCGCATCCAGGCGTCGCTGCCGCCCACGTCGAGGATGCCGGGCTGCCAATGCTGCAAGTTCCAGATGTGCATAAGCTCGGCAGGGGCGGTGACGTATTTGAGCAATTTCAGATTTTTGTCCAATACCAGCAATGCCCGGGCAGCGCCCACATAAAAATTATCACCTGCTTTTACAATAGCTGAAATGGGGTTGGGTGCGCCCTCATCGCCAACTCCGGTTGGCACGGATGCAAAGCGAAACCTGCTTTTGGAAAAAGACTGAACGAACAGCCCGTTCTCAGAAGCCAACCACCAGCGCCCCTCTCGGTCGAGGAAAAAACTGTGGAAATGCAGCTTGGGGAAAATCAGGTTTTTAGAAATGTGCAGTTGCAGCGTCTTCGGGTCGCAGACTGCCGTTCGAAAGCCAAAATTGTAACATGAAAAGCCCAACAGGGTATCGTTGACAAACCGTAAGGTGCTACGCCAATGCAATTCGTACTTGTTTTCCTTGCTCAATCGGGTGGTGCTAGCCTCTCCTGTTTGAAGGTTTCGCAGCGTGATGCTGTCAGGGAAAGCAGGTCTCCAAATGGAAATGTTTGCTTTGCCGGAATAATGAAACCGCTGCAAATCTGCCTCACCGAAGGCTTGCGGGTCTTGTTTTTCCACGCAGTTTTCGGTGGCATCGTATCGCCAAAAACCATCCCAGCCGCGTATAAGTACGTCGCCGTTGGCAAGCGCCATCAGGTCGTGCGTGAAGCCCATGCGTGTTATATTCAGGTCTTCCTTTTTATAATGAGCATAATGAAACACCACATTCAGGGCCGTGTCAAAGACGCTAAAGCCCGCGCTGCCACCCGTTACGAGATGCCCCCGGCTTGTCAACACTACCGGATGGTTCCCATTTATTGCCACCTCCATCTCCGGCTCACAAGGTATCCAAGCACTTTTGAAACTGCGTTTCACCGGGTCGAGCAAACACAGCCCGAAGCGGGTGGCAAGTGCAATTTTGCCATTCGGCAATTTTAAAAGCTGCGTCACCGCATTGGAAGGCAACGAAAGGCGGCGGTCTTTTCCTTTGGTATAATTGGTGAAATGAACCCCATCGAAACAGCTTAACCCCGCATCAGTGCCTATCCAAATAAAACCATTATCATCTTGTTCAATGCTGTAAATATTGTTGCTGGGCAACCCCTCCGTCATTGTATATCGGTTGAAATGCGCTTCAAGGGGCAGGCTTTGCCCGCCGAGGTTCGCTGCTAAAGTTAGCATCGCTCCAAAATATAGGTACATCCTGTACTTCATCTGGGCAAAGTTAACCCAATCCATCTGCTTGCCATATAACATGATTGGGGGGTATTTTAAATCAATAGCTCCCTGAAAAACCCACCAAACGTGCGATTGTAAGGGCAAAAGAACAGTTGGAACTTTGCCGTATACATTAAATGAAAACAAGCACTCGAAATTCATCAACAAAAAAGTAGGTCAAATGAAAGCCGCAAACATTTCCCTTGCCATCAGCCTTGCCATCAGCTTTTGCCTTTCCGCACAAACCTCCGCTACCTGGCGGGGCGGAAAGCCTGGCCGCACCAACGACTGGAACTGTTCGGCTAATTGGAGCGAAAACCGCATTCCGGATGAATTCGCACAGGTTATCATTCCTTCGGGTGTTGATTTTTATCCAGTCATCAAAAACGAAGTGACGCCGATTGATGCCCTCCTGATGGAAGGCGGCACTTTCGTTACCCTTCAAAAAGGCGCCGTGCTGAGAATTCTCGGCGAAACCGGACGGTTTGACAGCCTCACTATTTTTGGAACAATCGTGAATAATGGCGCCCTCGAAATTGAAAATATTAATAGTACGAGCCTAGCATTTATGCAGCAAATTCAAGGCACTGGAATTGTGGTTTATCCTCTTTCGAATCCTGATAGCTTAGCAAGAAGGTAATAATTTCCATTTTACAATTCCGTAAACCTTTTTAAGTCAATCATTTATGAAAAACAGAATCCTCTTCGCAGCCATTTTTCTGGCGGCGGCTACCCACCCGTTTGCCCAAAAACCACCAACGATGCAGCCCCAATCCGTCACGGAAACTTTCTTCGACAAGACCATCACCGACCCCTACCGCCACCTTGAAAATCTGGATGACCCTGAAGTGCAAGCTTGGTATCGGGGTCAGGCCGAACACGCCCAGTCGGTGCTTGAAAGCATACCCGGCCGCAAAGCACTGCTGGCGAGGATGAAGGAATTCGACGCACGGTTCAAGGTGCGGGCAGGCAGTATGAACATCACCGATAACAATCGGAGATTTTATTTCAAAATGATGCCGGAAGAAGACGTGCCGAAAGTCTATTGGCGGCAAGGTGTGACCGGGGAAGAAAAACTGCTATTCGACCCGACCCTTATGGACAACGACAGCACCCACCATGCCGTCAGTGCATTTGTCCCAAATATGGACGGCTCCAAGGTGGCCATCGGCGTTTCCGCAAACGGTTCGGAGAGCGCCGAGGTGCGCATCCTCGATGTGGACACAGGCACGGAATTCCCCGAGCACATTGACCGCACATGGGGCGGCTAGGTCTCATGGCTGCCCGATGGCCACCGTTTTTTCATCGAACGGGTCAAGTCAAACGACGTGAACCAGCCCGACCGACTTTTGGGCACCAAGATTTACCTGCACAAAGTAGGCACCGACCCCAGCGCTGACCGGGAGTTTTTTTCGATGGAAAAATACCCGGAACTTGGCATCCAGCCGGAGGAATTCCCCAATGTGGAGTATGACAAAAACAACGGTTGGCTATTCGCCAGCGTACAAACCGTTGATAGTAAAATAAACAATTTCATTGCCCCGGTCGCAGATTTGGAGAAGCCAAAAATCCAATGGCAGCACCTGTTCCATTCCTCCGACGAGGTTTTCCATTATGCCACCACGGATAAGGACATTTACTTTCTTTCGGGTAAAAATGCGCCCCGGATGAAACTGATGAAAACCGCTTTGGCAAACCCAGAAGTGGGTGGAGCTGTGCTGGTAGTTCCTGAAACTTTGGAGAAGAAGATATGGCTGTCCACCACTTCCGGCGGCCTGTTTTTCACCACCAACAAAAACGGCGTGGAGGGGCATTTGTACCATTTGCCTTATGGCAAAACAACCGCTGAAGAAGTCAAGTTGCCCTTTGCCGCAGGCTCCGTCAACATCCAGACCAAGGGTTTCCGCTTCCCCGAAGTCTGGGTGAACGTATCGGGCTGGACGAGAGCCAACGAGCGCTATCGCTATGATGCTGTCACAGGCAATTTCATTCGGGAACTACTGACCACCGAGGCCAAATTCCCTGAATTCGACGACCTCGTGGTAGAGGAAATCATGGTCCCTTCCCATGATGGCGCACAAGTGCCCCTATCGCTTGTTTACAAAAAAGGCTTGAAACAGGACGGAACTGCCCCGGTGCTACTTGGCGGATACGGTGCTTATGGTGCCTCCATCAGCCCTTTTTTCCATCCAACTTGGGGACTCCTCTACACGCTGGAAGGGGGCATTTTCGCCATTGCTCATGTTCGGGGTGGCGGTGAATTGGGACAGGACTGGCACTTGGCTGGCCAGAAGTCCACCAAGCCGAATACTTGGAAAGACCTCATCGCCTGTTCGGAGTTTTTGATAAAAAACAAATACACATCAGCCAAAAAAATCACTATCCAGGGTGCCAGCGCTGGCGGCATCCTCATCGGCAGGGCCATGACGGAGCGCCCCGACCTGTTCGCTGCCGCAATACCAGAGGTGGGCTGCCTAAACCCCATGCGGCAGGAGTTCTCCGCCAACGGCCCCGGCAACGTGTCGGAATTTGGAACAGTGAAGGACTCCGTCGAGTGCATGGCCCTGCTGGAAATGGATGCCTACCACCACCTGAAACCCGGCGTGAAATACCCCGCAACGCTCATTACAGCTGGAATGAATGACCCTCGTGTGCCCGCTTGGGAGCCAGGCAAGTTCTCAGCGCAACTACAGGCCGTGAACGCATCCGACAATCCCATCCTGTTTTTCCCAGACTTCGATGGCGGCCACGGCTTGGGGGATACTAAAATCAAGGGGATGGAAAAAGCGGCCAATATGCTGAGTTTCGGGCTGTGGCAGTCCGGGGTGGCGGGGTTCCAGCCCCAAGTGGTCAAACCTTGATTTAGTTAGACTTCTTCATAGAATGGTGGGCACCATAGCATGGCATTGTGTGCCTGCCCTTTTTTTGAACTGGGTGAGTATGGTTTGCGAAGAAAAAATGGATAACCCATCATCCCAAATTGTACCGACTTCGTAATTCATGAACAAATCGGGAGGAAAAGCGACCATTTTGAAACCCTTTGCGACAAATCTGATAACCGTTCCGCCCGTGGCATACGCAACTTTGCCCCATTGGTTTATAGCCTTTTTGTCAAATGAAAATAGCTTTCACCACCTTCTTATTTTTAATCGTTTGCTCCGCAAATGCGCAAGGCAGCCTCGGCATCCGCCTCGACACCCTCAGCGTGCCAGGGCTGCCGGGGCTGCACTCCTTCGCTGCTGCGCAACATGAAGGCAAATGGCTGCTCATCGGTGGCCGAAAGGATGGCCTCCACCCCAAGAACGGCGGGTTCCAATCCTCCGCCGCCAACCAGTCCATCTATGTCGTGGAGCCGGCTACCGGCTAGGTCTGGCAGCGGCCCCTAGCCGAGTTGCCCGATACCCTTCGGGAACAGTTGTACAGCTCGAACATGGAGTTCTGTCAACGTGGCGAAACGCTCCTTTTCACTGGCGGCTACGGGCGAAGCGAGGTGCTGCAAGACCATAGGACTTACCCGTATTTGACCTTGATTGACGTGCTTTCGGCAATGAACGCCGTGAAGGAAGGCGATTCGCTGCTGCCTCATTTTCAGCAAGTTAGGGATACGTTCTTCGCTGTCACTGGGGGGCAATTGGCGATGCTCAACGACACATTTTACCTCGTGGGCGGCCACCGCTTTGAAGGGCTTTACTCCGCTAATGCGGGGGCTAATAACATCCAGTTTTACACCAATGCCATCCGAAAATTCACGCTCCAACAAGACAGCACAGGCTGGCACCTCAGCCACAAAAGCGAGGTGGTGGACGAACTGAACCTGCATCGCCGGGACTACAACCTTGTCCCCCAAATCTTTGAAAATGGTGAAAGCGGCATTAGCGCCTTTTCCGGCGTGTTTCAGCCGGGGCTGGCGCTCTTGCCCTTCCTCAATATAGTGGAAATAGGGGCGGGTTGGCACCAGCCCGTCAACGGTTTCAGCCAGTATTTGGCGCATTACCATTGCGCTCGGTTGCCTGTTTTTTCTGCTTCGCAAAACGTGATGCACACGCTGTTCTTCGGCGGCATGAGCCAGTATTACCTAAACGAGGAGGACAGCCTCATCCGGGACAACCGAGTACCCTTCGTCAGGACGGCCAGCCGGGTCACACGCCTCGCCGACGGCAGCTACGAAGAGGTGGCCTTCGATGCAGAGCTGCCCTTTTACACGGGCACGGG
The DNA here is from genome assembly GCA_022841745.1 of Saprospiraceae bacterium. GTDB lineage: Bacteria > Bacteroidota > Bacteroidia > Chitinophagales > Saprospiraceae > UBA6168. The sequence goes on along the minus strand of JALHQW010000047.1, from coordinate 35,479 downwards.
CGCCGAACTGCTCATTGCCGAAGGCATCCCAACCTTGCCCAATGGCATCGTTGACCTGGACGCCTTGCCCGATGGTGAAACGATGGTCGGCCATATCGTCGGGGGCATCGTGACGCCAGATGGACAGCCCAACCCCTTCATTTTCAACCAAACCGGACAGACTTCGGCAAGCGTCGTTTTGCTCAAGGTTTTTTTGCAAAAAAACATGGTCAGTGCCACTACTACACTGGATGGCCGCACGGGACTGGGCCTTTCCATCTTCCCAAATCCCACTGCCGACCAATGGAACCTCCACGCCCATTTGCCACGAAGTGGCGAACTGATGCTCACGCTACAAAACGCCCAAGGCCGGATACTGCGGCAGGAGCGGCTTGGCCCTCAGGCTGCTGGAAGGTTCCGGTTCGGCCTTTCGGCCAATGGGTTGCCAGCGGGAGCGTACTGGCTGACACTGAACCTCGAAGGCATTTTTGTCGAAACCAAAACTATCCTAAAAGCTGAATAACAATTTAACAATCAATCAATTTAACAATCAATCAATTTAACAATCAATCAATTTAACAATCAATCAATTTAACAATCAATCAATTTAACAATCAATCAATTTAACAATCAATCAATTTA
>JALHQW010000047.1:0-34848 GCA_022841745.1 Saprospiraceae bacterium | reverse complement strand
CAATTTAACAATCAATCAATTTAACAATCAATCAATTTAACAATCAATCAATTTAACAATCAATCAATTTAACAATCAATCAATTTAACAATCAATCAATTTAACAATCAATCAATTTAACAATCAATCAATTTAACAATCAATTTTTTTTCAAATGAAACAACTCATTACCCTTGCAACCGCCATTTTCATGGCAAGTTTTACCCTCACTGCCCAAGTGATGCCAAGTATCGTTGGACAGGGCTTCGTGAACAACCTCATTGGCGTGGAAGTGGACGAAAACGGCAACCTTTGGGTCACCGAGTACGGCCAAGCCAACGATGACGGCGTCATCACCATCATCGCCCCGGATGGCACAAAGACCATCTTCATGACAGGGCTACCCAGTGCACTGAACCCCCTGACGGGCGAAATAGCTGGGGCGTTCCGTACCTACCAGATGCCCAACAACAAGGTGCTCATTGTAGTGGGCGAAGGCCCGCACCCGATGGGCGAGGCGCTGCTGGTGGTGGACAAATCGAACTTCACGCCTGGTACCCCGCTCACGCTGAACGACGTGGAACTGAGCATGAAGCTCGGCGATCACGTACACGACCAAGGCCTGCTCCAGAGTGACCCCTATAACATCACTTGGGCTGCCAATGGCGACATCCTCGTGGCGGATGCGGGTGCCAACCAAATCCTGAAAGTGGCGGAAGGGACTGGCACAGTGAGCACGGTAGCATCGCTTCCGCCCATCCCGAACCCGCTGCCCTTCGGCCCGCCCATGATGGACGCCGTGCCCACGGACATAGTGCCAAAACCTGATGGCAGTGGTTACTATGTTTGCCAATTGACGGGCTTCCCGTTCATTGACAGCGTTTCGACTATTTTCAACCTCGACAACAGTGGCAACTTGACGCCGTGGCAAACGGGCTTCACGCTCCTCACCGACATGGGCTACGACCCAAAGGACGGCAACCTCTGTGTGCTGCAGTTCAGCCGTTTCGGCCCCGTGGACACTACCTTGAGTTTCTTCCCCGGCGCTGGCAGGGTCATCAAACTTTGGCCCGACGGCAGCCGGGAGGTCATCGCCGGGAATTTCATCGGCTTTTCCCCCAGCTTCACCTTCGATGCAGCGGGAGACCTCTACGTGACCGACCTTTTTGGATTTGTTTATAAATACGATTTGGTGTCTGGCACGGGCGAACAGCAGGCTTTGGCGACCAAGGTTTCGGCGTACCCGAACCCTTTCGCCGAGCGGGTGAGCATTGGTTTTGAACTGGAAAAAGCGGCCAATGTGAGGCTGAACGTCTATGACCTGAATGGCAGGCTGGTACACACCATTGCGGAGCAAAGAATGGGAGCGGGGTCGCAAATACTGGAGTGGAATGCTGGCAGCGTTCAGGCCGGGGCTTATTTCTACCATCTGCTGGTGGACGGTCGGGTGGCAAGCGGGCTGCTGGAGGTGGTGAGGTAGGCCTTTGTGGAACGAAAAAGTGAAGCGCCCTTACTCAGTGCCTCATGGCTTGGGTAGGGGCGCTTTTTGTTTTTAGCACTTATAATCACGACATAAAATACTCCACTGCCAAATCATACCCTTTCAGTCCCAACCCAATGATGCAGCCCACGCAGTTCGGGGCAGTCATGGACTTGTGCCGGAATTCTTCCCTCGAAAAAGTATTGGAAATATGCACTTCAATGACGGGCGTTTCGATGGCAGCGATGGCGTCGGCAAGGGCGATGGATGTGTGGGTGTAGGCCCCTGGATTGAAGATGATGCCCTGGTAGGAGAAGCCGGCCTCATGCAGCTTGTCCAAGAGGTCGCCCTCGTGGTTGCTTTGAAAATAGTGCAGCACCACGCCGGGAAACTCTTGCTGTAGCGTCTCGAAATACTCCTCGAAGCTGCGCTTGCCGTAGATGTGCGGCTCCCGCTTGCCGAGCATGTTGAGGTTCGGGCCGTTGATGATTAATATCTTCATTTTGCGAAGTAAAAAGTAAAAAGTACAAAGGAAAAAGTGGGGGCCGCTGCGGCTTTCCCGGGTCTAACTTTTTACTTTCTCCTCGCCTTGAAATTTGAAAGTACAAAGGAAAAAGTACAAAGTGGGGGTCGTTGTAACTTTCCATGCCTGACTTTATACTTTCTCCTTTTTACTTTTTACTTATCATTTGGAGGTCTTGGAAGCAATTGTGCCAAGGATATTTTTCAGTTCGCCAGATTCTTTGACCAGTGATTTGCACATCGCTTTGTCGCCAAGTTCAAGTGCATCGCACATTCTTAGCCAGTAATTGGATTCCCTCATTTCTTTAAGCGCAATCTCAACTTTGTTGTGAAAATCAGCCCTTGACGCTCCTGCTTGAGACTCCTCGTAGTTTGCCCCGCTTGAAGAGGCAGATTTTGAAAGTTGGTAACGGATGACATTGTTCTCAATCGCTGGGGGCAACGTTTTGAGATACCTCATTACACTCACTGCAAAACGAAAAAGCCGTTCCGCAAGGTCTTTTTTATCTTTCTCCATAGTAGTTTTATCGAAACCCTTTGGATGAAGCAGCGCCCCCCACTTTTTCCTTTGTACTTTTTCCTTTATACTTCAATTAGCCAATTCCACAGTAGATTAATCCAAACGCTTTGGGTGAAGCAGCCCCCCCACTTTTTCCTTTTTCCTTTATACTTCAATTAGCCAATTCCGACAAAAACTTAATCCTCACCAACTGTATCTCATCGAAGGTGCATTCGTCGTCCTTCAGGTCGAAGTAGGCTTTCTTTGGGTCGTCGGATTCAGCGGCCATGAAGTAATCGTAGATTTCCTCCACCACAGTCTCGTCCATCTCGTCCTCCAAGTAGTAGTCAATGTTCAGCTTGGTGCCAGAGCAGACGATGGCGTCCATTTCCTCCATCAGTTCGTCCATGTTGAGGTCGTTCTGGCGGGCGATGTCGGTCAGCGGCATCTTGCGGTCAACGGCTTGGATGATGGCCACTTTCACTTTGGACTTGTTGGCTACCTGCTTGATGACCGTGTCGGTCGGGCGCTCGATTTCATTGTCCTCCACGTACTTGGCGATGAGGTCGAGGAAAGGCTTGGCGTAGCGCTGCGCCTTGCCGATGCTCACGCCTTGAATTTTGGCCATGTCCTCCATCGAGATGGGGTACTGCGTGGCCATGTCCTCCAGCGACGGGTCTTGGAAGATGACGAAGGGCGGCACGCCTTTTTTCTTCGCTACTTCCCGGCGAAGTTCCTTGAGCATCTTCACCAGCGTCTCGTCGAGGGCGGCTGCCTTGCCCATCTCGTCGTCGAGGTCCACCTCGTTGCTGTTGTAGTCGTGGTTGAGCGGGATTTTGACCTCGAAGGGGTCGTCAATGAACTCCTTGCCGAAGTCCGTCAGCTTGAGCACACCGTAGGTTTCGATGTCCTTGCGGACGAACTCGTTGATGAGCGCATGGCGGAAAACGGAGTTCCAGAACAGCTCGTCCCGCTCCTTGCCCACGCCGAACAGCGGCTTTTTATTGAACTTGTAGTCCTTCATTTCCTTCGTCTCGTTGCCCAATACGAAGTCAAGAATGGTTTTTATTTTATAGTTCTCTTCCAATGCCTGAATGGACTTGAGCGCATGCTGCATCTCGGTCTGCACCTCCACTTTTTCCTTTGGATAACGACAGTTGTCGCACATGCCACCGCATTGGTGGTCTTCGAACTCTTCGCCGAAATAGAACAGCAGGAACCTCCTGCGGCAGCCTGTCGTCTCCACGTAGGAAACCACTTCTTGCATCAATTGGGCGCTCATTTCCCGCTCTGCAACGGGCTTATCTCGCAGGAATTTCTCCAGCTTGGCCATGTCCTTGTAGCTGAAGAACGAGATGCAGCGGCCTTCGAGGCCGTCACGGCCACCCCTGCCCGTCTCTTGGTAGTAGTTCTCGATGCTCTTTGGCATGTTGAAGTGGATGACGAAGCGCACGTCCGGCTTGTCAATACCCATGCCGAAGGCGATGGTGGCCACAATCACGTCAATGTCTTCCATCAAGAAGGCGTCCTGTGTGCCGGAGCGGGTCTTGGCGTCGAGGCCGGCATGGTAGGGTGCGGCCTTGATGCCGTTTACGTTCAGCACCTGCGCAATCTCTTCTGTGCTCTTGCGGGCCTGTACGTAGATGATGCCCGACTGGCCCGGCATGGTCTTGATGATTTGCACGATTTGCTTCATCGTGGCCTCCTTCTTGCCCTTGGGGCGCACCTCGTAGAACAGGTTTTCCCGATTGAATGAAGACATGAAGGTGTTCGTGTCCCGCATGTTTAGGTTCTTCAAAATGTCGGACTGCACTTTTGGCGTGGCCGTAGCGGTGAGGGCGATGATGGGGATTTCCTTGTTAATGGCATCAATCATGGACCTGATGCGGCGGTACTCCGGGCGGAAGTCGTGGCCCCACTCCGAGATACAGTGCGCTTCGTCAACAGCCACGAAGCTGATGTTCACGTTCTGGAAGAACTCGATGTTCTCTTCCTTCGTGAGCGTTTCGGGTGCTACATAGAGCAGCTTGGTCTTGCCGTCGGTGATGTCCTGCTTCACCTCTTTCATTTGCACCCGCGTGAGGGAGGAGTTGAGGAAGTGCGCCACCTCGTCCTCGTCGCTGTAGCCCCGGATGCTGTCCACCTGGTTCTTCATCAAGGCGATGAGGGGGGAGATGATGAGGGCCGTGCCTTCCATCATCAGGGCGGGGAGCTGGTAGCAAAGGGACTTGCCGCCGCCCGTGGGCATGATCACGAAGGTGTCCTTGCCGTCAAGGACGCTTTGCACGATTGCTTTTTGGTTTCCTTTGAAATTTTCGAATCCAAAGTATTGGTGGAGGGCTTCACTGACTACATCTGATGCGATGACACTGGGTTTTTCTTCTGCTACTAACATCATTCCGCTGTGTGTTTAATTTAATTGTCTTGTAAAAAAAAGGTTGACCGAAGAGGCTATGGGGGTTGGGATTTTCTTGGTGGTTAAAAGTAGGGAAAAGTTTGATTCTGAAAGAAGGGTTTTCAAAAAGATTTTTCAAAAAATCCATTTTAGTTCTGTTGGACTGGGTTTCAGCCATAAATTCCGCTCGAAAAACCCCGCAATTTCAAAAAGCTGCCAAAGATAGTAAAATGGATTCTGTTGGCAAATTAAATTTGGTGAAAAAAATCAGTTTTTTTCCGCCCTGTTATTTTGAGCATACCGTAAAAGCTTAAAACCATCATTTTCAGAACTTTGTCTTTTCAGGCTAACCGAAATATGTACTCAGCAGTTTTTTATTTAAGTAAAACCTGTTTTTTATTGTGTTTTTTTTGCTGCGCAATGGCAGCCTGCAATTCCAATGGTACCCACCATAAGCCCATACCTGCTTTTTACCATTGGCAAACCAAACTGCAATTGGCACCTGCCGAGCGCAAATACCTCGATTCCCTTGGCGTGAAGAAGCTCTATGCTAAATTTTTTGATGTAGATTGGGAGGAAGCCGCCGCCCAACCCATGCCCCTCGCTACCGTTGAATTGGACACCACCCTCCTTCAAGGGATTGAAATCGTACCCTGCATCTTTATCACCAACCGCACCTTGTTGAACCTTCCCATGCACCAAGTGGACACGCTGGCCCACCTCATCGCCAAAAAAATAACCGCATTGACCAAAACCCCACCCACCGAAATCCAGTTTGATTGCGACTGGACGGAGCGGACTTGGGAGAAGTATTTTGCGCTGTTGGAAAGCTTTAAGTTGGCAGTTGGCAGTCCGAAGTCAGCCCGTCCACCGTCCACCGTCCATCGTCCACCGATAATTTCCGCCACCATCCGCCTACACCAGTTCAAGTATCCCGACAAGACGGGAATACCCCCCGTTGACCGGGGGATGCTCATGTGCTATAACATGGGCGACCTCGAAGATTGGGGCACTGAAAACTCCATTATTGACCGTTCGACCGCCAACGCCTATTTGCATCCAGCATCCAGCATCCAGTATCCATTGGAATTGGATTTCGCCCTTCCAACTTTTCGCTGGGGCGTACTTTTTCGGGATGGTAAAATGATCAGGCTCCTGAATGGCCTCTCCGAACTTGACCTCAACGATGTTTCCCGTTTCCACAGAACGGCCCCCAACCGCTATGAAGTGGTAAGCAGCACCTACCTGAATGCCCACTACTTGTATAAAAATGACCTGATAAGGCTGGAAGCATCGTCACCTAAAACAGTGACAGAGGTGGCGGCACTACTTAATAATAAGGTGGCACTTGGACAGGCATTCACCGTGGCTTTCTACCATTTGGATACGGCGACCGTAAAGCGTTTCCCGAAGGAAAAAATAAGGGATGTGCTCCAACAGTTTTGAGCCACTTCGTAAATGCCCGTTTATCGAAAGCCATTTCGTACCTTTCCGCCGTCTATCAACGGACTTCGAGTCAAAGCACCCCTCATCTCGAAGCTCGTAACTCAAAACTCGCAACTGAACAACTTTGAGATGAAACTAAAAATCTGCGGAGCGGCCCGTGAAGTGACCGGGAGCTCTCACCTCCTTACCTTCGCTGACGGTTTTACCATCCTGCTCGACTGTGGCATGTACCAAGGCAACTCCCACAGCATGAAGGACTTCAACGAAAACTGGTTGTTCGACCCCAGCAAGCTGGACTGTGTGGTTCTGTCGCATGCGCATATTGACCACAGCGGGCGCTTGCCTAAATTGGTTCGGGACGGCTTTAAAGGTCCCATCTATAGCACCCATGCCACCCGCAGCCTTTGCGCCATTATGCTGCTCGATAGTGCCTTGATTCAAGAGCGGGACGCCGAGTATTTCAATAAGCGCCGCAAACATGAGCACGATGAACGGGCGCCGCTCTATACGGAGGAAGACGTGAAGGCCACGATGCAACTGTTCCGCTCCCACGGTTACGGAAAAAAATTCAAAATCAGGGAAGGCTTGGAGGTGGAGTACCGTGATGCTGGGCATATCCTCGGCAGTGCGAGCGTGGCACTGACCATCCAGGAAAATGGAAAGGAAATCAAATTCGGTTTCACGGGCGACATCGGCAGGCCAAATAGGCCCATCCTGCGTGACCCACAGCCGATGGAGGAGATGGACTACCTCATTTGCGAAAGCACCTATGGCGATAAGTTCCACGAAGCGGCCCCTCAGGAAATAGACCGCTTTCTGCATATCATCTCGGACACTTGCATGAATAAGCAGGGCAAGGTCATCATCCCAGCTTTTGGCATCGGTCGCACCCAAGAAATTGTTTACATACTCGACCAGCTTGAAAACGCTGGTCAGCTACCGCCGGTGCCCGTTTTTGTGGACAGCCCATTGGCCGTCAATGCAACCCTAATTTATGGCTCGCACCCAGAATGTTATGACACGGATTTGAGCACTTATATCTTACGTGACTCAAACCCTTTCGGCTTCAGTCGCCTTAGTTATATTAAGGAAGTGGAGGACTCGAAACGCCTCAACAATTCTGACCAGCCGTGTATCATCATCAGCGCCAGCGGTATGGCCAATGCAGGGCGAGTGAAGCACCACCTTTACAATGGCGTGGGGAACCCGCGCAATACAGTGCTGATTGTTGGCTATGCCTCACCAGAGACGCCTGCCGGCCGCTTGCGCAACGGCGACAACCATATCAAGTTGTTTGGGGAGGAGCTAATGGTGCGCTGCGATGTGGCAATCATGGACTCCTTCTCCGCACATGCCGACCGTGGCGAAATCGCAGATTTTGTAAGAAACCAACAAGATACACTCAAGCAGATGTTCTTGGTTCATGGCGAAATAGACCGCCAAGAGAGCTTGAAGTCCTTCCTCATGGAAAAAGGGTTCCACAATATTGACATTCCTGTTTTGGGGCAAGAGTATGAGATTGGGTGAAATTAAGGATTGAAGGATTGAAGGATTGAGGGATTGAAGGATTGAAGGGGGACAAGGATGCCCTTGCCTAATTCACCCTGTTCGATGCCCTCATGCCGTTAGTCCTCCTTCAATGGCAAGGCCAGCATGGGGATCTGCACATGGCCAGCTACCAAGCCCGTTATGCTTTTATTGAAAATCCGCTCGAAGATTGTCATTCGTTCATGCACGAACATGCAAAGCGCCGTGTTCTTCAAGCCTGTGCTGTACTCTACTAGGTCTTGGTAGAGCGGTTCTGTCGGCACGGTCAACACGGCTTTAATTGGAAAAGGCGTTTTAGCCTTGCCTGTGCCCGCATTGGCGACATTGGTAAAATGCACCACCTGCGGATTTTCGACACCGAACCACTTAGCCCACCGCTTGATGTCCGATTTAAGTTCTCCCACCTGTTCGGGAGTAATGCAGAACTCTAGTTTCTTTATTTCGGATGGTTCCCAAATGGGGGGTACGGCCAGTACAGGCACTTCGGCCTTCTCAATCAAGTTGGCCGTATTGCTGCCGAAGATTTTATTGGCAAGGCCACCCACGCCTGTCGTACCCATCACCACAAGTTTGGCCTTCGTCTTTTCGAACCGCCCAATCAGGCTCGGCAAAAAACGGTCGGCGTAAACAACCTTTGCCCGCCATCGGGTGGTGTCGGGCAATTTCAATGTTTTGATACGTGCCTGCGCCAATGCTTCCAGCTTTGCCTTTTCCTGCTTCTCCTCACCGGTGATGTATTCCCAAATTTTGGGAGACTCGCCCGAAGGTGGCACAATCACGATATGCAACAGTTCAACTTCGTCGTTGTGCTTTTTTGCCAGCAACAAAGCTTGATCCAGCGCCTTCTCGGCGGTGCTGGAGTAGTCGGTAGGAACAATCAGACGTGCCATTTTGCTTGTTTTTGATAGGTGAACAGCGATTATGCTATTGCAAACAACGCCTTTTTTGAGTAGGCTTGTCCTATTGAAAAGTCAGCTAGGGAGGGTGATATTTGTCAAACGCATGGGCTGTTTGTCCGAATGAGGGACAGGTTTTTACTATCCATATTGGGTGATTCCTATTTTGTTTGCATGAAGGGGCTATGCCCAACTTGCTGCTGGTGGAAGTTTGTTTTCAAACAGCTTTCCGAAAGTTAAGAACTTTCGGAAAGCTGTTTGAAAACAACCTTTCATTGCTGAATTTCTTGACCCGCTCCTTGAGGATAACCCCATGAGCAAACAAGTTGTCGTTGGGCTTTTTATCACGGGGCAGCGCCATTCAGTCGAAAAATTGGCACATGGGCTTTTCGCCATAGCTTATTTTTAAAGGGCGATTTTGGTAAATGGCCAAAATTGCTACCAACAATTCTGCTTATGAAACCAGTACTTTCCCTTGCGCTATGCTTTATTATGCCGTGCGTGCTCGTTGCGCAGCAATCCACCTTGAAGGCGGAATACTTCAATGGAACCAATTTCGAGGAAAAGGTGACCACCCGCACCGAGGCCAATATTGACAAATCCTGGAACGACGTGCCACCTGTGCCCGGCCTTGACCCCCACTACTGCTCCATCCGCTGGACGGGCCGCATCACCGCCCCTGAAACCGGCACCTACACCTTCTCTGCAAGGGTGGACGACGGCATCAGGGTATGGGTTGGTGGCGTACAGGTGATTGACAACTGGCAGCTCAACGACAATGGACAGTCCACGGGGCAGGTGAAAATGAAGGCTGGCACTGCATACGACCTGAGGGTGGAATATTTCAACGCACTCATTGAAGGCGAGGTGACGCTGATTTGGAAGCTTCCGAATACGGACAAACCTGCAGTGGTAGCGCCCCAATACTTCAAAGAGCAACCTAAGCCCACTGCTCCTCCTACCCAACCTGCTCAACAACCCGTTGCGCAAGCAAAGCCAAAACCCACAAAACCAGTGGAAAAGCCTAAACCTGCTCCGCCCCCAATAAGTGAAGTTGCAGCGCCACAAACTGAAACCCCCATCAACCTGCCTAAGGATACCCTCGAAAAATACGTCCCCAAGAATGTCCTTTTCGTGCAGGGCAAGGCCATCATGCTCGACCAGTCGAAACCTGAATTAGACAACCTCGCCCGGTTTTTGCAGCGCAACTCCAGCTATAAGCTAAAGGTGGAAGGCCATACCGACATCATCGGCGACATGCAGATGAACCAAACCCTGTCGGAGGAACGTGCCAAGGTAGTGACTGATTATTTAGCGCAACAGGGCGTAAGCCAAGAGCGGCTGACCTCGAAAGGTTATGGTAGCTCCCGCCCTTTGGTAAAGGGGAATTCCAAGAAGGGCTATTCCCAAAACCGTCGGGTAGCGTTCGTAATTTACTATTGAAAGGGCCTACCCTTTTGCCCTGCTTTGAGTGATATTTGCGCCTTGAAATGCTTGATTATGAAGTGGTTAAAAATACTGGGCATCGTTCTGTTTTGCTTTTATGCGCTGGTGTGCGGCCTGCTGTACTTTGCGCAGGAGCGCATCATTTTTCATCCTGATAAACTGTCGGAAGATTATGCTTTTAGCGAAGGCGAGGAGGTCGAAATCCCCGTGGAGGATGGCATTTCCATGAACTGCCTTTGGATGAAAGAACCTACCTCGGAAGGTGCCATCCTATACCTGCACGGCAATCGGGGAAGCAACCGCCGCTGCTACCACCAAGCCCAGTCCATGGCCGGCAACGGCTACGACATCTTCATGCCCGATTATCGGGGCTTTGGCAAGAGTGATGGCCAGATTGTGTCGGAGGAGCAGCTTTTCAGCGATGCCCAGGCCGCTTATGATTTTTTAAAAAAACACTATTCCGAAGACCGCATCGTAGTGGTGGGCTACTCCATCGGGTCGGGCATGGCCAGTTATGTCGCATCGCAAAACAAGCCGCAGCAACTGATGCTGCTCGCTCCCTATACCAGCGTCGTGGACTTGAAGGATGAAAAAGCGGCCTTTCTCCCTGATTTTTTATTGAAATATCCGCTGCGCAACGAGGAGCATTTGCGGAAGGTCAATTTCCCCGTCACTTTGTTTCATGGCATTTTCGATGAGGTCATTCCGTTCCATTGTTCCGAAAAATTGCAGGCCATCAACCCCAAGCTGTTCAACTTGGTTAAGTTGGAAGAAGGGCACCGTGGTGTGGTGTTCAGTACGGTATTTCAGCAGACGGTTAGCAGATTGTTGAAGTGATGGGGGAGTTTACACCTCATTATTCAATTGGAGAAGAACCTCCATTTTTGAAGTTCTGTCCAAATCCTGTATTTTCGTGAAAAATTAATGCCAATGCTAACTAAAGAGACCGTCATCGAGCATATCAAATCCTTGCCGGACAATTTTTCCTTGGACGAATTGATGGAAAAATTGCTTTTCCTCTATAAACTTGAAATTGCTTTAGAACAGTCAAAAAACAAGCAGACCACAACCCATGAGGTTGTAAAAGAAGAATACAAAAAATGGCTGCAATAACTTGGACAGACAAGGCAAAGGAAGATTTGAATCAACTTGTTGAGTTCTGGTCAGCTGTATCCGAAAATTCGGCGAAGCTTCAAGTTCAGCGTATTTTTGATAGAATTCAACTGATTGCTTCGTTTCCAAGAAGTGGAAGGATAGTGCCTGAAATGGGGCATCCGAACATCCGTGAGCACATTATTGGCTTCTACAGATTAGTATATTATATCGTCTCTGACCAGCAAGTTGATATTTTGCTGGTGCATCATGCTGGAAGACCGTTGGATTTGAATCAATTTTCTTAGTGCCTACCCCATTTACGCAAACCCATCTGCCGCAATACCTATTGCAATTCTTATTTTAAAGCCGTGTCAGTGCAATTAATGCATACCGCCCCTATCCCCCTCATTGCCTCCCTCTCGGCCTCCCTCCCCGAGTTCAGCGACCCCTATTCTGCTGAGGCCATTGCCGAACGCTTGGCAGGCAAGCCCCATCTTTCCTTAGCAGCTTATTTGGATGGCGAGCCAGCGGGGTTCAAGCTGGGCTACGAGCGGGACGGCGAGTTCTACTCATGGCTGGGAGGGGTGCTGCCGCAATACCGCCACAGCGGGGTGGCCAAGGTATTGGCGGAGGCACAGGAGGATTGGGCAAGGAAACAAGGCTATACCTGCATCAACTTCAAGACCCGAAACCGCCACAAGGCCATGCTCGTCTTTGCACTGAAAAACGGTTTCCAAATCACGGGTTATGAAGAAAGAGAACCGTTGGAGGAGAGCAGGATTTGGTTGCGGAAGCAACTTTGAAAAACGCAACCTATTGATATTCAACGAGTTTAAACATTGGGCTCATTTTTATTTTTGGAAAAACTTTGAATTGGTAGTCTTTGAACACTAAATTTGCACCTTCGGAACAAGCCGGCGTTTTATATAACTTACGTTTCCATCTCCCCCTCCACACTACCCGGCAAGCATATTCTGGTCTCCATTTAATTTTAGCAAAACAACTCGGCAGCCCTTTCCTGCCATAGGTGTTCCTCACTCACTGCGTACCGTTTTCAGGTTTCATTTCGGTCTCTTTTTACATCAATTTTTGGCAATTCAGGCGCTGAAAAATAGCCCTCACATACGGTGAGATAGGGGTTCATGCGTCCACACGGATACTTACAAATTGTTAACCAAAACAAACACTATGCGCATTCAGCATTACTTGTCGTGCTTGTGCCTGCTCCTGCTCGGGGTAGCCCACATGCAAGCCCAAACGCAGTACGTCGGCCCCGACAACGGGGACTGGTTCACGGCTGCGAACTGGAACAACGGCCTTCCTGCCGCCGGGAACAATGCCCTCATAGGGGGCAGCGTGACGGTGCTCGTTGGCAGTCCGCTCACCGTGGACTTCGGCATCACGGCCTTTGGCAATATAACGACCACGGCCCCGGTGACGGTGGCTGCAGGCGGCTCCATTGCCAGCTCCGGCACCTTCGCCTTCAACGCCGGGAGCAGTCTCACCAACAACGCCACCGTGCAGAATTTCGGCACGATGACCTTGGTGGCCGGAGCCAATTTCACCAACGAGACCGGGGCCAGCTTCACCAACAGCGGTCCGCTCACGGTGTCCTCCACGCTGACAAACCGGGGCAGCTTCACCAACAACGGCACAATTGACGCCCTGAACGGCACGGTGCAGACACAAGGTAGTTTCAACAACAACCAAGTGCTCAACACCAAGTCGCTCACGGTGAGCAGCGGCAGTACCTTCACCAACGACTTCGGCTCAGTGCTCAGCATCACGGGCGCTTCTGCAACCTTGCAGGTGGATGGCAACTTCACCAACAATGGTACAGTGAACGCATCCGGCATGATGACCGTGAACGGCAGTTTCGCCAACAACGTGACGCTGAACGTGGCCACGGGAACGGTGCTCACCGTCAATGCCAGTGCGCAACTGAACAACGGCGGCACGCTGGACAACAGCGGCTTCTTGCAGAACTATGGTACGTTTACCAACGGAAATACCCTCGTCAACAAGGGCGAGGCGAACAATTTCAACACTTTCAACAATAATAACCTGATTGACAACCGCACGGGCGGCGCATTTTTCAACCGGGCGGGCGGTACACTGGGCATGGGCTTTGGTTCCCGCATCGCCAATGCGGGCAGCTTTACCAACCAGGCTACCATCAACAGTTTCGGCACCATCGAAAACAACGGAACCTACACCAACAGCGGGAATATCCTCAGCTTTGGCGGCTCACTGATTGATAATAATTCCACCTTCAACAACAGCGGAACCATCAGCACCAACGACGTTGCCACCAACGATGGCACCTTCACCAACAGCGGCACGCTGAACGTGAACGGCGGCTCCGTTTGGTCGAACTTCGCCAACTTCACCAACGCCGTGGGCGGTACGGTGAACGTGGTGCAGGATTTCAACAACAAGACGACTGGCGTTTTGGTGAACAACGGCAAATTCGTCAACACGGTGCGTACCCGCAACGAGGGCAGCTTCACCAACAATGCCTTCCTGTTCAACCCCGGCGACATCACCAATGCCACTGGCGGTACCCTGACCAATAACGAGCTTTTCTTCCTGCAAGCAGGCAACCTGCTCAATGCGGGCACCTTGGTGAACACCGACAAAACCCTCGTGGACGAATGCTCCTCCATCAGCAACACGGGCAGCATCAACAACACGGGTGGCAACCTGGAGCAGCGTGGCCTTTTGTTCCAAAGGGGTACCCTTTCGGGCAATGCCATCAACAACCAAGGCGGCTACACGCAGACGGCCCTTACCTCCAATGCGCCAGCCGTTTGCCAGAACGGCAGCTATGGCGCCGACATCGCTGGCGAAATAAAGGTCTATGCCAATGCCATCGTGGCTTTGGAGGCTTCCGATAGCTGCGCCAATATTATTTATCTCGCCAATTGGATTGCCCGTCCGGTCTTCACTTGTACGGACCTCGGCACGGTGCAGAACGTCAACTTGCTCATCCGTACCCGATTGGGGGATAGCCTCACCTGCGTTGCGCAAGTGACGCCCGTTGACCTGCTGGAACCACAAATCAGCGGATGCCCGAAAGACCAAATCATTTTCACGCCGAACAGCACGGCAACTGCCACTTGGACTGCGCCAACTGCCACAGATAATTGTTCTTCCACCGTCAATGTTACCTCAACCCGCACACCCGGCAGCAGTTTCCCAATTGGCATCACAGGCGTTTCCTACACTTTCACCGATGCAGCTGGCAACCCGAACCAGTGCCAGTTCCGCATTGACGTTCGCCAAACACCCGCTGGCAGCAACTGCACGGGCGACACCGCCGGGCCGACCTTCACGGGCTGCCCTGCCAACATCAGCACACCAAGGCTGGCCAACCTGACGCCAGTAGCTTGGACAGTGCCCACACCGAACGACAACTGCAAGCCCATCAACCTGACCAGCACCCACATCCCTGGTACAGCCTTCCCAGTAGGTACCACGACCGTGACCTACACTGCCAAAGACGGCAACAACAACAGTAGCACTTGCAGCTTCACGGTAACGATTACGGCGCAAGACCCTTGCGTTGGCGATACGCAGAAGCCGACCTTCAGCGGTTGCCCTGCCAATATCTTTCTGCCGACCAACACGGCCATCAACGGCGCCGTGGCCTTCTGGAACGCACCAGGCGCTGGCGACAATTGCGGAATCGTGAATTTCACAGCTTCGCACACACCGGGTTCAGTGTTCCCAGTTGGCACAACGACCGTGACTTATTCGGCCACCGATGCTGCTAATAACGCAGCCACCTGTAGCTTCACTATCACCGTCGGCAACGACCCATGCCCCGGAGACACGGCTGGCCCAAGCATCAGCGGTTGCCCAAGCAATGTCAGCCTGCTGACCAACGGCACTTCTGCTACCGCAACTTGGACGGCACCAACGGCCACCGATGCTTGCACGCCTGTTACCTTGAACAACAACTACACACCGGGCAGCACCTTCCCGCTCGGCGTTACGCAGGTGACCTATCAGTTTTCGGATAAAAAAGGTAATACCAGCACTTGTAGCTTTACAGTGACGGTTCAGAACACCTGCGCTGTGGACAATGTGGCACCTGTTATCACGGGTTGCCCTGCCAGCATCAGCCTGCCAGCCGGTGCAGGTGGGACGGCTACTGCCACTTGGACGGCCCCGACCGTTACCGATAATTGCGGCCTTGCCGCCTTTACGTCCAGCTACCTGCCGGGCGCAACTTTCCCAACGGGCACTACGACCGTTGTTTATTCTGCACTGGATTTGAAAGGGAATGCAGCGACTTGCCAATTCAATGTTACTGTATTTGCCGCACCGACTTGTACCGCCAATTCTCTCCCGCTCAACAATGCCACCAACGTGACGCCGGGTTCTGTTTCCTTGGCTTGGGCATCGGCACCTGGGGCTGCCAGCTACGATGTTTACTTCGGCACGACCAATCCGCCGACGGCAACAGTAGCCACCAACGTGACCAGCAATGCCACCACGGTGACCAACCTGCTCGGCAGCACGGACTACTATTTCTACGTCGTTCCAAAAAATGCTGCTGGCAGCGCCACGGATTGCGCTGCAACTACCACCACGAAATTCACGACGGCGGCCATTGCCTGCACGGCTTCCTGCACGAATAATACCTTGACCAATAGCTGTTTTGAAAATGGCTTAACTGGTTATACAGGCACCAGTGCGAGCATGACCAGCCCCGGTGCCGCTGGCAATTTTGCGGTAGCACTAACGGGTGCCACTGGCAAGTTAGAAATCACGAGGCCTGCCGTAGCGGGTTCTACCTACACTTTCAGGGCATCTTCGAGGATAAGCAACACGAGCCACTGTGGCACAATGTTCATGCGCTTCAAAAATGCTGCTGGCACGGTGTTGGGCACTGCGCAACAGGCCAGTGTGACCACGACCAACTTTACGGTTTATACCCTGACGGGCGTTGCACCAGTTGGCACAACACAGGTAACCATCAGCGCCGAGAAATGTGTAAGTGGGGGCACTTTGACCACTGACGAATGGTGTCTTACGGGCGCCAACAACAGCGCATTGGCCATCACCTGCCCCGCCAATATCGCCGTGAACTCCTCGCTTGGCTCTAATGGCACGGTGGTAACTTATACCGCAGCTACGGCCACCTCTACCTGTGCCGTTGGTTCAGTAACAGTGACAAGGACGAGCGGTTTGGCCAGCGGCAGTACTTTCCCAGTTGGCACAAGCCAGGTTTGCTACTCCGCTACGGATGGCTGCGGCAATACGCAGAACTGCTGCTTCACCGTGACCGTGAACTCGGCTTTGGGCATCACTTGCCCAGCCAACGTGACCGTGAGCGCAGCGCCTGGTGCAACTGGAGCCGTGGCCACCTACGCTACTCCAACTACTTCCACCAACTGCACAACGGGCACTGTCAACCTGAACCGCACGAGCGGCCCAGCCAGCGGCAGCACCTTCCCGATTGGTACGACGCAGGTTTGCTACACGGCCACCAATGGTTGCGGAGCAACAGCCAACTGCTGCTTCAATGTGGTGGTGAACGCCACGACATCTACGCTGGCCATCACTTGCCCAGCTACCATCAATGCCACGGCTCCTGCGGGTGCTACAGGCGTAGCAGTCACCTTTCCGAACCCAACAGCTACTACCAATTGCACGACGGGTTCCATCACCTATGCCCAGACCTTCGGTACGCCGAGCGGCAGCACTTTCCCCATTGGCATGACACAGGTCTGCTTCTCCGCAACGGACGGCTGCTTCACTACCCAGTCCTGCTGCTTCAATATTGTGGTGCAAGCGGGCACCACGACGGGCTGCAACAAAAACGCCCTTTTAGTGGTGGGCAATGCAACCCTAAACGCTGCTGATGCCGCTATCAAATCGAGGCTGGAAAGCTTGGGCTATACCGTGACCACAAAGGATGATGACGTGGCTGTGACAGCCGATGCGACTGGAAAAGGTTTGGTTTATATCAGCCCATCTGTTTCAAAAGACAAGGTGAACACTAAATACACCAACGTTGCTGTACCCGTCATTAATAACCACCACGACCTGTTTGATGATTTTAAAATGACAGGATCTACCAAAGACGTGGATTTTGGTAAAACAACGGGTGTCACGCAAATAACCATTGAGTCACCTACCCATCCAATGGCCACAGGACTGACTGGCACTTCGACAATTTACTCGGCAGCTAAAACGGTTTCCTGGGGCAAGCCTGCGGCAGCGGCAGTCAAAATAGGTTATACGCCCGGTAATTCCAGCCACACCATGATTTTCGGCTATGAATCGGGTGCAACCATGGTTGGGTTGGCGGCACCGGCACGCAGGGTCGGCTTCTACCTTCAGAACAATGATGCAACTTCCCAAGCTACCAACGGTTGGGCACTTTTTGATGCAGCTGTCTTTTGGGCAACGGGCTGCCCGCCTTGTACCCAGGCACCTGCTGCTGTTTGCAAAAACGTCACCTTGCAGCTGACCGCCGTTGGCCAAGCGGTACAAATCACTGGACAACAGGTGAACGACGGCTCCACTCCGGGCTGCACGGGCACTATTACGAGCTATAATGTTTCACCAACCAGCTTTAGCCAGCCGGGTACTTACACCGTGACCCTGACGGTTACGAACTCGCTTGGACTTAGTTCTACTTGTACTTCCACCGTTACTGTTTTGGCACCAGCTTGCAACGGAGCAGTGACGGGCTTTTCTTTTGTCAAGGTGGATGGCACCTCGCTTTTTGCCTTGCAAAATGGCGGCACCTATAGCGTGAGCTCCTTGCCTGCTTCCTACAATATACAGGCCTCGGTAAGCGGAAGTTCTGAGAGTGCAGTGTTCACCCTTACTGGGCCAGTGAACAGTACGAAGACAGAAAATGCCATACCATACGACCTCGCTGGTACGGGTGGTTCCATTTCCCTCACACCAGGCAGCTACAGCCTCAATGTGAAGCTGTACGCACAGGATGATGCACAAGGAAGCCTTTGCAGCCAAACTACTATCACATTTACCATAAGCGCACCCTGTACCATCAGCAACACCGTTTGCGAAGCAAATGTGAATGATGCAGGATGGCAGAACCTGACCACTTGCGGCGTGTCGGTTTGTGTTGGCAACAAGGTGATTTTATCTGTTAACCCGAACGGACTAGCTACCTATCAATGGAGCGGCCCGAACGGCTTCACTGCTACGGGCAATACAGGTGGTGACGCATTGATTTCCAACAGCATCACCGCTGCACAGGGCGGCAACTATACCGTCACAATGACAGACGCATCAGGTTGCACCGCCACCAAGACCATTGCCGTAACAGTTACCACCTGCACCACCTGCAACAATGTCACCAACGGTGGCACCATCGCCAAGTCCTGCTCCAACGGCCAGGTTTCGTTTTCCAACGTGACCCTTCCTTCCGGTGGCACTGGCACTATCGAGTATGTCTGGATTTCTGGTACCCTGGACTGCAATCCGAGCAACATGACCGAAGTGGCGAACTCAAATTCGCCTACACTGACGGTTGCGCCATCGAACACAACGAGATACTATATCCGCTGCTCACGCCGGGCTGGCTGTACCAACTGGGATGGGGAAAGCAATTGTATCACCGTAGCAGCCAACGAGTGCGCACCTTCGTCAACCTGCACAGGCAATATGCTCGTGAACCCCGGCTTTGAAAGCGGAGGCACCGATGGCTGGACGTGGTCGCAGAACGCCAGCACTACCACTTCCTCGCCCAATGCAGGAACGAGGTCGCTGCAAATCTGCAACTCCGCTGGTGGCATTTCGCAATATCTCCCAGCCTTGCCGGGTGTTAGCTATACCATGAAGGTAAATGCGAGGGTGTCGAGTGCCACTGCTTCTGTAGGTATGCGTTTCTACGATAAAAACTGGGTGGAGCTTTCAGTTCCATCTGCTGCGGTTACTGCCACAAACTATACCCAGTACACGGTTACTGCCAATGCACCTTATGCGGCAGCTTATATGGAGGTATGGGTTTCCAAAAACACCAACGGCTGCCTTTACGCCGATGAGTTCTGCCTCACCAGCACCGTTGGGTTCCCCACTTGCTCGAATAATATCCTGGGCAGCTTGAACCCGGGCTTCGAGAGCAGCTTCACCAATTGGGACTGGGTGAACGGAGCAACCATCACTACCACGGAGGTCTTCGCTGGCACGAGGGCTGCTCAAGTTTGTACCTCGACGGTTGGTGGCGGTGCTGGCAACCAGACGACGGCCATCCCTGGTGCAACCTATAGCCTACAACTGAGGGCCAAAATATCAGGCTCACCCAGCTGGGCTGGTGCCAGCATTACTTTCTACGATGCAAACTGGAACGTGATTGGGCAGGATGCCAGCAGGGGGATTACTGCAACAAGCTGGAGCCTCTACTTGGTTCAGGCAGTAGCACCCATCAATGCTGCCCATGTTGGCTTCTCGTTCTGGAAAGATGCTGGCGGCTGCCTCTACGTGGACGATTTCTGTGCTACCGCAACAGGTGGTGGCAGCAGCGTCTGCGACCCCGATGTGGTGTTCGTGGTGGGCAATACGACCCTAAACACGGGTGACACTTGGGTGAAAAGCAGGTTGGAATCGCTTGGCCTTAATGTGACGGTCAAGAGCTCCACGGCTGCTACTGCTTCTGATGCCACGGGCAAGGGCCTTGTGGTCATCAGTACCACCGTCAACTCGACAGATGTGAACACCAAGTTCACGAATGTGACCGTGCCTATCGTAACTTGGGAAAGCTACATACTGGATGACTTGAAGATGACAGGCACCACTGCGCAAACGGATTACGGAGAGAACGATACCTACAGCAATTTGGTCATCAACAACACAAACCACCCATTGTCGGCTGGCCTAAGTGGTACGGTTCAGGTATTCACTTCGGGCGTATGGATTCGCTGGGGGGCTACCAACAACGCAGCCGCCATCAAGGCTGCTTCTGTAGCTGGGCAATCCGCTTGGAATGGTGTTTTTGGCTACGAGAAAAACACAGCCATGCAGGGTGGGTTCATGGCGCCAGCACGCAGGGTGTCCATTTTCCTCAACGACGATACGCCAACCTTGCTGACTGGTAAAGGGAAGCAGCTTTTTGATGCAGCCATAGAATGGGCCATAGGTTGCAACCTGAACAATGAGGCTGGCAACACCCCGGTTTCTGACCGGAATGACAACGACATGGAATCAGTAGAAACGGAAGTGAAAGCTGCTTTCGATGTTCAGGTGTTCCCGAACCCAGCCACAGACAAACTATACTTGGAGTTCAGTGCAGGTGGCAACGATGAAACGACCATCCGCCTGTTCGACATCAACGGCAGGACGGTACAGACTTGGGAAGTGGAAGGCAGCGGCGAACCTGTTGAACTACAGCTCAACAACTTAGCTACTGGCCAGTATCTACTATGGATTTCCGAGAAAGGCCAACAGCCTATTTCAAAGCGAATTGTTGTGGCTGATAGGCCTTAACATAGGAACCAAACGATGGTTTCAAGCACTGAGCCTCCGGCAGCCCTCCGCCCGGAGGCTCTTTTTTTAGCGGTAACTATATAGGAGGATGAAGGAGGTTGTATTATAAGTCAGTTGGGCCGAAAGCCCAACATATTAATGAACGCAGAGACACAGAGGCGCAGAGGATTATTTCAAACTCTGCGCCTCTGTGTCTCTGCGTTGAAATTAAATTTTTCGCAGAATGCGAAAAATTGACTTATGATGTAGCCTCAAATTTTGGGAGGCTTTTAGAGCAAAAATGCCACGGCAAACGCTACCAAAGCCCCAATAATCCCATACATGAAAACTGTGTAGCAATAGCGGAGGTACTTGTACTTCTTAGCCAAAACGACGCCAAGGAAATAGAGGTCTTTCGTCATGGAAGTATAGAGGAAGTCTCTGTCCTTGATCATCTCCATCATGCCCCAATGGAAATCATCCAACCGCATGTTGTAGTAATTGCCAAAGAAGAGTAGGTTGGCCTTGCGGTTTTCGATGTCTTCCCTTGTGAATTTGCCTTCTGTGATTTTTGGACGGGTGCTAAGGATGGCCAACACCATTGCTACCACGCATACGAAGAGCATGAGCATGCTCGGCACTATAATTTCAGGATATTGCTCAAAACGTGGAAATAATTGCGGAGCTGCAACTGAAATCACGATGGCGTTGATGCTCAGCATGATGTTCGCCTTGCTGTCGGCCATGGCGCTTAGGTTGATATGTGTGCGGTAGCTGGCCCGGTACATTGTCTCTACGCCCCGCCCTATCTCCGCATAGGTCAACTGCGAGCTCATTTTGCCTCCATTTTCCAGCAAGTCTTTGCCCTTTTTCTGTTTTTTGTCCTTGCGAGCGAGGTCGTCCACAAAGGCCACGCCAGCGGGATCGAGGCGGAGCTGTTGCTTGCGCAACTGCTTGATATGCTTGAGCTTGCGGCCATTATAAAGCTCCTCGGCCACTGTCGTGAAATAGCGGTGATTGCTTAAAAATTCTATTTCCAACTGCACCCACTCTTGTTCGGTGGGCATCTTGCTACGGGTCAGCAGCACTTCTTGCCGTAGGCGACCCGTCCTGTCCCAATAGGTCTGCTTGCCGAGGTGGCTCAGGTCTGCGTCGCAGATGATTTCCTCCAACAGGTCCTTGGGTTTGTTCGGCAGCTGTGTGGCCATGATGCAGCGGGTAATCACATCAAGGTCTTGGTCGGGTAGGTCGAAGCTGGAAAGGAAATTGACGGCATAGCGGCAACTGCGCTCCTCGTGCCTTTCAGGGCCTTGGTCGTAGCCGCTGTCGTGAAACCAAGCAGACAACTTAAGCAGGCTGAGTTCCCGCTCTTCGAGGTTGTGCCCGACCCCTATTTCAGTGACGGCTTCCAGTACGCCCTTGGTATGCTGGAAGTCATGGAAGACATACTCAGCCCCGATTTTTTTCTGAAAAAAATCCGTCAGGTATTGCTCCGTATGCGCCAAAACATCGGCGTAGGGTATTGCCATTTTCAGGTAAAAAGTAAAAAGTAAAAAGTAAAAAAGCCGTGATGCGGCAAATGTAGGAAGCAGTTTGAGAATGGCCTTTTAAATTATTGCGTAGCAACAAAGCATCATAATACAAGGAGAACCGTCCACCGTCTATCGTTTTCAATTATTATTAATGCGCTCTGTTTGTTTCTTGCCGGTGGTGAGTTCGGTGCCGTGCAGGTCAATATGGAAAACCTTCGGCCAACTACCGCTATCATCGGCATATACCCAAATATAGCTTAGCCGGCAGGTTTTACCATTAATGGTCATGGTAGCAATGGGTTGGCCTTTTTCGTCCAACTTAAGGCTGATTTTACGCTTATCGTAGGCGGTTAGGTTTATATTGAAGCCCTTGCCAGTTCCGTCCTTCTTGCTGTTGTAGCCATAGGCGAATTTCTTTTCGGCCCAGCCTAATTCCTTGCGCACCGTACCTGTGCTGTAATAGCGCATCCAATAATTGTCTATGGGGCTGGTGGCATCCAATTGACCGTTCTTCATTTTAGCGTCATAGACGATGGTATGCTTGTTCTTGTTCCGCTGGATAAAAAACAAGCTATAAGAAGATTTGGGTGGAGTTGGGTAGTCAGCGGGGCGGCTTGCCAATGACATCGGGCCTGTCTTCGCAGTGCCTTGTGAAAAAGCGGGCAAGACCATTGCGAACGTGACTAAAAGGAAGGCTAAAAAGTGCTTTTGCATTAACGATTTTCGTGATTCGTGATTCGTGATTCGGCTCCCATGTCACGACCGAATTACGAGTCACGAGTTACGAATCACGAATCACCTTATTTTTCCAGTTCTTTTTTGCTGTGCAACAATCGGTTGATTGCGGTGATATTCGTCAGCACGGCCAGCACCATGATAGGGAACGTGAAAATGGTGATGGTCTCGAATAGCGGGATGGGCAGCCAGTCCACTTCCAC
This sequence comes from Saprospiraceae bacterium, assembly GCA_022841745.1. Classification (GTDB taxonomy): domain Bacteria; phylum Bacteroidota; class Bacteroidia; order Chitinophagales; family Saprospiraceae; genus UBA6168. The sequence goes on along the minus strand of JALHQW010000047.1, from coordinate 11,622 downwards.
TTTCACCTCGCTGCCGCCGAGTGCCGAATAGACACCACAGCCGATGGCCGATACGCCGATGATGATGATGCGCTCTGGGCGCTGCATCATGCCCACATCAGCGAGGTTGGCACCAAGGCCCTCAGCCCTTGCCCGGATGTAGCTTACCATTACTGAACCGATGAGGGCGATGAAGGCAAAGAGTGAGCTAAGGAAATAGCTCTGTGCCACAAGGTACCAGCAGATGCCAAGGAACATGATCATCTCACTGTAGCGGTCGAGCACCGAGTCGTACAGCGCCCCAAACGTCGAGTCCATCTTGCCAACCCTCGCCAGCCGCCCGTCAATCATGTCGAACAGGCCAGCGAAGAGAATCACCACGCCAGCCCAACCGATATAGGAGTGGTCGGTGCGCTCACCATACTTGCCGCCATAGATGAAAATGATGGTGGCAAAAGTATTGATGACTAGCCCGATAGTAGTAATGGTGTTCGGGTGTACTTTCCACCGCACCAGTTGCTCGATGAGCGGGTTGATGACCTTGTAAACGAGAGGTTGGCCGTATTTTTTCAGAATGTTCGCACTCATAGTATTGCTGTTAGGGCTTGTTTGCCTTCGGCAAAATAGCCGCAAGGCTTTTTTTCGAAGGCAAAAATACAATGTTTCAAGGCTTCGGAATTTGAAAAGCATAATGTAAATTCTCGCTGAAACGCTGCTTGGGTTTATTTGGGAGGCAAATTTGAGTTACTTCGTAAATGCCGTTAAAACTCCACCTTGAACTTGAACCGTATGCCGAAGCCCTTCATGCCGAACATAGTCGGTATTTCAGGTTTATCCCTGTGGGTGAGGCGCCAAACGGCATCTACCCGGAGCACTTTCAGGATATTTCCAACGCCGAAGCCCGTTTCAATATAAGGTTTGCTCTCCAAAGTATTGTTCACCCGGCGGCCTTCCTCGTCATTTTGGAACTGGATGAAGCTGGGATTCTCATCGGGGTTGTTGTTGTCTGTGAGGCGGCCATAGATGGCCTTGAACGAAAACGCCTCCCGCCATTTTAGCCTACGCAATAGGGGTATTTTATTGAAAATGAAGCCGTTGAAATTGTGCTCCAACATGAACTGGACGTATTCGTCGCTGACGAACTCCTGGTAGTTCATCATGTTGAAGTTGAAGCTGCGGAACAAGTAGCTCTGGTTGGCCCGTGGGAGGTGGAGCGAAAAATAGGGGACGCCCTTGCCCCAGACTTTGCCCGCCTCGAAATCAACCCTCGATGTGCCGAAGAACGACATGTAGAACCGCTTGATGATGTTGAACGAAACGCCCTGGTAGGCGTAGTCGCCACCGAGCACTCCTTTCATCCCAATATTAGCGCGCAAGATGAAAATGGGATGCTTGTTGTATAGCTGGGAGCGGTAGGTACGACCTTGAATAAACTGTTCATTGGGTGCAAAGCGCACCATCACCCCCGCCTCGCTGTTGGTATAGCCGTCGAGATAGGCCGTTTCGCCCGTTTTTTCGTCCTCGTATGCCAGCAGGGTAGAGCCTATCGGCCTTATCTTGTTATTGGTATAGGTGGCATGGAAACTCCAGTGGCTCGGTGTTTCGAGGAAGTACTCAAGCTGTGCCTTGTTGTTCATCAGCATTCGGTCACGGGTACCTCGCTGGAAGGAGAGGAAGAAGTTGTCGGGGCTGTTTAGTTGCAGTATTTGGCCGACGAGGTTCACGTCCTTCTGGTAAAACGCCCTGATGTAGTGCCGGGGGTTCTGCTTGAAATCATCTTTAAAAGAATAAAGGAAGTTGGCCAAATACTTGAACTCTTCGTCCTTAAAACCATAAGCGCCATAGCCGCCGATGAAGAATTTCTTGTTGAACTTGAGATTCGTTTCACCGCCGAACTTAACGCGATCGCCCTCCACGGGGTTGAAGCTGTAAAAATTGGCCGCCGGCCCCACGTCGAATGCCCCAACGGCAATATAGCCCGTGGTGAGCAGGCCGAGGCCCTTCATGGTGCGTCGGAAGCTGGGCACTTTTTGCAAGGTGTCAATCATCTGATAGACGCCTGCTTCCTTCTTGGTCAATGGCTCGTGCCTTGCCGCCTGCCAGAAAGTCTCGTCACGGCTGTATTGAGCGGGGTCTTCCACGGCGGTCTCTGTGCCTGAATAGTATTCTTCGGGCTTAGGTTGCCCGAACACAAAATCACGGTGGCTGGTGGTGCGAGTGCCATAAAAGCCGGTCCCCCGTTTCAGCACGGAGAAGTCCATCACGACCACGTCCTTGGTGCGTGCCCACACGCCGTTTGGCTGCTTTGCAAACTCCTGCTGTAGCCGCATGTCCTGTACGAAGTTGACGTTGATTTGGTGCGTAATGCCGAAATCTGCCTTCACAACGGCATAGGAAGAATCACCTCGGGTGATGAAAAGGTCGCCCTTGAAGGCAATGTTCTGCTTATTGGCAGGCCAAAAGGAGACCTTCGTGACTGGTATGCCGTTCAGCACTGCTGTGCTGTCCGTGATATAAAATTGATAGTAGCTGATAGCCGAAGTACTAAGCGGGCTCATGAAGGAAAGGTCGAGCAGCCGGATGTCGTTTTGATAAATGTTCACGCTCTGGTACATGACCTGGAGCATGTCGTTGAGGTCCTTGTCGTCCACGTACTCCTTCATGCCGGTTACCTTCATGCCTTGGCGGTTTACCTTATAGGCATTGGGCTCGCGGCGGTAGTACAGTTTTGCGGAGGCTTCTTGGATAAAAATGGGGAGGAAGGGTTTTCCATTCACAGCAGAGGTATCCACTTGGTCGAGGATGAACTGGAAGTCCTTGAAATACTTGCGCTTGCGCAGTGCATCAGGGTCGAAGTTGTTGAGGTCGAATTGGATTTTCTCGTAGCGGTCCACCTCGTAGTAGTCGGAAGCCTCGACGCGGTTTTCGTCCCTGCGGGCGATGACCTTCTGCATTAGCTCCACGGCGGGGTTGTCCTTGCGCTTGTAGCGGCCCTTCTTCCCTACAATCTCTGCTGTTTTTAGGGTAAATGAAGTGGATTTCAGGAAAACATCCATAGACTTGCGTTCACCCACGACGACGGTCACCGTCTGGCTCTCGTAACCCACGCAGGAGAACTCCACCTTGTCGGTGGTGGGAAAGCCCCATTCCAAAAAGTATAGGCCGTCGAAGTCGGAGTCGGTACCTATGTTCGTGCCCTTGAAGGCAATGTTCACAAAGGGTATCGGTTCCTTCGTGTCGGCATCGAGGATTTTTCCCTTGAGGGTGGTGATTTTTTGGGCACCAGCGCCACCAATGAAGAGCAGCGAAAGGAAGCCAATTGCGAAGGAAACCTTTAAATATTTAAGACTCATAATAAATGGTGATGCGATGTGGGTGTGGGACATGGTCGTTGCTGATTTAGTTTTTTGGTAAAATTCAACTCGCCGTAGTGCCTTGTTGGATTTTGTTGGTCAAAAAGCATTGACAGAACGACAAACTGGCGGTTTTTAGCATCCTGAAAAACTTGCCAGCGTCCGAAAAGTTCTTTTGACGTAAAAAACGCCGCAAAGCTACCCTTGTTTTCGTTTTGTTACTGATGTACGAAACCCAAGCGAAGATGGATTACGGAGGTTAGATGAGATTTTTTAAGCATTTCCCCCATACCCGTTCAATTTTTGAGCCGTATTTTTGGGAAAAATTTAAGATTTGGGGAAACGATAATTCCAAAACAAGTGAAATTATCCCTACTCCTCCAAATATACTAAAACTCCAATTTACTGGCGTGAATCTTCGATTTCCTAATTTCCTAATCTCCCTATCCCCCACCATGCCCAGCCTTCGCCAACAGTTCCTCCAGCACGTAGCCCAGACCAGCGATATTCCCATGCTGCTCGAAATCGAGCGGGCAGCAGGCTCCTTTCTATACGAACGGTCGGGCAAGCGTTACCTTGACCTCATCGCTGGCATCAGTGTCAGCGTACTGGGGCATGGGCACCCGGCAGTGGTGGAGGCCGTGAAAGAACAGGCCGAGCGCTATATGCATACCCTTGTATATGGCGAGTTTGTGCTATCGCCACAGGTGGAACTGGCTACCTTACTGGCCAGCCTGCTGCCCGATTCGCTCAACGCTGTCTATTTCACCAACTCTGGCAGCGAGGCCACCGAAGGGGCGATGAAGCTGGCCAAGCGTTTCACGGGACGGGCCGAAATCGTTGCCTGCCGTGAGGCCTACCACGGGAGTACACAAGGCGCTGCAAGCCTCATGTGGCCAACGACCTTCACGCAAGCCTATCACCCGCTGTTGCCTGGTATCCGGCATATTGGCTTCAATTGTGAAGAAGATTTGGAACGCATCACCAGCGCCACCGCTTGCGTCATTGTGGAGACGGTACAGGCTGAGGCGGGCGTCCGATTGCCCCAAGATGATTATCTGAAAAAGCTGCGCAAACGCTGCACTGCGGTTGGTGCTTTGCTCATTTTCGATGAAATACAGGCGGGATATGGCCGCACAGGCAGCCTTTGGGCCTTCGAGCAATACGGCATCGTGCCCGATGTGCTGCTGCTGGCCAAGGGTATGGGCGGCGGAATGCCCATTGGAGCCTTTGTGGCAGCGAGGGAAGTGATGCAGGTGCTGGGCCACGAGCCGCCTTTGGGTCATATTACCACTTTCGGCGGGCACCCGGTTTGCTGTGCGGCGGCATTGGCCACCTTGCGGTTCATTGCTGAAAATAGGCTTTGGGAAAAAGCAAAGGAAAACGAGTTGCTGTTCAGGCGACTGCTTGTTCACCCTGCCATAAAAGAAGTGCGCAGTGCAGGCCTGTTGATGGCCGTGGAGGTGGGCGAGTTTCCCGTTTTGCGCAGCATCATTCTTGATTGCGTAGCAAACGGTGTCATTACCGATTGGTTTTTGTTCAATGACCGAAGCCTCCGCATTGCCCCGCCGCTGACCATTTCCGAGGAAGAAATCGAGATGGCCTGCGAGGTCATCAATACCGCTATTGAAAGAAGGGTTGATGGTTGACGGTTGACGGCGGTGGAAACGAAAAAGGGCTTCCATTTTTGGAAGCCCTTTTTCGTTGGCAGATTCATCATTCTACCCTGTCTGCCGACTGGCATTCATTCATTAATCATCAAGTATTAGAAGAACCTCGAACGGTTATCATCAATGTCGGCTTTGCCTCGCAGGGTTTGAATCAACTGGTTCCTGACCATGCCCCTTGATCCCACCTGGCTTTGCTGGCGAACCTGGGCGACGTTGCCCGAAGCTGCACCTGCCGTCCTGTTGGTAGGCATGATGACAAAGATGCCCGTGTTGCCCACAATTGGCTCGCTTACTTTGTTCAAGTCAATCTTGAAGGCAGTAGCTACCACTTTAGGCTCAACGTTGCCCGCTTTTGGCAGGAATGCTGAGGCAAACGTGATGGCTGTGGCAGTATCCACCTGAACGCCATATTGCGCAGCGATGGAAGCGAGGTCTTTGCCCTGCGTTTGCTGCTTCACGAGTTCAGCCTTTTTGCGGTTGATAACCATTGGCTCTATTTCCTCTTTCACGTCTTTCCAAGATGGGGTGCCTGCCGGGATGATGCTCTTGAGGCCAGCTACCACGTACTTGTTCACATAGAACTCGTTAGGGTTTTGGAAGCTATAGATATTTGGAGATACGTCGCCCTTGTCCACATCACCAACGTTCTGGTCGTTGCCAAAGGCCCAGCGCACCATATCACGACTGGCCTGGCCAACTGGAAGTGCGCCAATGGTATAGTCGTTCACTTTCAAGGGTGAGGAAGTTTCCATCGTGAAACCCTTTGCAGTGGCGGCTTTGCGAAGCGATTCCAAATCTTTGCTTTGCTCTTGTATTTCTGTGGCAACATCCTTCACGGCATTCTGCGTGATTTGGCTCGGCACAATGTCCTTAGAAATATAGGCTACGCTTACACCGCTGCTGCCACCGTAGCGTTGGTTCACCTCAATGAGGTGTACGCCAAACTGTGTTACCACGGAATAAAGCTTGCCGGGTTCTCCTTTGTAGAAGCAAACTTCGTTGAACTCCTTCACCATGCGGCCCGGACCGAAGGTGCCGAGGTCGCCGCCCTTGCTTGCAGAGCCGTCGGAGCTGAACTTTACAGCCAAAGAATCGAAACGGGCAGTGCCGGCTTCAATCAGAGACTTGAGGCTATCAATCGTTTTTTGCGCAGCAGCCAAGGTAGTGGCATCGGTTGCTGGGCGGAGGATGTGGCGGGCCTTCACTGAGTCGGGCACCATCATTCGTCCAAGCATCTTCACGGCTTTATAGGCATTGCCATCCAAGTAGGGGCCATAAACCGAACCTACTGGCATCCCGAACACGGAGTCGGCGATGACGGCGCTAAGGGCGTCCTTCTTCACATACGCACCGTCCATCGAACCGAGGTTGTTCTCAACAAAAATGGTGTCGTTCTCGGCAGATTTGAAGCCTGGGATAAGATCGGCTACGCTTTGGCGGATGTCCGCAGAATCCTTGGCAGTGGCTTTCACCTCAAGGGTGACGTACTCCACTTTGCGGGTTTCTTCGTCCTGCTTGAACGAAGCCTTGTTCTCGTCGAAATAGGCTTTGTAGTCGTCGTCGGAAAGGGTGATGGATTTTGTTTCGATTTCGTCGAAAGGCACCTGCACGTACATCATGTCCACGTTTTGGGTCTGCTCAAGGTCAATGACCTCGGCCATCCAAGTAGGCGTGTACATGCCTTTTTCCACCATGCTGGTGATTTTCTTTTGAAGGCGGTCCTTAATGACCTCCTTCTCTTGGTGCGCCCAGCGATACTTGAAATCAGGCACCAACTGATTGTCCTTTATCATCTGGTCAATCTTGTTGTTGGTGATGAGATCTTTCAACTGGTCGAGTTGCTGGCGGTCGAGTTGCTGGGTGCTTTGGTTGCGGTAGCGGCTGGCGATGACCGGGCTTAGTTTGCTCTCGTCCTGTCCGAACTGGAGTTCAAGCAATTCCGCTTTGCTGACACCGAGGCCGATTTTCTCAGCTTCTTTTTTGACGATGGCGTTGTCAACATAGAAGTTCCAAAGGAAGGCCCTGTCGCTGTAGCCGTCGCCTCCGCCGTTGGAGTAGAGCATTTCGTGGGTGCCGGAGAACTCCCGGTAATCCACTTTTTCACCTTCGATTTCGCCGACCGTGGTCTGGCTGCCTCCGAAGAAGTTTTGATTAGGGTTGTCGAACATCAACATGCCGATGAACAGGATCAACGCTCCTGCCAACGTACCCACCAATAACCATTTTTGCTGCCGAATTTTTCCTATCAGAGCCATGTGCTATGAACTTTAAAATTTTTTCGTGAAAAAACGATGAGACAATTAATGCCGCCACTTGTACGGCGCATTTTCCCAAGTGTTTATCAATTGAAATAAAATAATTTTTAAGAACTTGATTTTTAAGGATTTGTAACTATGATTTGCTTTTGCTATATTGCAAATTTTTTACCTCCGTAAAAATCCGGGCAAAGGTAACTCCTTTGCGTAGGAAAACAAAATTTTGAAAAGCAGTTGGCGCTAAGCTTGATTTGAGCTGTCTATTTGCCTAAAGCCTCCCGAACGGGCAATTTTTATCGCTGAGTATAGTTCGATGTGAGACAAGCAGGAAGGCTTACTGCTAACTTTGCGGACAATTTTCAATACACAAAGCATGAGTTTGCTGAAAAAGCTGTTCGATAGACTGTTCTCTACCTCCGCTGCTGGGCTTTATATGATCCTCTTCGCCGCTGCCATCGGCGTGGCGACCTTCGTGGAAAACGATTTTGGCACCAGTGCCGCCCAGAAAGTCATTTTCACTGCTCGTTGGTTCGAGTTGCTGCTTGCGCTCTTTGGCATTTGCCTGATTACCAATATCGTGCGCTTCCGCATGTTTCAGCAGAAAAAATGGTCGCTGCTCCTTTTCCATGCCGCCATGGTCATCATCCTCATAGGGGCTGGGGTCACGAGGTACTTTGGCTACGAGGGCATGATGGGCATCCGGGAAGGCAGCGCCTCCAACTCGTTCCTAAGCCGGGAAACCTACCTGAACTACAAGGTGAAAATCGGTGGCCGCACCTACAGCTTCCACGAGCCAGTGCTGTTTGCTTCCTTGGGCAACAATGAACTTGATAAGTCCTATCTGATTGGCGACCAAAAACTGAGGACGCAGGTCACCCGTTTCATGCCCAACCCCGCCGAGACGATGGTGGACGACGACAAGGGCCTGCCCACGCTGAAGGTCGTCATCGCAGGGATGCAGGGCCGGGAGGAGTACCTTCTCCAAGAAGGGGACAAGTCGAATATCTACGGCACAAACTTCAATTTCGGCAATCCCGAAATGCTCGGCGCTTTCAATATCCAGCTTCGCAACGACAGCCTCTACTTCCTTGCCGATGTGCCGTTCAGCCAAATGGTGATGGCCACGCAGACGCAGGACTCGCTGCCCGCCGGGCAATGGCATCCGCTCCGCCTCCGCAGCATGTACTCCGATGGGCAGCACAGCTTCGTGTTCGGGGCATACAGCCCCCATGCCCGTGCCGAGGTCACCTCCACCGACCGCAAGATGGCCAGCAACAGCACGGGCGGCGTCGAGATGATTTTGACGATGGGCGATGAGCAGCGTAAGGTTTTCATAACGGGAAGCCAAGGCGTGGAGGGCAAGCCACGGGTCGCCGACTTCGCCAATGCCAGTGTGGCCGTGGCCTATGGTGCCAAGCGGGTCGAGCTTCCTTTCAGCATCCGCCTCAACGACTTCATCCTGGAGCGCTACCCCGGCACCGACAACGCCAGCAGCTACGCCAGCGAGGTAACACTGGTTGACCCCCGTAAGAACATCAACCGCAACCAGCGGATCTACATGAACCACATCCTCGACCATAGCGGCTACCGCTTTTTCCAGTCCAGCTACGACCCCGATGAGGGTGGCACCTACCTCAGCGTGAACTACGATGCGCCGGGCACCATTATCTCCTACATCGGCTATGCGCTGCTCACGCTGGGCATGGTGATGTTGTTTTTTGGAAAAAACACCCGGTTTACGCAGCTAACAAAAAATCTGAAGAATATGAGAGCCAAGACTGATGCTAATTTAGGAGGTAACTCAAAGTTACCTCCTAAATTGGAGTTACCTCCTAACTTGACGGCAGCTATCGTCGGCTTTTTCCTTTGCTTTGCAACGGCTGTCCATGCCGAGAACGCCCCTGCCAGTATCATTGACAAGCGCCACGCCGATACCTTCGGCAAGCTCATCATGCAGGACTACCAAGGCCGCTTCAAGCCAATGAACACCTTCTGCAACGAGGTGATGCGCAAACTGGCCCGCAAGGAAAGCCTCTTCGGCCTTAGCTCCGAGCAAATCGTGCTGGGCATGGCCTATAACCCGCAGGAGTGGTACCACATCCCCCTCATCAAGCTCGGCCACCACGAAGAGGTCCGCAACATCCTCGGTGTGGATAAAGCCTTGGCCACTTATGCCGATTTTTTCAGTGAAAAAGGGGAGTACAAACTCCGGGAAGCCGTCCGTCAAGCCTACAACACGCCGCAGCGAGACCGGGGCGTTTTTGAGAAGGAAGTGGTGAAATTGGATGAAAAAATCAACATCGCCAGCATGGTGTTTTCGGGCAGGTTCATGAAGGTGTTCCCAGTGCCGGGCGACTCCACGCATACTTGGCAGAGCGCCGTCCCCGACGACCCCGCCATGCTCGATAATCCGGCATTTAAGGGTAGTATTATCGAAATGTTTTATCCCGCATATATTCCTGCATTAAAAATGGGTGTATTGAATAATGACTGGAGCATGGCGGATAAAGTAATCAATGAATTGGCCAAATACCAGCGTCGTACAGGGGGCGATATATTGCCATCAGAGGGCAAGATTAAAGCGGAATTATTGCTCAATGAACTCAATGTTTTTGGACGTTTGAGCGGTTTTTATGGCATATTGTCATTGTTGTTCTTGACATTATTGTTCACTGGTATTTTTAAGCCGGGTTTAAATTTGAAAACACCAAGCAATATTGCTATTGCTTTATTGGTATTTGGCTTTTTAATGCACACAATTGGACTCGGGCTGCGCTGGTATGTGGCGGGCCGTGCGCCGTGGAGCAACGGGTACGAGTCCATGATTTATATCGGTTGGACGACTACCTTAGCAGGCCTTATTTTTGGTCGTAAATCCTTTGGCAGCCTCGCTGCAACAACCGTACTGGCCGCCGTCATCCTCATGGTGGCAGGCATGAGCTACCTCGACCCCGAAATCACGCCACTTGTCCCAGTGCTGAAATCTTACTGGCTCACCATTCACGTCTCTTTGGAAGCGGGCAGCTATGGCTTCCTTGCCCTCGGCGCCATCATCGGGGTGCTGAACCTCGTGTTCATGATTGTGGCCACCAAGAAGAACAGCGAAAACGTCTATCGCATCATCAAGGAATTGACTTGGACGAGCGAGATGACCCTCATCGGCGGCTTGGTGATGATCAGCGTGGGCACCTACCTCGGCGGCGTTTGGGCCAACGAATCATGGGGCCGCTACTGGGGTTGGGATGCCAAGGAAACCTGGGCATTGGTCACGATTCTGGTCTATGCCTTTATCTTGCACATGCGCTTCATCCCCGGCTTTCGGGGCCTTTATGCGTTCAATGTTTCCACGCTGTTCGGCTGGGCCTCGGTGATGATGACCTACTTCGGGGTGAACTACTACCTATCTGGCCTGCACTCCTATGCTGCTGGTGACCCGGTGCCCGTGCCCGATTGGGTTTACTGGACGGCGGCTGGCCTGACGGTGCTGAGCTTGGTGGCGTGGTGGCGGCACAGGGCTTATAGGAAATCATTGCCGTGATTTCATCCAAGCCAAGTCTTCCTCCGATATTTTGGGCGGGGGCGGTTCTTTTTTATAATCAATGGAAAGTTCGTAGGCAGCATCTTCAAAAACCTCGTTAAGTGCCTGTTGTAAGTTAAGGAAAACATCTTCGTCTGGGTGCAATAGCGGCACTGGTACTGTAGGCAATGCGGAGCGCAATGAAATGGGCCAAATATCTGTGCAGGATGATTTGGCTCTTGTGAGCGCCACGAGGTAGTCGGTTGCTTTCAGCTTGTCGTGTTCGACCGTCCTTAGCCCACGCCGCAGGAGGTCAATTTCGAGAAAATGCGCCCCCGCTTTGTGCATTTTCCTTCGCTTTTCAAGAAAGGCCGCCAACCTTGGCTGGCGTTTGTTAACAGGCGATAAAATCTCAATACAGGTGACCAACCTGTTCTGGTCAGCATCACGGATTTCTATGACAGGGATTTTGACTTCAATATTTGAAATAAAGGGAATGGAAAGGCTTGGGGGCTCAATTGTACCAGAGGTTTCATAATCAGCATGAGCGGCCATTGGCTCCATGGCAATGTCAATATTTTTCTGAAGGGCTACCTCAATATCTGGATACATGATGCCATATTCGGACTCAGGGTGGGGGTCTTCCACGGTATAAGCATTTAAACGTGCCACATATTTTGGCCTTATGAGCGCACCGACTTGTGTACGGATTTTATATGCCAAAGAATTATGCTGACTATAACGGATTGTAGTGATGGCCACCTTCCCCCCCAATCGAAGCCGATATGAGGAGGTTGTGAAGCCAGTTTTCGTGATAAATTTTGCCGTTGAGCCTTGCCGATGGGCAA
>JALHQW010000046.1 GCA_022841745.1 Saprospiraceae bacterium | reverse complement strand
AGCACGTCCTTGCCCTGCGCCTCCTTCGTGCCCAGCGTGGCCGTGCTGATGAGGTCAATCAGGCTGCCGAGGCTGGCCTTGTCGAGTTTTTCCTGTGCATACACCTTGGGCAGAACGCCCCGCAAGCTGGCGGGGTTGTCCTTTTCGATGGCGTCCATCGCATCGTCAATGTCCTTGCCGATGGTGGGGAGTTTGGCCCGGCCTTGCAGCCAGGTCCAGCGGCTGCCGGGCGGCACGTAGAAGACCTTCTCGGCGAGGTATTCGTTGCGGTCTTCGGGGTCGGCGCCCTCGTAGTCGCCCTTGCCTTCCAGCAGTAGCTGGTGCAGTTCCTCGAAGGCGTCGGAGATGTATTTCAGGAAGATGAGGCCGAGCACGACGTGCTTGTACTCGGCAGCGTCCATGTTCTTGCGGAGCTTGTCGGCGGTTTTCCAGAGTTTTTTTTCGAGGGGTTCTTCTGGTTCTGTTTTTTGCTGTTTAGCCATGTTGCAGTGTTTGGGTGGTGAAAATAGAAAGACCTGTCATCCCGACAAGTTGTCGGGATGACAGGTCTTTATGTGCCAGACTTTCCAAGTTTCGCAAACTTGGAAAGTCTTGTGCTGCTGCAATGAATGGGAGGTTTGCGGGCGTCATTTTTGGTCGTTTAGTTCGGGGGTGAAGGTATATCAATTTTCCAAAATAGGAATGGCCCTGAACAGTTTTTTTCCTATCGTGCCCCGCAAATCCGCATGGCGGGGGCGGTGGTGAGCAGGCCGCAGCAGGGCCGTTTTCATTGGCCTCACCAGGTAAAACGCTGTTTTTTTGGCAAAAAATCAAGGTATTTTTTCCCAACCCGATGTCACAGATTTCAAAATGCTCATAAAGGGCTAGTTGAAAAATCACGTGACATTGGGTCGGTAATGGTGGCAGGGCAGATGTGGAAAAACCCAGTATTTGCTGGGGTATTGGCAGGCATGCCTACGAAATTGATGTATGAGTTTGAAGCGTTTACAACCATGAAAATTCCATTTTCGTATGGAAATGCTTCATTTGCATATATGAATGCTCCATTTACATATCAGAATGCTTCAAACATAGCTATCAATGGGGCAATGAAAGATGAATTTGGCGCAAACGCATATCAGAATGGTTTGAATGCATCTATAAATGTCCCAATCGTGTATGAGAAAAGTACAAAATCACGTGGAAATGAAGCATTCATATACATGACTGAACCAAATCGAGTTGTAAATGGGTCATTGATGGATGCATTTGCTTCATTTACAAGCATGGCTGACTTGTTTTCAATCATAAAAATCGTGGCTAAACTTTCGATAGATGTTGGAAAACAACGATTTGAGGCAAAAATACGTGTCACGGTTTCTCCAGCATAGCGGCGGTAGAAATCACTCCGAAACTTGCGTCACGATATTGGCTGAACCTGCTTTTGCCCGAATGACATCCTTGCCCAATTCTTTCTCGCCATACGATTCGTAAAACTTCAAAGCGGAAATAACATCCAAGGCTTCCTCTATTTGAGGGGAGAAATTCACGTTGACCGACATAGAAGCAAACTCTACCCCCCTGTTAGCGAATTTATTCTTGCATAGTTCGAAAACATCTTTTTCGATGGTCAATTCATCCAGCCCTGCGGACTTATTGGGGGTGTATTCCCGGATAACATCAATTATCATTTTATCAACCACCGCATTTTCGATGGATTCAAGGATATTGACATCTATTTTTTTGTCTTCGTCGGTTGGCGATGAGGTGATGCTTTTTGCACTGCTGATGAATTCAATAGGCTCAGAAATGCGCCATTGGTAGGTCAGGTTGATGCTTCCGGCAACCCGATTTTCAAATTTAGTTTCAACGGAAAAATCGGCTGACAGAAACGTGGCTGGCAAAATCACCATTCTATCGCAAGGGGTGTACAGTTTGGGAATATAGGCACCAGCTTTTGTCACGGTCATGGTGTTCCAACAATCTCCAGTTGAAACGACCCATTCATTGGGGTTTACGATGGACCGGCAGCTAAGCACGGTCACTATCATGGTAGTAGCTAAGAAAAGCTTTGTGGAATTCATGCGAAGTTTTTTTTGATTTTAGAAATTCAGGCATACGTTGGCAAATTTGAAAACCTTTCACCCAAACACCCGCCGCTCCACCAATCCGCAAACGACATGCCCAATCAGCAAATGCCCCTCTTGTATGCGGGGCGTATCCGTGGATGGGATTTTGATGTGGAAATCGCAAAGGCCGTTTATTTTCCCGCCAGCTTCGCCCGTCATTCCCACTACTTGCATGTTCCCTTTTTTTGCTTGCGCAATGGCTCGGAGCACGTTTTCCGAGTTGCCGGAAGTAGAGAGGGCGACGAGGACATCCCCTTCCCGGCCCATCGCTTCCACGGCCCGTTCATAGACGGCATCGAAGCCATAGTCGTTGCCGACCGCTGTGATGAAGGAAGTATTGACGTGCAAGGCTTCGGCAAAAAGGGCTTTCCTTTCGAGGTAGAACCTGCCGGAAAGTTCCGCCGCCAAATGCTGGGCGTCGGCGGCACTGCCACCGTTGCCACAGAACAGCACCTTGCCACCGTTTTGGAAGGTCGCTGCCAATTGGTTCACAATGGCTTCGATGGTTTGCAGGAGGCCATCATCAGCGAGCATGGCCTGTTTGATGGCGATGCTTTCTTGGAGGATGGTCTTGATTTCGGTGGTCATTGCCCCAATTGTTTTTTCACATAATCCACCAACTCGGTCAGCGGCACTTCTTGCTGCACTTGGCTAATCCAGGCCTGCTTGTCGGTGGTGGTGCTTTCGAGTTCCTTGCCGAGCTTGAGGTTCTTGACGGTTGCCACGCCTTTGGCAGCCTCATTGCCACCAATGAGGATGGCCAAGGGGCAGTTCTTCTTGTCGGCGTAGGCCATTTGCTTGTTCACCTTCTTGAAGCCCTTTGCATTGCCGACATAGACTTCTGACGCAATGCCCGCCTCCCGCAGCATCCTAGCGATGCGGTAGTATTCCGGCTGTAGTTCGTCATCAAAATAGGCAATGAAAACGGGGCCTTGGGCGGTCACATGGCCGGGCTTGGCCATGCGCAGCAATTCCGCCAAGCGGTCAACGCCAATGGAGGCACCTGTAGCGGGTACTTTGAGGCCGAGCAGTTTTTCCACCAAGCCATCGTAACGGCCACCGCCGCAGATGGAGCCGAATTTGCGTTCCCGGCCTTTTTCGTCTTTTGCCACCAGCAAGGATTCTACCTCGAACACAGGGCCAGTATAATAGGCCATGCCCCGCATCAGCGAAGGGTCGAACTGGATGCGGGCTTCATCGAAGCCCAGCTTTGCCCAGAGGGCATCCATTTTTTGTAGCTCTGCAATGCCCTCGGCAGCCGTGGGATTGGTGCCCGCTGCTTCGTCGAATTTGCGCAGCACTTCGGCCCTGGTCGAGAGGCCCGTCGCCATTTTCAGGAAGGCAACGATTTTTTCAATGGTATCCACTTGGAGGCCGAGGCCGTCAATCTTGGAGCCGGAGGCGTCTTCCCTACCCTTTCCGAGTTCGAGCTTCACGTCGTCCCAGCCGATTTTGTCCAATTTGTCAATCACCCGAAGTACGGCGCCTTCCTGCTCCTCACTGGCAATACCGACGGATTCAAGAAAGCCTTTCAATACTTTTCGGTTGTTCACTTTTACGATATAGGTACCCCGTTCCAAGCCAATTGCCTCTAGTGCATCGGACAAGATCATGCAAGCTTCGGCATCGGCAGCCACATCGGAGGTGCCAACAGTATCGAAGTCCAATTGCCAAAACTCCCGGAAGCGGCCCGGCAGCAGTTTCAACTCATTGCGATAAACGGGGCCGTACTGGAAGCGGCGAAACAGCGGCGCATTGGATTCCATGACCTGCCCTCGCTTCACGTCCATGAACAACCGCTCTGAATAGACCCTTGCCAGCGGTGCGGTCAGGTCGTAGCGCATGGCCAATGGATGGAAATCCATCACCACTTTTGCGTCAGCATCCCGCATTTCGTTGCCATCGGTCAACAAGACGGGTTCTTCCTCAGGGTTGCGGAAGCTGTAAACGCCCTTGTCCACCGTGTCTTCGTCGGGCATGTATTTGCCGAGGGCATCGGCGTATTCCAGCACAGGGGTGTCCCAATGCTCGAAGCCATAGGAGCGATAGACCTTACCTGCCTCCCGAATGATGGTCTGGCGTAGCTCGTTCAGGTCAGCGTCTATGTCCCGAAAACCCTTGATTTTGCGTGGGATGTTGCCTCTTTCCATTTTTGAAGGATTGGAGGATTGAAGGATTGAAGGATTGAAGGATGAACGCCGTGCATACATTCAATCCTTCAATCCCTCTATCCTTCAATCCTTGTCTTTGAGAAACAAAAAAGCATTACCTCGAAGAAGTAATGCTTTTGAAGTCCCCTCGAGTGGGTTCGAACCGCTGACCTCCGGAACCACAATCCGGCGCTCTAACCAACTGAGCTACAAGGGGATGCTAACGATGATGCTTGATTTGAATCATACTTGCTTATTAAAGCGGCGCAAAGGTAAGAATAGTTCCCTTTGATTTCAAAATGTTTCGTGGGGTAAAAAAATCTGGTTGGCGATTTTTAAGAAATCTAACAATTGGGGCAGAAAAAGGTGCGGAGTACCGAAATCTTTGTAGTTAAAGCAAAATTCCTGGCTATAAGGTGCAGCGCACCGGAATATTGAAGTTTCTTTTTAAACCACAATAATCCCATTTTAGCCAATTTTGTCATTGTCGAAGGCAAACTGCAACGTCAAGTGTGCTGTCCTTACGAGGATTCCCTTATGACGTCGCAGTTTGCCTTCGGCAATGACAAAGGGACGTGTACCCTTAATTCTACTTTGTCACTTTAGCGAATTCCAAATTCAAGACCTGAAAGAAGGCCGTCAACGTCTCGGAACACGTCGCTTTTGTCATTCCCGAAAAATCGGGACAGGCTGTGAAAAGACCCGTCCATGTCGTGAGGGCAGCCACACATGATCTCCCTCACGACGTGGACGGGTTCCTTCGGAATAGCCTGTCCCGCACTGCGGAACAAAAGCGACGTGTTCCGAGACGTGTTCCTAAACTTTGAAACGTTCCTTCGGAATATTTTCTAAAGTAACAAAGTAGAATTAAGTTGACGACATTAGACTTGAAGTCACCGCCTGAATTCTGATCACATCTTCACTACCCTACCCTGCATGAACCCTTCAGGCGTTTGCACTTTTAGCAAATAAGTGCCAATGGGCAAATGGCCGAGCTGCAAGGCTTGGCGTACCTTGGCTTGGTAGCTGTTCGATTTTTCCACCAGCACCAGTTTGCCCATGCTGTCGAACAACTGAAAAGCAAGTTCACCGGGGTTTTCCATGGTAAAATCAACCACCATTTCGCCAGAAGTAGGGTTCGGCGAAATAACTAAACTGCTGGCTGTCTTGGCGACTTCGTTGGCATCGGAAGCACAGGTAAATGAGGGGTTATAGGACACCCCAAGGCTAAATTCATTGGTGCAGCCAGTGGCATTGTCAGTTACTTCTAGGGCCATGAGAAAGACCCCGGGCTGCATCAGGCAATAGACGGGGCCGGTCTCGCCGGGCAGTAGCACGCCGTCCATGTACCATTGAAGGGAGTAGTCCGCAGGGAGTTGGGAAGGGTTGGTAAGGGAGTATTCATTGCCAATTACGTTAAAGGCTGGTACATTGGGCAGTGGCGAAAAGACCACTTCCACAGGCATGGACTGCACCCGGCAACCATCAGGGCTGGTGTATTCCACCCAAAAACTGCCAGGGCCATCCACGGTCAAAGCTTGGCCTGTTTCGCCAAATAACACGGTCGTGTCCTGGTACCATTGTAGCCCTTGGTCGTAGTCGGCCACGAGGTCAATGGACTCGCCCATGCAAATGTCCACCGTGCCATTGGGCATGAGTACGGGGGCCGCAGGCTGCTCGTAAACGGTTACAAAGCTAGCGGAAGTAACATTGGTGACCGGGTGAATGACATCCAGTTGTACTTCCAAATCGCCACTCACCAGCAGTCCTGCATTGGTTCTGGTAAAATAAATAAAGCCACAACTCTCTTCGCCAAACGTGTCCTCGTCTTTCACTTCCAATTCGTAGGTACCATCCGTCAGGAACAGGTTTACGTTGAAAACGGCGGGGAAATCCACGTTGTCTTGTACGGAAGAAGTGTAAATCAAATTGCCGAGCGGGTCTTTCAACCGTAGGTAAAGGTCAGGGGGCACATTGAGCAATATATCATCGCAACTGGCATCCAAAACCCGCACGGTGGACAATTGGTAGCCGAAAGTGTCAACGGTTGCGGCGTATTTTACTTCGTAAACGCCAGGGGCGCTGTAGGTGACAGCTGGCGGGTTTTCGAGGCTGGAGGTTGTGCCATTCCCGAAATCCCAGGCATAGGTATAGCCAGTATTGCCATTGGATGGGACGTTGTTCTGGAAGCTGACCGTTACCGCCCCGCAGCCCGAACTGTTTTGCATCGCAAAGCCATCATTGCTGCTGACCGCAGGCAGGATGGTGATGGGGAAGGAAAACGAAGTGGATTGTCCAATCGTAAGCACGGTTGCTGTTACGAACACCTCTACGTCATAAACACCGGGTTGTAGGGGCGTTCCGCAAAATTTCACGCAGCCATCGGATTGGTTGCCGGGATTGAAAGAAAGCTGATTGGCCTCCCAATTAAGCCCCGGCGGCACATTTACCACCGAATTGATGGTAATGTTGCTGATGGGCAACCCCGCAGGTGTGCTGGGGTCGGTGGCATTCACAGGGGTGGTGGACTTTGGCATCCGAAAACTGATGTCCGTGTCGTAATATTGCCCGGCCATGCCTTCGGCAGCATCGCTTAAGAAAATCGTATCGGCGGGGAGTGGCGGAAGGTTGATGACACAACCGGGACAACCAGTTTGGGCCATTGTCTTTGATGAAAAAATGCCTGCGAAAAACAGCAAAGCGATTGCCGTAAGCCTAAACTTGTGTGGAGAAACTTTGTGCATAAATGATCTAAATTGTGTGATGGAAATGGTAAAGCTGAAGCATGGATTAGCTTCCTATTGGGCAGGCTCTTAGCTGTGTGGTGCGAAGGTAAAACGGAAGGATGGTTTTGTGGCTATTTTTCCATAAAAACCGAAGTAGAAATGGTAGGAATTGACCACAACACAACTATTTGAATTTTAGGCAGTTGTCCTGTATTCCTAACCTTGAAATCGTAAATTCCTTGGAATGAAATACCTTTTATCGCAAAAGCACCTTCGACTATTCACCGTGCTGGCTGGTTTTTTCGTTGCAAACGCTATCGTGGCGGAGTTCATCGGCGTCAAAATCTTTGCTTTCGAGGAGACGTTTGGCTTGCCGAGGCTTTCCTGGAACTTGTTTGGACAAAGCGGTTCGCTGAACCTGACGGCAGGGGTACTACTTTGGCCGGTCGTCTTCATCATGACCGATCTCATCAACGAGTATTATGGGAAACGGGCGGTCAAAATGCTCTCGTGGCTCACTGCAGCCTTGATTGCATACGCCTTCCTGATGGTGTTCATCGCCATCAATTTGGTGCCTGCCGACTGGTGGGTGGGTTCGGCACAGGACAGGGGCATTGCCGATAGGCAGGCTGCTTTTGGCAATATTTTCGGGCAAGGGCTTTGGATAATCGGTGGCTCATTGATTGCTTTTTTGGTGGGGCAAGTGGTGGATGCCGCCATTTTTCACAAGCTCCGACATTTCACGGGGGAGAAAATGCTCTGGTTGCGCGCTACGGGTTCTACCCTTGTATCACAGTTTCTCGACAGCTATGTGGTGCTGTACATTGCCTTCGTGCTAAACCCGCAAGAACACTGGGACATGAACCTCTTCTTGGCGGTGGGCACGGTGAACTATTGCTACAAGTTCTTTGTGGCCATTTTGTTGACACCGGTTATTTACCTCGTCCACAACCTGATTGACAGGTACCTTGGCGAGCAGGTAGCAAGGGAATTGGTAGAAGAGGCAAAACGGCATTAGCCTTCTTGACCTTCTATTTTCGGTTTGCCAAAATTCATCTCAAAGCCGATGCGCTTGGTAGGTTCTTCATCGTCGAAATCTTCCCAAGAAGTGATTTCATGAACGAATTCTTCAAAATGGCGAATAAAATAAGGTTCCTTCAACTCTTCTGGCCGATAGATGGCGACGGTCTTGGGCTGACGGGGCTGCCCATAGTTTTCGATGAAGGGGTATTGGATCATTACAATGACCTTACCATTGAACAATTGCTGGTAGATGAGGGAGCCACCGTGGCGAATCAAAGGCATCTCAATGCCGTTTTCAAGTTTCTGGAACATTCCGCTTTTGGTCGTGCCCAATGACATCACGACGGCCTCCAAATTCTCCATCTGAACCTTTTCCTCTAATTTCACCTTCAGATCCACCTCCTTAGCCATCGCCTGTAACAGGTTGACTATCATCGGTTTAAGGTCAGACTTCCAACGCTCCCTGTAATGCTCCGTATTTGCAAGGACTTCTTTGTACAGTTCGACTTTTCGCTTTAGGCTGAAGAGTTCCATAGGTTAGTTTGTTTTAAATTTGCATGTGCGTCATGCCAATCGGTAGGTAAAGGTAGTAAAAAAATGAAGCCCTTGGACTTCCATCCAAGGGCTTCGTTGCAAGTGTAAATGACTTTAAGTGTTTAAAATCAAATCATGGATTGAACCATAATGTAGATACCAGCCAGGCCAAAGGCTATCAATAGGGCTGGGAAGATGTTTCCTTCCATCTTACTTTTGCTTGAATAGTGTTCCGTGTGAGGAGTAGTTTCACTTGACATTGCTCATGGGTTTTAGCATTCAAAAAAAAGGATTACAATTAGCCATCAATGCGTCTCAAGTATTCGCATACAGCTTTCATTTTGTCGAGCAGACAAACATTTACCTCGGGCAAAATGCCAAACATGGAAAAATCCAGTTGAGCACCGTCAGGTAAGGTAGTTCCAAACTTGTTTTAATAGACCAATGAGGATTATAATCTGCCTGCCGTTTTTGATGCCCTGCGTTGAACGGTTCATGGATGAGATGTTCAGGGCCTGAAAGCTAAATGCTCAAATGTCGGTTTCTCTGCTTTCACAGAGGCAAGCGCCACACGGAGTGTGGGTAAAAGGTGTCCAATAGATCAGTCAAGTACGTTTTTTATCAAGTGTTTCACAGTTGTGCAATTCCGTAGGTAAGCACATATACCTTTTTGTCATTCATGCCGCTTCAATCAGCAGCGCCTTTTGTAAGTTGCCTAAGCGTCTGGTTCGACAACTGACTTAACTCCAACGGCATCTTTCCGTTAGTGTTGCAAAGGTAATTTATGAATTTATATTTTTAGTATATTTTGTAAAAAAATTTTCATCCCGCCTTTAATCACCTGCCGAAACACCTATGTTTTTCTAACAAAACAGGAACACGAGGCATCGCTTATCAACAAAATCTGGATTGGGGACATCACAAAACTAAGTGGGAACAAAATTGAAAATAAATAAATTAACGGAGAATTTGCACTAAAAATGCTGATTACTGGGTATTTTGGCTTTATCTTTGGCCTTTGAAAATAGCTTTCCAATCAGCAAGGTTGCAACCCATTTTCCAGCGTTACTAATGTTTGCCGACCTGTAAGTTTGTCAGGTCATTTTTTTACTATTTTACGTTTTGTTGCTGGTTGACAAATTATAATCTCATGAAAGTAACTAAACTTACACAGCCCCTCCTTTGCTTAGGGGGCAAACTTCTTCTCATTTTGGTAATGGTGCTTTCGCAAGCCCTGCCCTCCTTTTCCCAACCACCCTGTGGTCCACCGCTCATCACCTGTCCAAGTAACATCGTCGTCACCCTTGATGCCGGAGAATGCGGGATGGTCTTTGACTTTGCCGCAACTGCCACTGATGTTTGCGACCCGAATCCGCAAGTAGTTCAGACTGCGGGCATTGATTCTGGTGAGGTCTTCCCAATTGGTATCAACACGGTATTCTTCACAGCTACCAACAATATTGGTTTGTCGGCATCCTGCAGTTTTGATATCACCGTCCAGGAATTCCCAAATCCAACAGGGGTGTTGGCCTGCAATGACGTGGTTCAAATCAGCGTGCCCCAAAATGGTGAACTTGTCGTCGGGGCTGATGACATACTTGAAGGTGGGCCTTATGGCTGTTATGATGATTATTTGGTAAACATCATAGATACATCTGGAGCTTCTCTTGGAAACTTAATTACTTGTGAAGAAATTGGGCTGCTGTTGACGGTCATGGTCACTGATCCAGCTAACAACAATTCATGCTGGGGACAAATAATGATTAAAGACAAATTGGCTCCTGTACTCAATTGCCCCAATCAAACAATCAGCTGCACAAGGACTCCAGAATCTGCCCCTGAACCAACTGTTTTTGACAATTGCGACAGCGACCCTGAACTTAGCTTGCTAGGAGTGACCGCATTGGATGAAGATATTTGTGACGATAACTTTCAAGTTTATCAGCGCTTTTGGAGCGCAGTTGATATCTACGGTAATGTGGCAACCTGTACGGACCTTGTCACCGTTGAGCGCCCTACCCTAGTGGATTTTCCCGATGACAAGATTTGGAATTGCACCCAAGTCACAAGTATCAATTCAAGCTTACTAGCTGGCACCGCATCTGGTTCTGGAAGGCCCTCCAATGTATTTGCTGGTAGCTGCAAGTTCAATATTACCTTCTCCGACGAGCGTACATTTACTTGCCCCGGCACGACCAGGGCTTTCGATATCATTCGGACATGGACGGTTGTTGATTGGTGCTCAGGTGAAATCATCACCACAGGCGTAGGCGGGGAAGACAATGTGCAAATTATCAAGGTAAGAGACAATACCCCACCAACGATTACAGCCAATAACCTAATTGTGGATGCCAATATCCCTGGGGTACATCCGCATCCTTGCCGCTCCACCGAGCCTTTCCCTAACCCCAGCGTTACAGACAATTGTACTGGCATTGCCAACATCAACATCAATACCGCTGTTGGCGAAATCGTGAATGGCAAAATACCTGCTCCGGGCTTGCCCATCGGCTTCCATATCGTCACCATACAGGCATTTGACCGTTGCGGCAACGTGGCGACCAAGGACATCGTGCTGCAAGTAACCGACCGGATAGCTCCTACACCCGTTTGCGTGGAATTCACCGATGTCAGCCTTGAGTCTTCGGGCAGGGCAGTCGTAGAAGCTGAAGCATTCAACCTGGCCTCCAACGACAACTGCTGTGTGGACAAGTTCTTGGTACGTCGCATGAACGAAGACCCTTGCAACGATGGCCACGATGACCTTGAATTTGGCCCTTCCGTTGTTTTTTGTTGCGAGGACGCTGGCAAGACCATCACGGTGGTGCTCAGGGTTTATGACTGTTTCAACAATTACAACGATTGCATGGTACAAGTGTTGGTCAATGACAAACAGCACCCTGTGCTCGTTTCCTGCCCGCTCAACCAGCGAATCACTTGTGATTTTTATGCGGACAATATTGAGACACAAATTGCCGCTTTGGCAACGCCAGCTGAACGGAGTGCCTACCTCGACCAGTTTTTTGGTACACCTATTTTCTTTGACAATTGCGGAATTGGCATCAATCGGAACTACGCTTCCAATATTGACCAATGCTTGGAAGGCACCATAACCCGCAGCTTTACAGCTACCGACCTCAGCGGAAATACCACCGTGCAGCCTTGTACCCAGACCATCAATATTGACCATGTATCGGACTGGGTCGTAGAATTCCCAGTTGACTTGACTATCAACTGCGGCGTCACTCCGCCAGACTTTGGCGAACCTGAGATTTTCTATGAAACCTGCGAACTTTTGGCTGTGACCTACGACGATGAAACGTTTACCGTTGTGCCCGATGCTTGCTATAAAATAGTTAGGACTTGGTCCATCATCAACTGGTGCGTGGTAGGCGCAGAAGTTGACCAAGAAGTGATGGAGCAGCCAGAGAACCAATTGGGCTTGGCATTCCCGTCATGCGACCTTGACAACGATGGCGATTGCGATGCCAGAACTTTTAGGGATAGTTGGAGAGGCAGTGTGCCTGCACCAAACCCATTTGCACCAACGGCCTACAGGCTAAGGCCCTTCGCCAATGATGCCCACACGCCCAATACCAACCCAGTCTTGAACTTCCGCAACCCGGATACGGACATAGACACCGACCCTTGGGATGGGTTCATTACCTATCAACAAGTCATCAAGGTAAATGACAACGTTGACCCTGTGTTCACCGCTGGCTGTTCCATCCCCAAAATTTGCATTGAAGACAACTCCTGCGACGCAGATGTGCTGTTGCCAATTCCAAATATCAATGACTGTAGCCCAAATGTGACCGTCACTGCCGAGATTAACCTGGGTGGCATCTCGGTAAATGGCCTTGGCCCCCACTTGAACGTACCTCCGGGAACTTATTCTGTTACCTATAAGGCCATTGATAATTGCAACAACCAATCTACTTGCACAACCACTGTAGTAGTTGAGGATTGCAAGAAACCGACGCCTTATTGCAAAAATGGCATCATCGTCACCCTTATGCCCGTCTTTCCTCCAATGATTGAGGTTTGGGCTAGTGACCTTGACGATGGCAGTTTCGACAATTGCGATGAGGATGTAAAACTTTCATTCTCTGCTGACTCTACGGATACCAGCATAACTTTCAATTGTTCCAATCAGAACACCACCACTTTTGTGGATATATGGGTGACTGACGATGCCGGAAACCAAGCATTTTGTACTACGCAAATCACGGTACAAGACAATGCCAACGCCTGTGCCGATCCACTTGTGAACTATATTTCAGGGCGCATCGCCAATGAGGACGAAGCAGGCGTCGAGGGCGTGCAGATCCACCTGAATGGCGACAATCATGTAACGGCAGTAACCAATGAGGAAGGTGTTTACTATTTAAATGGACTTGCCTCAGGTGGCGACTACACCGTGGTGCCTTCTCATGACGTAAATCCGCTCAATGGCGTGTCCACCTTCGACCTTGTACTAATTTCCAAACATATCTTGGGTGTGACGCCTTTAGGCTCACCTTATAAAATCTTGGCAGCGGATGCCAATCGCTCGAACAGCGTTACAACGTTTGATTTGGTGGAAATACGGAAGCTTATTCTTTTCATCAACGAAGATTTTCCAAACAATACCGCTTGGCGGTTTGTAGAGAAAAGCCATGTCTTCACCAACCCAGCCAATCCTTGGACTTCGCCAATCCCAGAGTTGGAGAACTTCAACGACCTTTCGGAAGAAGAACTGAACGCTGATTTTGTCGCCATCAAAATCGGGGATGTGAACGTGAGTGCAGCCACCAACCTGGCAGGCAACAGCGATGAGCGCAATGCCACTTACGATTTGGCCATCCTTATTGATGATACATCATTCGATAAAGACCAAACGATCCGTGTTCCATTGACTGTTCTGGATGAATCGTTGGTTGGAATTCAGTTTTCACTCAATTTTGACAAAGAAAAATTATCGTTTGAAGGAGTGGAAGAAGGTATCTTGTCACAAGAGCATTTTGGCTTTGCCAAATTAGCAGAAGGCACCTTGACCGCAAGTTGGAACAACGTGGACGGGAATGCTTCGCAATTGAATGGCCCCATTTGCCAATTGGTTTTCAAAGCAAAAACAAGCGGCAATCTGTCAGAGTTGCTCTCCATTGATTCACGTTATACAAAAGCAGCGGCGTACACCGACGGAAACGTGGTAAGGGGCATTTCCTTGGACTTCAAATCGTACCAAACTGGTTATGAACTCCTTCAGAATTCGCCGAACCCATTCACTGGCCAAACCGCCATCGGTTTCAGTTTGCCAAACGCTGCCCACTGCACTATTAGCTTTACGGACGTGGCAGGCAGGGAGTTGAAGAAAATTGAAGGTGATTTTGGCAAGGGATCCCATCAAATAACGATAAAGCGCAGCGAGTTAAACACCAAAGGCGTGGTGTACTATCGCTTGGAGACGGCAGATTTTACCGCTACCAAAATGATGGTCTTAACCCACTGATAATCAGCAACGTCAATGCTTTTGGAATATAAAATGGGCGTGCTGTCGGTTGACAGCACGCCCATTTTTTTGAAAAAAGAATAACTTTTCGCACCAACTGTAACCTTTTGGCTCCCTTGCATTATGGTCTTTGAAACAGTACGGGGGGCACAGCTTCCCGGTGCTGAAAAACGGACAAGGAAGTTGCCATTTGCAAACCAATTTGGAAATTTATAGGTTGAAAAATTACATCACACTCCTGGTTTAGCCACATTAGTTAACAATCCAAATTGGGGCAAGGGCAACACCTCCTGCCGTTTGTACCAAGCTGTGCGAAAAATGCTGCAGGTATTACAAATTAATCGTACCCTTGCAAAAAACGAAGGGCTGATGAATTCCTTCCGAAGGACTGTTTCCATACATGATATTCAGGACGAATGGTCTATCGTTCAGGCTGCACAGGTGAACCCTGCTGCATTCAGGCCATTGTACGATAAGTACTTTGAAGCGATATTCCAATTCATCTACAACCGAACGCAGAACGAGGTAGCAAGTGCGGACATCAGTTCGCAGGTTTTTTTGAAAGCCATGCAAAGGCTTGGCGACTATACCTTCCGGGGAGTTCCTTTTTCAGCATGGCTGTACAGAATTGCCAGCAACGAGGTGGCACAATGGTACCGCCAGCATAAAAGGATGCGGGTGGTAAGTGTCGAGGAGACCAACTTGGCGACCATGTTCGAAGAGGTTTTCGAGGATGACTTGGAACGTTACAGGCCATATTTGATTCCTGCCTTGGACGAGTTGAAAGAGGCAGACCTTGAAATCGTCGAAATGCGCTTTTTTGAACAGCGCCCTTTCAAGGAAATCGCAGAGGTCCTGAACATCACGGAAAGCAATGCCAAGGTTCGAACTTACCGGGTACTCGAACGGCTCAAAAAGATTATCATCAACCAAATAGGCGGTGCCAAATGACAACGCTTTTGCCCTTTCATTCCGCCAAAAATGATAAAGCATGAAAAAGAATTACGACATAAGGCTTAACCCCAAGCCACTTAGCAAAGAACAAATTGAGCGGCATAAAAACTTTGATTCCCTGCTGACGCAATATGCCACCCAGCCAAAAAAAGACGCCATCGTCAAAAAGCTGGTTTGGAGGGCCGTAGCAGTTGCCGCCTCTATAGTGGGTTTTTTCTTCCTTTACAATCAAGTACTGAAAACGGATTATACGGAAAAGCAAGCTGCTTTTTTTGAGGCAAGGCCATATATCAACCAACCTTTTGAACAAATAAAACCATCATTTGCCAGTTTCAAAGTGAACCCCAACAAAGGTGGCATTTACAAGTACCCAAGCGGTTCGCAACTCACCGTGCCAGCAGCTGCTTTTGTCAATGAGGAAGGGGAAACACTGAGCGGCGAAGTAACGCTCCACTACCGGGAAATGCACGATTTTGTTGATTTTTACCTGTCTGGCATTCCAATGACCTACGACTCTGCCGGTGTAAATTACAACCTGGAAAGCGCTGGCATGATTGAAATTTTTGCGGAGCAAGATGGCAAACGCATAAACATGGCGCCTGGCAAGGCCATTAATGTGGAACTTGTATCCAACGTGAACACTTCGCCAAGTTTGGCCATACCTGCGGGATACAATATTTACAAGCTTGATGAAAACAACCGTAATTGGGTCTATCAGGACATTGACCGCATGGAAGTCATCAGCGATGAGCCAGTACCAAGCTCCAACCTCGATGAAAATAGCCCATTTTACCCAGCTCAAAAGACCTTGGCTGAAAAGATGTTGGCCATACAAGTTAGCGAGGCCGCTGAAACCAATAAATTGGAAAAGTCCATACCCAAACCCAAGCAGCCTTCCAAGCCACAGCGGGCTATAAACAAGGACCATGTCTTCAACCTTGACATGGACGATATTTTCCCGACCAATGGGACAGCGCTTGAAAGCGAAGAAGAGCAAGAACTTCGGCAACTCTATGCCAAATACTCAAAAATGCTCTGGCAGCTAAATCCAAAATCAAGCATAACACCGGATCAGCTTCAAAAAGAATTCAGCCTCGTGACTGGCTTGAGCATCAAAAAGCTGAACGAACAGGATTATGAGCTTTCGCTGGAGAAAAAAGGCAACTCCATCAAAGTATTGGTAAACCCTGTGCTCAGCGGCTCGGACTACGAGCGGGCAATGGCCGAGTTCAATCGGGATTTGGAAAACTTCAGCAAATTGAATGCCGCCCGTGAGACAAAACTCGCCGCAGAACGTGCAGCCATTGCAAAGCGATTTGAAGAAGAAAAAAGGTTGGCGACCCTGAATTTCGAGCAGCGCATCGAAGCGCTTCGCAAGCAGGGGAATGATTATGCAGCCAACAATGAAATCATCAAGAAAAAAGTGGTGAACCGGTTCACGGCTTCGGCGTTTGGCATTTGGAACTGCGACCGTCCGCTGCCCCCACAAATGCTTCAACTCGCTGCCAATTTTGTGGACGAAAAAGGCAATCCTTTCAGGAACAAAGCTGCCTACCTCGTGGACAAGAGCCGCAACACCGTCTATCAATTCTTGGCAGAAGATGGTGCTGAATTACGCTTCAATAAAAGCTCCGAAAACCTTGTTTGGTTAGTCACCGAAGACAACAAAATAGCTGTTTTCCGGCCCCAAAAATTCAAGGATATTGACCCAAAGGCCAAACGGTTTGAGTTTGTTATGGAATCTGTGAACAAAGAAATCAAATCCGAACAGGACATCCGGGAAATCCTGTACCTATAAATTTCCCTTAATGCCTTGAACTAATCTTTATTCTCTTCATCATAGGTCCCGCACTGCGTTTTAGTGCGGGTTTTTTTTTTATCTAATAAATCAAAGCAATGGTAGAGGGAAAATTGCATTTGCCGCATCTTGAACTAAGTTTACCCATCGAAAACTTAATCACCCAATTTCAATGGTTTATAAAGGTTTCAGGTTTCAATTTTATGGTAGTGCTAATCAAATTCTAATAATAATTGATAAAGTAGTGGTTGTTTTGACAGAACCCAATTCCCAAAACAACCCATTGTAGCAACCTCCCTAAAACATGAAACATGCAAACCTTAAAAACATTGAGTTTCACCTTTCATTTAAATCCAAATCAGATGCAAAAAAGATTGACCTTTCTGGCTTTAGCCATTTTTCTACATGCCGGGGCTTTTGCCCAATTAAACATGTCACTGGTAGGATCCTACGAATACAATGTTGTTTTGAGCAATATCTGGGGGTATGCCGCACCAGATGGGACTGAGTATGCCTTAGTTGGCACCGATGACGGCGTTTCCATTGTAAGCCTCGCCGACCCATCCAACCCAGTGGAGACGGAACTCGTCCCCGGGCCGCAGTCCAATTGGCGTGAAATCAAGACCTGGAGCCATTATGCCTATGCCTCCAATGAAACTGGCTCCGGGCTTTTGGTCATTGACCTCTCAAACCTGCCCGGCCCTGTGACTCATCATTATTTGGCCCCTAACATTCCCGGTTTGGGCGTGCTGAACACCATCCACTCGTTGTCCGTGGACGAACACGGGTTTCTTTACTTAAATGGCACAAACCTGAACAGTGGCGGGATGCTTTTCATGGATTTGAATGCCGACCCCTACAACCCCACTTATGCGGGTAAATGTGCGCCAGAATATTCCCACGATTCGTACATCCGTGACAATTTGGCCTACAGTTTCGAGATTTATGCGGGTGTGTTTTCCATTTATGACGTAACAGACAAGTCCAACCCTGTCTTGTTGGCGAGCCAGCAAACTGGAGGCAATTTCTCGCACAACGGATGGCTTTCGGACGACAGCAAAATTCTGTTCACCACCGACGAGGTGGCAAATGCTCCCGTTGGGGCCTACGATGTCTCCGACCCTAACAACATCATCGAACTTGACCAATTCAGGCCATTCGCAACGCTAGGGACGGGCGTAATTCCCCACAACGCCCATGTATTGAACGACTATGTGATAGTTTCCTATTACACGGATGGTTGCATCATATTGGATGGTTCCAAACCAGACAACTTGGTTGAAATTGCCAATTTTGATACGTTTTTCCCTGCCAATACTGGGTTTGATGGCGCGTGGGGCGTTTACCCATACCTGCCCAGTGGCTTGATACTTGTTTCCGATATCAGCAACGGGCTTTTTGTGCTGCAGCCCAATTATGTGAGAGCTTGTCATTTGGAGGGCAAGGTAACGGATGCAACTACTGGGATAGGGCTGAATGGAGCCACCATTGAACTAACAGGAACGTTGACAAAAACGCAAACTGGCTTAACTGGCAATTACAAGACGGGCATAGCAACTGCCGGAACCTACACGATAACCGTCAAAAAACCTGGTTATGAAACCAAAACGGCCACTGCTGTTTTGTCGAACGGTCAGGTTGTTTTATTGGATATTGCCCTGCAATCGCTGCCTACGTTTTCGCTTAGTGGCACAGTAACGGAGGAAGAGACAGGGCTGCCTATTCAGGATGCCAAGGTGTTAATCAAAAACTCGGATTTCAGTTTTGAATTGGCCACTGACGCAGAAGGCAAGTTCTTGGTGCAACAATTCTACAACGGCGACTATGACGTTTTTGCAGGGAAGTGGGGCTATAAGACAGGAGTCCTGACTGCCGAGCAAATTAACAATACTACTGGTGCCATTTCCCTTTCGCTTGAAAAAGGATATGAAGATATTTTCAGCCTGGACCTTGGCTGGACGGTTAACGGAGATGCAACGCAAGGTGTTTGGGAGCGGGGCGAACCTATTGAAGTGTTTCCGCCACAAGTTCCATTCCCAGTGCAGCCGGGTATTGATGTCTCTACTGACGCTGGGAATTCTTGCTATTTCACCGGCAATGTTGCCGACCTATTCAGTGGCGTTCAAATTAATGGCTTTACAAGGTTGTTTTCGCCCCCGATGGACTTATCAAACATGAATGAGCCATATATCAAGTTCTTCGCTTGGATTTTCAGTGCATCCACATCCGAACCCACACTTGGAAATGACAAACTGATTGTAAAAATCACCAATGGCGACGAAACAGTAACCATCCAGGAGATAGTGCATGCCAACCTTTTTTTCCCACCTACCTGGAACGAGTACTTGGTGGGTGTCTCGTCCGCCATTTCCTTGGATAGCCCCGTCCAAATAATCTTCGAAGTGGGAGATGTGGACCCGAGTTTTTCAGATGCCGTGGAAAGCGGTGTGGACTTTTTCGAGGCGTTTGATGCCGACCCACCTAGCAGCACCGATGAAGGCATGGAGAACAGCCATTATTTGGGAGTTTCTCCGAACCCATCAATAAATCAATTCAATGTAAAATACGACCTTACCAAATTGAATGACCAACAATCCGAACTTCTGATTTTCAACATGTTAGGCCAATTAGTTGAAACGCATTCACTGACCACTCCGGCAGGATCGCTTGTGGTTGGAGAAAACTTGGCGAAAGGAGTTTACTATCTAAATATGAGTACAACTGGGAATCTCATTAAGCCAGTGATGGTGATCAAGCATTAAATGAATGAGGGATAATTGTAAGCCGGAACCCCAGTTCCGGCGCAATCACCCCGAAACTGGGGTTTCGGGGTACATTTGGCTATGTCTAAACCTTGGGTTTGCCCAGTATAACTGCAACAATGTGAAACCAAAATAGGAACGGCCAAGGGAAAACCCTTGGCCGTTCATTTTGAAGATTATTGATTTACGACTTTTCAATTCAACTGCTTAAAATTCTGTGCCACCACCAATTCCTTGATGCCGGGCTGGTAAAAATAGAAACCTTCACCAGACTTCACGCCGAGCCGCCCGGCCGTAACCATGTTCACCAAGAGCGGACATGGTGCATATTTTGGATTGCCGAACCCATCCTGCAATACCCGTAAAATGGCTAAGCAGACATCTAGCCCAATGAAATCGGCTAATTGCAATGGCCCCATGGGATGAGCCATTCCCAGTTTCATCACGGTATCAATTTCCTCCACGCCTGCCACCCCTTCGTACAGTGTGTAAATGGCTTCATTGATCATAGGCATCAAGATTCGGTTGGCAACGAAGCCCGGATAGTCGTTGACTTCAACGGGAACCTTGCCCAATGCCCGGCTCATCTCCATAATTTTATCAGTCACTTCATTAGAAGTTGCATAGCCCCGAATCACCTCAACGAGCTTCATCACCGGTACGGGGTTCATGAAGTGCATGCCAATCACTTGGCTGGGCCGGTTGGTGACAGCTGCAATTTTTGTGATGGAAATGGATGAGGTATTGGTAGCTAATATGGCCTTGGAAGGTGCCAATTCATCCATTTGGCGGAAGATTTTCAGTTTCAAGTCAACATGCTCGGTTGCTGCTTCTACCACGATTTCTGCTTGCTTCACGGCAGCGCTTAGTTCCGTGAAAGTGGTTAGGTTTGACAGTGTGGCAATCTTGCCATCCTCCGTCAAAAGTCCTTTTGAGACCATCCTGTCCAAGTTCTTGGAGATAGTGGCGATTGCTTTGTCAAGTGCTTCTTGTGATACATCAACCAAGTTGACAGTGTGACCATTCATGGCAAATACATGGGCAATGCCGTTGCCCATTGTGCCTGCGCCGATAACTGTTACGTGTTTCATTTTTAGATAATTATTCAATGGTTCGTGAGGTTCTAAGGTTCTAAGGTTTTGGGGCTGGGAGAAATCCTAGCCACAAGTCATTTTTGAAAAGTTTGAAAAAATAACCAACTATTTCAAAAACAGCTATTGGGCTACAACCTAAAACCCGAAAACTTCACGAACCATTGATTATTTAACCGCAAATTTATAGACTGTAGTGGATGAATAATGCGAACCAGGCATCACAATGGTTGAAGGCCACTCATTCTGTGAACGGTTGGGAGTGTCTGGGAAATGCTGCGTCTCTAAGCAAAGCCCCCAACGGTCTTGGTAAACTACCCCACCCTTTCCCTTATACTTGCCATCAAGGAAATTGCCAGAATAAAACTGAATGCCCGGCTCCGTCGTGAAAACTTCCATGTAGCGGCCACTGACTGGTTCGTAAAGCGTGGCAGCAGGAACCTTCATGCTGGCAGTTTGGCTGCTCGATAGCAACCAACAATGGTCGTAACCTTGCCCCCGTTTTAATTGTTCGTGTTCTGTGTTAATTTCAATGCCAATGCGCTTGGGCTTTTTGAAATCAAACGGGCTACCATTCAAACCTGTTAAACTACCCGTTGGAATAAGACTTGCGTCAACTTCCAAAAAGCCGTTGGAAGTGATAGAAAGCTGATGGTCAAGGATATCTCGCTGTGCGTTGCCCGTGAGGTTAAAATAACCATGATGGGTCAAGTTCACGTGGGTCTTCTTGTCGGGCGTAGCGAAATAGGTTATTTTTAGCTCGTTGTTTTTTGTCAGGGTGTAAACGACCCTAACTTCCAAATTTCCGGGGTAACCCTCTTCCATATCTGGGCTAACGTAGGTCAGGTTCAGGCTTGCCTCGCCCTCTGAAGTGTCAGGCACAGCCTCCCAAATCACTTTATCAAAGCCTTTTAAGCCGCCATGCAGGTGGTTTTCTCCATTGTTTTTTGCCAAATTATAGGTCTTGCCATCCAGTTCGAACTGCCCCTTGGCAATGCGGTTCCCATACCTGCCCACGATGCAACCAAAATAGGGATTGTCCCTGACGTATTCATCGAGGGTCTCGTAGCCGAGCACAACATCTTCCATTTTGCCGTTCCGGTCGGGGGTCATTAGCGATACCACGATTCCGCCATAGTTGGTAATCTGAGCGACCAGGCCATTCTTATTGGTAAGGGTGTAAAGGTCAACAGGGCTTCCATCCGCAAGTTGGCCCCAAGCCTGTTTTTGAACCAAGGAATTCATTTTTGCTGTTTGATTTTTTTTCTCAGCTGTGCCTTCCTGTTTGCATGAGGACAATGTCAACGCCAAAATGAGCGAGGAGATGATTGCATTGAAAAACTTCATTTGACAGAAATTAATTTTTATAAATCCAAAAACCAACTTGTTACAGGTATAACAATGGTTCGTGAAGTTTTCGGGTTTTCGGGTTGTAGCCTCATAGCTGTTTTGAAATGGTTGGTTAGTTTTTCAATCCTTTCAAAAATGACATATAGTTAGGTTTTACCCCCAACCCTAAAACCTCAGAACCTTATAACTTCACAAACCATTGGAAAAGAATGCAAAGGAAAATGATTTTGTCTAAAGCAAGCATACCGAGACTAGAAAATCAAATTGTATAATAAACAATAAGCCCTTGTTGTCCTCAAAAGCCAAATACTTTGTTGGCTAATAAAATGCGAGTCCAAACAAGATTTCGGGCAATTATCAAAAAAAAAGCTATGTCATGTTAAAACCAGAATTAATTTTACGCCGCAAGACTATTATTTTCTCACTAAAAAAGTTTGAGTATGAATCAATTATTTAAACAAATCCTGACAGCATTGCTGCTGTTCACTAGCTGTATCAGCTTTGCACAAAAAGGTACAATTACAGGCAAAGTCACCGATGCAGATGGTGAAGGCTTGATTGGCGCAGCTGTTCAAGTCCAAGGGGCAGCGATAGGTACCATCACAGACGTAGATGGCAACTATTCCCTTCAATTGAATGAGGGATCCTACACCTTGGAAATCTCTTACATCGGCTATGCCGTTACGACTAGAAACGTAACTATAGGCAATGGCTCAACATCTACCTTGAACATTGCTTTGGAATCTGGAGCGACCGACCTTACCGAAGTAGTGGTTTCGACTGGTAGCCGCAGTTCACAAAGGACCATTCTCGACTCACCAATCCCGATTGACGTGTTTGGGCAAAATGAGTTGAAATCCACTACGCAGAACACTTTCGACAAGGCTTTGCAGTACAGGGTCCCTTCCTTCAACACGGTGAACACTCCTGTAAACGATGCAACCACCCTACTCGACCCTTACGAAATAAGGAACCTCGGCCCAAGCCGTACCCTCATCCTCGTGAACGGAAAGCGCAAGAACACCAGTTCGCTGCTCTACGTCCAGTTCTCACCAGGTCGTGGTGAAACAGGTGCCGACCTTTCCGCAATCCCCGTGGACGCCATCAAGCGGGTTGAAATCCTGCGTGACGGTGCTTCTGCCCAATATGGTTCCGATGCCATCGCAGGGGTTATGAACGTCATCTTGAAAGACCGCTACGACTATTCCACATTGACCTTTAGGGCTGGCACTACCACTTCAGGTGGTGAAGACTTTGTAAGAAGGCCAGGCAATGGCCGTGGCGACACTTACGGTGTATCACTCAACAGTGGCAGCAATTTCGGCCAGAAAGGATTTATCAATTACACCATTGATCTCAGTCAGCAGAACAGCGCCGTTCGTTCTGGCATTATTGACGTGGATACGGAGATTGCAACTTTTGGCGGGTCACCAGCGCAAGACGCATTGATTCGCAGCTACCTGTCAGACCACCCAACGGGCAACAACGTCAATGGTTCTGGTGAAATCACTGCTGGCAAATTCCTCCTCAATGGTGGATTCTCCGCTGGAACATTGGGCAATGTCTATGGAAACATCGCCGTTGTAACCAAAAAAGTGGAAAGCTTTGCCAACTTCCGCACCCCATATTGGAGGCAAGACCGTGGTCTCCTTCATTCAAGAACCGACAATGGTGGCAAGAACTATATCACTACTGAAACCTTGGCCTTCGCAGAAGACGACCCAGCCATCTATGCAGGCTATATTGGCTACGTACCCACTTTTGAAGGTGACCTCACCGACTACACAGCAACGGTCGGAGTGGACAATGAGCACAATGGCTGGAAGCATGACGTTAGCCTCACCATTGGTGGCAACAAACAGCTTTACAGCGTCAACAACACCGTCAACAGGACACTTGGCACAAGTAGCCCTATTTCCTTCAAACCGGGTGGGTACAGCTTCAACCACGTCGTGAGCAACCTTGACGTGAGCAAAAACATCACGGACGCATTTGGCATTGCCTTTGGGGCGGAGGCACGTTCAGAGACTTACCAGATTTTTGCCGGCGACGAAGCCTCCTATTTTGGTGAAGGCTCCAATTCTTTCCCAGGCATTCGGGATGAAAACGCTCGGACTAACTCCCGTTTCAACTTGGGTGTCTATCTCGATGCCAGGTTCGATGTTTCACCGAACTTCCTGATAAACGGTACGGTTCGTTCCGAGAAATACTCTGATTTTGGCAGCGCATCGGTGTGGAAAGTATCCTCCCGTTACAAGATGTTGGACGACAAGGTAATCCTCCGTGGTTCAGTTTCCACAGGTTTCCGTGCCCCCAGCTTGCACCAGATCTATGCACAATCAACGCAGGCATCCTTTGCCGGAGGCACCATCGTACTTTCTGGCCTCTTCAACAACCTTTCTGCTGCCGCCAGGCAATTGGAAATCCCAAGGTTGACGCCTGAAGAGTCAACAAACATCTCTGTCGGTTTGGGCTTGAACCCTGCCAAGAACTTCAACATCTCGCTGGACTACTACAATATCAATATCAAGGATCGCATCGTTTACAGCTCTTCCATTACTTCTTCCCCTAACGACACAACATCGAACCTGTACCAGATATTGAAGGCTGGTGACCTGGCTTCTGTCCAGTTCTTCATCAATGGTGTTGAAACGCAGACCGATGGCATTGACTTCGTAGCCAATTACCGCAACCTTGCGGTAGGAGCTGGCAAGTTGGGCATTAGCCTTTCCGGCAACTACACCATCAAGAATGAAATCGTGGGAAAACCTAAGGACCCTAAACCAATTGCGGACGCTGATGCCACCATCTTGAACAACCAGGTTATATCATTGATGGAGGAAGGCCGCCCACTTTACAAAGCCATCCTTGGTTTTGATTACAACATGGGCAAATTGAGCGTCGGTTTGTACAATACCCTGTTCGGTCCAACCAAGTTCCAAGACCTCGATAACGGCGGTTCCATCATGAACCATATCAAGGCTGAGTTTGAGCCAGCAGTTGTTACGGATTTGGTAGTCAGCTACGACATTACCAAGAAAGCAACCTTTACGCTTGGTATCAACAATATCCTCAACGTGCTTCCAAAATGGGACCTCGTGGGTATTGACCAAACAGGTGATGACTACCTGAAGGATGCCAATGCCAAAAAACTGCTCCGTGGTTTCTTGGGCTTCAGCGGTCGCTACGACATCCTTGGTTACAATGGCTCGCAGTTCAGCCAATTGGGCACCATGATCAATGGCAACCTGAGCATAAGGTTCTAAAAAAAGCAATTTTTTACCTCAGAAGGCCAGCCCTCTGCATGAGGGTTGGCCTTTTTGTTTTATACATAAACTGCATTCGGTACATTTTTTGAAAAAAAACATATATCCCTACTATTTTGGCCCGAGTTTGAGAACACTTCTTCTTTTTGGCCGTACCCCCAAATACTTCACAAGAATCCGTGAACAATGATAAGACTCCTACTCACCATCTTCCTTGCCTGTTGTTTATTGCCGCTGTTTGCCCAGCAAGCGCCTGCCAGCATTCAAGTCATTCCTGACGAATATGCCAGAATCCACCACGAAGGTGAGGTTGCATTGCTTCAAATGAAGTACAAAGAAGCGCTTTCCCATTTCAAAAAAGTGCTGAAAAAATACCCCGATTTCTCCCCTGCCCTCAGGAGCGCAGGTGCCTGCTACGAGCTGGCTGGCGAATACGAGGAAGCTGCCATTTACTACGAAAAAGCCCTGCGGCAAAGCCCGAATTTTTCCAGGGCTCTCTATTTTGAATGCGGCAAAATACTTTACCAAATAGGCAAGTACAAAGACGCCTTGAAATATTTTGAGCTTTACGAGAGCCTCAAACAGGTATCGCCCGTGAATTTTGCCTACAACGGGCTGGAGGAAAGAAAGATAGAGGCCCGGTACTACGAGCAATTGGAGGCAAACCTGCGTTCTTGCAGGGCAGCCACGGATTCCCTTCAGTTCCTTGGCATTAGCGAAGTCAAAAACCTTGGCGGAGCCATCAATTCCAGTGCCGACGAATATTTCCCATATCTCACCAACGATGGTAATACCTTGTTTTTCACAAGCCGCAAAAGCGACAAGGCCGACGAAAACCTGTTCATGACTTCCCGGCCAAGGGGCGAGTGGCGAAGCTCGCAGCAAGTGATGGATTTCAACACAGGCGAGAACGAAGGCATGGTCACGATGGTCAGGGATGGGCGGCGCATTTTTTTCACCGCATGCCAACGGGAAGACGTGCTCGGCCCCTGCGATATTTGGGAGGCCGTGACGGATGGAAACAGTTTCTCAGAAGCCTTTCCCATAAAAGGTGCTGCCAACAGCGATGGCTGGGAATCGCAGGCGAGCATTAGCTGCGATGGCAACACGCTCTATTTCGCCAGTAGCAGGCCTGGTGGCCTTGGCGGCACGGATATTTGGAAAAGCGTCAAGGGCAAGGACGGCATTTGGGGCGCACCAAAAAACCTTGGATCAAACATCAATACCGCTGGTGACGAGGAAGCCCCCTTCATCACCAACGATGGCAAAGTGCTGTATTTCTCTTCTACGGGCCACCTTGGGCTTGGTGAACAGGACTTGTTCGTTTCAAGGCTGGGCCAACATGGTACCTGGGATTTTGCCCGCAACCTCGGCAAACCTGTCAATTCGGCCTATCGGGAACTTGGAGTTTATCTGACACCCAACGGTAAAACGGGCTATTTCGCCTCCGATAGGGACGGTGGGCATGGTGGCATGGACATCTACCAGTTTGAACTGCCTGAGCAGCTTTCCAGCGAACCTATCACCTATTTTGAGGGCTATGTGCGGGACTCCATTACCCAAATACCAGTCCCTTGTACCGTCATGCCCAAGGGTCTCTCTCCCATCAAGACCGATGCGGAGGGACGTTTCTTTCTATGCCTAAAAGCTGGAGATACCCTTCAGGTTGAAATCAGGGCGGATGACTACCACAATTACAAGAACCAGTTTGCGGTGCCGAAATGGGATAACCGCACTGCCTACCATGTAAACCTACTACTCGACCCGCTCTTCAAACTGCCAGCCTATACCAGCGACCTATTGGTGGAAAAAGGTGTGCCCGTACCTATTAAAACACCTACCACGGAAATACACCATGAAGTCATGTTCGACTTCGACAAATCGGAACTAAAGCCCGCTGAGGCGGAGAAAATAGCGGCATTTTTTGGCTCAGCATTCCAAGGCAAGGTCATCCACCGGGTAGAAATCGTGGGCTATGCCGACGAGGTCGGCTCGGATTCCTACAACCTTGTTCTTTCAGAAAAAAGGGCCAAGGCAATTGGCGTCCTATTGAAGGGCAAGGGCATCAAAGTGGACAAGGTCTATATTGAGGGACGTGGCGAGGCAGCCAGTGACCGGCCCAATTGGCAAAACCGCAAAGTGGATGTGGTGGTGTATTTGGAGAAATAATTAGGCCCAACCATTCGCATTGATAACCATATTTTAACACCCAAAACCAAAACCTCCTTCCTTTTCGTATGTTTCCTTTGAGCTTCTTTGAAACAAAATTTCAAGCTTAAATCCGAAACAATGAAATCATTGGCAGCCATCCTTTTCACATCCACCCTTATGCTTTCAGCCTCCTGCAACCAGGCACAGGATGCAAAGCAAACCACCGTTTCCACCCCGACCTTTTACCTGACCACCACGGGCGATACCATTCAAAAATTAGTAAAAACCGACGAGCAGTGGCAAACAGAACTCTCGCCGATGGAATATACCGTGCTGCGTCAAGCGGGCACCGAGCGGGCCTACACAGGCGCCTATTGGGACAACCACGAGATAGGGCGCTACTATTGCCGGGGCTGCAACGCCCCCCTGTTCGATTCCGATTCCAAATTCGATTCCCACTGCGGCTGGCCCAGTTTCTTTAAGCCCGTCAATGACCACGGCATCGTTGAACTTAAAGACACCTCCCACGGCATGGTACGCACGGAAATCAGATGTGCCAAATGCGACGGCCACCTCGGCCACGTCTTCGATGACGGCCCTCCACCGACGGGATTGCGCTATTGCATGAACTCGGCTTCGATGCGGTTTGAGAAAGGTTAAGTGAGGTATGAGGGGTGAGGTATGAGGTATGAGGTATGGAGGTATGAGGTAGGGTCTTCAACAGATAAGGGGTTTCAGCGATTTTGACGCTGAAACCCCTTCTGATTGGTGGAAAAATTCAAAGGTAAAACCCGCTTCAAAGCACAAACACTGGCAGCGGCTTGCTGGGGTTGCTAGTGCGTTGGAAGGTGCCGTGGTAAACCACCCGCACGAGGTAGTCCTTGCGGGGGGAAAGCCCGGCCAGCGTGAACTTCTTGCCTGTGCTGTAAGTCCCGTTTTTCCAGGTTAGCCCGTTGTCATCCGAATATTCGACGGCAACGGACTTCACGCCCTTGGGCAGGTCGGCCACCTTGCCGACGACCGTGCCGGACAGCACCCCGGCCATCACATAGGCCTGCGTGGGGTCCGGCAGCGGCTCGTTGCTCTTGACGGGCTGGCTGCGGTACTGGTACTGGGCATTGGTGATATAGGACAAGTCTTCTTTCACCGTCAACTGGAGGGCGGTGCCGAGGGCATCCAGTGCTTCGAGCAGGGCCGTCCGTTTGGCCTGCTTGACCTCGTTCAACGACTTTCCGCCATTGGCCGCCGCCGCACAGGCCGCATCGAATTCGTTGTAGCGCACTTGCACGCTGTCTGCTTCCGTGGCCACCCCCTCATAGTCGGGTTTCTTGTAGGTTGCGTCCACCACGTTATTGCCATGGGCACGCAGTTCGTCGAGCGTCATTTCGTTGTGCTTGCGAAGCACGATGAGCTTTTTGTTGATCATCATCTTTAAAATATTTTGGTGAGTAAAACTGCCGGGTTGGGGGCATGCCGGTTTAACGACTACAAAATTCTGAGAACTACAGGAATCACGATTTGGGTCTTCTGGAATTTTTGTGACGGGCAAAAAACCCAACAAATCTTGATTTTAACAATTCAACGAGGCCGTATTGCCCAAGTTTTTTGTCCAAGAAAACTTTGTCCATGTATCAAAACAGAAAAAAGGAAGATCAACCTGAGTTCTTTTGAGTTCAACTCAAGGTTTTTTGATAACCAAATAGGCTATTCCATACTTGGAAATAAGCCTG
This sequence comes from Saprospiraceae bacterium, assembly GCA_022841745.1. Taxonomy (GTDB): domain Bacteria; phylum Bacteroidota; class Bacteroidia; order Chitinophagales; family Saprospiraceae; genus UBA6168. Next base: position 36,259 of record JALHQW010000046.1, on the reverse strand, counting down.
GGAATATCAGTTGGAACTTTTCTGAACCCAATCCAAGATTTTTGGAGATAAAAAAACTTTGAGCATGTTTCAGAAAAACAATTTCTAATAATAAAATGCTTTCCCCTAATACCAGAAATGTCTGTTCTAATATCAGAAAAAACTTTTCTGATATTAGAAAAACGCAAACCAAGTCATGAAAAACTGAAAGGCATTGCCAAAACCCTAGTATTTGCAAGGGATTTTGCGAGTCGCACTGATGAATTGCGCATAGCCCGTCTTACTCGTTTCCATTTCGCCATGCTCATTACCTGATGAAACCTGTGACATTCAAACCGTGCCCATTTGGGGCAGTTTCTATTATTTCGATAAAAATTGTTGCGTAGCCGACATTCTTCTACATCTGCTCCTTTGCCGTATCAAAACCCCACATTGTATTCACCCTCATAGCCCGAACGCAGGTTTGGGCATTACCCAAAAAACTTACACCCAGAGCGAAACCCCCGAAGCAAGCACAATTTACTTTTACCACACATCCAACACTTAGGCCGTCCGGCCACCCTGTTTGAATAGTTCCTGTTCGGGAATTTGTCGTAGTCCTGTATGTATTTTCTATGGTCAAAACCGAATAGCTGCAAGTGCTGACCGCACCTTGAAGCATTGGCGCATGGCCGACTTAGTATTGATTTTATACAGTATTTCCTTAACCAGGTGCTATCTTTGCTTGACCAGCAAAGGTGGGCCAATAACTATTTTTTATTATGAAACGAGTAATTTCAAACATCCTTCCTCGGTTCTCCAAACGCTTGGCTTTATTGGCCGTTTTGGCAGCTTGTTTTGCTTCGGCTGCGAATCTTCGGTTGCCACCATTGATATTCGAAGCGGAGCATAAGCCCGGATTCGCAGCACCTACCGAAACGAAACCTGTTGCATGTTCGATTGATAGCATGAAGCTTCAGATTGCTGAATGCCATAACAACGAAACTGACCAAGATTGGACGGACGACTATTATGAATTGAACTTCGTTTTCCACTTTACAGGTGCAGCCGTCAACGATACCATAGAGGTGTTCCACTCCCACCTCCTGCTGCAGCCCCAGAAAAGGATTAGTGGCAATGCCGCAGCCGCTGGCACCACGACATTTTATTCCAACAGGATGAGGACCGACATTAACCCGAACTTCCCAACCGTGCTCGACAGCCTTATACGGGTTGGCACCTTCACGGTCAACCTCTTGGAAGGTGGTACGGGCATCGTCAAGTGTACCCAGACCTTCACTTTCACGGAGGAGCGGCATGTCAGGCCCTGCTCAATATGTCTGGCAGACAGTGGAAACTTTGACATAGATAGGCCAAATTGCTTCCCAAACGAAACCCCCACCGACCCCTGTGACGACGTACTGAACTACGCCCCCGACCCCAGTTACTTGGAACTGACGCCCATCCGCTATGTCAAGGTGATGCTACATATTTTTCAGGTGGCACCCGTTGCCAACCAGACCTACAATGGCCCCCAGCATTTTACCAGCCAGCACGTTCCGCTCATCAAGTCCTGGATAGATGGTGTCGAAGGAACCAACCAGGGTATTTTTGCCAACCTTTGTCCAGCAAATACGAACACATCTTCTCCGCACATCCCCGATTCCCGTATCCGCTTCCTACTGGAATATGGGGAAGAAGGCAAGGACATTTTCTTCCACGCCAACACAAACCATTGGGGCAATTCCCTTGCAGGTTGTGATACCTTTGGTGGAAACGAACAAGCGTTAAGAGGATTTTATGTGACAAACCCTAACTCCTCCTTGGATAGTACATATAGAGCATGGATAGCGCAACCTGAAAATCGAGAAGCCCTGCATATCTTCATTTCGAGGGGGCGGTGGGTGGATATGGATGGCGATGGGCCTGACCCTAACTTGGGGATTGACCCAACTGTGGCCGACTGTTTCAACCCGTTTGGCGGCGGATTCACATGGCCCAATGAGACAGGCTGCACCGACGTCCCGGCACAGTACGTTTATGGGTTTTACGACAGATACTTACAGATGTTAGCGGACACAACCATTGGCGACACCTCATCATTAGGCAAAAGCCTCGTGGGAGAGTTCTTCCACGTGATGACCCTCGACCATATTTCCCCTTTCCAACACCACTGGGAACATGATGCAGGCTTTGACGGCTGCGAGGACACGGACTATGGGGCCGAATCCAACAACATGCTGGGGTGTAAATACACAAATCGTTGCCACCTATCGCAGTGCCAGTTAGGCAGGATGCACTGGTTCTTCGATAACCAGCGGCCAGGCTTTCAGCGGTACCTAGTGGGCTACGACAATACAGGCAAAGCCCTGTTCTCGGCGGTGGGCAACTGCGCAATCCTGGACCCCGACATCGTCATCAACAACGGCCAGACCGTGGTCTGGAACGGCTCCAAGAGCCTGCGCTGCAATGTGGTCGTCAAATCGGGCGGCAAGCTCACCATCAACTGCCGGGTGGGCATGCCCGAAGGCGCAAAAATCACCGTCGAAAGGAACGGGCGGCTGTTCCTCTACGGCGAGGTCTATAACAACTGCGAGGACAAGCCCTGGCAGGGCATCGTGGTGCAGGGGTCGTACGACAAGCAGCACACTTTCCCGCCCATCCATCATGGCTATTTCGTGATGAACCAGGGCGGCACCATAAGGGGCGCAAAAACGAGCATACGAGCAGAGTCGGGTGCCATGGTGCTGGTGAACAACGCTTTCATCCGCAATTCCGGCGGGGCTTCCTTCCAAGCCTTTCAATACCACAACACTAGCTATTTCAGAAACACCAGTTTCACCTGCAGCGGCGATACCCTCAGCCTGTCTGGTCAATACTTCCATGCCGCGCTGTCGGGCACCAAGGGCATCCAGTTCCGCAACTGCGATTTCAGTCTCACAAACGCCCCGTCCGGCCTGCTTTCCGCAGGGTTAGAAGGCGATGGCTCCAGCTTCAGCGTGCTCGGCTCCAGCTTCACCAATTTCGATGTCGGCATCCATGCCTCCGCCGGCTTTTTCAGTGCCTTCAAGAGCATCACGGTGAGGGACTGCAGCTTCTCCGACAACCATGACGGCATCATCACACTGGGGATGCACAACAGCGCCATCACAAACAACAATTTCAATATCAGGAGCGCAGCAAACAGCACCGACTATCCCTCCGGCCTGATGATGCACAGCAGCACGGGCTACTCGGTGGAGGGCAACCACTTCAACAATTTAGTGACGGGCAGGGGGCGCTACGGCACCATGACCGAGAGCAGCGGCCCAGATGGCAACCTGATACAGCGCAACTTCTATGGCGACCTCGACGAGGGCAATTTCGCAAAGGGCGTCAACCGGGGCCTAAAGGCCGGGCTGCAGTACCTCTGCAACACCGACGAGGGCAACGTGCCCATTGACTTCACCGTGGAGGCAAGCGGCAACGGCATCCATACCAACCAGGGTAATGGCAGTGCCACTATGAATACGTTCTCGCATATGGGGACGGATTTTGAGAATTATCAGCCTAATATCTTATACTACTACAAAAAAAACGATCCAGCCCATAAGCCTGATTCATCTGCTATTGGAATAAACCCAATAGATGTTTTTAATCTAACCTCTTGCACAGGCGGCGGCGGCACCAATGGCATCGTCAAGCTGACGCCAAGTGAATGGACGGGCATCGAGAACGAGTTCTATGCGGCCCGCACAGGCTGGAACACCAAGAAAGCCGAACTTGCTGCCTTGATGGATGGCGGCAACACGGCGGGCCTGTTGGCGCAAATCAATGGCGTGACCAGCCAGACCGCTGGCCAGGTCAGGCAGCAGTTGTTAGGCATTTCGCCCTATCTTTCCAACGAGGCGCTTACGGCTGTCATCGGCAAAATGCAGGTGTTGACAGAAAACGGCGTGGTGCAGGTACTGAACGCCAACCCGGACGGGCTGCGGGAGCCGGAAATCTACACCTTGGTAAAGGCTTCTTTTTCTACCACGGTGGCCAGCGGCATTCTTGCCAATGCAGGCAACCAGACCGCCCGCACTACCAAGGACAATGAGGCGGGGGAATACCGGGCCACCATGCAGTACAAGGCCGACCTGCTGCTGATAGACATTGCCAACGACAGCCTACAGACCGACCTGGGCTTGATGCGGAACTGGCTGGCCAAGAAGGAAAGCCTCGAAGCAGACTATGCCATCGTGGGCACCTACGTGTCGGAAGGGGATATTACCACTGCCAACCAGAAAATGGCTGCCATACCCACCGGCCATTACCTTAATACAGCAGATATGGTGGAGCACGGCTATTTCGAGGACTTGGTGGGTATTTGGGAGGACGTGCAGGCAAGTGGCCAGCCCATCTATGCCCAGGATTCGACCACCGTTGCCAGTATTAAGTACATCGCTGACAACAGCAAGCGGCGGGCGGGCGCTATTGCGCAGGGAGTGCTGAACAACTGGTACGGCCACCGTTACCGGGTGGTGCCGCAGTCCGGTGGCGGCCAGCAGTTGATTATGACGCCACCTCCTGCTGCCAATTCCACCGTAGCTGCTGCCAACTATGTCACTGCCTTCCCTAACCCTGCGAAGAACAATGTCACCTTTCAGTGGGATTTGCCAAATGGGATGGAGGCGGCGACCATCACCCTGTCCGATTTGCAGGGCAGGGCACTGGGAAACTTGAAGGTTAATGGCAAATCAGGCAAGCAGGAATGGAGCACCTTGGGCTTAAGTGATGGTATTTACCTATACCATATCAAATTGCCCGACGGCACTACCACAACTTCCAAACTGGCCATCATCAAATAACAAGCGAACAAGCGGGCTGGCGCATGCGCCAGCCCGCTTAATATTTTTATGAAAATGAAACGATTCCTGCTCAATATCATTCTTATCGGTTTTGTAATTGTTTCTTATTGTCAAAACAGCTTCCACAAACTGATTTTCTTTGAGGGTATTCCCACCGTCACTTTCAGGGGGATTTACCCTACCGATAGCTGTTTCTATGTGGTAGGCAATTTTACGGATACGGCCATATTTTCAGGGGTCATTTTTGCCAAAATTGGACTATCAGGAGAGTTATTGCTATTCAACACACTAAACAACCCTGGTTCCAACGAAGATTATTTTAACACCTATAGTGATTTGCTTGTGACCCCATCTGGAAATCTATTCTCAGTTGGTAGCTTATATGATTCCATTTCTTATGCTCAAATAAGGATGTTTAATTCAGAAGGTGACACAATCTTGACCAGAAAATTCCGAAGTATATTATACCCTGAACATTCATTTTTAGTTGCTTTTGGAATTCAACGTAACAGAAATGGTGATTATGCGGTTTTAATTAATCATGAAACCAATGAAAGCCCACACGACGGGGATATTTCGCTTCTCATCTTAGACTCCTTGTTTCAGGTCAAATCCTATAAATCCTACGCTAATTCCACGAAATATGAAAATCCCACTTCGCTAAGTTTGGACACCGACGGCGGCTACCTCATCGGTGCAAGACGTACCAACGCTGGACAGGTGCAATTGGGTTACACCAGCCGTACCCTCATTATCAAGACTGACAGCCTCGGCATGGAGCAGTGGCAATGGCTCTCCCCTGCCGGCCAATTGCGGGACAAGGCGCAAGCCATGATTCGCACCACTGACGGCGGCCTCGTGGTGGCAAGCGGCAGGGGCGTGGAGTCGAACGACAACCCCTTCTACCATGACCTATACTGGGATGCCCTCATCTTCAAGCTGGACGCCGACCGTAACCTCGTGTGGCAGCGGCCATTCAGGGGCTACACCAACACCGGGCAGACCGCCCTCACCGAGATGGTGTCCGCCCCCGACGGCAGTGGCTTCGTGGCCTGCGGCATCACCACGGACACGGTGGGGGCCCCAGAAGGCTACCACGACAGTTGGTTAGTGAAGGTGTCGAACCACGGCGACAGCCTCTGGGCCAGGCACTACGCCTGGTTCGACGGGGAGTTCGTGGCCCCGGAGGCTTGGGACATGAAGGCCACACCCGACAGCGGCTACGTGGTGGTCGGCTACTCCCTGAACGTGGGCCAACACGTACCTGGCTGGATCATGAAAGTGGACAAGCATGGCTGCCTCATTCCTGGTTGCAATGCCAACGATGGGCCGAATGCCACGGAGGAGGTGGAAGCTGAAATGAAGCTGGCCATCTATCCGAACCCAACTTCGGATTTCCTCAATTTTGAGTTAAGGTCACATAGGCTGCCACAGAGTGCCAGCTTTCGCATCGTGGATGCAACTGGCAAGTTGGTGAAGGAACTGCAAAGCGACTCGCCACGGGATACTTTTATAGTGCCTGTGCGGGAATGGGTAAGTGGGGTGTATTGGTTGCAGTACCTAGAAGGTGGAGAGGTGAGGGCGAGTGAGCAGTTTGTGGTAAATAAATAAGTTGGGTATGAAGCTGTTTTTGATGATTTTATTTTTGATTTGGAAAAAGAAAAGGGTCAGCTTCTTGTAGGAAGCTGACCCTTTTCTCTTCGAATCATTGCTCAAAAATACTTGAAATTATGCCCATGCTCAATCTTCAGCAAGGACTCGTAAATCAGTTTGATGACGTTTTCCACGTCCGATTTATGGGCCATTTCCACGGTGGTGTGCATATAGCGGAGCGGCAATGAAATCAGGGCAGAAGGCACGCCGCCATTGCTGTAAGCAAAAGCATCGGTATCGGTGCCAGTAGAGCGGGAGGCGGCTTCCCGTTGGAAAGGGATGCCTTTCTCGGTGGCGGCATCTATGATTAGCTGGAGCAGTTTGTTGTGGACTGCCGGGCCGTAAGTGACGGAAGGCCCTTCCCCACCCTTCACATCGCCAATCAGTTTTTTCTCTACCAAGGGCGTATGGGTATCGTGGGTAACGTCGGTGACAATGGCCACGTTCGGCTTGATGCTGTCAGCCACCATCTGGGCACCTCGCAGCCCGATTTCCTCTTGGACAGCGTTCACCACGTACAAGGTGTACGGCAGTTTGATATTGTTCTCTTTTAGCAATCGGGCCACCTCGGCCACACAGAAGCCGCCCATACGGTTGTCCAAGGCACGGCCCACATAGTAGCGGTTGTTGAGCATCATGAACTCGTCCTCGTAGGTGATGACGCAACCGACGTGGACGCCCATTTCGAGCACTTCTTTTTTGTCTTTTGCCCCGATGTCAATGAAGATATTGTCGAGCTTGGGCGTGATTTTGTCCTCACTGGTGCGGGTATGGATGGCCGGCCAGCCAAAAACACCTTTCACGATGCCTTTTGGTGTGTGAATGTTCACCCGCTTGCTGGGCGCAATTTGGTGGTCGCTACCGCCATTGCGGATGACATTGATGAAACCTTCTTCGGTGATGAAGTTGACGAACCAGGAAATCTCGTCGGCATGGCCTTCGATAACCACCTTGTAGCCCGTACCGGGATTGATGATACCGTAGGCAGTTCCATAATTATCAAGGCCCCAGTCGTCAATATAGGGCTTGAGGTATTCCAACCAAATCTGCTGACCCTTTGACTCAAAACCCGTCGGAGAGGCATTGTTCAGATAATTTTTTAGGAATGTTTCGGAATGGGTCGTGATTAATGACATTCTCGTTGCTTGTTTAGATCCGTTTTCCTAATGGGGCTTCGGATTGGTTATGGATTATTGTTTGGAAATGTATATCAACTACTTAAGAGGGACTGATCTTTTTGGTAAAAATTGGAAAATTTTACCAAAAAACATCGCCAAAAACGCAGGAGGAGAGCGCAAAAATCATTTTTCTCGCTCTCCTCCCACACCACTACTGTGTAGTTTCAATGGATGTATAAAATTGTCAATCGTGCGCTAATAGCTCTCTATATTCAACCACCTGTTTTCGTACGCCAAGTGGTCAGTAAATCCAAATCGTTGAGGTTGATGTATTTGATGGTCAAAGCCTCCCTTATTAAAACGTCGTAATTCGACAAGGTTTCAAGTTGACAGCCTGCATTTTCAAAAGCACGGATAGCCTTTGCGAAATTATAGCTAAAAATGGCCAGCACCCCTACCACCTCGTAGCCAGATTCTCTAACCGCTTCCACGGCCTGTAAGCTACTGCCCCCGGTTGAAATCAAGTCCTCGATTACAAGCACTTTGGCACCAGCAGGCAGTTCGCCTTCTATCATGTTTTGGCGGCCATGCTCCTTTGGTTTGCTCCTAACATAGGCATACGGCAATTTTAGTGAATCAGCCACCAGCATCCCGTAAGCGATACCCGCAGTGGCGACCCCGGCCACGGCGTCGAAATTGGAAAAATCCTTTGCTTTTTCCAACAGGCAATCCTTTACGAAATCCCTTGCATCCACATGCGAGAGCACTAATCGGTTGTCGCAATAGATGGGCGAAAGAATACCAGAAGCCCAAGTGAAGGGCTTTTGAGGACTAAGTTTTATTGCCTTAATTTGCAGCAATCGTTTGGCAACTTCCGATGGAATATTCATCCTTTGCTTTCTTTGCTGGTGAATTGGTGTTGGTTAAGCCCGTTGGTGGCCGAAAAGTTGAGATGAAACCAAGTCGCTACGATGCCAATCAGATTTTACTTCAAAACTTTATCAACCCAAAAAGGGCAGCAAATGTATAAAATTTACATAAAAGGTACGCCATTGTACCTTGTTTCTTCGGAAGAAGTGGCCTCATTCGGTAGTACTACGGAGCGGAAGATAGTGCTCAGGCACACGGGCAAGAAGAAATTCCTGTTTAACGTCATCCATCAATTGGAAACGACTGACAGGTTCGATTGCATCGTTGTTTTTGACCCGAACTTGGAAAACCTTTGGGCCGATTTCAACAAGATTTACAAGCCCATCACTGCTGCGGGCGGCGTCGTTTACAACCCAGAAGGCAAGGTGCTGCTCATCCATCGCCGGGGCAGTTGGGACTTGCCCAAAGGCAAAATGGACGAAGGCGAAACACCTGCCGAAACTGCCGTCCGGGAGGTGCAGGAGGAAACCGGGCTGACCCAAATCACCCTTGGCGCCCATTTGCTCGACACTTGGCATACGTACGAACAAAACGGCAAGCGAATCCTAAAAACGACGCATTGGTTCAAGATGCAAACCACTGACAACCAATTGGTTCCGCAAGCCGAAGAGGACATTGAGCAGGCGATTTGGGCCGATTTGGATGCTTTTTTGGCTTCGCCAAATGGGGAAGTATATGGCAGTATCCTCGATGTTTTGAACAAAGCAAAGACATTGAGCTAACCCAAGCTTGCTGTCCCAACTTTTTACTTTTTACTTTTTACTTTCTCCTTTTTACTTTAGAAAGATGCAAATCCACCGCATCCGTTTACGAAACCTCCATTCCATCCGCTCCGAAGTGGAGATAGACTTCATGGCCAATCCCTTGGCAGAGGCGGGGCTTTTTGCCATCACCGGCGACACGGGGGCGGGCAAGACGACGATACTGGATGCCATCACCTTGGCGATGTATGGGAAGGTTTGCCGGAATTCCCGGCCTGAGGAGGTACTTTCACATGGCGCAGAAGAGGGGTTTGCGGAATGCGATTTTGAGGCAAATGGGCGGAAAATCAGGTGCCAATGGCGAAGCTGGGTTCCTCGCTCCAAAAAGCCGGGGCCACCGAAAACGGAGCGTTCCGTGGCAGAATGGGACGAGGAGAAAAAGGAGTTCCTGGTCGTTGCGGAGCGAAAAATAAAAGAGGTGGATGCCTTTGTGGAGGAGGCATCTGGTTTGGATTTTGAGCGTTTCACCCGCTCAGCCATGCTGGCGCAGGGTGATTTTGCGGCGTTTTTGAAAGCGCAACCCAAAGAGCGCAGTGAATTGTTGGAGCGCATCACGGGAACGGAAGTGTATTCAGAACTCTCAAAAGCGGCCTTGGAGCGAAACAGTTTGGAAAAGGCTAAATTGGCGGAATTGGTGACGAAAAAAGAGTCCCTCCAAGTTTTTTCCCGGGAACAAATTGCGGAGCACAAAGCTCATTTTAAGGAAAAAGAAGCACTCGCCAAGCAAACCAAATTGGATTTGGAAGCCACGAACACGGCCTTGCTGTGGTTGCGGCAAGTCACAGAATTGCGCCAAAAGCAGCAAGCGGCACAAGAGGCTATTGCTAATTTTCAAGCTGAAAAAACGGCCTTCCAAGTTGAGGAGGAGCGGCTTGCCAAGCACCGAAGCACTCTACACCTCCACCCTACCCTTGCCCGTTTTGACGAAAAATCTGGGGAGACCAAAACGCTGAGCCAATTAGTTGAAACCCTGACGGCCAAGATGGCAACCGAAGCCTCCAACTGTGCCGCTGCCAAAAGGGTTTTTGAGGAAAAAAAAGCCGTGCTGGATACCCTAAAAGCCAACCTGCCAGCGGCCCAGCGGCTGTATGACGAGGTGGTGCTGCTCGATGGAAAAATTCATGGGCTGGAAGAAAACCATCGAAAAACCAAGGAGGAAATCCTTGGCTTAAACGAGAAACGCTTGGGCATTGCAGCACAAATACAGGAGCTTAGCACCAAAGCGCAGAACCACACCACCCGCCTTGAGGAACTTGATAATTGGCTGACAATCAATGAGTCGTGGTCTGCGTTGCCGCAAGACCTCCCGGCTGTCGTCATTTATCAAGAGCAGTTGCGGGGCAACCTCATTTCCCAAAATAAACTAAAGGAAGAAATCAAGGCCACGCAAGAGCAGGCGAGCCAAGCGGCAGCCGTTGCGGAGCAATTGGAGGGCGAATTGAGAGTGGCCCAACAACAGCTGTCAAAGTTGGCGGTAGAATTTGCACATGCCGCCCCGGAAAATTTTGTCCAAGACCGTCAGGACCTGCTCGATAAATTGGCCCAAGAGATAGAGCGCTTGGGCGAGCACCACCAGCATTTCTCGCAGCTTAGCAAGCTGACTGTCGAGTACAAGGCAATGCTTGCACAGCTTGCGCAATTGGAGGCCAAGTTGAACGAACTCAAAAAGGAGGAACTTACAATTGACCAGCAAATGCTGACGTCCTACGAGGAGGCCGAGGAATGGGAGCGGCTGCTGGACTACCGGCGGGAGGTTTACAACCAGCAGTTGATGTTGGCCAATTATGAAAAAGACCGGGCCAACTTAAAGGAAGGCGATCCTTGCCCACTTTGCCTCAGCACGCACCACCCCTTCAGGTTGCACGAGGTAAAGCCGTTCGTGGATGAAGCCCGGCAAGAACTACTCGCTGCCGAGGCTACCCAACGGCAGCGGCAGTTGTTGCGCAGCAACTTGGTGAAAAAGCATATTGAAATCAACACCCAGCTACAGCAATTGGAGGGCGGCCCCACTAGCGAAATGGCAAAAATGGAAGCCAAGATAGCGGAAATGGAGAGCCGTTTGTCGGGGTACCTGCATGGCATGGATGGCGACGATTTTGGGCGAACCCACGGCGTATGGTTGGTGGAAAAACTGAACAATTTTGAGCATGAGCTAACCGATAAAAAAGCCCTGCGCAACCAATTGGGCAATCTTCACCGTGAAATTGAATCTGTGGAATCAACCTTGCGCCAATTGGAAAACCGCTTGAAGGACAACCGTTTTGCGCAGCAACAACAAATGGCCAGCCTTACCGACAAGAGCTTGATGATGAGCGAGTTGGAAGAGAAATTCCAACTGGCAACTGCCGAATTGGACAAATTGGTGGGGAAATACGGTTTCCAATTTTCGATGGAGGTAGCCAAACAGATGTTCAGTCAACTGCGGGAAAAAGAAGGCGACTATGCCTCCAAATTGGCTGAAAAAAACCATCACGAACGGCAATTGGAACTGACGCAACAGGCCCTCAAGCAATTGGAAGAAAACCGCTTGGCGTTTAATAAACAATTCGATAAAATGGCTGGGCAAGAAGCAGTTCTGGCGGCAGAACTGGCAGCCATCAAAAGCAGGCGTTTCGAGCTTTTTGGGGAAAAAGATGCCGCCGAGGAGCGGGAGTCCATGCAGTTGCAAATAGAATGGGAGGAGAAAGTGCTGGGCCAGCTAAGGGAAGAATTGGCACAAGCCAATGAGCGGTTTGCCTTGACCAAACAGCAATTGGAAAGCAGGAATGCCGAACTGAAACAAGGCGAAAAGCAGGTCGAAGAACTCGAAAAAAACCTGACCATAGGTTTGGAAAAAGCAGGTTTGGACAATCTGGATTCCCTCAGAAACCTCATTTTGCCACAAGAAGAGATTGAACGGTTGGAAGTTTTATCCGAGCAGTTAAAACTTCAGGAAGTGGCAATTCAGCAGGAAGCTAGGCAAATAGAAACAGCTTTGGGGCAGGCACAAGCCAAGGAGTTGACCCAAGAAACGGAAGGGGATTTATTGGAAAATAAATCGGTGCTGGAGATGGTTTTACAAGCCACCCAGCAGGAAATTGGCGCCTTGAACCAACAGCTAAAGGACAATGAAACGAGAAAAACCGAGGGGGAAGCCATTTTTCAACAGATTGAAAACCAACGCATTGAGTACAATCGGTGGGCAGCAATACATGATCTGATTGGCTCGCATGACGGTTCCAAGTTCCGTAAATTCGCACAAGGGCTAACTTTGCAAAAATTGGTACAATTGGCCAATGTCCACCTCGGCAACCTTTATGGTCGGTATGTGGTGGTAAAACGTCCGGGCGAAGACCTGGAACTTGACATTGTGGACACCTACCAGGCCGACAACGTGCGCTCCATGATGACGCTTTCAGGCGGTGAGAGCTTTTTGGTCAGCTTGTCACTGGCGCTTGGCCTCAGCGACCTCGCAGGCCGCAATGCCAATATCCGCTCGCTTTTCATTGACGAGGGCTTCGGCACCTTGGACGAACAAACGCTTGACCTGGCCATCAGCACCTTGGAAAACCTGCAATCAAAAGGAAAGACCATCGGCATCATTTCGCACGTGAAGGAACTGAAGGAGCGCATCACAACGCAGATTCGAGTGGTGAAGAAAGGTGGGGGGACGAGTGTGGTGGAAGTTATTTGATTAGGTTCCCTTCGGGAATGACAAAGTTTACGGATTGCGGATTGGCACCACAATTTTATGAAAACTTGGCTGTTTGAAACTCTGGAAATTTGCGGAAAGCAATGATAAGGCGCTGCCGACCGTTTTTACAAAACTGCACATTGCACACTAAACCATTGGTAATGAACAAACTGATTAACTCCCCAATCATCGTCTGCTTCTTTTTTGTTTTTTGTTTGAACCAAATAGCTGGACAGTTCACAGTAAAGATGAACGTACTTTCCGGTACGTCCACCACCACCTGCACCGACCCCATTGGCCAGCCTGACCCCCAGTGGGCCGTAAACATCAACAATGCTGGCTGGGTCACCTACCCTACCAATGGAGTTTGCTTCACGAACTTCCCCAATGAACAATTCAGCCAAACTTATGCCTGCCTTGCCGATATTCCTGCCAATATTCCTGTCTGTTTCCGGGCCTATGAAAACGATGCAAGCATCCTGAACCCCTGCAACCCGGTTTACAGTTGCCAAACAGAGCTTTGTATCACGGTGCCCGTGCCCCCAATGGGTACCATACCTTTCAACATCACCCTACCAGCGGGAGGAACTTCGGGAGGTTCAGTCAACATGAACATCGCAGTAAGCGGCATACCGGGCGGGGTGAACGATGATATTTGCAATGCAATCCCCCTTGGCATCCTACAGACAAATCTGCCTGTTGGGTTTCCCGATACCAGCATTTTCAACAACTTCTGCGCAACCAACCTCAATGAACCTGACCCCAACCAATCTGGCCAAGGATGGAACAATAACCAAGCGGTTTGGTACACTTTCACGACAAGTGCCAACCCTTCCGACGCTATTTTCATTGAAACAAACAGCGACCCGTCCAATTTTGGCGACCCCATCAACCTCCAGGTAGCCGTTTTCGAGAGCGACAACAATGCCTGCAACGGCAACTTCACCTTGGTCACCTACAGTTTCCTTGACGGCAATTTCGATGAGGATTTGTTGTTCAATTGTCCCAAACCGAATACGACTTATTTCATCATAGTGGATGGGTCGCTTCCTGCTCCCAATAGCCCTGAAGTACAAGGCTGGTTTGGTTTGGAAGTAACCCAATTGGACGTCTTGGCAGCTTCAGAGCTTCGCTGCACGGCAGAGGACATTGGCACTGTGCCTTTGGGGGGTTCCATCAGTTCGCCTTTGCGCACCAATGCCTGCTCCATGAACTCCAATGCAACCTTTGCCTCGGCATTTGGGGTTCAAAAAACGGTCTGGTTTACATTTACGCCACCTCCCACGGGTCATGTTTTTTTGCAGGGAACCAGTTCGACGATAGATCCCATTTCGCTCCAACTGGCTGTTTACTATTCCAATGTGAACGGTTGCACGGGCATGCAGGAGGTGACCAGCCAGTTCACGGCCACTGAAAACGACGAAATCATTGAACTTAGTTGCCTTGATCCTGACAGAACTTATTTCGTCATGGTGGACGGTGCCTCTGCTGACCTACAAACGGGGATTTTCACGCTGACCATCACCGATGCTGGCAACGAAACTCCAACGACCAGCCTTAATCCAGTGATTTGTGCCGGGAGTTCTTTCTCCGCTGGTGGCAACACCTATAATCAATCGGGCATCTACTTTGACACGCTGCAACTGGCAGGAGGTTGCGATAGCATCGTCATCACCAATTTGACCGTTCTGCCACCGCTGCAACAGACCATCCAAATCGTAAACCAAGGCGTTGGAGCAGGCAATACCAATGGGGAGGTTCAAGTAAACGCAAGCGGAGGGGCAGGCAGCTATTCGTATTTGTGGACGAATGGGCAAACGACCAGCCTTGCCACAAACCTGGTTGGTGGTGATGTGCATTGCGTGACCATTACCGATGGCAATAACTGCCAGACTGATACGTGTTTTGTGATGCCTTTCTATGTCAATTTTATACCTTCGGCAACGGGCAGCAGCTTGGACTGTTACGGTGACTCGGATGGCACCATTGAGTTTTCAGCCTTGGGCGGAGTACCACCCTATCTGTTCCAATGGCAAAATACAACTAACACCTTTAGTGGCACTGGGCAGATCCCTTTTGACGGCCAAGTCATCACGCTGACCGGGCTACCAGCGGGGCAATATTCCATCTATTTGTCGGACATTGCTTTTGACACGACCCTTTTGGTCAATATCACCGAACCTGCCGAATTGGTAGCAACAGTGGCGAATTTGTCCAATGCAACCTGTTTCATGGACTGCGATGGGGCTATTTCATTGAATATTGCCGGAGGCACCCCGCCTTATATTACAACTTGGACAAATGGTGCATCCACCACTTCCATTAATGGGCTGTGCGCAGGCCCATACGGGGTGACGGTATTTGACAACAACGGTTGTTCGACGGTAGTGGACGAGGTCATTGCCCAACCGATTGAGTTCATAGCTACCGCCATGCAGGAACAGGCCGTGTCCTGCTTTCAGGGCAGCGATGGAAGGGCAAGCGTCAGTACCAATGAGAATGCTACCTCAATCCTTTGGAGTAATGGCGAAACCACCAGCCATATCAATAACCTAAGCGGCGGGGTTTATACTGTGGTAGTCACCAATGCGGCTGGGTGTACGGCTTCGGCAAGCACCACGATTGATGAACCTGCTGAACCGGTCAGTGTGGCCATTGCGCAGCAACAGCTCATCGCATGCCAGGGCGACAATACGGGCCAGTTGTTGGCGGCGGCAACTGGCGATGGCAATAATTTTTCTTTTGCATGGAGCAATAGCAATACCACAGCTTCCAACGATAATTTGATTGCAGGTACATACGAAGTGACTGTCAGCAACGAGAATGGCTGCACAGCATCTGCGTCTTCCACCTTGTTGGAGCCGACCGAATTGGAAGCGGTTTTTAGCACCAATGAAATCACCTGCCTTGACCCTATCAATGCGGGCATCATTACCGTGGAGCAAGTGACCGGGGGCAACCCTCCCTACGATTACTCAGCGGATGGAATCAGCTTCGGTCTGTCCAATGAGTTGGTCGGGTATTTTGCAGGAAACGCCAGCTTTTTCGTGCGGGATGCTGGCGGCTGCATAAAAGAATTCCAGGCTGACATCTCAGGTCCAGATGCGCTCATCATTGACTTGGGTGCTGATAAAACGATTGACCTTGGCGATAGCACAAGACTTCAAGCATCATCCAGCCAAGCTGGTCTAACTTATGTTTGGTCGCCAGCCGAAGGCCTTAGCTGTGTGGACTGTCCTGCGCCATCTGCCTCGCCAACCAGCACACAGACTTACGTTTTGGTCGCTACATCGCCAGATGGTTGCACTGCTACGGATGATGTAATAGTCGAGGTAAACCGAAGGAAGGCGGTTTATATACCCAATGCTTTCACCCCGAACGGTGACGGCATCAATGATGAGTTCATGCCATATACTGGCAATTCTGTTAAAATAATTCGGACGTTTAGGATTTATGACCGTCATGGCAACGAGGTTTTTAAAGCTACTGATATGCCGCAAAACCTTGCAGGTAGTGGATGGAATGGTGAGTTCAAGGGCAAACGGATGCAGCCTGCTGTCTTCGTATGGGTAGCCGAAATCGAGTTTTTGGATGGCAGTGCAAGGGTCTATAAAGGTGATGTGACTTTGGTTGGCAAATAAAAGTCAATCACCAAATTGGAAATAAACCGTGAGCCTTGGCACCACGTCCGCTTTGCGTTTTACGACCACATCATTCTTAGCCTTGTACTGGTTGATGATGATGTTGGGCATGAAATTGATTTTCTCCTTCAATTTGTAGTGTAGGCCCAACCAATAGGAATGCTCGTCGTAGTGCTCAGATGGGCTTTCATACACTCCCGTAGCTTCATATTTGGTGGCGGGATTGTAAAAATCATAGCGAACAAAGCTGCGCCAGTTTTCCCCCAATATCCCAAGTTTGTTGGAGAGGAAAACTGAAACAGACAAGGGGTTGACCAATTTGATTTCACCACTCACTGTTTCTTCCGTGAATGCTTGTGAGGCTTCCGCCCCAAACGTCCATTTTGGTTTTTCCAGGGAAACGAAACTTCTTACAAAAGCTTGGTTTGCATCCGGGGATTTTCGCATAAAGTCGCCCAATACTTCAATGGTCACTTGATTGTCCCAAAACTTCTTGTAAACGGAAGCAAAATATTCGAGATACTTATCAACAGTAGGCTTATTGCCGCTGCCATTTCCTACCATAACCGTGAAGCCTGCCGTTTTATCCTTATTGAAATCGCCTGAAAAAGAAGCACCTTGATCAATCACTTTGCCCAAGCCTCGCAAGTCAAGCGCATCTTTCTCAACAGAGCGGTAGCCCCAAGTTTTTTCAGGCAATGCGAAAATCGGCGTAGGTATCAGGCCTATCCTTGCCTTCGAATTCGGAATGGCGGGTACGATATTGTCCCATTCAAGGCAACCGTAAATGATAGCTAAGCCAAATCGCCCTTCCTTGGTGGTGGTGGTCGCCTTGCTTTCCACCAAAACCCTTGCCTTGATGTTTTCAGAAATTTTGGAATCATAGCCAAGGAACAACCGCCTTAGATTGGTGCCAATGGTTTTTTCCTCCAATCCAGCATATTCGGTATTGCCCCAGTAAAGTGTATCACCTTTCGCCTTGTAAATGAAATCGCCGAAGGAGTAACCCCAGATTCGGTTCTTCTGTTCATGGGATTGGGCCATCAGCAAAAACGGCAGTATCCAAAGGCAAATCGTGGTATGGGTCAATATAGATTGCTTGCGTTTCATGCTTTTTGATAAAAAAATACCTTTCCAATTCGGAGTGAAGGTATTCAGGGACACAGGGCAGGTTGATAAGCAATGTCAAGAGAACTACTGATTTTTATCACAACAAATAAAAAAGCGCAAGCTTTCTACCCAATTAGCCAAAAATGCAACAATGACCAATTGGAGGGGAACAAAATATTGGATTGTCACTGAACATGCACACAACACTTTCCAAAATCAATATCTTGCCTCCCGATTCTATTTTTCACACTCAATTTTTCAACATGAAGCGATTTCTTACACTCATCACATTTCTTTGCCTTTCAATTGTCGCTATTGGACAAGCACCTCCTAACGACAATTGCGCCAATGCCATAGCCGTATCCACAGCGGTAAACGTTGACTTTACTACCGTAGATGCTACAACGGATGGCCCGTTCCATCCAAATTCACCATGCCCTTCAGCAGTCAACGACACGCTATGGGCGGACATCTGGTACACCTACACGGCAGATTTCACTGGGCTTTGCGATTTTTCCCTTTGCAACACCGCCACTTTTGACACCAAAATCGCCGTGTATAAACCAGGAACCGTATGTCCTGCCATGGATGCTGACTTACTTACCTGCAATGACGATGCTGGCAATTGCGGTGGAAGCACGTCACGGGTACTTTTCGATGCAACTGCAGGGCAAACCTACTTGCTCAGGGTAGGCGGCTACGGGGAAACGGCCCCGGGGCTAAGCGGAACTGGCAGTTTTACCCTGACACAGTTTATACCCGCTCTTCCAAACGACTTTTGCGAACAAGCCCAAGTCGTCATGGTTGGCGAAGACCAGGCTTTCACCAACGTTGACGCAACGACGGATGGACCAACCCATCCTGGCAACAACACCTGCTTTGGTTTCAACGACCCAACCGTTCAGACAGATATTTGGTACAAGTTCACGGCCCCGCAATCTGGCTCAGTGCTTTGGAGCACCTGCAATACGGTTGCTTTTGATTCCCGCTTAGCCGTTTACAAGGGTAATGCAACTTGTCCGCTGTTGGATGGTGATTTGTTGGCTTGCAATGACGATGGTTCTGGTTGTGCCAACTTTACCTCAAAAGTATTTTTCGATGTGCAGCAAGGACAAACCTATTTGCTGAGGCTCGGTGGCTTTGGTGGAGATGTAGGGGCAGGCACATTTGACCTCATCCTTTCCGACCCGCCTCCACCGCCAGCAAACGACCTTTGCCCTGATGCAATTGAGGTTGCTTTGGTAACGGCTGAAATGGCCGATGATTTTGAAGGACAAACAGATGGTACTACCGCAGATGGCAGCTTTGACTCCAATAACTATATCTTCCCGAATGCGCAATGCTTTGGTACGAACACCAATGGTGGCGAGTTCTCCGATGTTTGGTACGAATTCAACACCCTTGGAAATGAGGAAATAGAGCTTAGGTTCTACTCAGGCGGCGACCAAACGGGGTCATTCTATGCCGAATTGTTTGAGGCTTGTGACATGCCAGTAGATACCAATGAGATTTTTGGTTCCTGCGTTTTTGTTGACCCGACTGCGCTGGCAGCAACAACGCTTATTGGCAACCTGCCAGCTACACCAACCCTTTACCTGATGCGGGTTACAACAAGGCTTACAACGCAGTTGCCCGGTGAATTCTTCTTCTATCTTGTTGCCGAAAATACTGGCCCAAGCGCTGTTAAGGATAATTTCCCCGGTGAATCCCAAGTTTTCCCCAATCCAACAGGTGACAAGCTTTACCTCAACTTAATGCTCAATGAATATATTGAAACCACTGCCCAAATCGTGAACGCAATGGGGCAAGTGGTTATGCACAAGCAGTTCGGACAAGTTGCTGCTGGCAACCACCAATTCCCATTTGAGGTGGGTGGTTTGCCAAAAGGGGTTTATTTCCTTCAACTTAATTCCGACAAAGGCATCAAAACAGCCAAGTTTGTGAAGGCTTGATTTGATTGAGCCTGAACCTTAAGGTACTGGCGAGTTCGAAAAAAAATGGGGGTTCTGCAGTTTTTCTCCGCAAAACTGCAGAACCCCCACAAAAAAATAACGGCAGCGGCATCTGAGATGCCGCCGCCGTTATTTTTTTGTGGGGGTTTTGAACCCGCCCGATTCGTAAAATTCTGTGTCACTCATATTTTGCACAAAATCTTAGCGAACCACTACAAAAGGCAGGCTGAATCGCTCGGTATCGCCCATTTTCACGGAGAGCCAATAGTTGCCATCGGCAAAATCGGCGGCATTTAGGTCAAGCGAACCTTCCCAATTGGCCACATCAGCTTTGGACACGACCTGTCCTTGGTTGTTGTAAACTTCAAGGCTTGCATTCTGGCCATTTGCCTCCAATACATTTAAGGTGAACTTGCCGGAAGTTGGGTTTGGGAAAACACTGGCGCTGTACGCTGGGGTTTTTACGGGCCAGTATTGCTTCGCCTTTGGCTGGGGCACAGGCTCATCGTTAACCATGTCCATTTCATCGGCTAGCACCTCGCCTTTGATATAAAGAATTGTATGCATTGGGTCGGTGTTCGCCATGATGGTCACTTGTTTGACTTGTGGCCCGCTCTTGCCCTTGGTGTCGAACTCTACTACGATGGCCCCCGTACCACCGGGCTTGATGGGGTCTTTTGGCCAGTTAGACACTGTGCAACCGCAGCTACCCTTGGCATTAGTGAGCTGTAATGGCTCGTTGCCGATGTTTGTGAAACGGTAAATGTGCTGCACTTTTTCGCCTGCTCGTGCTGTGCCGAAGTGGTGTTCAGGTTCGTCAAATTGCAGGGCTGTAGTCGGGCCAGTAGGCAGTGTTTCTTCAATTTCGAATTGTGCCTTTGCAATCAGGCTAAAAAGGAAAAGAAATGCGCTGGAGAGAATCAATTGTTTTTTCATTAGAATAAAGATTTGGTGAAGGTTGATGATGTACATAATGTCGTCTTGAGATTTGGCTACACTTGCTTTTCTTAAAAGATGAATCGCTTTGCTAAAAAGGTTGTAGGAAAGCAGAAACTTTGACAAAATTGAGGAAAGAGCGGTCTATCTTTTCTTTTTTTGAGCATTCGATGGCATTTTTTGAGCAAACGAGGTAGTTAAGTTGGGATGTGTCTATCAAAAACTACTTACCTTTCAGTCGCAAATATTGATAGGCAGCCTGAGCGTTCCCAGCGGGTTGGCCCCTAGCTTGGCGCTTGTGCAAAGGTTTCTCATTCGCCTGCCGATGAGCAGGGCGTTGGTGGCATGGACGCCGAAGAAAATCCGGAACACCTCCGTATGCTGTGCTGTGCTGGGTACGGTCCTTGCTTCGGGGTGCTTTTCCTGAAAAAATAAAGGCTAAAATGCTGATTTGCAACATTTTAGCCTTTTACAGGGAGACCCTGAATAGACAATAGGGCAATTATAAATTATTAAAACAACTTCGAAAGGGGCAATTTTTTCAAAAATTGAGAATTTCCATTCAAAAAACACATTAAAGGAGGGATAGAAAATCGTTGCATCAAGATGAATATATCTTTTAATGTTGTATTTTCCAAGTTGTTTTTGCTAATGCAGCTAACTTTTTTTGCCTTTGAAGCAAGATAGTAGGATTCCATTCAGAATATGAAGTGTAATCATTAGAAAGCCGATAACTGCTGGTTTCGTAGATTTCTTTTTTTTCATTAAATAATTTAGTTCCGCATTCTTTATTTTTTTTTGCTTCAAGCAATGTTAAGTTTCCTAATCGAAATATGCACTCTTGTTGTATTTCAGTTGAAAAAAACTCTTCCCATTCATTGGGTGGGTTTTCAGGAAGGATATGTTCAATTGTTATTTTTGAATCACTCCAATCTAAAGGTAACCCAGAAATTTGTTGTTCCAATTTTACTAAGATGTACTTAGAAAGCGCCTTGTAACGGTTTGTATTTAAAGCCTTGTATATGAATAGGTTCTCAAATTTGCCGTCGTCCACATAAATTTCTTTGAGGATTTGGAAAACCTCCTTTGCACTACCTGCTGTACTGTTAAAAATATTGTTTGCAGCTCTATTAAATACGTCTTCTTGAATATTTGGGTTAAAACCACTAATCGTATTGTATCTAAAAATAACGACAATCAAATCTTTAAGTATTTTATTAAACTCTTGTTCGTTTTTTGACTTAATATTTTTATACGCCGCCATTAACAGAGAATAACATTGAGAAACATTAAAAAATGACAACTCTTCAATCATTTTTGACTGCTCTACGTTCCAGAGTTCACTTGATGGTGTATCAAGTGAAACATATACTTCAGCCAAGGCTTCCATTTCATTCAATAGGTCAAAAACAGCTTCTGAGCTTTTAATTTTCCCTCTCAATGCTTTAAATAATGAGTTTTTCCGAACTAGAGGGTATTTTGCATTCCAATAGTGACGAAGAAATGTTGGTAGCTCAATTTTTTGCAATATATCATTAATTTTTTGCCACTGCCGCTCAGCTTCATCTAAATCATGTTCACTATATTTAGCAACTTCCGAGAAAAGATAGTTTTTCACTAAATCACCCGTAGATAATTTTACGCCCCTTGCGTTAAGCGTTTCAAATACTTTATAGGCATTTAATTCATCACCAACAGTAATAGATGTAAATTGTAGTTTGCGAGCCACAGTCTCCTCAAGAAATGCAGACAATTGTTCTCCGCTTTTTTGTGAGTTATATTTAGCTCTAAGCTTATCATAAAAAAACACGAAAGCTCTCCACAATTTCTTCTCTGATGGTTTTAGCTTGCTTA
The DNA here is from genome assembly GCA_022841745.1 of Saprospiraceae bacterium. Classification (GTDB taxonomy): domain Bacteria; phylum Bacteroidota; class Bacteroidia; order Chitinophagales; family Saprospiraceae; genus UBA6168. The sequence continues at coordinate 13,841 of JALHQW010000046.1, read as the reverse complement.
TATTCTGTGGTTTTCTGAGCCTTACTAGATAGCTTTTGTAAAAATCATCATTATTCCGATTTAGGCTCAGCTTACTTGAAGGGATCAAGGAGGTGGCAGATGTAAAGCCAATAAAGTCGTTTCTTAAAATTTCAATCCTTTCAGCGTTTTGTTTAGAATCCACCCCCTCCTTAACCCAATCATCCAATAGCTGTAATACTGCTAATGCCAGGATGCTCAGCGTTGCAATTCTTTGTTGCCCATCTATAATTACAAAAGTCCTACTATCACTTGTTTGCTGAAGAACAACATAGCCCATGTAATGGATACCTTCTTCCTTTATCCCAATAATGTCATGCCATAAGTCATCCCATTCCTCCTCTTCCCATGAATAATCACGTTGATAACGGGGAACTTGCAACGAACGTCCATTGCCAATTAAGTCAATTAGCTTAGGTGAACCGGGTTGAAAAAGTATGTCACTCATCTTGTTTGCTAAATTTTGTTCAACTGCAAAACTAATCAGAGCTGCTCCTTGAACCAAGCGATAAAATCATTGATTCCTTTTGCCCCAAGGTCGCCTTCGCCCTGTTTCCGTACACCTACGGCATTTGCCTCAGCTTCCTTTTCGCCCACGATGAGCATGAAGGGCACCTTGCTAACCTCCGCATCCCTGATTTTGCGGCCAATACTCTCCGTGCGGTCGTCAATGCGACCACGAATGTCGTGCTTGGCCAGCTCTGCCATCACCTCGGCAGCGTAATCGTTGTACTTGTCGCTGATGGGCAACAACAGGTACTGTTCAGGTGCGAGCCAAAGTGGAAACTTACCAGCGCAATGCTCGGTCAGCACCCCAATGAAGCGCTCCATCGAGCCGAAGGGCGCCCGGTGAATCATGACGGGGCGGTGCGGGGCATTGTCGGCACCAATGTATTCAAGTTTGAAGCGCTCAGGCAGGTTGTAGTCCACTTGGATTGTACCCAACTGCCAGGAGCGGCCAAGTGCATCTTTTACCATGAAGTCGAGCTTGGGGCCGTAGAAGGCAGCCTCGCCCAATTCCGTAACGGTTTCCAAACCAGCCTCGGCGGCGGCTTCCACAATGGCCCGTTCGGCTTTCTCCCAGTTCTCATCGGAGCCAATGTACTTGTCCTTGTTATCCGGGTCACGCAGCGAAATCTGGGCGGTATAGTTCTCGAAGCCCAATTTTTTCAATACCATTAAAGTAAGCTCAATGACGCCGTGGAACTCCGCCTTTACTTGATCGGGTGTGCAGAAAAGGTGGGCATCGTCCTGCGTGAAGCCCCGCACACGAGTGAGGCCATGCAACTCACCGCTCATTTCATAGCGGTAAACTGTGCCGAACTCGGCTATGCGCACGGGCAGTTCCTTGTACGACCTCGGCTTGTGGCCAAAAATCTCGCAGTGGTGCGGGCAGTTCATCGGCTTCAGCAAGAACTCCTCACCCTCCCTTGGGGTATGGATGGGCTGGAAGCTGTCCTTGCCATATTTTTCATAGTGGCCAGAGGTCACGTAAAGGTCTTTCTTTCCAATATGCGGGGTGATAACTGGCTGGTAGCCTCGCTTTACTTGTTCTTCCTTCAAAAAGTTTTCAAGACGGGTGCGGAGGGCCGTGCCCTTTGGCAACCAAATGGGCAAACCAGCGCCTACCTTCTCGGAGAACATGAATAGTTCGAGTTCTTCGCCCAATTTGCGGTGGTCACGTTTCTTGGCTTCCTCAATGAGCGTGAGGTACTCCGTCAGTTCTTTTTGCTTCGGAAAAGTGATGCCGTAGATTCGGGTCAACTGCGTGCGGGTATCGTCGCCTCGCCAGTAAGCCCCACCGATTTTCATCAGCTTCACGGCCTTGATTTTGCCAGTATCTGGAATATGTGGGCCACGGCAGAGGTCGGTGAAATTGCCTTGGTGGTAGAAGGTGATTTTGCCGTCTTCCAATTCATTGAGCAGTTCGAGCTTGTACTCGTCGCCTTTTTCTTGAAAATAAGCAATGGCCTCGGCTTTGCCGATTTCCTGGCGGTGGTAGGCATTCTCTTGCTTTGCCAGCTCCATTATTTTCTGCTCTATTTTCGTAAAATCCTCGCTCGAAATCTGACGGCCGCCGGGGTCAACATCGTAGTAGAACCCATTCTCCAGCGCCGGGCCGATGCCGAATTTCATGCCAGGATAGAGCGCTTCGAGCGCCTCGGCCATCAGGTGTGCGGAAGAGTGCCAAAAAGTATTCTTGCCCTCTTTCGAGTCCCAAGTCAGGAGTTGCAAGGTAGCATCCTCGTTGATGGGGCGACTGGCATCCCATACCTCGCCGTTCACTTTGGCAGCAAGTACATTCCTCGCCAAGCCCTCACTGATGGATTTTGCGATGTCCATTGAGGAAGTTCCTTTTTCATATTGACGGACGCTGCCGTCGGGTAACGTAATGTTAATCATGGTAACTGGTGATTCGTGATTGGTGATTTGGGGTAAGTGGAAAAATTACGAAGTTCAGCAGCCAAAAGTTCTGTTTTGATACTGCGTTTTTTCAAAGGCGGCAAAATTAGTTTTTTTATGAAACTGGTTGGAAAACAAAACTCAGCGGCTATTGCCTTCAAATCACAAAAAGCAAAATCAATAATGGCTAACGGTAACTAAGCCAAAGCCTACGGTCATACTGATTCCACAAAACAAGGCCCTAAGCCCCCATTATCTTTGGCCAACATACCCACCCTATTGGTCACAATCCTCGAAACACACTTCACATTGTTTAAAGGCCTTCAATAATTAAAAATCCAATTCGACCATGTTCAAGTATCCCATGTTGGTTTGTAAAAACCGAATTATTGGCTTTGCCCTCGCCATTCCACTCCTTTTCATTAGTAGTTCCCTATGTGCCCAGATACAATGGGATGGCGGCGCAGGTACCACTAATTGGTCTGATGCAAACAATTGGGATCCAGATGGCTTGCCAACTGCTTCCGATGAAGTAAGCATCGGCAGTTCAGGATTTGTAGTAATCCAAAATATGGAGAACTTCACCATTAAAAGTCTAACCCTTTCCAATGCAACACTCAATATCAATGTAAGTGGGCAACTGAATATCACTGTAGGTGGCACTTATGCCTGTACGCTTGACAATGGGACGTTCAACAACAATGGGAACTTGAACATCTCGAATTGTACCAATGGCATCAGGTTGATGGGCACGACCAGCAGCCTTGACAATCACAGCACCATTGCCGTTGATAATCACAATGGCTACGGATTGTTGTTCAGTTCTGGTTGCACATCCTGCATTGTCAACAACAACGGCTCGTTTTATTTCGACAATGGGCTAATAGCTACAAACCCTGCCATTTTTTACCAAGTCTCTGGAAACCACTTCAACAATTTGGGATTGCTCGATATTGGGACAACTTCCAATGCAGGGATTGGAATAGGTTTTGGGGCAACAGCCTCTGGCTCCATGAACAATTCTGGAACCATAAATATTCACAATACAGGGTCAGGCAGAGCGGGCATCAGCGTTGGATTCTTGGGAGGCTCTCTCATTAACAACGCTGGAGCGACCATTAACCTCGGTGCAGGAATCGGTGGCACATGGGCTGGTGGCTTCAACATGGCATTGACCAATAACGGAACCATTAACCTCCATAAAGCTGGAACGGTTAGCGTTGTTGCAATGGGCACAGGCACTTATGGCGGCACCCAGCCATTTGATAACTCAAACAATGTATCCCCAGCAAGTGCAAGCATCGGCTGCCTGCAATTCAATGGAGATTATACAAACACGGTTGGCTCCCCCGTACCAGTTACAACAATACATCTCAATGGGACTACTGAATGCACTGCCCACGATAAGATAAACATTGTGGGCAATGCGAACATTGGCGGCACACTTACCATTGGTTTGGCCAGTGGCTTCACACCTACTGCTGGCCAATCGTTCACGGTGTTGCAAACTGGCAGCCGCACTGGTTTTTATTCAACCATCAACTACCCTACCGTCTCAGGCATTGCTTGGACGACTTCCTATACTACTACCGCCGTTATCGTGAATGCCCAAGCTGTCCTACCTGTTGAATTGGTTGATTTCACGGCCATACCGATGGACGAGCGCAACGTCCTGCTGAAATGGCAGACGGCTTCAGAGTGGGACAATGCTGGGTTTCAAGTTGAAAGCAGCTCGGACGGAGGCCATTGGAAAAGTATTGGGTTTGTGCCGGGTCATGGCCATTCCAACGAGATAAAAGACTACCAATTCATTGACGAACCCCAAAAACTGATTGCACCCATTTACTATCGGCTTCGGCAATTGGACATAGATGGCCAGTCGGAATTGAGCGAAGTGGTGACCGTCAGTTTTTCATCCAACACTTACGGATCTGAGTTGGCCATATGGCCCAACCCTACCCACGATTTTTTCAAGATTGATGGAGAATTCTCCCCTGGTGCCCAGCTTATACTTTATGACTATTTGGGGCAAGTCGTCATGCAGTGTGATGCTACCAACGGCGTGCAATACGAGGCGAGCAGTCTTAAGAACGGTGTTTATATTCTGACTATCCATGACCAACAGCGGTCAACAAACTACCGACTTTTGAAACAAGGCTGATTTCCAAAAAGTCAAAGAAGGTCATTCGGCCCTATGACTGGGCAGGATAGATATTTAACCATAACTCAAATTGATTTTAGATGAAAAAGAACCTTTTATTAGCAGTTGCCCTGTTGTTTGCAACCGCTAGCTTACAAGCTCAACTACCTGGGTCTGGCAAGGCAAAGGACTTGCTGAAAGACAAGGCAAAAGCAAAAACGGAAAAAGAATCTCCCACACCTGCCGAAGCACCTCGCAGCAAAGAAAGTAAAGCCCCAAAAGGCGATATGCTTTCGGCGGATGGTGGTTCGCAGTTGTCACGAAGCTCAGGCCCAAAGAACTCCACTGTTGAATTAGATTTCGATGCTGAACCGTTCAAGGCTGCCATTGCTTGGGAAAGCATTCTTGCCCAAGAAAGCAGGTATTTCAATGCAACGACGGGTGATTTCAAGTTGAAAAACCTCGACATAGCATTTCTGCCCAAGAAAACCAAGTCGGGACAGGCAATCAGTTATGAATCATATGACAACCCTACCCCCATTATGCGGATGGAGGTGGTTGATGCAGCTACGAAAGAACTAAAGGGGACGCTTTATTACAGCGCATCGGCAACGGTCGCCCCTTTCCACAACATGGAAATAGTAGAAAAACAAGGCTGGCCCTATTCGGTGAAGCTCACTGAAGGAAGCTACGAAGCCCATTTTTGGGCAGGCACTACCCATTTTTACACCTTCCCTTTTAAGGTAGAAAAGTTCACCAATGCCGACCCTTACGCCCCCGTCGCTACTTTCTACCACCTTCGAGGCCCTTGGGAGGAATGGGGCTACGTGAACTTCGGCCCCGACGGCCATTTCATCTTCAATTTCTACCACACCCACCTTACATCGGAAGTGGAAAATGCCGCCCGTTGGGATGCTAGAAAGGAATTCAAAACAGTGGTGAAGTTGAATCGGGAAGGCAAAATGATAGCTGTTTACAGGCTTGGGCCGTCAACGGCTGATTTCGAGTGGAACACTGTCATGGCCGATAATTGTGTCTGGAAAAAATTCGACATGACCTTCCATAATTACCCACCACCACCGGGGCACGGCAACCGCCCATTTTTCCTGAAGGACAATATGAAGGATGGAAACTATACGGTGGACGTGGTTTTGAAGGATGAAAAATCCGGCAAGGAGACAACCTACAAGTATGCGTTTTCGGTAAAGGAAGGTAAAATCGTTCCTGCAGACAAAGCCGACCGCACCAAGAACACGGAGGCGCTGCAATTCTTGGAGCAGGGCCGTGATAAGTTTTTTGTGAAACGCATTCAATGATATGATTTAACCCTAAAAAACTCACCTGAAAAAGCCAAATAAAAACTGAGCGAGCGAAATTTAACAACAATTTCTAATGGCCGACGGGTGCGCTCGTTCGGCCTTTATTTTTCCACCAAAATACCATAAATGATGGCGCTGATTTCTTCACCTCGGGTCAAGGTCATCATATGCGAACCAGCTTTGATGATGATGCATGGACTCATGTTGCGAAGCGGCAAGGTATGGTCTTTACTCCCGTGAATATGGACGATGGATTTGTCATAATCCGTTCTTTTCCAATTGATGATCATGTGAACCGCACGCTTCAAGAATTTGGGGTGCTTTGCCTTCAGCATCGCCTTAAACGTGGCTTTGTGCTTGTTGCGGTCTGGTTCCACCACTGCTTGCGCAATAGGCGACAAAGCCTTGATGGCCCTCGGGCCAAACAGTTTATTGATTGGGACGTATCGCTGGAAGCGGTAATGCCTCGGCAATTCGGAACGGCATTTGGAGCTGGAGATAACGATGGTTTTGAGGGGTTGAAGCTGCTCGGTCAATTCTGTGCAAAGCATCCCCCCGATGGAAGTGCCTATCAAAACGAAAGGCTGGGTGGTATCAATTTGTTGCGCCAGAAGCTTGGCATAACCTGCCATGTTTTGCTTTTTTTCCGGTACGGGATAAGTAATGAATTTGGCCTCAAAACCCACCGGCAAATTGATTTTTGAAAACAGGCGCTCGTCTGATCCGGTACCGGGGAAGAAATAGACGTTCGTCATTGAGGTTTGGGAATATGCCATACCATTGACAATTTGGAACATCAAAATAAGCCAAAGTTTGACTTCCAGCATCGTTTGTTTTTGGCAAACTTAGTATAAAATAGCCTTTATTTGTACTCAATAATGCTTCGATATATACTCCTCATTTATTGGTTGATTACCGCTTGCTCAATATCGGCGCAGCAGCCCTATTTCAAAAACTACCAAGTGCGGGACGGCCTCTCGTCCAACAACGTCTATTTCGTTTTTCAAGACTCGAAAGGATACATCTGGCTCTGCACCGATATTGGCGTAAGCCGCTTCGATGGCCTCCGTTTCACCAATTTCACCACCGCCGATGGCCTCTCAGACAATGAAGTTTTCACTTGTTATGAAGACCGTACGGGGCGTATCTGGTTCGCTACGCTCAATGGCAGGCCTTGCTTCTTCTTGGATGGGAAAATTCACAACGAAAAGGACACCCCGCTGCTCCAAAACATCAACTTAGGTGGCATCGTGTTCAATATTTTTGAAGAGGAAAACTGCGAAATCGTCTTCGCATCTAATTTTATGATTGGCAAGCTGGATTTTTCAAAGGGCAAAGCTTCGACCACACCGTTTCCAGTACCAGTGGTGCAGGCTTGGTCTGCAATTGGCGACACCCTCGGCGTTGTAACCGATAGCAGCGGGGTCGGCTATTTCTTCCATGAGAAATTCATTAAAACGGGCAATATGACGAACATCGTCAAGCCTGTCAAATTGGGTCAACTAAATGACACCATTTACATCACAAGTACTCGCAACCTACTGATTTACAATAAATTAACACAAAAAACCATTTCACTCACGCCCTTCCCAGCCACCATGAGCGAGGTCATTTCCGTACATCCAGTGGCCGACCGATTATGGGTGGGCAGTCGAAGCGGCGCTTATCTATTCGACCGAAAAAGCCTGAACCTGCGTAAGGTCTATCTACCCGATTCTCAAGTCTCGGCCATTCTTGAAGACAGGGAAGGTGGCTGGTGGTTTTCCACCCTCGAAGACGGCGTTTTTTATACCCCTGCCCCTGAAATCCTACAAATTCTTGACGCTGATGGCAACAGCCCCGGGCAAGTCAACTGCCTCTCTGCCGACGGCAGCGGAAGGCTTTGGCTCGGCATGCAAAACAACAATTTCCGAAGTTTCAGAGAAGGGAAATTGGCCCCAATGCAGCATTTCCCCAAAGGGCTAACACCACGGGCCATCAGCTCCATTCGACAACTGCCAGACGGCTCCACGCTTATATCGGGAAAAGCTGGAATGACCTTGGTTAAAAATGACCGAAAACAGTTCATTTTGCTGCGCTCAACAGATGTAAACATGGATGCCGAGGGTAATTTCTGGTCGGGTTTTACAGGGCTTTTCCGAGTACCGAAGGAAGAGATTTATCTCCTTTTTGCCCCAAATGAAAGATTGGAAGAAGCTAAAGTCAACGATTTTTACAAAAATTACAAACCGGACAAGCTCAGCAAAATGCGGGTGGATCGCATTGTATTTGACCATGAAAATACCGCATGGCTGGGCACTCCAAACGGCCTGTTTTTTTATAAAAACCACATGAGCGACGCCGTGATGCCGCACAATATACGTGAACTGGTTTTTGATAAAAAAGCCAATACGCTTTGGGCACTAACGGAGTCCAAGGGTCTTTTTGCGCTTCGCAACGGGCAGGTGCTCGACAGCATCGGCATCGCTTCAGCAGGCCAAAGTCCCAAGATTTGCAGGGATTTCTGTCTGGATGCGAATGGCTATTTTTGGGTCGCTACCGCAAGCGGCTTGATGAAAGTGGAGGGTGAAATCGGCCACTTGAAACTCCTCGACTTCTCCAATGTACATGGCCTCGGCGCTGAGAAACTAAACGCCGTGGAGGTCATTGGCGAACAGGTTTTTTTGGGAAAAGACGATGGTCTGGTGGCTGTACCTTTTTCCATTTTTACCAAAAAACTCCCGCCACCGCCCATCCATTTGAAACGGCTGACGGTGAACGAGCAGGAGCGCAGCCTCGGCCAGTCCTTGCAGCTGAGTGCCGACGAAAACTCCGTAAGCTTCAGTTTCGAGGGCCTTTCTTTTAAGGACTATAAAAAGCTGCAATACCGCTACCGCCTCCTTGGCCTTGACGACGACTGGCACATCACCAACAACGAGGCAGTGCAGTACGCTTCGCTTCGTCACGGTCAATACCGTTTCGAGGTGGTGGCAGTTAACAGTTCTGGCGTGAGCAGCGAACAGGCTGCCAGTTTTGAGTTCAGCATTGCAAAGCCTTTTTGGTGGCAATGGTGGTTTATCGGTTTGGCCGTTGCAGCCATTGCAGGCGTGGTTTTCCTTTGGGTAAAATGGCGGGAACAGAAATTACGCCACACCTACGAATTTGAGCGCCGCCTGATGGCCGCCGAAAATGAAAAACTGGAACTCCAGTCCAAAAACGCCGACCTAAAAATGCTCTCATTGCGGCTTCAAATGAACCCCCATTTCATTTTCAACGCCCTCAATACCATCAAGGGCTATTATGGGCAGGATAAATTCACGCAGGCCAACAGCTACATCGCCAAGTTTGCCCGGCTACTGCGTCTCAACCTCGATTATTCCGACTCGTTCATCCCGCTCGACCAAGAACTGGAATTGCTGAAAATCTACCTCCAGCTTTCCCAAATCCGCTACCCCGACAAGCTCGATTTCGAGTTGGAAATTGGCCCTGACATCATCCCTTCGAGGGTGCGAATCCCTTCGATGGTCATTCAGCCTTTCGTTGAAAACGCTGTTATTCACGGCATCGTTGGCAAGGATGGCCAGGGGCATATTTCGGTTGTTTTTACAAAAAAAGGTAGCGAACTGGTGGCAACCATTAGGGACAATGGAATGGGAAGAAAGGCGACTGCGGCCAAATCCATGCTGCGTGACCCGCACAAGCCATTGGCAACGAGCATCACCACCGAACGTTTGGACTTGCTGCGCAGAAAGACTGAACCGCTTTCCGTTGATATTCGAGATATTTATGACGAAAATGGTTTTGCGGCTGGCACTGAAGTAGTGCTGCACCTGCCATTGGAGGACTTAAAAAATTGAACATGTTCAAAGCCATTTTGATTGACGACGAGCCCAACGCCCGTGCCACACTTAGGCAGGAAATTGACCTCCATTGCCCTGAAATACGAATTGTTGGCGAAGCAGCTTCCGTAACGGAAGGGGTTACGCTTTTGCGAAGCCAACCAGCTTTAGACCTACTCTTTCTCGATATTCAACTGACGGATGGCTCTGGTTTTGATATTTTGGAACAGATTGATTATCAATCTTTTAAAACGATTTTCACAACGGCCTACAGCAATTACGCCCTGAAGGCCATTAAGTTCCAGCCGCTCGATTACCTGTTAAAGCCCATTGATGCCGAGGAACTAAGGGCCGCCGTTGACAAGGCCCTGCAAACGCAACAAGCCTCCTTTAACCAACAAATGAGGCAGTTCATACAGCAGTACAAAGTCGCTACTGCCTCACCTGAGCGCATCGCTCTTGCTACTGCTGACGGCATTCACCTATTCCCCACAAAAAGCATCATTAGGCTCGCCTCCGAAGGGAATTACACCACGGTTTATTTCGATAATGGAAAAAAATTGCTGCTCGCAAAGACGCTCAAGGACATGGAGGAATCACTTTCCAACTTCAGCTTCGAACGAATACACAAATCACACCTCGTCAACCTCGACCACGTCCAAAGCTATGTGAACCGCTTCGGGGGGGAGGTGGTAATGAGCGATGGCTCAGAATTGCCCGTGGCACAGCGGAAGAAATCCACGCTGTTGCAACGACTGGGGAATATTTGAATGGCGGAATTAGCACAATTTGATGACAAAATAAAACCAATTTGTTTTTAATTTAAAACAAATCGCTATCTTGCGCTCGAATCTAAACCAATTCCTACCATGAATGAACTGACGGTCTGCCTGCTTTTCTTAATCCTTGGGCTGGTACTCGGCGCTATGCTGACCTGGCTTTTTTTCCGTTTCAAATATGTCCAACAACAAATTTCACCCCAGGAAATCCAGGAAAAATACGTGACTAAGCAGCAGCATGAAGCCACTTTGGAACAGACTGCCTTCCTTCACAATGAGTTGAAAACCAAACAAGAAGATATTGTTTTTTTGGAAAAATCCATCTCGGCCAAAGAGCGGGACATGCTTTACCTCGAAGAAAAACTGACCAGTTGGAAGGCAGACTATGAAAAACTGCAACAGCGGGCACAGCTTGAGTTTGAAAACGTGGCCAACCGCTTGCTCGAAGAGAAGTCTAAAAAATTCACGGATCAGAACGAAAAGCAGTTAAACGATTTGTTGCATCCCCTTCGGGAAAAAATAAGGGAGTTTGGGCAAGACGTGGAGCGACGGTTCACCGAGGAGGCAAAAGACAAAGTCTCCCTGAAAAAAGAAATTGAACAGTTGATTGGCCTGAACCAACAGCTCAGCCTCGACGCCAAGAACCTGACCTCCGCCCTGAAAGGTGACTCTAAAACCCAGGGCGATTGGGGCGAGATGCAATTGGAAATGCTGCTGGAAAAAGCGGGTTTGGTTCGTGGCACCCATTTCGAGGCCCAAGCCTCCTTCAAGGATGCCGATGGCCTCGAAAAGCGCCCTGACTTCATCATCCACCTGCCCGATGAGAAGCACCTGATTGTGGACTCCAAGGTTTCGTTAAAGGCTTATGAAAAATTCTACAATGCTGACAACGAGGAACTTAGAAGCAAGCACTTGAAAGAGCATATTGATTCCATCCGGCAGCACCTTCGGGATTTGAGCGGAAAGAACTACACCCAACTCCATCAACTCAATTCGCCCGATTACCTGCTGATGTTTGTGCCTTTGGAGCCGGCTTTTGCGGTAGCACTCCAATACGATAATCGCTTGTTTTTGGATGCCTTGGAGAAAAACGTGGTCATCGTCACGTCCTCTACCCTACTTGCCACCATGCGCACGGTCTCCTACATCTGGCGGCAAGAGCGGCAAAAACGGAACGTATTAGAAATTGCCCGGCAAAGCGGGATGCTCTACGACAAGTTTGTGGCATTCGTAGAGGATTTAAGGGAAGTAGGCTCAAAGCTCGACCACGCCCAAGCCGCCCTGAACGGGGCCATGAACAAACTTTCAGAATCTAAAAAATATGGGGATACGCTGATTGGTAGGGCGCAGAAAATCAAGGAGTTAGGCGCAAAGGCTAACAAGTCGCTGCCAGCTGACTTGGTTTCGGATGAACCGGATTTGAACGAGGAATTGGTGGCCCTTCAGTAGCACGGACTGTTAGTCTGTGATTTTTCGAGCTAAGGATCCAAGAGACAGTTTTACGAAGTACGGACTGGCAGTCCGTGTTACGGCAGACCGTGTTACAGCAAATGCAAGCATTTCCTCAAGCTTTGCTGCCAATGAGGTATTTCCAAGCCAAAAGCATTCTTGATTTTTGCTTTGTTCATCAGGCTGTAAGGTGGGCGTGGCGCTGTGGTTGGGTAGTCCTTGGTCAGGATGGGCTCAACCTTTACAGGCATGTTTTTTATATCAAACACAGCGACCGCAAAATCATACCAGCTCGTCACGCCTTCATTGCTGTAATGGTAAACGCCGCTGAGCAATCGCTTCTCAACCGAATGGTGTTCAGCCTTTTGCACGATTTGCATCAAAGTCTCCGCCAGGTCACGGGCATAGGTAGGTGTGCCAATCTGGTCATAAACAACTGACAGTTCTCCCCGTTCAGCTCCTAATTTGAGCATCGTTTTCACGAAGTTGTTACCAAAGGAAGAATAGACCCAAGAAGTTCGCACGACAATCGCATTACCTGGATTATTTCGCAAAACGGCCTCATCGCCCTGTAGTTTGGTACGGGCATAAGTGCCTTGTGGGGTGGTAAGGTCGGTCTCGATATATGGCTTGACCTGGAGGGTGTGGTAAACGTAGTCGGTAGAAATATGGAGCATTAGCGCATTAGAAGCGGCACAGGCAGTGGCGAGGTTTTCCGCCCCCACTGTGTTTACTTTCCACGCTATATTCGTTTCGGTTTCCGCTTTGTCAACGGCGGTGTAGGCGGCGCAATTGATGCAATAATTGATTGACCGCTCACTGAAAAATGTTTTGACTGCTGCTGGGTCGGCAATGTCCAGTTCAGCAATATCCACAAATGTAAACTCGTAATCAGGGTACTGACCTGCGAGGGCCTGAAGCTCCATTCCCACTTGTCCCATGCTTCCCGTCACCAAAATTGTTGGTCGCTTCTTTTTCATATAAGGTTTTAGTGTGTCTCTTTGGTTTGTGTGCCTAACTGGACTCTTTTCGAAACTAGTTTGAGCGGAATGTTTCTGGATAGAATTTTAACTTCCACCATAACATATCCTATATAGTAACTAGTTTATTTCAAATGAGCACCCAAAGATGGGAAATTCCTGTCTCTTTCGGCTACAATTAATTCATCTGCATTTATTTCCCAGTCAATATTCAACACTGGGCAGTCGAACCTAAGCCCGCCCTCGTTGGCTTTTGAGTAAAAATTATCGCATTTATAGAAAAACACGGCAGTCTCACTGAGCACAACATAGCCATGCGCAAAGCCCCTTGGCACAAACATTTGCAGCTTGTTCTCGGCGCTGAGTCGCTGTTTGTGGTATTGCCCATACGTTGGTGAGCCTTCCCGAATGTCCACCACCACATCCAGTACCTCGCCTTCAAGCACCCTTACAAGCTTGGCCTGAGCGGCATCGCCTGTCTGATAATGCAGCCCCCTAAGCACGCCCCTAGCGGAAAAGGCCTGGTTGTCTTGCACGAAATTGGCTTTCAAGCCACCTTCCATCTCAAAAGTATTGGTATTGTAGCTTTCAAAAAAATAGCCCCGGTCGTCGCCGAAAACCTTGGGTTCAAAGAGAATCAGGCCGGGGATGTCAGTTTGGTGAAAAGGCATGTTGGTGATTGGTGATTGGTGATTGGTGATTATGGCATTAAGAAAAATTTGACACGGCTTTTTTGATACAGAAAGGCGTTGATTTTTTTTGTTTTACCACCTTCGGTAGAATGGGCTAATTGTTTTAACTTAATGTGAGGTTTGGATTATAATCTTCATAAATAATTGATAATCAATCTTTACTGAAAGAATAGCAGGAGAAACGGATGTAGCAGTCTCCTTGCGAGAGGGCGGGTTATCAAACCCGCCTGTTCCGGAACAGGC
>JALHQW010000045.1 GCA_022841745.1 Saprospiraceae bacterium | reverse complement strand
CCCGCTGAAGCCGACTCAACTCAAATTGCTATTGTTGTTAGGGCTTTCGGAAGTGACTTACAACAGTATAAGTCAATTCTGGAAACCCGATTCAAAATAGTCGAAATGTCAGTTATAAATTCAACCCTGAAATTATTAGGCATCTCTGTCGGGAAATCTATAGGGTCTACATCACCAAAGTTATTTCCTTTTATAATTATGTGCCCATCAATAACCGGATTGCCGGAAGATTGGTCGGCCTTTACTCCTGCACAAACTGCTGCTGGCTCAAAAGAGGTTATGCTTGGTGTCGCAAAATGCTCTTTTACAAATTTGTTGTAAAGAATATCCAAATCCTCAAAATCGAAAACGGTGCTGCCATCTTTAAACTTGGCTTCGACAATTTGGACGGATTTTACGCCAACAGCCAAAAGAGAAGGATGAAAGGCGATTTCCAGATAATCAGAAAATTGGTCGCCCACTTGCTGGTAAGTTGTGGTGCTGTTGTTTTTGGTAACTTCCAATATCGCATTTAACTGGTTGGGTTGTGACCAAGAAGTGGCATAGTTTGTTGTCAAAGTGCCATTCAGAGAAGCGACAGAAAATCCGTATTGACTTAGATTAACAGAGTTTTTGAACTCCACTTGGATTTTCACTTTCTCAAGGTTGTATTCCTTACCCCATTGCCCTTTAATCGAAGTCTGAAAAGTGATTTCCCCTAATTCGACTATTGCAGTATCCAGCATCAGGACAAGACCGCTCTTGCTCCCCAATATACAAGACCTTGTCAAATTGTTTTCCTCAGTTATTTCGTTTATTTGTCCGATATAATCGTCGATGTCATTGAAGGATTCAAAGAGGCTACTGCCCGAAAAGTCCCACTCATCATTTTTGGCGTAGGCAACAAAACCTTGTTCCTGCCCATAGACTTTGTAGAAGCTGCTGCCGCTTGGTGGGGTTTCTGGCACAATGGCGTTGTTCGCTTTCAGGAAGAACAAACCTTCCATTCCTCGTTGAAGGGTAAGCATGTGAGTCCAAGTGTTGAACTCATCCTCCAGCACGCCGCCGTAAGTGATTGCATAGAAGGTCGTTAAGTTCTCAGCCGCGGGGGCTACTTTTTCATAAATCACGGCACAAACTTCAAGCTCGCTTGCCGTGTAAATCAACCCATCTTTTTTGTAAGTGAATTGGTCAATTACTTTAGCCTCCACGATTAAATCGGATTGGCTAACTCTTTTCTCCAACGAGAACTCTAAGTACTGCGCTTGGAGCGAAACTACCAGCAATAGCTGGCTGATTGAGAGAAAAAACAACTTCTTCATGGTTGATGGTTTAAAATTGCCCCTACTTCTTTTTGGGTGGTTTCGGGATAGCCCACCGTTGACTTTTCGTTTGTTTTGTTTATTTTTTATTTTATTCTGGTGGAAGCGAACTTGCGTATGAACGCACTCCTGTATATGTCCGCAACTTCGTTCATTTTCACTTTGCACGCTACATTCCCTGCAAAGTAAGTACGAAAGAATTGTTAACGGGCTAATATGTTGGCAACAATCTACCAACAATTGGGTAAAGCTAAAGTGAAGAGATTACAATTTCAAATCATCCAAGGGGCTTTTTATTTTGTGGAGGCCCTTGCTCGTTATGTGGGTGTAGATTTCGGTTGTCTTGCTGCTTTCGTGGCCGAGCAGGTCCTGTATGTAGCGGAGGTCAACGCCTTTTTCCAATAGGTGTGTGGCAAAACTGTGCCTGAGCGTATGAACGGTGGCATACGGGTTTATTTTTGATTTTGCCCGAGCGGCCTCGAATATACCTTGGACGCTTCTATCGGCATATTTCCCACCTGTATTCCCCTCAAACAGCCATTCGATGGGTGAATACAATTCAAGATAGTCGGACAGTAGGGCGCAGACCTTATCGGAAAGTATGCTGCACCTGTCCTTTTTTCCTTTACCATTCCTGATGAAGAGACGGTTCTCCTTGGGCTGAAGGTCTGCCATCCTTAGGTTGGCCACTTCCCCAAGCCTCAAACCTGCGGAGTAAATGAGCATCATCATCAATTTGTGCTTCGGGTTGTCAATGGCCTTCAGAAACTTCACTACTTCCTCTTCTGTAAGCACATGCGGCAATTTTTCCTGTTTTTTGGGGCGTATCAGGTCAAGCACTTTTTCTTCTTGTTTTGCCACGTTCATGTAAAAGAACTTGATGGCGCTCAGGTATTGGTTTTGGTACGATTCTGAAATTTTATGCTTTGTGATTAGGTGGGCAATGAACCCGTCCATCTGGGGACGGGTGATTTGGGTCGGCTTTGTGTTGTCATAGAAAAGGATAAAGTCACGAAAGCACTGCTTGTATCCTTTAATAGTTCGGTGACTGTATCGGGCAAGCGTCAGGCACTGCTCCAGCGCCACCACCGCCGCCTCGTATTTCGCCTTTGGCGGTTCCTTGCTCAAAAACGGCGTGGCCGGGGCAGTCTCCAACCTTTCGGGCAGTTTTTCGAGGTCAGGCTGAAAAGTCCACTGCAGGTGTTCCTTCAAGTATTTCTCCAAAAACCGCATGGTCAGCTGCGTGTTGGGCAGCTCCCAAATCATGGCTTCCGGGTTCCAGCGGCGACCGTGTATGTTCTTCACGGTGGCGAGGTGGTCGGGCGCTATTTCTTTCGGCAGTCGCAGGCCGATGATATCCGTGCGCTTGGGGTGCGCCACGATGGTGATTTTGGGCATGGCATCAGCCTGTGCGGGCATGGTAGCGCTTTCCGGGGCTGGGCCTTGCGATGGCGGCTGTAGTGCTCCATCGTTTTTTACCTCCACCTCGAATACAGCCTTCAGCGCCGCCCACGCCTCCTTCGTCTTTGGCACGTGCCAACAGCGTTGCGTCCGGCTCCAAGTTGCCCCTTCAATGCTACGCAACAACCGGAGGTACTCCTGCGAATAGGGCATTTCCAACCGGATGCGGGCCTCGCCCCGGTGCATCATTGGCGATGCAGTCAGGCGTGGTTTCAAGGGCAGCGGACTTGGGTTGGTTCCTTCCGGTTGAATTGGGTGCCGTATCCAATCGGGTAAAATTGATGGTCGCTCTTCCAATTGTCCGCCCTTCACCTTCAAATATGCAATGCCCTGCAATGCCGTTAGAAGTTTTGAAGGCAGTCCATCGGTGTTGGGCAGCGTGCTGGCCTATAGTAAAGGGTCGTAGCTCATTCCAAATGATTCGAGCATAGTCCTTAACTCAGCATTTTCGAAAGGAAAGAAAACTTTCCAAAGCAATTGGCCACCTTGGCCGACTGCATCAAGCGTGATGGTGGGGAGTGTTTTCGTCATAGCAGTAGTTTGGTGCGAATATGGTATTTTTTTCAAAAAAAAACCACCCCCCGAAATCCGCCCCACCCTACCCACTCGTAAGTAGATGCAGCAATCGGAAAAACAGCCCCCGTTGCCATCATGCCAAAAGCTGAAACCAGCGCAAACAGCGCTGGCCTGTACAAAACAACAAGCTAAGAAAAGGACTCAACCACCGAGAACCGGGCCTGACCCGCCCTGACTTTCTATTGCCTAAAAGGAAGCAAATCAACCGAAGCCGCACCCCTTCGGCCAACTCTTTTATTGCCCCGAAACCATGAAACAATGAAGCCATGTAGCCATGAAACAATTCAACAATTAAACAATCAAACCTTTATATTTATGAAAGCATTCGTTTCAAAACTCCTGACCGTGGCGCTATGCCTTTGGGGGGTGGCGGCCTCGGCCTCCAGTCACCGGGAAGCGCCGCTCATTGCCAACGACCCGTTGGCCGACAACACGGACGTTTACGCCTTTGTAAGTCCCGACAATCCGAACATGGTGACCATCATCGCCAACTACATCCCGGCGGAGCTGCCGCACGGGGGGCCGAACTACCACACCTTCGGCGAGAACATCCGCTACGAGATCCACATTGACAACAACGCTGCCGTAGCAGGTGACGAGGTCACTTATCGCTTCACCTTCATGCGGGTGAACGAAGACCCGACCACCTTCTTCAACATCCGGCTGGGTGCCCGCAACCTCCGCACAACCTACACCTGCGAGCGCAGCATGGACGGTGGACAGACATGGACAACCATCCTTTCTGGTGGCGAAGTACCACCACCGAACATCGGCCCACGCAGCATCAACGGCCCGGTTGGTCTGAACACGACCTATGAGCAGTTGATTGCCGACGCTATCGAATCGGCCACCACGGGCGAGCGCATCTACTGCGGCCCTGCCGACGACCCCTTCTTCGTTGACCTCGGCGGCGTGTTCGACCTTGGCAACCTGCCCCGCCAGAACGGCCCAAGCCGTGACGGTATCGGCCAGACCAACGTCCACACCATTGCCATCCAGGTGCCTATTTCGACGCTGCGCAAAGCGGGCGCACCTGCTACCCCGACCAGCATCCTCGACCCCGACTACGTCATCGGCGTATGGGCAAGTGCCAGCCGCCGTGCCATGCGCACCCTCAGCACTACTGGCGACGACCCGACCGATGCTGGTGCATGGGTACAAGTGAGCCGCCTTGGCATGCCGCTGACCAACGAGGCCGTAATTCCAATCGGTTTCAAGGACTACTGGAACAGCCTGACGCCTTACCAAGAGCTGGCCGACACGCAGATGGACGAGTTCTTCTACAACCCAGAATTGGCGTTGTACATGGACAATTCGCTGTTTGGTGGTGCCGTGCCGGCAATGGCCAAGCTGCGCATCCAGCGCAATTCGCTCGGCGCATTTGATTTTGGCTATGGAAAAGACGGCTTGTTCGGCCTGAAGGGCAATCCCGCCCTTGCTGGCACGGCCCTCGACGATGCCGTGTTCGGCACGCTGCTGCTGCCTGGCCCCGGAAAGGCCCGCTCGGTTGACCTCTGGCCCATCTTCCACACAGGTGTACCCAACGTTCGCCCCTACCAACTCGCTACGGGCAAAGCTGGCAACCCATTGGCCGCAGGCAAACCGTTCATCCACAACTTCCTGCCGAACGGTGGCGACATGCTTCGCTTGAACATGGCCACTACGCCGACGCCCCGCAACAGCCCTGACTTCAGTTCGCTTGGACTTGTGCAGGCCGCTGTATTGGGCCTCACCAATCCGACCTACAACGCCAACGCCAACCTCCAATGGATTCCGAACATGGACGGCTTCCCGAATGGCCGCCGCTTGGAAGATGACGTGACCCGCATCGAGTTGCAAGCTGTGTCAGGTGTGGTACTTGCCGCCGTTGGCCTCTGGTACGACGATTTCAATGGTACAAACCCCGTGACACAAGACCTGCTCGACGTGCTCACCTACTCTACCGGTGTTGATGAGAACGACAAGCCTTTCAAAACCAGCTTCCCATACGTGGCCACACCTTGGAGCGGCACTGAAACTGGAGAGTGAGTTGGCAGTTCGACAGTTGGCCCCAAAGGGGTAAACAGTTGGCAGTCAGCCTCTGCTAAACCCTGTCACTCCAACCATGAAACAATGGAACCATGCAGCCATGAAACCATGCAACAATTAAGCAATTCAACAATTTAAAAAAATGAAATCCATTATAAAATCACTTTTCCTGCTGTTGGCAATGGGCTGTTTCAGCCTCAGTGCCACGGCCTCCAGCCACCGGGAAGCTCCGCTCATCGCCGACGACCCACTGGCCGACAACGTGGATGTGTATGCCTTCCGCAGCCCGGAGCGCACCCAGAACATCATCCTTATCGCCACCTTCAATCCGCTGCAACTGGCACAGGGCGGACCGAACTACTACCAGTTCGGCGAGAACATCCGCTACGAAATCCACGTGGACAACAACGCCGCCATTCCCGGCGACGAAATCACGTACCGTTTCACCTTCAAAATCGTGAACCAAGACCCGACGACGTTTTTCAATATCCGCCTCGGCAAGCAGAACCTCTACACCACCTACAAGATGGAGAAGAGCATCAATGGCGGCCAGACTTGGGTGACGGTTCTCGATAACGTGCCAGTGCCACCACCAAACATCGGTGCCCGCAGCATCAATGGCCCGGTCGGCCTGAACACCACCTACGATGCCCTGTTCAAGAAAGCCGTACGCCAAACGGCGACTGGCGAGCGGGCCTTCGTTGGTTCCGTGGACGACCCCTTCTTCGTTGACCTCGGCGGCGTGTTCGACCTTGGCGATCTTCCACGCCAGAACGGCGACCCACGGGACGGCCTCGCTTGCATGAACACCAGCGCCATTGCCATCGAAGTGCCGATTGCTTTCTTGCGCAAGGCCGGTGCTCCGCAACAACCAGCCAATATCCTCGACGACCGCTTCGTGATTGGCGTTTGGGCAAGTGCCAGCCGCCAGCAAATCCGCACGCTGACGCCAGCCGGTCAGAGCTTCTCTGGCAACTGGGTGCAAGTGAGCCGCCTTGGCATGCCACTGACCAACGAGGCCGTTATTCCGATTGGTTTCAAGGATTACTGGAACGCCCTCACGCCTTACCAGGAACTCGCTGACACGCAGTTGGACGGCTTTTTTTACAACCCAGAACTGGCGTTGTACATGGACGATGACCTCTTCGGCGGTGCAGTCCCCGGCTTTGCGCCACTGCGCATCCAACGCAATGCCTTGGGTTCATTTGACTTTGGCAATGGCAAGGATGGGCTTTACAGCCTGAAAGGCACAGCCGCCGTGGCCGGTACAGCATTGGACGATGCCATTTTCGGTACGCTGCTGCTGCCTGGCCCCGGAAAGCCCCGCTCGGTTGACCTTTGGCCTGCCTTCCACACGGGAGTGCCCAATGTGCGCCCTTACCAACTGGCAACGGGCAAGAACGGCAACCCATTGGCCGCAGGTAAGCCTTTCATCAACAACTTCCTGCCGAACGGTGGCGACATGCTCCGCCTAAACATGGCAGTACCCCCGACACCCCGCAACCACCCATTGTTCAGTTCCTTGGGCATCGTGCAGGCTGCCGTGCTGGGTCTTACCAACCCTGCCTACGCCAGCAATGCCAACCTCCAGTGGATTCCTAACATGGACGGCTTCCCGAATGGCCGCCGCTTGGAGGACGACGTGACCCGCATCGAACTGCAAGCTGTGTCGGGTGTGGTATTGGCAGCTATTGGCCTTTGGTACGATGATTATGTGCCAGGTGGTAGCCCAGTGACCCAAGACCTGTTGGACGTACTGACATACACCACTGGCGTAGAAGCGAACGATGCACCTTTCACCCGCAAGTTTCCCTTCATGGCACAACCTTGGCCTGGCGACGGCGCATGTGGTGGCCCAGAGGCTCTAGCAGCACACGCACCCAATGCTCCGCAAACAGGCGTAGGTGTTTCCATTCCAGAAATTGCTGGCACACAGGTGGTCATGGCCAACTACCCCAATCCGTTCACGACCCAAACCACGATGCAGTATGAAGTGGCCGAAGCTGGCCAATTCAGCATCAAGGTCTATGACATGAGCGGCAAAATGGTGAGCACCTTGGTCAATGCGCCAATGGAAGCTGGCCAGTACACCGCCGATTTCAATGCCAGCACCCTGCCCGCAGGCGTCTATTTTGCGAAAGCAGAAAACGCAAAAGGCGAGGTTATGCAGGTTTTGAAAATGATTAAAAAGTAGTAGTGATTGGTGATTGGTGATTCGGGGCACACGCCCGCCTCGATTCACCAATCACAAATCACAAATCACGATTCACCTATCACCAGCCACGAATAACCAATCACTAATTACCAATCTCCACATCCGTTTATGAAAAATACAATCATCTCCGTTGGCCTGATGGCCATTTTAACAGCCAGCTTATTTTCCTGCAAAAACGAAACCGACCAAACCGTTGCCAAGGCTGGCATCGGCATGGTTGAAAAAATCCCCCAACTCCTTGACCGCAACGAGAAAATCCAGTATGGCAAGGAATGGGAAACCGTTCAGAACATCTATGGCCGTGAGCGGAAAACCCTCATGGGTGACCCAAATGCCAAGGAGCCTTGGCTGAACCTCGCCGAGTTGTTCATCCAAGAAGCAAGGGTGACGGGCGAGCACCCCCATTATTACCCGGCTGCATTGCAGTGCTTGGAGGCGTTGCTGGCGCAATCTTTTGACCCAAAAAACATCAAGGACACTGACCTGAAATTTCGTGCGCTGAGCGCAAAAGCTGGTGTGGAACTAAGCCAGCACGAGTTTGCTAAGGCGCTCACGACGGGCGAGGAGGCCTTGAAGCTAAATCCTTATAATTCAGGTATTTACGGCGTTTTGACCGATGCCAATGTGGAAATGGGCAACTACGCCAAGGCCGTTGAAATGGCGGACAAGATGGTGAGCATCAAGCCCGATTTGCGCAGCTATAGCCGGGTATCCTACCTGCGGGAAATCCACGGGGACGTTCCAGGCGCCATTGAAGCATTGACCATGGCCGTTGAAGCTGGAGCACCTGGCGCTGATAATACTTCATGGGCGATGGTGACCTTAGGCAATCTTTACTTGGAATATGGCAAGTTGGAAGAAGCGGAGAAAGTCTTCCTCACTGCCTTGGAGGCAAGGCCGGACTACCCGTTTGCTTTGGAGGGCCTTGCAGCGGTGGAGATAGAACGCAAAAACTATAAAATTGCGGAGCAACACCTTGAAAAGGCGAAGGCTATTATCCCAGAGGTCGGTTTTTATGAAAACCTGGCAGTAATCTACAAGGCTACGGGCCGGGATGCAGAATACAAGCGCACCATTGACGAAGTCATCGAAATGATGAACGACGATGCCACACATGGGCATAACATGGATTTGGAATTCGCCAACGTTTATCACGAGCTGTTCAATGACCCCGATATGGCAATGACGTTTGCCTTAAAGGAATACACCGCCCGCCCCGATAATATTGACGTGAACGGCGTTCTGGCGACCATCTATGCTGCCAAAGGCGACCAGAAAAAAGCAGAAGAGCATCGAGTTAAAGCTCTCCGCACTGGCTCGAAAAAACCGGAGTTGCTTGCCTTAAACAATTGACCCACCACGATTTACTCCCTTTGACAATTTTCCTCATAGTAAAGCACTGATATCGGGAAGGATGAAAAAATTGAAAATTGAAATTTTTTTCATCCACCTCTCCATCTAATTGTCAATAGACCACGATTTATAAACGGGTGCGATGGAAGGCGGCAGGCAGTTAATCGCTTTGTCGTCCTTCCATATTTTTCAAATCCCCGGCACTTCATCCTTGTTTTGAACCATTGAAATGTTCGAGGCAAGGATGTTTTTTTTGCGCTATCGCCTTGTCATTGGCCAATTTTGTCGTTAAGTTTGCACCAACCAATTTATTCTTCCTTAAAGGACTTCTACCAAACGCCTATTCCCACTAAGTTTGGCCTATTGAATTGCACATTTCTGAGTCCGAATTCCAATTATAGCGGATTACTATCAGCGAACAATTCGATGTCTTAGACCTATTTCATTATATTGCTAACACCATTACCTGTTTAGATTTTCCAAGCCATTCACAATTTTAAATAGTTAAAAAAATGAAGCAACCTTACCGATTCACCATGTTTCTCTTGTTTTGTTCCATTTGGGCAAATGCTCAAAAGGATTGCTGCACCTCGTTTGAATTGATTGGCGGAGGCGCTATCAATGGCGTTTTTACCACTTCCGGCAACGGCAAAGCGGAGGATGTTTCCGCCTGTTCCTGCCTCGGAGGCGAAACCGACAGTTGGTGGTACGGGTTTTCGGCCTCCAGTAGTGGAACTTTTGAGTTCATCATCGAACCTGTCAACCAGCCCTCACCGAACTTCGATTTTGCGCTTTGGATTGGCAATTGCCCATGCAACAATGGCGGTACCGCACCGCCCGTACCTGCGGTCTCCTGCAACAATGTAGGTGGCACTGGCCCAACCGGCATTGCCGACAAGCCGGACGTGACCTTTGGGGTGCCACCGTCGCCAGAATTTTCACCTACCATCAACCTGATTGCCGGACAAAACTATTTCTTGCTGGTAACCAATGTGGATGCCAATGGGGCAGGGTTTACCTTGCGTACTGCTGGCACAGCGAATATTGGGAATATCATTTTGGACGATTTTGACCTAACCATTTCAGGTCCTCCTACCGTATGCAATGGGGGGGAAGCCGTGTTCACCGCTACCTCGCAACCAAGCGCTTTCCCAACCTATTATGGCTGGGAAATCCTGCAAACTGGTTTTCAAACTGCTACAGGCGAAGTGCCTGAAGTCTCGCTGGATTTCCCTGGCCCGGGCACCTATGACGTTTGCGTCTTTGTTTCAAATGCGGAACTGGATTGCTTTGGTTCTTTGCCGCAATGCACCTCCATCACTGTTGAGGACATCCCCTACCCTGCGGGGTTTGAAAATGGCATTGTCTGCACCGGCAACTACTATATTGCACCGAACGGCGAGGTCTTCTATTCTGGAGGCACCTACGACGTGACCTACCAATCATGGCAAGGTTGCGATAGTATCATCAGGCTGACACTCAACCAAAAAATTTCGCCATACATCGTCATCAACAAAACGATTTGCCCCGGCAATTGCGTGGATTTCAATAACGAAACGCTTTGCGATGCTGGCTATTATGAGCAAATCCTGCCCAGCTTTTTTGGTTGCGACAGCACCACTGCCCTCAACCTTATCGTGCTGCCTGTCAAAACCAATATAACCGGGGTGGATACCATTGATTGCTACACACCGAGCATTACCTTGAATAGTAGCACGTCGGTTTATGCCAATAACCCCAAATACACCTGGCGGCGAGGCAATACAGTCGTTGGCACCAATCCGACCTTGACGATTTCCTTGGGTGGCACCTATTCATTGACCATCAAGAGCAATATTGGCCAGGATACCTGCACCGATGTGGCCACGGTCATTGTTATTCAAGATACCGAACCGCCACAGAACGTCGTAGCAACGGGCGGCACCATCAACTGCAACAACAGCCAGGTGACGCTGAACGCCAGTACGACCTCTTCCAACGTCACCTACCTTTGGACGGGACCAAACGGTTACTCCACTGCCCAGCAAAACCCAACCGTGAGCACCCCCGGCAGCTATGCGCTCAAAGTCACTGGCTTGAACGGCTGTACCAAGACCGCAACCGTCAGTGTCACAGTGGACCAAGCATTGCCCACGGCTAATGCCAACGTCACCAACACCCTGAACTGCAACAACAGTAGTGTGGTGTTGAACGGGGCAGGCTCCTCGACTGGGGCAAACTTCAGTTACGCTTGGACGACCAGCAATGGCAATATCAATGGCAACCCTGCCGCACTTTCCTCCAGCGCCAACGCAGCAGGAACCTATTTGCTGACCGTTACCAATACGACCAACTTATGTACTCGTACCGCAAGTACCACGGTCATACAAAGGCAGCCTGTCGTGGCCAACATTGCCAGCAGCAACAATATCAGCTGCTTTAGCGGATCAAACGGTGCCGTCAGCATAGCAACGAGCGGTGGCGATGGCAACTACAGCTATCTTTGGTCAAATGGCGCCACTACAGCTTCTCAAACAGGACTTGGCACTGGGACGTATGGTGTGGTAGTGACCGATGGCGAAGGCTGTACTTCTGCCCAATCGGTTGTGTTGACCCAGCCTGACCTTTTGTTGGCCAATGCCTCCGCTACTGGCCAGACGCAAATGGGCGTTAACGATGGCACGGTGAGCGCAGCCCCATCTGGCGGCGTAGCGAGCTATTCCTATGCATGGACAAGTGAAAATGGAACGCCTGTAGGCACCAGCGCAACCGTCAACGGCCTTGCACCGGGCAACTACGCTGTTGTAATCACAGATGCCAACGGCTGCACGGCACAGCAAGCCGTAACGGTAAGCGAAGTGAGCTGCGCTGTTATTGTAAATATCACGGAGGTAAATGCCTCTTGTTTTGGCGAGACAGATGGTGCAGCTACCATCAATCTCGACAATGCATCACCGCCGTTTACCTATAATTGGTCAAATGGGGCTACGACCCAAACAGCCTCGAACCTTGCGGCAGGTACTTATTTCGTAACCGCCGTTGACGCATTTGGCTGCGAGGTGGTGTCCACAGCGATAGTTGGGCAGCCGCTCGAATTCACTGCCAGCGCCATCCCAACCAATATATCCTGCAACGGGCTGACCGACGGCTCAGCTACCGTGAACTTAAATGGTGGCGTAGGGCAAACCACGATTCTTTGGTCAACAGGTGAGACAACCAGCAGCATCAGCAACCTTGCGGGCGGTACATACAGCGTTTCTGTCACTGATGAGATTGGTTGCGTGGCTGTTTCCGAAGCCACGATAATCGAGCCCGCACAATTGGGCATTGATGTGGACGAAACGGAAACAAGCTGTGGTGCCAGCGATGGCACGCTGAGCGTGGCGGTGACAGGCGGCACGCCCAACTACGGCTTGGTTTGGGAAAATGGCGAAACCACCCCGACTATCACCGGGCTTGCGGCAGACTACTACTCGCTTTCCGTTACGGATGCCAATGATTGCTCTCAAAGTTTTGAGATTTACCTCGGCGTGGACGACGATATTCCACCAACCATCTTGGCAAACAATATTGCCTTGGAACTAGACGCCAATGGTCAAGCATCCATACAACCCAGCGATGTGGACAATGGCAGCACAGACAATTGCGAAATCGTAACCTATAACTTAGGGCAGGCTGCTTTCGATTGTACTGACCTGGGAGAGAACACGGTAGTTTATTCCATCACAGATTCAGGTTTAAACACCTCCACTACCAATATCATCGTCACCATTAGCGACAATACGGCCCCCGTTCTCAACCTCCAAAACACAACTCTTGTGATTGGTGCCAACGGCTCTGCCACCTTGACGCCTGCGATGATTGACAATGGCAGCACCGACAATTGTGGGATAGCAACCTGGGTGCTCAGCCAAACCAGTTTTGATTGCAACGATGTTGGACAAAACACGGTGGAGGTTACCGCTTCCGACGCCAGTGGAAATGCCGTGTCGGGCACGGTTTCGGTAACGGTTTCAGAAACGATTGCGCCGACCATCACTTGCCCGGCCAACCTCGTACTGCCTTCCTGCAACCCAGTGGCTGTGTTCGATGTAACGGCAAGTGACAACTGCATAGGCCCTGTCACATTGACCCAGACAGCAGGCCTACCAAGTGGCTCCAGCTTCCCATCTGGCACGACCACCGTAACCTTTATGGCCACCGATGTGAGCGGCAACAGTTCTACTTGTAGTTTCACGGTAACTGCCTCCGCTGCCTTGACATTGGGGGTCTCCGGCATAAACGTTGATTGCAACGGGGACGACTCCGGTAGTGCAACTGCAAATCCTGGTGGAGGCACACCGCCCTTTAGCTATACTTGGAGCAATGGCGCAACCACGCAGACAGCGCCTAACTTGGTTGCAGGTGTTTACACCGTATCCATATCAGATGCAAGTGGTTGCACGGCAACAGGGTCCGTGACCGTTACACAGCCGCAACTGCTTGTCACTGCATTGGTCAATATCATCAACGCCACCAACAACCAGGCAAACGGTTCCATTGACGTGAACGTGACTGGCGGAGTTCAGTCTTACACCTACAATTGGGTGAATTCTGCTGGTGTCTCCATCGGCACTACACAAGACATAAGCGGCCTTGCACCGGGTACTTATACCCTGTCCGTTATGGACGCCAATGGCTGCGTGTCGCTCAGCGGTTACACCATCCAAAACTCAACTGGCACCCTTGAGGAGGAACTTGGCCGCCATGTGATGCTTTACCCGAATCCGACAACGGGAAGGGTGACGCTGGAAGTGGACCTGCCCAATATTGGCAGCATTAAGGTTGGTGCTTTTGATGTGACAGGCCGCAACGTATTGCCTCAGGCAACGGTAGGCAACAAGCACACGCTTGATTTTTCGAACCTGCCGGGCGGTGTTTACATGCTTAAAATTATCATTGGGGAAACCAGCTTGTCGAAAAGGTTGGTTGTCACCAAATAATAGGAAGTGACCAAGTCCTTTTAATAATCATGGGCGAAAAGTTGCAGTGCAATTTTTCGCCCTTTTTTTATTCACAAGCACTACTACCTTTGCCCAATACGAACCACGACCATTGAATTATGAAAAAACTTATCCTACTAATCCTTTCATCTCTCCTCATTACTACCTCCTACCTTTTGGCGCAGGCGACTTTCCCACGCAATGGCGTTGCCGACCAGCGGGAAGGGCTGTATGCAATTACCAATGCGACTATCTACAAATCATGGAATGAGAAATTGGAGAATGCGACACTCGTCATTCGGAAAGGAAGGGTTGAGGCCATTGGCTCGGGCATACCCGTGCCCAAAGATGCAGTCGTGGTGGACGCCAGCGGCAAGTCGGTTTATCCTGGGTTCATTGACCTTTATTCTGACTATGGAATGCCTGAAAAAACACAGGGCGATGGGCAGCGGGGCGGAGGTGGCCGTGGACAGCAGATGCTATCCAACAAGGAAGGGGCTTATGCCTGGAACCAATCCTTAAAGCCTGAATATCAAGCGTTTGAAAATTTCAAGACCAATGAAAAAGCAGCTGGGGAGCTTCGCAAACTCGGCTTTGGCGCAGTCTTGTCGCATAACATGGATGGCATTAGCAGGGGCAGTTCGGTCATGGTCACGCTCGGCGACGGCAACGAGCACGAAGTCGTGGTGAAAGAGCGGGTTGGGCATCACCTCTCGTTCCGAAAGGGCAGTTCCACGCAGGCATATCCCAGTTCGCTCATGGGCTGCATTGCCCTACTGCGCCAGACCTACCTTGATGGCCAATGGTACAAGAGCGGCGGAAATGCCACAGAAAAAAACATCTCGCTGGAAGCCTGGAACAACCAGCTTGGGCTTATCCAGTTTTTTGAGGTCAGTGACAAGCAGGATTTGCTGAGGGCAGTGCAATTGGGCAAGGAATTCGGTGTGACCTATACCATCAAGGGGAACGGCGACGAATACCAGCGCCTCGATGATGTTAAGGCAGCCAATTCACCGCTCATCGTGCCCGTCAATTTTCCAGCTGCCTATGATGTGGAAGACCCGATTGACGCCTTGCAAGTGACTTTGGGGCAAATGAAGCATTGGGAACTCGCCCCAACCAACCCTGCACGACTTGCCACAGCGGGCATTGCTTTTGCCCTCACCACCAATGGTTTACAGAAAAAGGAGGATTTCATGGGCAACCTTCGCAAGGCCATCGAAAACGGGCTGAGCGAGTCAGATGCCCTAAAGGCACTGACCTACACGCCTGCTGGATTGGCCAATTCGCTCAACGAACTCGGCACATTGGACAAAGGAAAAATCGCCAATTTTATTATCGCCTCCGGCAATATTTTTGAAGAAAAAACCAAAATCCACCACAATTGGGTCAATGGCAAACCCTTCGTTTTCAAGGACTTAGCGGCAAAAGACCTTGCAGGTAGCTATAATTTCGCCATAGGGGACATGATGTATAAAATGGACGTTTCGGAAGGGGGCGAGGGCTTTGAGATGAACATTGTGGTAAATGACTCAACAAAGACAAAAGTCAACAATAAAATCAACGGCGAACGCATCACGCTCAGTTTCAAGCCCAAGGGCAGCGAACAAACGACCCGCTTGAATGGCACCGTTGAAGAGGGCCGCATGAGCGGGACAGGGCAAGAGGGCGGCGGCAACTGGGTGAACTGGAGCGCCATCCGCATTGGGGCCTTGGAAGCCGATTCTTCCAAAACCGCCAAAAAAGAGGATAAAAAAGCCATAGGGGAATTAGGAAAAGTTGTGTACCCTTTCACTGCATTTGGCTGGTCAGAACGGCCTAAGCAAGGGAATTATTTGCTGAAAAACGCCACGGTCTGGACTTGTGAGAAGGATGGCATTCTACAAAATGCAGACGTGCTGATTGCCAACGGCAAAATCTCGAAAATCGGCAAAAACCTGACCGATGCTACTGCAGCAACGGTGGATGCCACGGGCAAGCATATCACGCCTGGCATCATTGACGAGCATTCGCATATAGCCGTGGCAAGGGGCGTGAACGAGGGCACCCAAGCCAGCAGCGCCGAGGTGCGCATTGGAGACGTGGTGGATGCCGAGGATATTGACATTTATCGCCAGCTCGGTGGTGGCGTCACTTGTTCGCAGCTCCTACACGGCTCCTCTAACCCCATTGGCGGGCAAAGCGCCATTATCAAGCTGCGCTGGGGCCTGTCAGCGGAAGAGATGAAAAACGAAGACGCCAAGCCTTTCATCAAATTTGCATTGGGGGAAAATGTGAAGCAAAGCAACTGGGGCACCGAGGGCGGCACCCGTTTCCCCCAGACCCGCATGGGGGTTGAACAGGTTTATGAAGACTATTTCAGCGAAGCCAAAAAATATGCGGAACTGAAAAAATCGGGCAAGCTGGTTCGCCGTGACCTGGAGCTTGAAACGCTCCAGGAAATACTCGAAGACAAGCGGTTCATCACCTGCCATAGCTACCGTCAAAGCGAAATCAACATGCTAATGGAACTTGGAAAGCGCATGGGTTTCCGGGTGAACACCTTTACGCATATCCTTGAAGGTTACAAGGTAGCCGACAAAATGAAGGAGCACGGCGCCGGGGGCAGCAGCTTCTCCGACTGGTGGGCCTACAAGTTCGAGGTATGGGAGGCCATCCCACACAATGGGGCCATCATGCACGAACAGGGTGTCACCGTCGCCTTTAATTCCGATGACGCCGAAATGGCCCGCCGCCTGAACCAGGAAGCTGCCAAAGCGGTGCGTTTTGGAGGGGTGAAGGAGGAGGAGGCGTTGAAATTTGTGACGCTGAACCCCGCCAAACTGCTGCACATTGATGACCAGACTGGTTCCTTGAAAATGGGCAAGGATGCCGATGTGGTGGTCTGGAGCGACCATCCACTCTCTATTTACGCCAAGGCCGAAATGACCTTCGTGGATGGCATCAAGTTTTTCGATAGGAAAGAAGATGAAAAACTACAAACCGAGGTGGATACCGAGCGCAACCGACTGATTCAGAAGATGTTGGCAGCAAAAAAAGATGGTGGGCCTACGCAGAAGCCAGGGGGGAGGGGAAGAGGACACCACCATTATCACTGTGATAGTGATGAGGATGAGGGCAATTAAATCACTAGCTCTTCGAGCCAAGATTTGAGAGTTTGGAGGGTGGCGGATTTTTGTTTTAAGGCATTGAAAAACCTTCTTAGGTCTTGATTCTTTAAGGCATCCTTGCTTTTTGCCACCTCATGAAAATAGCTTTTCGATTTGAATCCGAACTGAGCGGGGTCAATGCCATTTAGTTTTGATTCCTTTTCATACAACCAATCCTCCAAATTAGGGTGTGTAATTAACGAATGAACCCTTTGAATAGGGTGTTGGAGTAAAATAATATCGGAATAGCCTTTTATTTCAACAAGGCGTTGGATTAGGGCTGGCTGCTTTTTATCCCTGTCAATCACTCCGATGATTTGAACTCCAGGGTATTTTTCAAATGCTTTGATGACGTTGAACATGCCTTGCTGATGCCCTGGTTTCTTAAAGCCAAGTACTTCCAACAAGAGCGTGTCAGCCTCACATTCTGCTTGAATGCAATTATTCCGGCTCATGTTCAAATGCTCTCAGGTTATAAAAAACATCCAAACCGTGATTCAAAAGCTCACTGATTTCGTCTTCGTATAGGCGTTTAACCTTGGTCTGAAAATCTTCATATGTAGCTAAGAAAATGGCTATGTCTTGCTTTTCAGACATAATAGTATTCAGCAGGTATGGGCTATGGGTGGTGACAAAGAATTGATTGTCCTTTGAATCAATCATCCTTTGAGCATATTCTTGAACGTATCTGGGAAAAGAGTGGCTTTCAATTTCCTCCAGAAGGATAATTGAATTGGTGTTTGATTCAATTGCAGCCATGTAAAAAATGTATCGCTGCAGCGTATCAGCCATAGATGTATAGGGGATTTTGTATGATAAATCATCATCCCTTCTTTGAATCTCAAATTTCTTCCCTCTAATGTCCATGACTAAATCCAAGCCGTATTTCTTGAATTCTTTACCAATTTTCTTTTTTAAATCTTGGTTTTTCTCTACGATTGAATAAATATTTCGACCAAACGGGGGTAATAAAAACTGAGAAAACAAATTTTGTTCTTTGGAATAAGGATGAAATGTATATTTCTTAACAGGGCTAATCAAATCATAGAAATTAGTCTCTAAATTCTCACCAAATGCATTAAAGTTACCATAATAATATGGAATAGTTGCTTCATTCTGGCTCACCAGCATTTTAGCTACCCCAGCTATATGCGCTTCAACTTCTGCCAGTTTTTTATACGCATTTACTTCCTTAAAAAGCTTTTTGTCCCCAATAATTATATCATAAGAATTAATGGATGATAAATGGCGCAAAAATGCTGCCCCAAGATTGCATTCTACTTCAACCGGTTCTAAAACATTATCAAAATGAAATAAGTCAGAAATCTCTTCATACCGAATAAATTCGGCAAAAACTTTGTCGCTTGGTCTTCCATAACCTGCACCCAACAAACTCATCGCCTCCAACACATTCGACTTCCCCACATTCGGTTCCCCTATGAACAAGTTTATCCTTTCACAATGCAACTCAACATCCTTGATTGACTTGAAATTCTTAATCCGCTATTGCTTTATAAAATCCATCTGAAAGAAATTTAGACTTCAAAATTACAACTTTCCTACCAATTTGCCATGGCTTCCAATGATACAACAATCTGACAATCAACAAGATGAAATATCACCTATCAATCTTCTCATATTGTGGCGCAGCCGCAAGAAAATCATTGGCAAAGCGCACAGAATACACATTCATAAGTTCTTGCACCCTATCCGCATCATCTGAGGCAATAATCAGCCCAGCGTGGTTTTTCTTGTGGATTTTAAAAACAACCTCCGGTGCATCAAACCCGCTCATATCGGGCCACTCTTGCTTGGCAAGGCAAAGCAGGATGCCCGCATAGCCTGGCTTGAACTTGGGCACTTTGTAAGGCAGTTTCTCCCCTGCAATTTCGATTTTGGCCCATTCCGACCAAAGGTTTAGGCCAGTAGCGTGCTCTATCACATCGGCGATATAGGCCCCTCCTACCCTCGCTGCCGTTTCAAGGAAATAAAACTTGCCATCGGCATGGCTCTTGATGAACTCCGTATGGGTGACACCCCTTCGAAAATGGAGGGCTGATAATACTTGCTTGTTCAGTTCCTGCAACTGGAGCACGTCAAGGCTTCTTCGGTTCTGGACGCTGGTCATGAAGATGCCGCCACCTTGGATAATTTCGAGCGGCGGTTTGCCGTATTTGCTCACCTCTACGAACTTCACCTCATTGTTGATGGTAATGGCGTCCACATGGTAAATCTCGCCTGGCACGAAGCGTTCCAGCAGGTATTGAGATTGTTCGTCGCCCATTTGATTGAGCTTTTGCCAAAGCTCATCGGCACTGTATATCTTTTTGATGCCAGCCGCCCCAGCCTGCGAGCGGGGTTTTAAAACCCAAGGGCCAGGCACCCGTTGTGTGTATTCATGGATAGCCTGGTGGTTGAGGATGGGCACGAACTCAGGGCCAAGGATGCCCGCCTCGGCAGTTACCATGCGCATGGCCAACTTGTCCCGGAAATTGCGGGCAGTGGTGTCGCCCATGCCAGGCACCCGAAGATGCTCCCTTAGGGCAGAGGCGATTTCAACATCAAAATCGTCGAGGGGGATAATGCGGTCAATCACCTCCGTGCGGGCAAGGTAGCTCACGGCATTAATGACCTCGTCCCGTTTGGTCAAGGAGGGCATGTAGTAGAACTCATCCACGTCCTTCCGAGGCCAATCATGGTCGTCCTTCAGGGCATGGCGGGTCAGCACAAAGACCCGGCAACCTTCCCGCTTGCATTCGGTGATGAGCCGCTGGCCTTTTACATCGCCAGCGAGGATGAGGACGGTAAGTTGGTTGTTCATTTTGGAAGGATTGAAGGATTAGGTTCCCTACGGGAATGACAAAAAAAGATTGAGGGATTGAAGGGTCATGGTTAGCGCAATACGACCCGAACATTCGAAACTATCTGGGAAAGTGCCTCCTTCACCACCTCCGTTTCAGGGTGGCGAACGATGATATAACCCTCCCCCTCGTAGGATTTCGCCTTCTCCTGGCCATATTTAGGGATTTTTGCATCGCAAATAAGATGGCGAATTCCTGCGCTGATTTGTTCCAAACCTTGTACTGTTTGCACAGTGCCTTCTCCCATGCCCCGAAGGTAGGCTGCACCAACGGCATATTTGCGTTCCGGCACTTCAAATTCCCCGAAAATCATCATCCGGCCCCATTCTGCCACGCAATCGAAATCGTTGGCACGG
The DNA here is from genome assembly GCA_022841745.1 of Saprospiraceae bacterium. Taxonomy (GTDB): domain Bacteria; phylum Bacteroidota; class Bacteroidia; order Chitinophagales; family Saprospiraceae; genus UBA6168. The sequence continues at coordinate 47,312 of JALHQW010000045.1, read as the reverse complement.
CTAATAAGGGTCGTTATCTGCGCACCAGGTGGGCGTGCAGCTACTTCTGAGATGGCAAGGCTTCCGTCTTTGCGACGGAACCACTCCAAGTGGCTCATGCCAGTGGTCATGCCCAATGCATCCAAAGTCTTGAAAGCCGCAGCCTTGATATCATCGTGCGCAGACGCCTCTACCTCACGGGGCAGTACCACTTGCCACTGTATCCAAGGTTCCCGCATCAGTTCCAACGGATTGGGGTAGTAGTGCGTCAGGGAGTGAAAAACAGGCGCACCATCAATAGAGAAGGTATCAAAAGAATGCTCCGTGCCTTGAATGAATTCCTCCAACAACACCTCGTGGCCTTCGGATGGTGGGTTCAACGACAGGGCGTGAGCTAATTCAGCCTCGTTGTTGGCTCGATAGGTTGACTGTGAGGCAGCCCCGTCCGGTGGTTTCACGACTAATGGAAAACCTGATGACTCCGCAAATGCGAAGGCGGCTTTGGAACTTGTTACTTTTTGATGCTTGGCGCAAGGAAGCCCAGCTGCACGGAGCAGGTTCTTCATTCGTCCCTTGTCCCTGAAGTTCAAAGCTGCCTCCACGGTCATGCCTTCTATGCCCAGCACTTCCCGAACTTGGGCTACTGGCACCTGGGCTTGTTCTACCGCTCCTAAAATTCGGTGAATCACTCCTTGGCGATTAGAAAGCAAACGGGCAGCCAACTCCAACTCGGCAGCATTGAAAACATCGCCAACTTGCTGGAAGTCAGCCAGTTGAGATTGAATGTCTGGTGGCAACCAAGAGGCAGGCTCTTGGCTAACTAAGCCCAATCGAACTCCTTCCAGGTTTGCAAGCGTCCGAATGAACCTGACGGCATTTTCTGTATAATTAGGCGCTGTGTATATAACAAATGCCATGTGATACGATTATTGCCAGTCAATCCCAAACTGTCATTGGCTGGCAGTATTATTTTGATGGTTGAAATGAGCAAAAAGCCTTGGCTGTGGGTGTTAAGAGCAAATATAAAAAAACGGGCTCCCCGTGTTGCTGGGAAGCCCGTTTTTCCAATAAAAAGTTGTGGTGATTTATTTCTCCACGATGAATTTCTTAGCCACTACGCCTTCTGGAGAGCTGATGCTCACGAAATAAATGCCATTGGCAAAGCCTTCCAAGCCCACTTGCAAGCTCCGGGTATCTTGGCTGATAGGTCGTGAAGTGACCAGCCGGCCATGCACATCGAAGAAATCAGCCCTGCCGTTGCCGATGATCGGTGTCAAGAAATTGATGTTCAACAAGGTACTGGCTGGATTTGGAGCAAGCAGGATGGTATTTTCCAATTTCCTATCATCGGTTCCTGTCAACGCATTTTCATCAATAACGATGTTCATTTTAGGCGTACCGAGCCAGCCTCCTGTACCATCCTCCACGATGAAGGTAAAGAAATCATAATCGGCATTGCCATCGGTATTCGTATAGGTAATGTGCTTAAAATGGATATCGGTCATGTTGAAGCGATCACCCACACCCAACTGGACCCCGTTGCGGCTTACAAACCCAAAATCCGTTTCATCAACAATCGTGAAAACAAGCTCATCGCCACTGTTGTCAACATCTTCCGCTGCTAACTCGAAATTATGGATGACCCTGGTATCCAGCGGCTTCACGTAGATAGTATCATTGTTGACCATGAAGGGGCTGTTGGGGCTGATGCTTGCGCAGAATTCGATGCCCCATTTGTCAATTGTGCCACCTTGGCCATCTGGGTCAATCACATCCACCTTCAATGTCCAATCGCCCACGGTATTTTCACCGACGAAAGCGGTCAAGGACTCCTGGGGTTTGTAAGAATAGCCATTTAATGGTGGGCAATCGATGGTAAAGGGCGATTCATCGTTCAAGCCGAAATTGAAGGTTGAGACGTTGCCACAAATATTTTCAAACAGTTTGACCGTTGTGCCGGCAGGACTGACCAATGACACCCGAATGTCGTTCAATACATCATGCTCTCCTTTGATTTGGGTGACGTTCACATCTGAAATGGTACCATTTTGTAAAATGGTGAGAATGCTGTTGACAGTTGGTGTGCCAATTGGAGAGATGGGCTTGGGAACATCAGTTGCACTGAATGGCGCACACTGGACGGTAAAGGTCTGGAAGGTCTTTGAGGTCATGTAAGGGCCTTCACCGCACTCATTGTAGGGTCGAACCCTCCAATAGTAAATCTTGCTTTCATCCAAGGCAATGGATGGTGAAAAACTGGCCTCAACAAGCCCCTGACCTGATTGTACGATGGTGCCCTGTTCAAAGTTCGGGCTAGTGGACAGCTCGAAATCATATAAATCGGCCTGCGGCAGGTCAGTCCAAGTAAATATTGGCTGAAGGCCAAGCCCCGATTGCCCGTTGGTAGGTGTCAGTGCATCTAATGCCGAGAAATCATTGTAAACGATGTTAAAGAACAGCGAACGGTAAACCGTGTCGGCACCTGCCACAGCCCGCAAGGAAATCTCGAAATTACCATCAGCGGTTACATCGTCCATATTGAAGGTAAGCAAGGTACTTTGCCCTGGGGTAGCCGGGTTGTTGTTGAAATCAACATGTACGCCATCGGGCAAGCCGTCCACAATTTCAAAGCTAACAGGTGTATCGAAGCCAAGGATGCTGCCTGTCTGGATTTCAACCGAGGCGCTATTGGGTACGCAGACCTGTTGGATTTGCGGTGCAATCACGAGGGTATAAGAAGGCTCCGTTGCGGGCGCAATTGCAAAATTCTGATTGGAAAGGTCGAAGAAAATATTGTCGGCGGCCTCTATCCTAATCCTTGCATTATTAGAGGTAACGTCTGGGATGAATACCGTTTCGGAGCCATCATTTGGTGTGGCAACCGCCAAAACCCGGTTGAAGTTCTGGCCGCCATCGGTGGACAGTTTGATGTTAACGGCCTTGCAGTTCACTTTTTCCTTATCGGTGTTGGCCACATCCCAAGTAACCGTTACTTCGGTGCCCCCAACTAAGCTGTGGGCGGCTGTATTGGGGTATTGTACCAAAAATGGACCTGCCTCGGCGGTTGCCTTGAAGGAAACATCTTGCCAGGTTATGCCGCCTGCGCCTTCGGTAACGTTGTTGTCCCGCACCACGCATCGGAAGTTCATGTTCCGGCTATAGGTTGGCAGTACCTCCACGAGCTCTGAACCATTGCTGAGGATAGTTGGCAGCCTTGGGAAGACACGCTTGGGGCTGGCAGAAGGCACATAAGTCCTGAACAGCGGTGAATCCCCAACAGGGGTTCCAAGCTGGGCATTGGGGCCAAGGTCAATTTGGTCCCATGAATAGGTCAGTGGGTCGCCATCTGCGTCAGAGGCATCTGCAATCAACTCAAACGGGGTACTGATTGGGATGTAAAATCCATCAGTATAGTTGAGGCTTACTGCTGGCGAGTGGTTGCTAGTCTCAAATGTTTGACCACAAATACTGCCGGCTGTTACGTGTGTATTTATCCAAAACTGCTCTACTGTACCGCCATGGTAGTAAACCGTAGCAGGCCCGGGGATGTTGTTGGACCCGCATGATCCTTGGTAGGACAAAATAGTACTTCCACTGCCTGGTTCCCATGCGGAGCCTGAACTGAGTTGGCCTTCTTGACCAGGGCAGTTATTGAAAGTATGCCCTCCCTGGTATTGGTGCCCCATCTCGTGCGCAGCAATAGAGAGCGTCGTACCTACAACATCATTGCCCCAGTGGCAGGTTACGCCACGGCCTTTGCCTCCTGTACAAACAGAACCCGACACAACGCCACCCACGTCGGTACATGGGCCAGTGAAAACGTGACCTATGTCAAAACTGGTAAGTCCGACAATTGTGTTCATTACGTCTTCATTCTGTCCAAGCAAGGCAGTACCCATGTTGGAGTTGTTATATGGATCGGAATCTGGATTTACAAAGACCAATTTATCATTATTCGGAATCAGTACAAGCCTGAAATCGGCATCACGTTCGAGGACGCTATTGAGTACGCTGGTGGCCTGTACCAAGGTAGCAAGTGCCAATTCCACCGTGCCACCATGACCGATACCATACTCACCTGTACAGGCCAATGCAAAACGGTATTCTCTCCTAACCGTCAAATTGCCTTCTCCGCCACCCCTCAAATTGACTTCTTCGCCCAGGTCGGCATTGAAATCAATGGTCTGCTCGCCTTCCATGGGCACATATTGGATGAAGGTTGGCGGCATGTCAACACGCTGCCAGCTTAGTTCAGCGCGGCTAAAACAGATATAGTATTGGGTCTGGTTGCTCGCATACTGCGTTACTAAAGAACCACCATCGTCTGTGGTTATAAAGGAGTGGAAGCCATTGGGGCCATAGCCAAAACGCACCAAGTGGCTTGGGTTTTCCGTACTCATCCCTGCAAAAGTCCGTATCATGGGATAGCGGGCTGCGAGGTCGGGGTGCATCACTTTTGATTCCCATGCTTTGAAAGTCTGCATGGTGCCATCCGGTAATGGAAGTTGTACCTGGAAATTGCCCGCAATAGCCGCTGAGGAGCCTTCTGCGGGTGCACTGCGCAGGTGATTGCGCATGGCATCCAAATCCAGCGAAAATAGGAGGTAATTGTTGGGCATATTCACCGTTTCCGCATTGCGGGGGAGGAAAACCTGCTGTTCAGTGACCTGCTTGAAATAGTTAGGTGCCGATTGCGCAGTTAGGGCCACCGACAAGAAAATAAAATTTAGCGTAGTCAGGAGATGTCTCATCATGGATTGAAGATTAGCTTTTCAAAATTATTTTGGTAAGAATTTATATTCCGTACCGCAAGGGAACGGCTGTTGTAAACTTTGGTTCGCAAATTTACAACCATGACCACCAATTATTTTTGTCAAAAACTGCTAAGTTTAGCAGAAGGGCAAACAATTCGACAAAGGAAGAACGAAATGGCTTCTAAAAGTCACCATTTAACCGCCCAATCTTTCCACCACTTCCGCCCGTTTGCGCACGGCGACTGGCACTTTGGCCCCATCCGCCATCACGATATAGCCGCCATCGGTCTTGATAAACTCCCGTATGTGCTCAAAGTTGATAAGGTGCGACTGGTGCGCCCTCAAGAAACCCGTTTCCTCTAAAATGGTCGAAAACTCCTTCAGTGTCTTGGTCAGCAGCAGTTTTTGTCCATTGGTGAAATGCACTTCGGTGTAGTTCCCATCCGCCTCCATGCGCAGGATGTCCGACAAACGGGCAATGTGAATTTTCTCGGCGGTGTGCAGTGCAATGGTTTTGCTTGCACCCTTGGTGGGGCTTTCTTTTTGAAAATGCTCCCGCAACACTGGCACTTGAGCTTGGGTCGCTGGCGCAATGGGCAACAGCTTCTTGGCTCGTTCCACCGCCCGGCGCAGTTCTTCTGGGTCAATCGGTTTTAGCAAATAATCCACCGCCGCAAAGCGGAAGGCCCTGATGGCATGCTCGTCGTGGGCCGTGGTAAAGATGAGTTGGAACTTGAGGTCGGGCACGATTTCCAGCAGGTCGAAGCCAGTGCCGTCGCCCATCTGTATGTCTAAGAGAAGGAGGTCTGGCTGGGTGTTGCGCAGCAATTTGGCGCCCTGCACCACCCCATCTGCCTCGCCCACGATTTCCACTTCTGGGAACATACGGCCCAGGTCGTCCCGAAGGATTTGGATGGCGTGTGGGTTGTCGTCTATGAGTGCGGTGCGGATTTTTTTCATGTTGGAAAATTTGCACAAAAATAGCCCTAATTTTACGTGCAGATAACCTTGGTTTATTACCCACAGCATATTTCATCATGAATCATAAATTATTCATTTTCCGCACCCTTCTCCTTGCTGCTTTCTCTGTTTTGGGAACATACTGCTTTGGGCAAAAAACTTTCCTCAATATCGAAGCATCCACTTTGGCCAGCTTACCAGTAAGCGCCGATAAGGACGAATCACCATTCACCCATAAATTAGAGCCGGGAGCAGGGATAGGGCTTGGCATTTTTGCATCAAGGCAATTAAACAGCAGCTTTTGGCTAACGGGAGGGGTGCAGCTTTCCAAAATGACTATCCGAGAGCAGGTGTCGGGGCTGCGCTTTGGCAGTGATATTCTAAATGGCACTGAAACAGCCTTTCAGCGGAACATCAAGCTGAACGAAATTGGCATTTTCAGCTTCCTAGAGCGGTTTTTTCCTTTAAGTAAAATGCAAATTTCCTCCACCATCGGGGTTGGCTACTCAAGGTTCTTTGGCCATGAAAACTGGAAGCATATCACTGGCACTGAACCGTCTCTTTTTGAAAAAGACTTCATTGAGGCTGGAAAGAAAGGCGGCTCCTTCAATCTCCATATTGGTACCGGGGTCCACTGGCCGCTGCCAAATAACCGGTCAATTGGCCTACGGCCAATGCTTATCCTACGCTTTGGCAAAATAGAAAACGAAAGCCTCTTGGTCACCAATGCTATTCGCCCCCACTCCTTAGCTGTTTGCATTTACGTTAGAAACCTCTTTGGCAGCATTCAGTTAAAAAGCCCCAGCAACCAATGACCCGCTATTTTCCCATTTTTTCCTTCCTTCTTATGGTATTGGGAGGCGCCCTTAATGCCCAGCCTTACCGCATCACCCAATACACCGTGGGCGATGGGCTGCCGCAGTCGCAGGTCTATGCCATTTGTCAAGACAGCCGGGGCTACCTTTGGCTCGGTACGCAGGGCGGTGGCCTCGCTCGGTACGATGGGCGCAGCTTCAATACCTTTGCCGAAAAGGATGGGTTGAAAGGTGCCTATGTGAATGCCCTCACCGAAGACCCGCAAGGTAATATCTGGATTGGCACCAACCGGGGGCTAAACCGCTTCGATGGCCGAAAATTCGATTTTATCAGCTTGGGAAATGGCAGGGAAGTGGCCGTCAATGCACTTTCCATGCAGCGTGACATGGTTTTCGTTGCTTCGCAAAATGGCAGTTACCAAATTGCCGAAGGCAAAACCACTCAATATCAAACAGTAGATGGCCTGCCAATGGGCAGGCTCACCGCCACATTTTGCGACAGCAAAAACCAAGTCTGGATGGGTGGCGACAATGGCCTTTTCAAATTGGAAAATGGCCAGTGGCAAACCATCCAGCGCCGAAAGGCCGAGGTCATGGCCATTGCCGAAACCCGTGACGGGCGCACATTGGCGGGCATTTTCAACAGCGGCATCCTTATCATTGACGGCAAAAAACGCAACTTCCTCAATACCCAAAACGGCCTGCCCAGCAACAAGGTGCAATGCCTTTGGCGGAATGACTGGGACGGCACCATCTGGATTGGCCTGCAGGACGCTGGCCTTTGTATCTGGCAACCCGCCACTGGCAAAATCGAGCGAATCACTACCCAGGATGGGCTTTGCAGCAACAATATCCGAACAATCGTGGGGCATGAAGGAGGCAAGGTGGTCTGGCTTGGCACCTCCGGTGGGGGGGTGTGCAAGTACAGCACCCAGCGCTTCGAGCACTTTGACACTGGCGACGGGCTGCGCTCTAATTTCGTCTATGCCGTTTGCAAAGACGAGCGCACTGGCGGCAAGTGGTTCTCGGCAGGCGACAGGGGCATCAGCTATTGGGGGCCAGGCAAGGACTCAAGTTCTTCCACCAGCTTCCGGCATTTCGATGGCTCAAATGGGTTTTACAATATAAAATGCCGGGCACTCCACCACGACCAGACCGATGGCCTTTGGATAGGAACAGAGGGACTCGGCCTCGCCATCCTCGATGACCGGGACAGCGCCGTGTTCCATTTTTTGACCAAAAAAAATGGCCTCGCTGGCAACTGGATACGGGACGTCACGAGGGCACAGTCCGGCGAATATTGGGTAGCCACCACCGATGGTGGCGTGTCGAAAATAAGCATCACACCCGGCAATACCTACCAGTTTAAAATCAAGAATTTTGGCCTCGCCGATGGGCTGCCCGACCTTACCGTACATGCCCTTCACGTTGACAAGAAAGGGCGCATCTGGTTTGCTTCGCAAACGGGCGAGGTGGGCTACATCGAGAATGACAAGGTAACCTTATTAAGCCAGAAGCATGGGCTGCCCGGTGGAATCGTGCGCTGCCTCGCCGAAGACCAATATGGCCATCTTTGGGCTGGCACAGCGGGCTATGGCATCGGCTTCGTGGACATTTATAAAGATAAAACCATGATGTTCAAGCAGTTCGGCACTGCGGACAGCCTTGCCTCCGGTAACATTTATCTGTTGAAAAACGACCGAGACGGCCAACTTTGGGTCGGCACCGAGCGGGGTGTTGACCGCCTGCGGTTGGACTCCCTTGGGAACATCGCCGAAGTGAAGCACTACGGCATGGCTGAGGGCTTCCTCGGTGTGGAGACCTGCCAAAACGCCGTTACCGCTGGCAACGACAGTTGGTTTGGCACCATGAATGGCCTGACCCACTTCCTACCTGCCTCGGACAGTATCGAAGGGGGAGCACCCTCGCCAATGCTCACGGGCGTACGCCTATTTTACGAGCCGCTCGAAAACTCGTTGATGGCACGGTGGTCGGACAACTGGGGCGGCCTGACCAATGGCGCTGTTTTTCCCTATAACCAAAACCACCTTGGCTTCGAGTTCTTTGCCACCGATTTTTATAACCAAGAACGGGTCATGTACTCCTGGCAATTGGTGGGGCAAGAGGCCGACTGGTCGCCGTTCAGCCCACGCACTGAGGTGAGCTACGCCAACCTGCCGCCCAATGAGTACCGCTTCCGGCTACGGGCCAAGAACGAAGATGGCATCATCAGTGAGCCGCTGGAAGTTGCCCTTACCATCACCCCGCCATTTTGGCAAACTTGGTGGTTCCGGCTATCGGCTATAGGCGGTGGCTTGCTCTTGGTTTGGGGCTGGTTCAGGTGGCGCATTGCGCAGGTAAAACAAAAGGCCAAATTGGAAAAAGAGCAGCTCGAACTGCAAAACCGCCTGCTCACCCTGGAGCAAAAATCGAGGCAGTTGCAGATGAACCCGCATTTCATCTTCAATGCGCTGAACGGCATCCAAAGCCTTGTCTCCTCGGGCAATATGGACTCGGCCCGGCAGCATATCCTCAAGTTCGGGCGGTTGATGCGGGCTGTGCTCGACAATAGCCGCCAACAGTTGATTCCATTGGAAAAAGAGGTGGAAACCCTGCGCCAATACCTCGAAATGGAGCAGTTCTGCCGGGAGGGTAAATTCGATTTTGAGATTGATACCAGCTGCATCGAAAGCCCCGATTTGCTGGTACCACCGATGTTGTTGCAGCCTTTTGTGGAGAACGCCATCCTGCACGGTATCGGGCCACTTTCTGGGAAAAAAGGGTTGATTTCGCTCATTTTCGCAGAGAAAGAAGACCTGCTGGAAGTCGCCATCCGGGACAACGGCATCGGCATTGAGCAGTCACAGGCCCGCAAAGCAGGACAGGAAGTGGAAACTGCCACAGGCACAAGCCGCCAATCGGTTGGCATAGCCGTGACCAAGGAGCGGCTTGAATGGATGAAAAAGGAAACTGGCCTGCCCGAAGAAGCCGTCGAAATGCACCAACTGACGGGCCAAGACGGCGAAGTGGCAGGCACAGAGGTCGTCGTGCGGATGTCAGTTTGATATGATATGACCTCACCCCTACCCCTCTCCCCGAATAATCGGGGCAGGCTCTACGAGGAGAGGGGTGAGTCCCAGTCAGCACCTATTAGGAGAGAGGGAGAGGCAACTCAAATCTTCACCAATTTTTCATGCTTCCATTGCCCGTTCGCCAACTGGATTTCCAGCAGGTAGATGCCGGGATTCAAAGCCGTCACATCCATGTTGTACTCGGTAGCCCCTACCTCCAATTGTCGGATGGCCTGGCCATTCAGGTTATGGAGCGACAGTTGGTGAATGGCCTCGTTTGATTGTAGCAAGACCCTGCCTTGGGTCGGGTTGGGTGAAATGAGCAGGCTGGTAGCTTGGTGTTGCTCTTTTGCATCAGTGTAAGTGGCGGTCAGGCGAAAGTTGTCCAACAGCACGAAATCGTCGGTTTCAAAATTCACGGGGTCAATGTCCCAATCTCCAATCTCGGTATAGAGTTTCAGCTTCAGTTCACCCTTAAAATTGAAGGGCAATTGGTAGCTATGGTGTACCACCTCGCCTTCTGGTTGGTCAAAAATAATGTCACCACCGACCTCAGTACCCGTCCATTTTGCCTGCAACATGCTGCTGTGCAGGAAGTTCTCGGCTGTAGCGGTTTCGTTCCTAAGCAGGGCCAGATCAAACTCCAACAAGGAAGTTTGCGAAGCAGAAAAATCGAGGCAGGCCCGCATGGTTGCGTTAATGCCATTGTAAAAATCACTATCGAAGTTTTCCTCGTATTCAGGGCAATGCACCAGGGATTCGGGGTCGTCGAAATAGCCCGTACTACCAAAAAAGCTGTCCGATTGATAGGAAACTATAGGATCTTGCGTGAAATAACGCAGATCAAGAAAACCATCATCAGACGCATCCGTAAAATTGTTGAGGTAATCCACTTCAATGGCTTGTAGAAAGGAGTTCTCTTGCTCGTACATATCATTTTCCTCATTTGGGTCATCACTGCCTTCAACCACAAAGAAGACCGACTCTCCCGTTGGCAGCAACGAAAGGTCAACTTCTGACTCATAAGCCTCCACCCCAAAACCCGGCAAATCAAATTGCAAGGAATATGGCACTGACCATAACAAGGCACCAGACGCTGTTACTGCCTTCAAGGTGACGACTGTCCCAGCAGGTATTGTCTCGCAGTTTTGGCTAATGATGTAAAAATAGGTTTTGACAATCTTAGTGAAACAGTCTGGTGTCTCGTTGTAAACGCTTAGGGTAAGGTCGTCTGCCTGATGTTCAACGATTTCATAAGCATTCCAACTATAGTTGTTACCTGAATTTTCATCCGCAAAATTCAATTCAATATTGAGAAAATAAGTGCCAGCTTCATTCGGGATAAACCAATCTTCCACCGTGATTATCATAGACTCTCCAGGGGCAATTGGCTCGTCAATTGTTAGGATATAATCATCCAATATCTCGGTGTAATCAATCAAACTAACGGAAGCTCCCATTGAAGGTTCATAAGGCTGCCCGCCCGTATTCACGACCTTAAAAATGATCGGATAGTATTGACCAACCCCGCATCGGCTATCAATATTATAGGTGGCGTTCAGCCCAAGGTCGAGCGTTTGTGAGGGGGCTGAGGGCAAACCCACCGCCTTCCACGCTTCCTGAATGGCTTGCTGCTCAAAGGAGCCAGCCCCATACAACTCAGCGGCAGCCAACAGGGAGTATTCATAGAAATCGTTGTAATTCGAGTTCTCGGTCAGGTAGGCTGCATTGACAAGAAAGGCGATTTGCCCAGCTTTGTCAATGCCGATGGCTGGCACATCGAAGCTCTCGCCAATCTCATTGGTGCCCGTTCGGCCATCCACCACCATCGTGAACCAGAGGTTTCCCACGGCGCTGTTGGTATGCACGCCAGAATAGTCAAACCAGAGCGCTCCTTTGTAAAAATCGGGCATGTCCACGCTGGCCGGGTCGTCCATGACCCTGAACGGCTTGGCATCCGGGGTGAGCAGGAAGGAATGGCCGAGGTCCCAACTGAAATTGTCGGGGTCGGTTTTTCGCTCCAACAGTTTGCCGAATATATCGGACATGCTCTCGTTGATGGCACCCGATTCGCCGGCATAGACCAGCTTCGAGGTATGGTGCGTAAAGCCGTGCGCAAACTCATGTCCTACGACTTCCAGTGTTGTGAGTGGGCCATAAATGCAGTTGCCATCGCCGTAATTGGTGAATTCACCGTCCCAAAAAGCATTGACCTCGCCCGCCCCGTTGTTGTGGACTTGTACTTTCAACGCCTTTCCATTTCCATCCAATCCGTCCCAACCAAAGGATTCCAGCATGAGGTCGTAGTATTCCTGCGAGCAATAATGGGCATCGAGCGCCACTTCGTCCTGCTCGTTATTGGTCAGGTTCCAATTGGAACTGGTATTGGTGAACACGGTCAGGTCGGGCCGATAGACCGTAATCCCTTCGCCCCTTGTCGGGTCGTGCAGGTGGAAGTTGGAAGGGCCGAGGCTATCGGTAATGATGTCCTGGATGCCATAGTAACGGGTTTGGGCCTTGCTTGGCACGCCCTCGTTCAGTATCAGCGGCAACTGCTTGAATACCTTCCCAGAAAGGGCATCCACGTAGAGGCGACGCTTGTCGAAAGGCTCGACGATGTTCAGGTCAACCTGATAGGCCAGCCTGAGGGTACCTGAGTTGCCCGGAAATTGTGGGTCAACAAGGCAGAGAACAGGTTGTTGCTGCGCCTCGGCATATTCTTCGGCTTTGAGGTGTTGCTTGGCAAAGCTGAGGGCTGTGTTGGCGCTTAGTCTCGCCTGCGTTTCAACACGAATATCGGCTGCATAATAACCTGTTGCCCGTGCTACGACCCCGTTTTTTTCATGCAAAATATAGGTACCACCTACGATGGGCAGGCCTTGGAAAAATTGCTGGTATTTAAAATGGGCAAACCCATTTCTCCCTTCCACGGTGGTTTGCAGCCTTATTTCGGTGCCAACCGAGAGTTGCATTCTCCCGGCCATTTCCTCGAAAAAGTTATGGTGCGTGAGCGTGGCATCCGTGTTTTCGTAGTTGCTGTATTGCTCCGCAACAAACCGTTTGTTCGCCAATTTGGTGGTTTGTCCGGTCGTAATTGAGAAACAAGCAAGTTGAAGGGCAATCGCCAAGAAGAGGATGTGTACTTTCATAATGGAAGGGTAGTAAAGGTGAAACAATGGCGAAAGATAACCACCAAGTTTAGACAGAAACAAGCCCAAAAAGAGATTGGTCTGGAATTTTGCGAAATACAAACCGCTCGGTTCAAATAATTAGGCAATTGGCTTTTTCCAAGCGATAAAAATTCATGACCTTGCTGGCGGAAGTTTGAAAGCCCCGATTAAGGGTAATATAGCTCGCACCACCAAGATTTAGGCATGGCCCCATTGTAGGCCGGAACCCCAGTTCCGGCGTTATCACACCGAAACTGGGGTTTCGGTTTACGTTTGGCCCTGCCCAAAAACTTGGATATGCCCAGTGTACCAACCATTTTTCGCCAAAATGAACATCGAATACAATCCGAAATACCCGTCCATTGATGACCTGCGGGAAATGGCCCTGCGCCGAATCCCTCGCTTTGCCTTTGAATACCTCGACGGCGGCTGCAACGAGGAAGTGAACCTCCGCAAGAACACCACCGAAATCAGGGAAGTGGAACTCGTGCCCTACTACCTCAGCCCGCACCAAAACTCCGATACCAGCTGCGAGTTGTTCGGCAAACGATACGATGCCCCGTTTGGCATTGCGCCCATCGGCTTGCAGGGCCTCATCTGGCCAAACAGCCCGGAAATCCTGGCCAAAGCTGCCGTTGCGCAAAATATCCCTTTCACCCTCAGCACCGTGAGCACGGCAAGCATCGAGCATATCGGCAAGGTGACAGGCGGCAAATTCTGGTTCCAGTTGTACCACCCAAGGGAGAACCGCCTCCGTGACGACCTCCTTGACCGGGCTGAAAACGCAGGTTGCGAGGTGCTGCTTGCGCTTTGCGACGTACCCAGCTTTGGCTTTCGCCACAAAGACCTCCGCAATGGCTTGGCGATGCCGCCGAGGATGAGCTTCCGCAATATACTGCAAATCCTGGGACACCCCAATTGGGCATTGAACACCTTGAAATACGGCAAACCGAGGTTTGAGACCATGTTCCAGTATTTTCCCAAAAACCTGAATATCAAGCAGTTGGGAAAGACGATGAACGAGACCTTTGCGGGTCGGCTCAACGAGGAAAAGCTCAAATCCATCCGTGACCGCTGGAAAGGCAAGCTCGTATTGAAGGGCGTGGCAAGCATCGAGGATGCCGAAATGGCCATCCGCATAGGGCTGGACGGCATCATTCTAAGCAATCACGGCGGCAGGCAATTGGATGCTGGGCAATCCACCATCCGGACGCTGCCCTCCATTGCGCAGCACTGCATGGGCCGGATAACGGTCATGATGGACAGCGGAATACGCACGGGGCCGGATATTGCACGTACCTTGGCCAGCGGTGCCGAGTTTACGCTGCTTGGCCGCAGCTTCATGTATGGCGTAGCAGCTATGGGCGAGGAGGGGGCAAACCAAGTTATTTCATTGCTGAAAGTACAATTGAAACAAGTAATGGAGCAGGTGTGCTGCGAAAAGGTAGGGGATTTTCCCAAGCATTTGGTGGTGAAATAGTAGAAGGGGGTTTTCGGGTTTTCGGGTTTTCGGGTTTTCGGGTTTTCGGGTTTTCGGGTTTTCGGGTTTTCGGGAACCCCCAGAACACTAGGACCCCTAGAACCCGAAAACCCCAGAACCATAGAACCTCAGAACCCGAAAACCCCAAAACCCCAAAACCCCAGAACCCCAGAACCTCAGAACCCCAAAACCCGAAAACCCCAAAACCCGAAAACCCACCAGCAATCATTTCAACATGACCAATACGAAACCCACCATCCAGCTTAACGACCCGAAGGTCATCAAGGGCTGGACCATGTTCGACTGGGCCAATTCGGCCTATTCGCTCACCATTGCCGTGGCCATTTTCCCAGCTTATTTCGAGGCCATTACGGCAAGGGAAATTGCCCCATGGGGCATCGCCATGTACAACACTACTATGTTTTCGTTGATAGTGGCAGTGTCATACTTGGTCATTGCCATTGTTTCACCCATCCTTTCCGGCATCGCCGACAGCAGTGGGCGGCGCATGGCGTTCATGCGGTTCTTCACCACGGTAGGCTCGCTGGCCTGTATGTCGCTCTTCTTTTTTGATGGCGAGAACCTGCAATCAGGGCCAATGCTCTCATTGGGAATTTTCGGGTTTCTAATCGCCACGGCGGCCTTCGGTGGCTCCATCGTATTTTACAACTCCTACCTACCCGACATCGTAACAGAAGACCAGTATAACCGGGTGAGCGCACGGGGCTTTATGATGGGCTATCTTGGTTGCGTCATTTTGTTGGTCATCAACCTAATCATCATCACCTTCCCAGAATGGTTCGGCATAGCGGATACAGGTACTTTGCCCGTTCGTCTTGCTTTCCTATCGGTAGGCTTGTGGTGGTTCGGCTTCGCCCAATATTCGTTCCGTCGCCTGCCGCCCGATGGCAAGGGCGAGCTGACTTGGAAAGCCATTCGGGAAGAAGGCTACGAAGAGTTCATGAGCGTTTGGAAGATGGTAAAGCAACTGCCCAACCTGAAGCTATTCCTGCTGTCCTTCTTTTTTTACAGCGCAGGGGTGCAGACGGTTATCGCCTTGGCTTCGTTGTTCGCCAGTTTAGAGATGAAAATGGAATCCAACGAGTTGATTATTGTCATCTTGTTACTCCAAATATTGGCACTCATCGGCGCTTGGGTATTTGCGAAACTATCGGATGCCATTGGTAATAAAGCGGGCCTCGTGGTCATGCTGGTGCTTTGGACATTGGTTTGTTTCTTCGGCTATATGGTCGAGGGAAAGGTGCAGTTTTACCTGATGGCGGCAGCGGTGGGCCTCGTCATGGGCGGGGTGCAGTCGCAATCAAGGGCGAGTTATTCCAAACTGTTACCACCCGGCGTTAAGGACACCACTTCGTTTTTTAGTTTTTACGATGTGCTGGAAAAAGCTGCTACGGCGCTCGGCTCGTTCAGCTTTGCCTTTACGGGACAGGTATCGGGTGGCTTACGGGTGGCGGTGTTGGTACTGGCCGGGTTCTTCCTTATCGGCCTGGTGATACTTACAAGGGTGAAAATTGCACATGAAAAAATAGCATGAGCCAATATACGACTATCGAGACCAAGGGCTGGAAGCGGGAGGCTGCTTTCCGTTTCTTTCGTAAATTCGACGACCCCTTTTTCAATATCAGCGCCAATGTGGACGTGACCGAATTGCATCATTTTTGCAAGCGTTCGGGCTTGCCATTCTCGCTCTGCACCTTGTTTCTTACTGCGCAAACCGCCAACGAAATCGAGGTGTTCCGCCTGCGGCTGGTAAACGGGGAGGTGCGGCTTTACGACCTCGTGCATTGCGGAGCAACCGTGCTGCACGACGATGAGACTTTCAGTTTTTGCTACTATGCAATGAAGCCCGACCTCCGCCAATTTGTGGAAACTGCTGTGCAACTCACAGCGGCCCATAAACAAAACCCCAATTTCGACCCCGGCGACAACATCCATGATGTGCTGCACTGCTCGGTAGTGCCTTGGATTTCGTTCACTGCCATCAAACATGCCCGCCGCTTTGGCCGGGAGGACAGCATTCCCAAACTTGTTTTCGGTAAAAAAATAGAGCAATCAGGCCGCTGGCTCATGCCCATCTCCCTCGAAGCCCACCACGGGCTGATGGACGGGCTACATGCGGGGCGGTTTTTTGAAGGGCTGCAAAAGAAATTGGATGAGGTGGGGGTTGGGGGAAATTGATACAGGATACTGGATACTTGGATGCTGGATACTGGAAGCTGGATGCTGGATGCTGGATACTGGCATAGACCGAAACAGCGATGATTTCAGCAGACACTGACTGCACACTGTTTACCTCTTTGAGGCTCACTGCCTAACTGCCAACTAAGGATGAGCGGCTACCCAAACTTCCCCGTCCTCGAAAATCTCCTTTTTCCAGATAGGCACGGTCTCTTTCAAGGTGTCAATGCAGTAGCGGCAGGCATCGAAAGCGGCTGCCCGGTGCGGGGCGCTCACGGCAATTACGACGGCGGCTTCGCCAATTTCGAGGATGCCTGAGCGGTGGTGGATGGCTATTCTTTTTACGCCAAATTTCTGGATGGCCTGCTCCGCAATTTTTCGCATTTCGGCAACAGCCATTGGCTCATAAGCCTCAAATTCAAGGCGGAGCACGGGCTTGCCTTTGGTGGCATTGCGCACGGTTCCGATGAACACATCAATGCCGCCTGAGTCGTCCGACTGGACGAAACTTATGCAGCCAAGTGTATCCAATGGCGTTGTAAGTAGTTGAATATCAATCATTTTCAATAAATTATCCTGACCAAAAGCCATGCTGCAATTTACTTCTCGGCTTAAATCCGCAATCTGCCAATCCGAAATCCGCCCCAAAGGGACAAGCAATTCCATCACCCTCCACTGACTGGTGGAATGATGGCCACTTCGTCGTTTTCCTTCAAAGTGAGGTCTTCGGTGGCATATTCCCCGTTCACCGCAAGCCGGACAGACGACAGGCTTGATAGGCGTGGAAACCGCTCAACGAGCATCGCCCGAAGGGCCTTCACTGATGCGCTGGCTGGTATTTCCACTTCCAAAAAACGTTGGCCTGTTATTTCCTTTGCAATGCCAAAGCTGAGGAGACTGATTTTCATGGTCAAAGTTTTTTGCTATGCTATTATGACAAAAGCTTAATTTTATTATCGTTTTGACGGTAATGCAATGCTCATTTATGCCGTATTGGCATTTTATGGCGGAAAGTTAAAAGCTTTTGCGGGTTTGACTGAAGCAATAATTGGCAAGTTATTTGGTTTGTCGGGTATGAAAAAGGCTAAATCCTACCCACTATTTTTCAGCACTCTCACAAAAAACAAGTATCCCCAACAGCGCTTGGCACTCTAATAATTTAATGATGAACAAGCCACTATACCTTCTGATAGAAGATTCAATACGTTTTTTCCGAGAACGGCAATTAAAAAAAGCAGTCAATGCAGCACAAATTGCCCTTGAATTTGGAAACTCTGAGCACCCTGACAACGACGGGCTTGCACGGGTGCATTTACTTCTATCCCTTATCTACAATACCAACGCCTTATACCAATGCGACCCGTCTTTCTATTCCAAGTCGTTCGCTCATTTAGAGGCGGCTAAGTCAATTGGTAGTGGGCAGGCTATCAATGAAATAATAGTTGGCACCAGCTTAATCGAAGGCCAGTATTACCTCAATACGAAAGACTATCAAAAATGCAAGGAATGCTTTGAAAATGCCGTGGCATTGGCGAAAGCCATAGACCTTAAAATATATGCACATGCTGGACTGGCTTCCTTGTATATCGCCATCCAGGATGTCAACAATGCATTGCAACAAGCCGTTCACATTGAGGTTTTACTAAAGGGCACAACGAAGATCAATGCCCCACAGCTTTGGACAGAGATGTACCAGATATACTCGCAGTCGTATATTCTTCAACAAGAATATTCAAAGTCGTTGGAGATGAGCCAAGAGTTGCTGCAACTTGCCAAGTTGGCGGGGGATGCCGAAAAAGAAGTCATTGCCCTACGAAACATTGCAGTAGTCTGTGGCGTGAAATCCAACTATAAGATTGGGATGCAGTACTTTTTAGAGGCCCTCACCAAATGCGAGGCCATCGGGTACAAGGAATTGGTGTTACAGATTCAAATCAACATCGGAACACTTTACGCACACCTTTACAATTACGAAGAGGCCATAAAACGCTACGAAAGCGTGCTTGGGCAACATAGTGAGGTGCTCGACCCAAAAACCCGAACAGTCGTTTTCAATAACCTTGGCAATATTTACCTGACCTCAGAACAGCCTGAAATTGCGCTCGACTTTTTCCAACAGGCCAATGGGTTGGCAGCCCAATGCAATTTCCAAGAACTGCTGGCATATTCAATAGCCCAATTGGGGCGAACCAAAATTGCACTTGACCGAATAGCGGAGGCTAAAGTTGACAGTGAAACTGCAAGGAGCCTATATGAAAAACTGGCTACATCAAATGGCAAGCAAATCAACCTATTGAACCTGTCAAGGATAGCATTTGAAGAGCATCAATTTGACCAAGCTTTTGAATATGCGCTTACTGCTGCCGATTTGTCGAAACAAATCAAGGATGATTCCTCTGAAATAAGGGCATACAAGCAATTGGCCGAGCTATTTAAGTTGCGTGGGGATTTTGAAAAGGCATTTGAATACCAAGATAAACACGCCAAAATCCTGGAGGAGTTTTCTAAGGTTCAACGCACCCGCCACAACCTCGACATGGAAATCAGGCATGCCATTAGAGAGCAACAAAAGGAAATTGAGCTGCTGACCAAGGAAAACGAATACCAATCGCAATTGCTGAACCAAGGCGAAAAAATCGCAAGGCAAAACGATGAACTTGTCAGGGCGAATGAAGATTTAAAGCAGTTCGCTTATATCGCCAGCCATGACCTGAAGGAGCCGCTTCGCATGATTGGGTCTTTCACGCAGGTCATCCATAAAATAGCCAAACCACATATTTCTGAAAAAGACCAAGAATACTTCACCTTTGTTTTTGAGGGTGTAACCCGGATGAACAACTTGTTGGACGGCCTGCTGCGCTATTCGGTCATCAGCCAAAACTCGGAGGAGATGGTGAATGTTGACCTAAACGAGGTACTTACCATTTGCATGGCCAACCTAAAAATCCGCATGGTGGAGACGGATGCTGTTATAGAGCGAGGGTTGTTGCCTACTCTTAAGGGAACGCAACAGCTGTACATTCAACTGTTTCAAAATCTAATTTCCAACGCCGTCAAATTTGTTGAAAAAAGCAAGCAGCCCCTTATCAGAATAACTTCTTTTGAAACGGCGGAGCACCATGTCATAGAAGTAGCGGACAATGGCATTGGCATATCGGAGGAAAACCAGGGTAAGATTTTCGAAATATTCAAGCGACTGCACTGCCAAAGGGAATACGAAGGCACGGGAATCGGGCTGGCCATTTGCCAGAAAATCATGAGCCGAATAGGGGGCAGTATCAAGGTTCAATCTGAACTCGGCATGGGAACCACTTTCTCCTTGTTTGTCCCAAAGAAACTCGAAGCTTTCGAATACAACACGATCATTTAAGACCAAACGTGGCCATCACCTGGTCTTGTACTTCGCTTGGTACCTTCTATAGAGCATCTCTTGTTTATTGTCTAAATCAATGTCCCTTCCCTGAATAAAAGCCCTTGTTAATTTACAAGTACGCATGTCCAAGGCATCGCCGTCATTGATGAAAAGGGTGGCATCCTTGCCCACTTCAATCGTGCCTACCGTTTTTGAAATGCCCATAATCTCGGCAGTACCGCCCGTTAGTGCCCTCACAGCCTCCTCGTAAGGCAAACCAAAGCCGACCGCTTGACCAGCCTGGAACGGAAGGTTGCGCTGCTGCCAAAACCCACCATGCGCAAAGCACCATTTGATGCCAGCCTTGTGCAAAAGGGCGGGCGTCTTAAAGGGTTGGTCAATATCCTCATCTTCACGGGAAGGCAGTTGGTGGGTGCTTGTAAAAACAACTGGCACGTTGTGCGCCTTCAGAAAATCAGTTACCAACCAAGCATCATAGCCGCCCACAATGGTCGGTTTTAGTTGGAAACGCTCTGCAAAGAGCACCCCTTCCTGCATTCCAGCTGCCGCATTGGTATGGACAAAAAGTTTTTTTGTTCCATCAAAAAGCCCTTGCATGGCCTCCATTTTCAGGTTTTTGGCCTTGTTCCCAGAGCTTTGGCCATAAGCGATTGCTTGTTGGAAGAAATCGTCCAATTCACGCAACTGGTTGGCGTATTCCTCATTGCGTTCTGTCCGGCTTTCCTGCCAATTCCATCGGGTGGCGTTTGGCCAATTGAGATGGATGGCAATATCGGTGGCATAGGCAGCGTCTTGCCAGTTCCAGGCATCCAACTGCACGATGCTCGATTGGCCAGAGATTCGTCCGCCGGAGGGCGTGACCTCGGCCAGCAACACCCCCATTGAGCGCACGGTCGGCGTCACTTCAGAGTCAGTATTGTAGGCGATGATGGATCGAACGTTTGGGTTTAGGCTGCCAATCTCGTCGGCATCGGCGGTGGCCCGCACGGCTGAAATTTCCTGCAGTCCCAACTCCGTATCGGGCGCTATAAAACCGGGATAGAGATGCTTTCCAGTTGCATCAATGATTTGGTGGCCTGGAAAACCTCTGGCAACCGTCATATTGCCCACGAAGGTGATTTTGCCTTGCTCGAAGGCTATATAGCTATTCTCGATGACCTCCCCATTGCCAAGGTGCGCCGTTGCATTGGTGATGAGGATAGGCTGGGCCTGCACCGGGGCAGGCACTGGCACCGATTGAGCAAAACTGTTATAATGGGCAAAATTCGTGAAAGTAAAAACCCAAATAAGCTGATTTAATTTCATGGCAAAAACGCTCATTTGCCCCTTTTAATGACGAGGCCTTTTAAAATGAATAATGGTAACTAAATCGTGTTTGCGATTTACAAAAATCACAACAGCTTGGCTATCTCAAAGTGCATCCCATCAAGGCGGCTGAAATGTCCACCCCAATAAAACCCGTTCTTATTGGCAATAGCCACCATTTCCCGAACCGAGCCTTTTTCCCCTACGAGGGCAGGTACTTGACCAAGTTTATTCCAGGCGTAATTGATGTCGAAGGCAGAGCCAAAGGAGTGGTTGCTCAACACTTTGCGGCTGCCACGAACATATCGGGGCACGAAAGAACCTTCCCACGTGAGGATGTGCTTCATTAAACCTGCTTTCTCCCAGTCAACGAACAAATTAACCAATTGATCAGAAGCCAGTTTGTGGAACTGGATTTTGCTACTTGGTGGAACACCTTTGATGCCCTTCAACTGCGGTATTTCCACCCGCTCGATATTTTTTTCTGCCCAGCCATCGGTGATGACAATGGCTTCAGTACCATCGCCTGCCGACCTGAACTTGAAATTTCCGAAGATCTTGGCCCGGGCAGCATTGCCAACCAATGGGGTGAATTCAGGCTTTTTCGGATACTCAAATGCTTCTTTGAGCCGATAACCCGCCCTGAATGCAGCGAGATAGGTTCTGGGGCCAACCTCGCCATCAGCTCCAAGGCCATTCTCCTCCTGAAACTTCACAGTGGCTTTGTGTGTCTTCGGTCCGAAATCGCCATCGGCGACAATTTGGTTGTTGCCTAGGCCAATCAGGAAGAATTGCCAGCGGGTAACTTGTGGGCTGTTGGAGCCTAATTTTATTGTTTCCATAATCTGAAAGGAGAATTGAGTGAAAAATTGGGCGCAACTTAGTTCAATATTTTATCATTTCCAAAGATGTGATGTGTCCGACTTGCAGATGTGCCATACAACAGAAAGCAGGTAATTGAAAATGAAGTGCGTCTGCAACTACCGTTACATTTATTTGCTTCGCAATTAACTACATTTGCCCGCTTTTAAATACCATCAATAACTATAGCACATCCATGAAAAAAATCTTGATTTTTTGCTTTTTGGCAATCCAAACCACGGTGTTTTCCCAGCAATATTCAAGGGTAAAAATCCAACTTGATGCCACCCACCCTTTGGCTCAACTGGCAGCCCTTGGCCTTGACGTTGACCACGGCAGGCACCAGCCCTTCAAATATTTCATTGGGGAATTCGAACAATCGGAAATCCAATTGATGAAGTCTATGGGATACCGCACCGAGGTCTTGGTTGCCGACCTCCAGGCACATCAGCACGACCATTCACTCGAAGCTTCACAGGGGCGCTCCTTGCCGCTGTGCGGCAACAACCTACCCGTGGCAACATTTGAGACGCCAGCCAATTACCAACCAGGCGGCATGGGCGGTTATTTCACCTATCAGGAAATGCTCGACATCCTTGACCAAATGGCACAGGATTACCCCCATATCGTGAAGGCCAAGCAGCCAATCACCAGTGCTTATACGACCCATGAAGGTAGGCCCGTCTATTGGCTGAAAATCTCGGACAACCCCAACCAGAATGAAGCCGAGCCGGAAGTGCTTTATACGGCCCTTCACCATGCAAGGGAACCGAACAGCCTTTCCCAGATGATTTTCTACCTGTGGTACCTTTTGGAGCATTATGAAACAAACCCCGAAGTAAAATACCTCGTTGACAACTCGGAAATGTACTTTGTGCCATGCCTCAATCCTGATGGCTATGTTTACAATGAGACCACCAATCCGGGCGGAGGTGGCATGTGGCGCAAGAACCGCCGTGACAACGGCAACGGAATTTTTGGCGTTGACCTCAACAGGAACTATGGCTACGAATGGGGCTTTGACGACAATGGCTCTTCGCCCAGCCCAAATTCAGCGACCTACCGGGGCCCTTCTGCTTTCTCAGAGCCAGAAACCCAGATGATTCGTGACTTCTGCCTTGCTCGCAATTTCCAGATTGCCCTAAACTACCACACTTTTGGCAACTTGTTAATCTATCCCTGGGGATACGTTGACGGCGCAACGGTTGACCACCCGACCTTTTCCAGTTTCGGCCCCTTCATGGCCCGTGAGAACAATTTCTTGAACGGCTTTGGAACGCAGACGGTCGGCTATACCGTGAACGGCGACTCCGACGATTGGATGTACGGCGAGCAGACCTCAAAGGGCAAAATATACGCCATGACCCCGGAGGTTGGCCCCGGCTTCTGGCCAGACGAAGTCGAAATTGACGCCCTCAACAAGTCCTGCATGACCATGAACCTGACCGCTGCGCACTTGATACTGAATTTTGGCTTGCTCACGCCGGGTGGCGAGCGAGCCATTAGCGACCAGACTGGCAGCGTGGTTTTTTCGTTGAAAAAAATTGGATTGGCACCTGGGCAACTGACCGTGCGGCTGGAACCTGTCAGCGACAATATAGCCGGAGTCGGTTCCCCCATGAATTTTGGATTGCTGCACTTGGACGAAGGCAATGGCAGCATCAATTTCACCTTAAAGCCGTCGGTACAAGAAGGCGACCTCATCCAGTTCAATTTGGTGTTGGACAATGGGCTTTATCAGTGGAATCACCCGGTTGAGCGGATTTACACGGCAAATGCCCAAACATCATTTTTTGATGCGGCTGATGACCTAAGCGAATGGGTGACATCAGATTGGGAAACCACCGATGAAGCATTCCACTCTGCCCCTACCAGCATCACCGACTCACCCAATGGCGATTACCTGCCCAATTCCATCACTGAAATTGCACTAAAAAACCCCGTCACCATCAAAGACGCCGTCAGTGTGCATCTCAGCTATTGGGGCAAGTGGAACATCGAAGAGGATGAGGACTATGTGCAAATCCTTGGGAATTTTGCCGAAACGGGCTACCAAGCACTCTGTGGCAAATACTCGGAAGCTGGCACCAACGAGCAATCGTCTGATGCACCACTTTATGACGGGGCACAAAACACCTGGGTACGGGAGGATATAGACCTAACTGAATGGCTTGACCTTGACGACAGTGTCAGTTTCCAGTTCGCTTTCCGGCTGTTCACCGATGAGTTCATAGAAGCCGATGGCTTCTATTTCGATGATTTCGAACTGAACGTCATTTACAAAGACCTGTCTTCCAGCACCTTGCAGTTCGACCCCGCCAAGTTCCAATTGAGTTCAAGGCCCAACCCGGCCAGTGATTACATAGTCATAGACTTAAAAGGAGAAAATATAAATGCCCGTGAAATGAAGCTGGAAGTGTTCAATGCCTTCGGTCAAATGGTTGCGCAGCAAAAAGTGAGCGGGCAAATTTTCAAACTCGAAACATCGGGCTGGCAATCCGGCATTTACCAATACCGGCTGTCAATGGACGGTGACTGGCTGCCAGCGGGTCGGTTCATGATTTCAAAATGAAAAAATAAGAAAAAACAGTTCAATCACCCTGTTTTTTCTCATAATAAAATAGTATTTCCAAAAAGCAGTGCCTATCTTTGCGCCCGTTTTTGAAAGGCTTTTCCGCAATTCAAAAGCAAGCAATCAAATTTTTAAACAAAAATTTCCATCATGTTCGCAATCGTAACCATAGCCGGTCAGCAATTCAAAGTGACGGAAGGTCAGGAGATCTTCGTCCACCGGTTAGAAGCCGAAGAAGGGGCCAGTGTTTCGTTCGACCAGGTACACCTGATTGACAGCAGCGGTTCCGTCAATGTCGGCACGCCGATAGTGAAGGGCGCCAACATTGGCGCTACTGTCCTCAACCCGCTCGTAAAGGGCGACAAAGTCATCGTTTTCAAGAAGAAAAGGCGCAAAGGCTACCGGGTGAAGAAGGGCCACCGCCAACAATTCACGAAACTGAAAATCAATTCAATTACTGCCTAAAAGCTGGGCGTCACTCTTCGCTGGCGCTGAAAAAGCGTCGGTTAATTTTCAACCATTAAAAATTTAAAAAATGGCACATAAGAAAGGGGAAGGTTCAACCCAGAATGGCCGGGACAGTAATGCGAAACGACTCGGCGTTAAACTTTATGGCGGCCAGAAGGCCGTGGCTGGCAATATCATCGTGCGCCAGCGTGGCACTAAGTTCCACCCAGGTGAGCATGTTTACATGGGCAAGGACTATACGCTCCATGCCGGTGTCGCAGGCAATGTGAAATTCACCAAGAGCCGCCGTGACCGCACCTTCGTGAGCATCATTCCATTTGATGTTCCCGAGACCATCGCTCCGATGAAGCCACAACCAAAACCAGCAGTGGTTAAGGATAAACCAGCTCCAGTGGCAGCCGCTCCTGTGGTCGTAAAAGAAGCTCCGGCACCAGTTGCAGTTGAGGAAGTTGCACCAGTGGCTCCAGTAGCCGCCGCTGCACCAGCCACTGGCAAGCCAGACGACCTGAAGAAGATTGAAGGCGTAGGCCCAGCCATCGAAAAGTTGCTTATTGCCGCAGGAATTACTACATTTGCAGGCATGGCCGCCACAGCTCCAGAAAGGATCAAAGAAATCCTTGTTGAAGCAGGCTCACGTTTCGGCTTCCATGACCCATCTACCTGGCCGCAGCAAGCAAGCATGGCTGCCGAAGGAAAATGGGATGAGTTAAAGAAATTGCAAGATGAACTCGATGGAGGGAAGGCAGTTTCCGCTCAGGAAGAGGAATAATCAACACGATTAGTTTTAGTTTTCATAGCTTTATATTTGGAGTCCTGCCTGTTTACAATTGGCGGGACTTTTTTTTAGAGGGTGAGAAAGTGAGAGATGTGAGAGGGTGAGCTTCCTATGTGTGTACGCTCCACCCTCTCACATCTCTCACTCTCTCACTTTCTCTCACCGCTTAAAGAGGGACTCTACAAACGCCCGTTTGTTGAACACCTGAAGTTTGTCTATTGCCTCCCCTACCCCAATGTATTTGATGGGAATCTTGAATTGGTCGGAAATGCCGATGGCTACGCCGCCCTTGGCGGTGCCGTCCAATTTGGTGAGGGCTAGGCAGGTGACGTCCGTGGCAGAGGTGAACTGCTTGGCCTGCTCTATAGCGTTCTGGCCGGTGGTAGCATCAAGGATGAGCATCACATCGTCGGGCGCATCGGGCAAGCACTTGCTGATGGAACGCTTGATTTTGGTCAGCTCGTTCATCAGGTTTATTTTGGTGTGCAAGCGGCCTGCTGTGTCAATGATGCAAACATCTAGATTGTTTTTCAGGGCATAGTCCACCGTTTCATAGGCTACCGCAGCTGGGTCAGTGTTCATGCCCTTGGCGTAGAAGTGGCATCCCACCCGTTCCGACCAAATCTTCAACTGGTCAACGGCTGCCGCCCGGAAAGTATCGCCCGCACCTATAACCACTTTTTGGCCCGCCTGCGTGAATGCGTAGGCGAGTTTGCCAATGGTCGTTGTTTTGCCAACGCCATTCACACCTACCACCAATAGGACATAAGGCTTTTTGCCGGGAGGTGCCGCAAAGTCATGTGTATCCGCCGTGTTGTTTTCTTCCAGCAACTGCACGATTTCGTCCCGCATGATGCTGTCCAATTCACTGGTGTTCAGGTACTTGTCCCGCTTCACCCGCTCTTCGATGCGGTTGATAATCTTTACCGTGGTTTCAAGGCCCACATCCGAGGTGATGAGGATGTCTTCCAGTTCGTCGAGTACCTCCACGTCCACAGTGGACTTACCGGCTACTGCCTTGGACAGCTTTTCAAAAAAGCCTGTCTTGGTCTTTTCAAGCCCCTGTTCAAGGTCTTGTTCTTTTTCCTTGGTGAAGAATTTTTTGAAGAAGTTCATACAGGTATGAGGTATGAGGTATGAGGTATGATCAGGCTACCAAAATACCCAAGAGTTCAAAAACGACGAAGGCTTTTCTTAAAGCAGGTTTAAGAAAAGCCTTCGAGATGCTATCAGCGATAAGGTTGAACGGACGATTACTTCTTCTCGAAGAACTCCTTCACCTTGTCTTTGTGGATCATCAATTCTTTGTAGGTGTATTTGCCCGATTTGGGGTCTTTCACACTTTTGATGACCTTCACAAAATCACGACCCGAACCGAGGTTTGCGGCACGTTGGGCGACTTTTGCGTTTTTGGATACTTTTGCCATGATTTACAGCGTTGAAATGATGGTTATGATTTCTTTGTTGACCCACTAACGATACCTACCACTGGAAAGATTACTTGATCTCTTTGTGGACGGTAACTTTTTTCAAAAATGGGTTGTATTTTTTCAATTCGAGACGGTCGGGGGTGTTCTTACGGTTCTTTTCCGTTACATAACGGGAAATGCCCGGAACACTGGTTTTCCGCTGCTCGGTGCATTCAAGCGTAATCAAAATGCGGTTTCCTTTGCTTTTCTTAGCCATTTTGCTTTAGTTGTACTGTTTTTGAAACAGGTAAATTTCAAATGATTAGCAACCGGGCTGGTTGAGGCGGATACCTTGGGCCTGACCCCTTGCCTGTTGCTTTTTGAGATAAACGGTGATACCATGCTTGCTGATGGAACGCAATGCCGTGTTCGACACTTTCAAAACAATCCATTCACCAGTCTCAGGTATGAAGAAGCGCTTCTTGAAAAGGTTCGGCAAAAAGCGGCGACGTGTCTTGCGGTTGGAGTGCGAGACCGAGTTGCCGGATACCGGGCGCTTTCCTGTTAGTTGACAAACTCTTGACATAACTTGATTTCGAATTTGGGATTTCGGGTTTCGGATTGTGGCTGAAAATTCCGCAATCCTTAATCCTTAATCCGCAATTGTAGTGACTCCGAGAGGACTCGAACCTCTAACCTTCTGATCCGTAGTCAGATGCTCTATCCAATTGAGCCACGGAGCCATTTGAACGAAGCACGAACAACATTTCCATCGGAAGAAGTTCATTCAGTGCTCGTTTTTTCATTATTTCAATGCTGAAGGAAACCATTTTTCCGTAAGCGGCTGCAAAAATAGGGCTTTCCCAGACAAAGAAAAATTTTTTACAGAAAAATCTTCCAGAATGTTTCACGAACCAGTCATTGCTTCACGAATTTTGGGAAGAATGGTTAAAAATGTTCAATCCTTTCTGAACTTGAACGTAATCTTCCTTGACAAGTCGAACAAGTTCACGGCATATACCCCGCTCGGCCAATCGTTTACGTTGAGGCGGATGGTCTGCTCTTCGAATGGCATTGGCTCCACATGCCGGTCGGAAAACATCTTCTGTCCGAGCATATTGTAAACCCTGATTCTCAAGGGCCGGAAGTCCAAGCTGCTGTAATCAATGTACAAGAAGTCGGAAGTGGGGTTCGGCCTTACACGTATGAGGTCTTTGGTGCCCAAATACAGCTCCTTGAAATTGCCCTCCTTAATTTCACTTTCACTTGCAATGCAATAGGCGTGAAGGTATTTCATGGCCTCGTACACATCAAGCCTACCACCTGTCACAGTCTCATCGGCAAGGCTGGCAATGGGAGCGGTATTTTTCAAAACGGCATCCCGCATCATGGCAGCGGCGGCGGCAGGTGAGGTAAGCGCCATGGAGTCAATCAAAGCGCAAGGCAAGCTGTACAGCAGCGCAATGGCACCCGAAACGTGCGGGCAGGCTGAGGAGGTTCCACTGAAATCCTCCCGATAACCTGCCGCTAAGGAGGTGGTCGAAGTGCTTTCGCCAGGTGCTCCCAAGTCAATGGTTTCCTTGCCAAATGCAGACCCATCAGCTCTGTTGTCATCTTGCCCGGTATTGGTGACGGTAATTAAAAACTCGCTTTCGCAACTCGTCGGGATGTCGCCCACTTGATCCACGTCCCAATCTTGGTTGGCAGTGGCAGCTACACTCAGCACACCGGCTTGCCCCATGGGGTCGTACATGCTGCCCCATTGCGGGTATTCTTCGCAGGGGGCTCCATCAATGCCAAAGGAGCCATTGGTCGCCACTACAAAAGCTCCTTCTGCTCCATTAGACTGGTTGTAACGTTCCCTCATTTCAAGCACATAATCAAAGGCAGCAATCACCTCGTCCACGTATTCGATGGCAAGGGGCATCATTTTGATGTTCCAATTGATGCCTGCTGTACCGATTCCGTTGTTGCCTACTGCACCTATGATCCCGTTCACAGAAGTGCCATGTCGCTCTACCGGAAAAATGGGCGAGTTCTGCCGGAAATTCCAGCCATAGACATCGTCCACATAGCCATTGTCGTCGTTGTCAATGCCATCATTCGGAATTTCAGCCTCGTTTCTCCAATAATTTGCAAAGAGGTCGGGATGGGTGAGGTCAAAGCCTTTGTCGAGCACGGCCACCACGATTTCATGGCCGTGGAAACTGGTGCCGCCTGTGGTCACCTCCCAAACCTTGGGTGCACCGATGCGCTCCATATTCCATTGTGTATCGTAAAGTTCGTCGTTAGGGATACTGTCACGGAATTGGACGGGGGCGTTCCAGGAGGCCGATAGGACTTCGGGTTGGTCAAGGAAAAAATTAAGTATCCCCTGCCTATCCATTCCTATTTTCGGCTTGAAAAGGTGAATGTTCTGATGCTTGGAAAGCTGCCTTAAATGAATCAATAAATAATTCGGGAACGCGAGCCTGTTCACTTTGACCATAAATTGGGCTACGTCTATCGTTTGTTCAAACTGAATAATAAGTAGGTCTTCTTTACTTCCTTTAATGGTGGTAAAATATTGTCTTGCAGATGAACCAACTCCATTATTGCCTTTAGCCGGATTAATTATTCCTTCGATATTCGCTTCATCCAGCTTATCAGGACTAGCATAAATAAGGCACGACGATTGTCCAGATGCGACCGTAAAACAGTGCGTGATAACTATCAATGAGAGTATAACTTGTTTCATAACTTAGTGATTTAGCGAGTTTATGATTTCATTGCGCAATTTAGCGAAATATGTCGCAGCCAAAAACATCCGGCTACCATACCACGAGAACATTTCGCCGTCCACCAATCTTACGTCGGCCATTGGACAAAGTTTTTTGACTTCGTCAAAATGGCACTGCTTGAAAGGGAAAGGCTCCGATGACAGCAAGACAGCCTCGGGGCTTGCTTCTGCCAGTTCTTCCAACGTCAGAACTGGGTAGCGGGTTTTGCCTTCAAGCACATTTATGAAACCAGCCAACCGCATCATTTCATGGATAAAGGTGCCGCTGCCCACGGCCATCCAAGGCTTGTACCATATCATATAGGCTGCCCGGATGCCAGGCCCCGCTGTTTTCAAGGATTCAAAAGCAGTCCCAATGGCAATTTTGAGTTGTTCGGCTGCTGGTTCTTTTTGGGTCATCTGCCCAATAGTGCTTATCATGCCCAATGCGTCGTCCAAGATCTCAATATCGCTCGTCCAAACCGGGTACTGCTGTTGCAGTGCTTCAATTTGCTGGCGGTCGTTTTCCTCCTTATTGGCAATGATGAGGTCGGGTTGCAGGGCAGCTATTTTAACCATGTCCAGTTTTTTGGTGCCGCCTACCCGCTGTTTTGCTTTGCACTCCTGCAAAGGATGGACGCAAAATTTGGTCACCCCCACTACCCTATCGCCCAAGCCGAGGTGAAAAAGCAGTTCCGTTTGCGAGGGCACGAGCGAGATGATGCGCAGTGGTGGCTGCGGCAAATGGATATGGTGGCCGATTTGGTCGGTGATATCTACACACTTCATATCTCCAAAGCTGCAAGCTTGGTCAAGCTATCATCCGTTAGCCGGAAGACCGTCCACTCGTCCATCGGCACTGCCCCGAGGCTCTTGTAAAATTCGATGGAAGGCGTGTTCCAGTCCAGCACCGACCATTCGAGGCGGGCACAGTCCCGCTCGACGCAGAGGCGGGCGAGCGCCTGCAGCAGCAACTTGCCATAGCCTCTTCCCCTGAATTCGGGACGCACAAAAAGGTCTTCCAGATAAATGCCAGGCTTGCCCCGGAAAGTGGAGAAATTATGAAAAAACAAGGCAAAACCCGCTGGCTTATCTTCCTCAAAACAAAGGATGACCTCGGCTGCGGGCCTCGGCCCAAACAGGGCATGGCGCAACATTTCTTCCGTTGCAACCACATCATCGAGCATACGCTCGTAATCGGCCAGTTCCTTGATGAACTGTAAAATCAAGGGGGCATCTGTTATCGTGGCTGGGCGTAGGTGTGGCATGAGAAGGATTGAAGGATTAGGTTCCCTACGGGAATGACAATTGAAGGATTGGGTTCCCTTCCCAAAGGGATAAATCGGGAATGACAAGAATTCAATTTTCCTTTTTCCAACTGGCGCCGAACTGCTCAACGAGTAGGTTGTCGTAGAAGTCGGCTTTTTGGAATAGGTTTTTGAACTGTTTCATACCCGTTTCAAGGTTAAGGTATCGGTCGTAAATGACCAAGGAAAGTACTACTTCCTTGCCCCTTACGCTAAAGCTCAAGGTCTCCATTTCGAAGTTTTGCCGAAGCAAATACTCATAAACGGGCTTGATGTTCGTGGCGGGCAAGTCACACAAGATGGCATCACCTGCCACAAGGCCATTTGGCTCGTAATAACTGATGGAAATATTGGCGCTACCGTTCTTCACTTCCCATACGTTTGGCCCACGGCGGGCAAGGCGCACATCGTGGCCACATTTCCCCAAAATCTCTTCAATGGTCCTTGCAATCCCTGCGGGTTCGTAGGGGGCAATATCATGGGGCAGTTCAATGGCTGCTCCGCAATTGGGGCAGTAACCATCCTCGTCCTTGCCCTCAAAAACAGCTGTGCCGCATTCGCCGCAGCGGGTTCCCACCTGCTTGTTGCCGCTTTCCCATTGCTCCAATGTTTCCGCCAAGTACTGCACCGGCAATGAGTAGCCCATGCTTTCGCTCTCCGTAATAATAAAGGTGTTGACACCAATAACTTCGCCCTCCGCATTTACCAAGGGACCACCTGAGTTGCCAGGGTTCAAGGCCGCATCATGCTGGATATAGGGCAAATCGGTTTGCAGGAACTCCCTGCCAGAAACAATGCCCTGCGTGGCCGTGAATTTCAGGCCGAATGGGTGACCAATTGCTACGACTGTATCGCCTACTGATATCTCGCCATTTCTTGACAAAATGGCATCGGGGGCTTCCGGGCAATCGGCCACAGCTATGAAGGCAAGGTCATGCTTCGGGTCCGTGAACACAACCTGGGCCAATTGCCTTTTCAATAAACTGCCCTCTATCACCACCTCCTTGTTGTCTAGAATCACATGGTAATTGCTGACAACTACCCCATGGCTTCGCAATAGGAACCCAGTGCCCGTACTATAAGGTGTGGCTAACTGGATAACGATGTTTCGGAACTGCTCAATGATGTTTTTCATAAAAGCCCAAGTAACCACTTAGGAGGGTGTGGGAGTAGAAAGAAAAAATTTCATTTTTCCTCTCTACTCCCACATTTAGGATTGTTTTTTGGGTAAAAAATTGGAAATTTTTACCCGAAAAACACCTTCTGCTAAGCAGTTGCATGCCAAAAGCAAGCGGTGGGGGCAAATGTAACTGGCAGCGGCTAAACTGCCTATTTGACCAACAATTTTCTCACAGAGAAGTCCCCATCAACCTTAATTGCCACAAAATAAAGTCCCGATACCAGGCCCAATTGCACTTTTAGTTGCTGTTGCCCAGCGGGCAATAATGCTTCATCAACAGAAAGCACCTGCCTGCCCTGAGCATCCAAGATAGCCAGGCCGACCGTAGCCGTTTGTTTCAACAACAAATCAATCGTAACTGCATTGCTGGCAGGGTTCGGCGAGACCAACCACTCGAACGTTTCACCGAAAACAGCCTCTTCGGAATCCGTATAAAAACTCGGCGGCGTCACTCGTTTGTCGGTATAAAGCCGGTATTCGCCAGCGGCGAAAGAAAGCGGTGTTGCGGCGTTTTGTACGTTCAGGCTGTCGCCCGTGAAATACTCGTACCACCAACCTGTTTGTTGAAAATTCGGCGTCACGCTGTTGGCGCTGACGCTGAAATTACCAAGCACCACGGCGTTCATGGACGGGTCGTTCAGGTGGATGGTCTTTTGGAAGCCACTGGTGTTCATCGTGAAATTGGTGGTGCGGAAGGTCTCCTGCTCAGTACGGAGGTGGTTCATGCGACGCACCACGTTCCATAAATCCACCCGGTCGGGCTGGGCCATATAGTCCCAGCGGATGGGCTTGGGCGAGAGGCGGCAATTGTTGTTGATGCTACCGTCCTCACAGCGATTAATGGAGAAGTCGTAGCCCATTTCGAAGAACTGCCAAAGCATCTTCGGGCCGGGAATGCTGAGGTAAAAAACGCTGGTCAGTTCCGCCCGGTCCAAGGCCGTGGAGAGGTTGCGCACGTTGTAGCCGGGGGTAGAGTTGTTGCCGAAGGTAATGTTCTTGTATAGGAGGCGCTCCTCGTCGTGGCTCTCCATATAGGCGATGAGGTGTGGGTCGTCCCAGCCCTTGTTCTTGTAATTGGCCCCAGAGAAGTTGCTTGCAAAGCCCATCGAGCTTTCGAGGAACTGGTTACTTACCCCTGCCCCACCCCAGAACATGCAGCCGTAGTCACTCAGTTCTTCTTCCTCGGTATTGGCAGTGAAATGCTCCAGGATGACATAAGCTTTATCATCCACCGCCCAAATGGCGTCTGCATAGTCCTTTATCGTTGCAATGCGGGTGGCATCATAGGCCCCTGCATCGAATGGGCCATTAGTGTTCTGGGTGAGGCCCTTCGAGAGGTCGAAACGAAACCCATCTACATGGTAGTCACGCAGCCAGTGTTGCAGCGTTTTTCTCACATAAAGCTTGGTAGCCTGGCTTTCGTGGTTGAAGTCGAAGAAGACGTTGAAATCGTGCTTTGGGATGGGGTTCAGCCAGGGGTTGTCGGCGGCGGGCCTGAAATTGGCGTTGTCCCAGTACAACATGCAAAGCGGGTTCTTCTCGTGCGCATGGTTGAACACCACATCGAGTATGACGGCGATGCCCCGCTCGTGGCAAGCGTCCACCAAGGTTCGGAAGGCTTCGGGCGTTCCATAGTACTTGTCCAAGGCATAGTGGTAGGTCGGATTGTAGCCCCAGCTTAGGTTCCCGTCGAATTCATTGATGGGCATGGGTTCAATGGCGTTGATACCAAGCCGTTGGAGGTAATCGAGCGTATCGAGCAGCGTTTGGTAATTCTGTTTCTTGGTGAAATCCCGCATCAGTATTTCATAGATAATCAGTTCGTCCTTTTCAGGGCGGTCATAATCATCGTTTTGCCAATCGAATGCTGGCTCGGCGGTGCGCAGCAGGGAGGCGATGCCATTGGTCTTGCCCGTCGGGTATGGCGGTATATTCGGGAAGGTCTCGGCGGGTATGTATTGGTCATTGGAGGGGTCGAGCACGAGGTCGCTGTAGGGGTCGCCAATGCGAATGTCGCCGTCGGTCACGTACTGGAAAGCATAGTATTGATTAGGGGTTAGCCCTGCAATATCAATCCACCAGGTGGTACCATCAGGGGTGCGTTTCATCTCGAAATCATCGCTGAACTGCCAATCGTTGAAGTCGCCAATGACATAAGCAAAGTTTTTGCCGGGGGCGACAAAAGCCAATCGAACTTGTGTGTTTGACACATAATTGATGCCCAAATCGGTGCCTTGCGGCAATGCTTCCTGTGTGGGCGTTGATGGTACAAGGTAAGTGAACGAACGGCTGACCGTCTCCATGCCATTATCAGCGATGACCTCCACTTGGTGCACGCCACCACTGGTCACGTTCAAATTGTAGTTGAGCGAGGTGCCATTGCCCGCCACTGTTGCAACACCATTGTCCACAATGCTGAACTCCGAAGATTGCGAAGCAGCGGCTTGTATATTGATGACCGCACCAATGCTCGTAAACACTGCTTGCGCCGTTGGTGCGATGAGCGTCATGGTAAACCCCTGGTTTGCTGGCGCAACATCATAGAAAATGTCAGAACCGCCCGTGCCCTTGCCCTCCAGCGAGCCTGTCCCATTGCGGAACACAAAAGCCAGTTTTTCAATGACTTCGTTGGCGTTCGTCAGGCCATAATATTGCCGGATGGTCGGGGTAATATTGTAGCTATAAACATTGGGTTGACCGCTCACCGGGGTCATTTTCCAAGCTGCGTTGGCCTGCCCCCAAGCGGTAACGACATGCTTCCAGTCGCTCGGCCCTGTGCTCAGGTTCGTGATGACGCCTGTGTGCAGGTAAACATCGCAGTTGCAGTTGGCGAGGCCGCCTGAACCCTCCGTGGCATCGAAGTAGATGGTGACCGCATCGCTTTCCGTTGGAAAAACGGGGTCGGCCCAGATAACCTGGGCATCGGTGCTTGTTGCGAAGCAACCAAACAATAGCATTAGGGTGTAAAAACGGGACATGCTTTTCAATTTTTGGTTAGATAGCGGAAGATACCGCAGGGCAAAAATAAGGACTTGGACTAGATGAATGGATGCGGCCAATTTGTAGCTATAAAATCATTGATAACCACCATCTTTGGCGCTAATATCCATGAATGGCGATTGCAAAAATGAATCGAAACCCTGCCCATAGTTATTTGATTAGCAAATTAGGCAGGAGCAGGGCTTGATGTGACAACACCTCGAAAGGGCGAGCAAACATTATCGTATTTACAGAAGTTGAGCCGCCCTTTCGAGGCGTCGCCTCAAGCCTCGCCGAATCTCGATCAGTCGGTTGAAGAACTACAAACAACTTAACTTTATGACTATTAGACACTTACTTTCACTTTTTTCCCTTTTAACGTGCTTTTTGGTCTCCTTAGACCTGACAGCACAGGGCATCACCGTGACGGGTTACATCAGGGATGGCTTCTCGCAGGAACCCCTTATCGGCGCTTCCATTTCGGTCAAAGAAACGGGCAAGGGCACCATCTCTGATGTGGATGGCTCCTATATCATTGATTTGACGGATAAAAAAAGCGTACTGGTCATTTCCTATACTGGCTACAAAAATGCCGAAATCTTGGTCCAAGGCAGAACTTCCATAGACGTTATGCTTACGCCCGATGTAGAGGTATTGAACGAACTCATCGTGGTCGGCTACGGTGTACAGCGCAAAAGCCAGGTAACAGGTGCCATCTCGTCCATCCGCAACGAGGATTTCAAGGACCAGCCCGTTTCCAACCTCGCTTCCAGTGTTCAGGGCAGGGTTTCTGGCCTGAACGTTATCTCGCCATCAGGGACCCCAGGTGCAGGCCTTATTGTGAGCGTGCGGGGAAGCAGCAACCCGCTCTATGTAGTGGACGGCGTGCCCATGCTCAGCGAGAGCAACTCGGCACTTTCCACTTCCTTCGACACTGACCGCAACAGCGTCGGAAGCGGCCAAAACCTCAGCTCCATTTCGGACATCAACCCGAACGACATCGAAAGCATCGAGGTGCTAAAGGATGCTTCCGCTGCCGCAATATACGGGGCAAGGGCTGCCAACGGCGTCATCCTCATCACTACAAAACGTGGAAAAGAGGGCAAAACGAGCGTCAATTTCAATTACTATGCGGGCATGCAAAAAGTGGCACGTTCCATTGATTTCATGACCAGCGAGCAGATGGTGGGGCTGATTGAAGAAGCCCGCCAGAACGACCTCGCCCTCTACAATGCAGACAACACCTATTTCGGTGAAGATTTCGACCCGTCCGTGCTGACCGACCCGCTCGAAAACTTCAACCTTGACGGCACGAACACCGTTTGGCTTGACGAGGTGTTGCGCACAGCACCCATTAGCAACTATGAACTTTCGATGCAGGGCGGCAGCGACAAGACCAAGTTCTTCATGAGTTCCAGCTACTACGACCAGCAAGGGATCATCATCGAGAACTATTACAAGCGTTTCAACTACCGCCTTAACCTCGACCACGAGGTGAGCAAGCGCTTTACCGTTGGTACCAACATGGCGGCTTCTTACTCCCGTAACCGCCGCAGCTTCAACGACAACACCTACACGGGCACGATTACCAACGCCTTGGGCGCATCGCCGCTCATGCCCGTTTACAACGAAGATGGCAGCTATGCCACCTACGAGGATTATCAAGTGAGCTGGCTTTCCGACAACCCAGTGAAGTCGGCCAAGGAAATAAAGCCTTTGACGCAAACCTACCGCCTCATCAGCTCTGCTTTTGCGGAATACAAACTGGGTGAAGCCTTGAAACTCAGGTCTTCGTTCTCAGCCGACTTTACCCAACTGAGCGACAACCAGTTCTTGTCTGGGATTACCACCGATGCAGAAGCAGTGGGTGGCGAGGTGCTGGAAAGCAACTTCCGCTCCTTGACTTGGCTGAATGAAAATACCCTGACCTGGCAGCGCACGGTGGATATGCACGACCTGAACATCCTCGGCGGCATCACGGCCCAGCGCACGGCTTCCGAATTTTCGAGCGTCGTTGGCCAAGGGTTCCCCGCTGGCTCCTTGCAAAAAGTATCGAGCGCAGCGAATATCGTTTCGGCCACCTCGACCGGCACGGCTTTCTCGCTCTTGTCCTATATCGCAAGGGTCAATTATGGGTATAGGAGCCGCTACCTCGTATCGGCAACGCTACGTGCCGATGGTTCTTCCCGTTTCTCTAAAAGCAATCGCTTTGGCGTCTTCCCTTCAGCTTCGTTTGCATGGAGGGTCAGCGAAGAGGATTTCTTCAATAAAAACAGCGTGTTGTCCGATCTAAAACTCAGGACAAGCTATGGCATCACTGGCGACCAGGAAATCGGCAATTTCCAAAACACCAATTTCTATGGCCCATCACGCTATTTTGGCGGTGCTGGCATCATGCTTCGCAATATCGCAGACCCGAGCCTTTCTTGGCAGGCCAACAAAGTTGCCAACTTCGGAATTGACTTTGAACTGGTAGATGGTCGCCACATTGGCTCCATCGAGGTTTTCAAATCCAACAAATCCAGGTTGTTGAGCGAGGACATCGTGGCAGGTACCACTGGCTTTGAATCAGTGACCCGCAACGCAGGTGAGGTTGAAAACCGGGGCATTGAGTTTAGCCTTAATAGCCTTTTGGTGAAAAAACAAAATTTCAAATGGCGCTTGAACCTCAATTTCACCAAGGTGAAAAATGAAATCAAGCAACTTACCAATGATGAGGTGTTGCTCAGCGCCTATACTGACCTTGCCCCGACCCATATCCTGAAGGTGGGAGAGGCCATCGGCAGCTTCTGGGGCGTGAAGTACCTCGGCATTGACCCCGAAACGGGCGATGCGCTATTTGAAGACCTCGACGGCAACGGCGTAATTGACAGCGACGACTCGCAAATCATCGGCAAGGCGCTTCCCGATGCATTTGGTGGCTTCACCAATATCTTCAACTGGAAGAACTTTGACATGATTGTCTTCTTTCGCTTCTCCTACGGCAATCAGGTTTACAACCTCATCCGTCCAACCTACGAAAACCTTGGCTACGGAAATGACGGTGGGTTATCTTCCATCTACGCCAACAACTCCGCTCGGGTGGACAACCGCTGGCGCAAACCGGGCGACAATGCTGAATATCCCCGTGCCTCTTTCATCAACCAGAACTACTACGAGGGTTCGACCCAGTACTTGGAAGATGGCTCTTTCCTCAGGTTACAAAACCTAACCCTTGGCTATACCTTGACCGATGTCAAATGGGCCTCCAAGGTGCGGATTTACCTGGAAGCGCAGAATGCATTCCTGTTCAGCAAATACAAGGGCTTTGACCCAGAAGTTAGCTCAACTGGGGGTGGTGACTCTCGCACGGCTGGGGTTGATTATGGTGCTTACCCGCAAGCAAGGACGATTTTGTTGGGTGTCAATATTGGGTTCTAATCCACGTTAATGACGACCGTTTTTTCAATTGATTTATTAAATCCTTTATAACTGCTTGGCAGTGAGTGTCCCTGGGAGAACTTTTAATGCTCCTAAAACACCCCAAGACATGGGATGAGCGCAATAATTTCATTTTTCCCTCATCCTATATCCGCCTAAACAGTTTGAATCTTTCATTATTTAAACATGAAATTCAAAGCATTATCCATCATATCCATGTTGTGCTTATTGGCATTTTCATCCTGCAATTTGTTGGATGAAACCTCGCCCAACGACATAGACGCAGACAATGCATTCAACACGGCTGCCGATGCCGAGAGTGCGCTTTTGGGCCTTTATAGCACTTTGCAAGACCCCAACTATTATGGCGGCATGTACCCGCTTATTGCCGATGCCTTGGGCGACAATTGCACCACGGGCGGCTTTGACAATCCATTGCTCGATGAAATCGGGGCAAAGGCCGTCACGCCATCGAACACCATTGTCGAGCAACTTTGGCTTTCAATGTACCGCACCATTGCCAACTGCAATTACTTGCTGGAAGCACTGCCTAATATCGAAGACCTCGACGCCGACCGCCGCAGCCAAATCGAAGGACAGGCAAGGGCCATCCGTGCCTTGGCGCATTTCGACCTACTCCGTTATTTTGGCTACCATTGGGACAAAAGTGCTGCATTTGGAATCCCAGTAGTAAAAACAGTTCAGGGCATTGAAGACGTGGTGCCACGAGCTACGGTAGCAGAGTCTTATGAATTCATTATCAGCGAGTTGGAAGCTGCACTCGACTTGGTGGACAATGAAGACAGGAGCGTTCAATACTTCAACGTTGCCGCCATTCATGGCTTGCTGGCAAGGGTCCATTTGTATGAAAAGAACCCTGCAAAAGCAGCCGAAAATGCAATCACTGTTATTGAAGACCCTGCTTTTGAGTTCTTCGCACAAGACCAGTTCGGTAAACTCTACGCTGGACGTCAAACCTCCGAAAGCATTTTAGAACTGGCTTTCGACAATCAAAACCGCAGCGACTACAACTCACTGACCTATAGCCGCCCCGATGCCCTACGTACGGAGTTGTTCTTCCTTGCCAGCCCTTCGCTAAAATCCTTTTTCGAGAGTAGGCCCACCGATCTGAGGTCAACCTACCTTGACTATGCCACGGAAAGCAACGATGAGAGCATCACTTCCGATGGCAGCGGTCGCACCCAGAAATACAGGGGTGAAGAAACCAAGGACAACCCTGCTTATCTCTTCCGCCTCGCCGAGGCTTACTTGATTTATGCCGAGGCTGCTGGTCTTAGCAATGGTTTGGCCAGCTTAAACAACCTGCGCGATGCACGTGGTTTAGACAATATCACACCCAGCAATGAGGCTGATTTCCAAAACGAAATCCTCCAAGAGCGCCGTGCCGAGTTGAACTTCGAAGGCCATGCCTTCTTCGACCTTGCCCGCACGGGCCGTGCAGCAGAGGTATTGGGCGACGAGTTTCGTGCCGTTCTGCCGATTCCACAGCGGGAGATTACCGCCACAAACGGCGCAATCGTGCAAAATCCAGGTTATTGATACCGAACAAGCATAAATTTGAGGTGACATCTTATTGAAAGGTGTCACCTCTTTTTGGTCAGTACCATATTATTTGAAAATGAAAGCAAGGTCCCCTCTATTCCGCCACCTTCAAAAGTCGCTTAGTGCCACGAGCCAACAAGCACAGCAGCCTTCTATTTCCCGTAGGAGCTTCCTTCAAAACAGCTTGGTGCTCGGCACTGGTGTCGCCCTTGGTGCTTCGCAATTTGCTTGCAAGCCCAATAAAACGGCTCCGAATATCGCCATCATTGGAGCAGGCTTGGCGGGCCTCACAGCTGGGTATTACCTTCAAAAACACGGAATTTCAGCCAAAATCTATGAGGGCAGCAGTCGGGTCGGAGGACGGGTTTTCACCCTTAAAGAATTTGCCGCACCGGGCACTTGGACCGAAATGGGCGGACAGTACATTGACTCCAGCCACCATGACATGCTCCAGCTTTGCAAAGAGCTTGGATTGCCATTACAAGACATGTATGCCGATACTGGAGAGGAGCTTATGGGCACCAATTATTTCCTGAATGGCCAATCCTACTCCAACGCAGACCTCGCCAAGGAATTCGCTTCGGTAGCACCGTTTTTTCAAAAAGACATAGCCAAATTCCCGAAAGTCATCAGCTATAAAACGCCACAGTTCCGGGACTTGGACAATACCTCGCTCGAAGAATACATAGCCAATGCTGGCGCATCGCCCTTGCTCAAGCAAGTGCTGCACACTGCCTTCACCTGCGAGTATGGCCTTCATGTTGCGGAGCAATCAGCCCTGAACATGATTTACCTGATGCCGCCACGGTTGAACCAGGGGCATTTCGCCGCCATTGGCGACAGCGACGAGCGTTACGCCATCGAAGGGGGCAACTCCACCCTCGCCGAGACCTTGGCTGCAAGCTTGAGTAGCCATGTCGAGTACGAACTATTCTTGGAAGCGATTTCGGCTAAAGGCCAAGGCTATTCCCTTCAATTTCAAGGCGGTAAGCAAGTAAAAGCCGATGCCGTCATCCTCGCCATTCCGTTTACGATGCTTCGCAACGTGGACATACAATTGGATTTGCCTAAGCAGAAAAAAATGGCCATCCAGTCACTCGGAATTGGTACGAATGCCAAAGCCGCCCTGGGTTTCAACGAGCGTGCCTGGAAATCGCATGGGTACATCGGCAGCATTCTAACCGAAAAAAACATATCGGGCTGGGAGCATACCTATATGCAGAACAACAATACAGGCCCCTGCGGCTATACCGTTTACTTAGGTGGCGCTCCTGGCAAGGATTTGAAAATCACAGATTTGGACGACCACCTGAACCTATTGGAAACCGCCTTTCCGGGTTGCAAGGCCGCCCATAATGGTAAGCGATTCATTTTCAATTGGTCAACGAACCTGTACGTAAAAGGCTCTTACACCTGTTACCGCCCCGGCCAATGGACAAGTTTTGGCGGCGCAGAGGCCGAAAATGTTGGAAAAATCTATTTTGCGGGCGAACATTGCAGCCTCAAATCGCAGGGATTTATGAATGGGGCGGTTGAGTCGGGGAAGCGGGCGGCAGAAGCGATTTTGAAAGGATTTAAGATTTAAGATAGACACAGTCGATTCTTGAAACCATGGGTTGGGGAACAACTGACACATCAATCGAAATTCGTGAAATCTTCAAATCCCAAATAAATCTGAAATCATATTTCGTCTATCTTATATCTTAAATCAAACTCCCCAAATACGGTCACTTAATTTGCTTCATTATGAACCTCCCATTGAAAGAAACATCGCTTCTTCGCCAACGAGCTTACATCAAAGGCCATTGGCAGAACGCCGCCAATGGCGCCACCTTCCCCGTTTCTAATCCATTCGATGGCTCGCACCTCGCCGACCTTCCCGATATGGGAACCATAGAAACCCGTATGGCCATTGACGCCGCCGCCGAGGCATTCGAGGATTGGCGGAAAAGAACGGCTGGCGAACGGTCCACTTTGCTCCGCAAATGGAACGACCTCATGCTCGCCCATGCCGACGACCTTGCCGTTATTCTCACTGCTGAACAGGGCAAACCATTGGCCGAGGCCAGAGGCGAAATCGTGTATGGGGCAAGTTTCGTGGAGTGGTTTGCAGAGGAGGCAAAACGGGCTTACGGTGACGTCATTCCCGGCCATGCTGCCGACAAGCGAATCGTTACTATTAAGCAGCCAATCGGTGTAGTGGCGGCCATCACGCCCTGGAACTTCCCCAATGCGATGATAACACGTAAAGTCGCACCAGCCTTGGCCGCTGGCTGCACTGTGGTCATAAAACCAGCCGAGGATACCCCACTTTCAGCACTCGCAATGGCGGCACTGGCAGAGCGGGCGGGCATTCCACCTGGCGTTTTCAACGTCATCACCACCGCCCGGCCCGCCGAGGTAGGACGTGAACTCACCACCAATCCCAGAGTGCGAAAACTCTCTTTTACTGGCTCCACCGAAATCGGTAAGCTGCTCATGCGTCAATGCGCCGACACCGTGAAAAAGGTCTCCCTTGAACTCGGTGGCAACGCCCCCTTCATTGTTTTTGATGATGCCGATTTGGACAAGGCCGTGCAAGGCGCCATTGTTTCTAAATACCGCAATGCTGGCCAGACCTGCGTTTGCGCCAACCGCCTCTATGTGCAAGATGCTGTTTATGAGGCGTTTGTGGAAAAATTCACGGAACAAGTTCGCCGCCTCGTAGTCGGCAACGGAATGAGCCAAGGCGTGGCCATCGGCCCGCTCATCAACCAACAGGCCATCGAAAAAGTGGAGATGCTGCTTGATGATGCCGTGGCAAAAGGCGCATCCGTCGTCACAGGCGGGCATAGACACGACCTCGGTGGCACTTTCTTCCAACCCACCGTTTTGGCGAATGCCACCCAAGACATGTTACTGAGCCAGGAAGAAATCTTTGGCCCTGTAGCGCCCATCTTCCGATTCTCCACCGAAGAAGAAGTGATAAAAATGGCCAATGACACCCCGTTTGGCCTGGCCTCCTATTTCTATGGCCGTGACATCAGCCGGGTTTGGCGAGTGGCCGAGGGTTTGGAGTACGGCATGGTGGGCATTAACACAGGCATGATTTCCACTGCCGTCGCACCTTTCGGCGGCATGAAGGAAAGTGGCATCGGAAGGGAAGGGTCGAAGTATGGGATGGAGGAGTTTATGGAGGTGAAGTACTTGTGTTTTGAGGTTTAAGGAATGGAAATTCAAGACCTGAAAGAAGGCCGTCAACGTCTCGGAACACGTCGCTTTTGTCATTCCCGAAAAATCGGGACAGGCTGTGAAAAGACCCGTCCATGTCGTGAGGGCAGCCGTGCATGACCTCCCTCACGACGTGGACGGGGTTCCTTCGGAATAGCCTGTCCCGCACTGCGGGAACAAAAGCGACGTGTTCCTAAACTTTGAAGCGTTCCTTCGGAATACTTCCTAAAGTAACAACGTAGAATTGGTTAAATCTTTTTTACAAACAACCTGTGCCCCGAAAAATCTGAAATCTGAAATCGTCTATCTTATATCTTAAATCAAAAAATTAAGAGAGAAATGACCAAATCAAGCA
Source organism: Saprospiraceae bacterium (assembly GCA_022841745.1). Taxonomy (GTDB): domain Bacteria; phylum Bacteroidota; class Bacteroidia; order Chitinophagales; family Saprospiraceae; genus UBA6168. Next base: position 3,349 of record JALHQW010000045.1, on the reverse strand, counting down.
TACTCTACGACCGCCGAAAGCAGCTCATACCCAACGCCCTTGGCATCTTCAACCCTTCCACGGCTATGCGGGCTGAAGGTGCCCGCATTTGGGACGCCGACGGTCGGGAACTGATTGACTTTGCCGGTGGCATCGGCGTGATGAACGCAGGCCATTGCCCCGAACCCGTTGTGAAGGCGATACAGGAACAGGCAGCCAAGCTCATCCATTCCTGCTTCAACGTCTCCGTCACGGAGCCTTACCTCGCATTGGCGGAAAAGCTGGTGGAACTGCTCCCGCACGGCGAAGCCACCAAGGTGATGATGACCAATTCGGGCGCTGAGGCAGTGGAAAATGCCATCAAGATTGCCCGCATGGCCACTGGCCGACCGGGCATCATTTGCTTCACAGGAGCATTTCATGGCCGCACGATGATGGCCATGTCGCTCACCGCCAAGTCAAAAAACAAGACCAACTGCGGGCCGTATGCCCCAGAGGTTTATCGCCTTGAATTCCCCTACCATTACCGCTACGGCGGCAGTTTGGGCGAAGCCGAGTACATCGAGCAGCAGGTCAGGCGGTTGAAGGATTTCTTCTATTACCAAGTAGGGCCGGAGCATATCGCAGCGGTCATCGTCGAGCTGGTGCAGGGCGAGGGTGGGTTTACGGTTATGCCACCAGCCTATCTGAAGGCATTACAGGAAACCTGCAAAGAGCATGGCATCCTGCTCATCCTTGACGAAGTGCAATCGGGCTTCGGCCGCACGGGGCGGTGGGCGGCCTACGAGCATTACGGCATCACCCCCGACATATCCACCTGGGCCAAGAGCATGGGTGGCGGCATGCCCATCGGGGCGGTCATGGGTCGGGCGGACATCATGGACGCCGCCAAGCCGGGTACCATCGGCGGCACTTACCCCGGCAACCCCGTTTGTTGCGCAGCAGCATTGGCCAATATACAATACATGGAGGCCGTCGGCATCAATGACTTGGGGCAAAAAGTCGGTCGCACTGTTCGGCAGCGGATGGAGGCCATGAAGGAAAAATGCCCCGCCATCGGCAACGTGCGGGGCCTCGGCGCTATGCTGGCTTTTGAGTTGGTGAAAAACGGCGACCCTTGGCAGCCCGACGCCGATTTGACCAATAAACTGGTGAACGCTTGTGAGAAAGAAGGCCTCGTTATCATCAGTGCTGGTACCTTCGGCAATTGCATTCGGGTGCTCAGTCCACTGACCATTGAGGAGGATTTATTGAAAAAAGGACTGAATATTCTGGAAGAAACGCTGATGGAACTGACTGCCTAATTCCTAAAAAATATGAGCAATTTCAAGCAATACATCAACGGCCAATGGGCCGATGCCCTCAACCACGGCACTTGGGACGTGCTGAACCCAGCCACCGAGGAGGTGGTCGCTGCCGTGCCTTTCGGCAATGCAGACGATGCGCTCATGGCCATCGCTGCGGCAAGGGCAGCCTTCCCCGCTTGGAGCAAGACCAATGCGTTCCAACGGGCTGGCATGTTGAAAAACGTGGCGGCAAGAATTCGGGAAAATGCTGGCGAATTTGCCAAAATCACCACGCAGGAAAGCGGCAAGCCGCTCGTGGAGGCCAAGGGCGAATGGCTCGTAGCCGCCGACCTGTTCGAGTGGTTTTCGGAGGAGGCCAAGCGCACCTATGGCACGGTCATACCCACCAACCGCAACAACAAGCGGAGCCATGTTATCTGGCAGCCCATCGGTGTGGTGGGCATCATCACGGCCTGGAACTTCCCGGTTTGGAACCTCGCTCGGGCTTGGGGGGCGTCCTTGGGGGCAGGCTGCACCATCGTTGCGAAGCCATCTGAATACACGCCACTAACGGCCATGTTGCTGGCGCAAATATTTGACAATGAAGGCTTTGCGCCGGGTGTGGTCAACCTCGTGAGCGGCGATGCGGCCAGTATCGGCAATGCGTTGATGGAATCGGTGGAGGTGCGCAAACTGCATTTCGTGGGCAGCACCCGAGTCGGTAAGCTGCTCATGGACAAGGCATCCAAGACCAATACCAAGCTCTCGCTCGAACTCGGCGGCAATTCGCCCGTGCTCGTCTTCCCCGATGTGGACGTGGCCAAAGTGGCTGCTTCGGCAGTGGCTGCCAAGTTCCGCAACTGCGGGCAGGTCTGCGTTTCGCCGCAGCGGTTTTTAGTGCATAAGTCCATTCATGACGAGTTCACCCGCATTGCTGCTGACCTCGTTGGTAAGTACCGCCCCGGCAATGGCCTTGAAGCCGAAACACAGGTAGGCCCGCTCATCAACCGCAAGCAACAGGCACATGTGATCGGACTGGTCGAAGCGGCTGTTGCACATGGTGCAATGGTGCGGGCGGGAGGCAAAATCCCGTTCGAAAAAGGCTATTTCTACAGCCCAACTGTGCTCGCCGGGGTCGGTTCGGATTCGCCCATCTTTTCACAAGAAGCATTTGGCCCCGTGTTGCCAGTCACGCCGTTTGCCGGCTTTGAGGAGGCCATTGCCTTGGCCAATGCCACCGAATACGGCCTTGCCGCCTACGTCTGGACGAACAACTTGAATACTGCCATCCATGCCAGCGAAGCACTGGAGTTCGGTATTGTTGGCATCAACGAATGGGCACCGCATGGCACAGAGGCACCTTTCGGTGGCTGGAAGCAAAGTGGGCAAGGCAGCGAACTGGGGAACGACGGGATATTTGAGTATATGGAGAAGAAGCTCGTGAGTATTGGCTCCCTCTAAATCATACAACATAAATCAAATAAATCATGAATCATAAATCCGCTCCCAAATCATACATCATAAATCAAACAAATCATGAATCATAAATCCGCTCCCAAATCATACATCATAAATCAAATAAATCATGAATCATAAATCCATCCCTTAAATCATATTTCATACATCATACATCATGAATCATAAATAAAAACCACACTGATTTATGATTCATGATGTATGATTCATGATGTATGATTGGTGGGCCAACCAAACAACTATGAAAAAACTAACACCACAAGAATTGGAGGACCGCCTAATTGAATTTGCTTCCAGAATAATTGGCCTGGTGGAAGCATTGCCAAAAACAGCAGCAGCGAAGCATTTAGGCGGACAACTGCTGCGTTCTGGCACGTCACCTGCTTTAAACTACGGCGAAGCTCGTGGTGCAGAATCGCCATCCGATTTTATTCATAAATTAAGGGTGTGCTTAAAGGAGCTTCGGGAAACATTTATTTGTTTGAAAATAATGGTTCTTCGTGATTTCGTGTGGGTAGTATAGTTCATGATTTCTAAATTCGCCTTAAAAAAGTCATGAACAGCAAACAACTATTCGAGATTGCATTAGGCAATATACAACCATGGTT
>JALHQW010000044.1 GCA_022841745.1 Saprospiraceae bacterium | reverse complement strand
TGACCTGCGAGGGCACGAGGACTTATGCCTACACCTACACCGATTGCGAGGGTAACACGGCAACGTGGAGCTTTGTCTATACCATCGAACGGGAGCCGTTCACGGTTCCGGCCAACGGCTCGGCGACGGTCGCCTGCCCAGCACTGGCCAACGTGCAGCCCACGCCCCCCACTGTGACGAGCAACTGCGGCGAGGTACTGACGCCAGTGGTAACCGCTTCCCAGGCCCTGGGTTGTGAGGGCAACCGGGTCTGGTACTTTGCCTACACGGACTGCGAGGGGAACACGGCAACCTGGCTCTTCACCTACACTGTCGAGTACCTCGACTTCAGCGTGCCACCGAGCGTGACCCAGAATGTCGAGTGCCCCATCAATGCAGCGACACCCACACCGCCCACAGTCAACGACAACTGCGGCAACCCGCTAACGCCGACCGGGCCGGTGGTGACAAGCAACTACAATGCCCAAGGCTGCGAGGGCAGCAGGACCTATGCGTGGACCTACCGTGACTGCGAGGGCAACACCCATGTATGGAGCTCCACCTATAACTTCCGCTACGAGGCCGATTTCTTTGTTCCCCTTGACGAGTACAACGTAGTCGGCTGCCTCTCCCACGCCGTGCCGCCGGTGCCGCAGACGCTCTACGACATCTGCGGACAGGAAATCTCGGTGAGCGGCCCGGAAGTGACGGAAATCCCCGGTGAGACGCCATGTTCCGGAACAAGGGTGTACACCTTTGTTTACACCGACTGTGGCGGCCACAGCCACCCGTGGACGTTCACCGTGTACGCTGCCGATAACGAGCCTCCGGTGGGCAAGTGTCCGAATCTCGTGATCGACGGCCTTTCCTGTGAGGCGGACGTCCCATGTCCTGATGGCGACTTCGGCAATGCCATTGAACAACTGTTGAAAGAGGGCGATTTCTATGACCTTTGCTCGGGCAGGGACCTGATCGTCACACTCGACAGTTGGACGGAATTCTCCGCCTGCAATGACGAGGACGGCGACGGCCACTACACCTTTGGCCGCACTTTCTACTTCCGCATAGGGGATGCCTGCGGCAACAAGTTCCCCGAACTCTGCTCCATCACCTATTCCGGCGAGTGCCAGCCTATCGGCACGCTGCCGCCTGCTGCATGGGGCCAGAACGGAAACGAGGAGGGCACGACAGTTGACCCGTCCACCATCCAGCAGTTGCTGGACAGCTACGGCCCACTCGTCATTGGCGGTGCCAACGCCTCGCTGACCATCAAGGACGCCAACTGCCTGATAATGCTGATGCCCGGCATAGGATACCCAAGCCCCTTGGAAAAATGCCACCAAGTTGATTGTGAGCCCGGTTGCAACCCTTCGGGCGAAATGGGGCTGGAGAACACCCTGGCCACCAATGCCATTGCACTACAGCTAAGCCTCTGGATGAGCACCAACATGAACGGTGTGGAAACAGGCCGCCTGTCCGAGCAGAGCCTCAGTTGCCTGAAGATCGACCCCAACCTCGTTAGCTGCAAAGAGGGCGACTGCCAGCTCCATGTATTCGACCAGAACGGGGTGGAGCACACCTATCCCTACACCATCGGCGGCCTGATGGAACTGGTGGACGACTTCCTCGGGAGGGAGATCGGCACCGACAATGGGGAAGGAGATGTATATGCAACGGCGCTGGGTAAGGCACTACAGAGCCTGTTGGATTACTACGGCGAGAACGGCCCGGTGCAGACGGGCGGATGCGGGTCAGGTTTAGCGATCTCGCCAGACGAAGGTGCCAAGCTGCTGCCCCTTGGAAGGGCGGACGAAGTGCAAATGCCCGCCGAGCTTGTCCTTGCTCCCAACCCTGCGGGCAGGGAGGTTATGCTCAAACTATCGCAACTCGCTGAACCGCAGACAGTTGTGTTCGAACTTTACAACGCGCTTGGCCAGCAGGTGCTCCGCAAAGAATTTGGCCAGGCAAGCTACCTGAACGAAGTGATTGACCTTGGCAGGCTGAACAGTGGCCTATACATTGTCAGTGTAAAAGCTGGCAGAGAGCGCTATGAGCAAAAGCTCGTGGTAGAAAAATAATTAGATTTTTGCAAGCCCCTTGGGGCTCTCAAGGGTAAGAAAAGCGGCAGTCTCCCCTGTAGTGGATGGCTGCCGCTTCTTTTTTAGGGCCTATCAAATTAGAACTTCCCCACACCTCGGGTAATCCGGAGCCAACCCATTTTCCATAAGGAATTTGATAGGATCGTGGAATTGTTTGCTATATTTTAAATGTCAACGCCTAATCATAGCCAGTGTTAACCCTTTCAAAATATGGAAAAACAAGGGCAAACACCTTTTGGTTAGGTTATTCCATGCCTTGCAATTAAACTTTGCTGGCAGGATTCATTCGTTCAACCAGCGTCCATGTCTGCTGTATTCAGTGGCAATGATATTACTGCTGTTCCTATTTTTCCTTGTTTCTTAGTTGCCCAAACAGACATGATTGCCACCCCTGTAACCCGTCGTTAGCTACTGCGGAGCGCTGCACCTCAAAGCCATAACCGCTGGTGTTCTACAAATAGGTCGGTGTGCTGCACCTTTTCCCAAGCCCAATTTGAAGGTTTGCTGCTTGCTGCAAGCAGGGGAAATGCGGCAGTGGAGGGCAACCTTACCATGATTTCTATTGATAACCGTATCAAGGGCTTTATCTAATATACTGTTTGACCCACCAACAAAAAATAGGTTTTGGGGTTATTTTCCAGCAACTTTTTCGAAAATTGTAATTATGTCCCGAATAACTGTTTTTTTTGCGAACCTGTTTTTATTAAACTGCAAATGACGGCTATTGATGCGACCATTTTCCCCTCCCCTCCAACCGACAGAACATGCTCTCCAACAGGAAAAACTTGTCTCACACACTTTTCAATACTGATCAAAAATCATTCGTAAAAACAATGCGTACTTCAACTTTCCGGTTATTTCCCCTACAGTTCCTGCTTTGTTTGGCAATTTCATTGAACGCCCAGGTCAACTCCAAGGCTGACCTTGCCAAGCAACTGCTGCTGCCCAAATTGGCAGAAATGAACCTCACCCCCAACGATCTTTTGACGATGAAGATTTCTTCGGAAACCTTCAGCGAAAACAGTGGCGTGACGAATATCTATTTCCACCAGCACATCAACGAGATTCCGGTGCATGTGGCCATCCTGAACGCCCATATTACCGCAGACGATAAACTGCTCACCTACGGCAACCGCTTTGTTTCATTGAACGGCGAAGAGGTGAAGGGCACTGTTCTCCCGGCTATTCCCGTTCTCAGCGCCGAACAGGCGTTGAATGCAGCACTTGCCTCGTTGAATATACCAGTGACTGACCCTTTGGTGCAAATCTCTGCTGACAGTGGCCCGCTTCGGGAGACCGTTTTTGACAAGGGCAACGTTGCATTGGAAAATATCAAGATGCAGTTGGTTTACCAGCCCATCGGCGACAACCCTACGACAATTCGGCTTGCCTGGCAATCGGAAATCCAAACATTAGATGGCCAAAATTGGTGGCTGGCAAGGGTGGATGCTGAAACCGGCGTACTACTGGACAAGAACAACTATACGCTGCATTGCAGTTTTGGCGTTGCTGATGCTCCTGCGGGTGCCTGCGGGCACGATCATGCCGCTGGTGTCCAGCACGAAGCACAGGCTGAATTTCTCATGGACTTTTCCGCACCCTCGGAGGTGACACCACCTTTGGCCCCGCCGATACTGAACCGTTATAAAGTGTATAAGCAACCCGCAGAAAGCCCCAACCACGTTGCACCATTTCCACCAGCAGATGGACGGGTGGAGGTGAGCGACCCAGCCACTCCTGCAGCCTCGCCATACGGCTGGCACGATACCAATGGTGTAGCTGGAGCAGAATACACCATCACCAGGGGCAATAACGTGCATGCCTATACCGACACGGATGCCAACAATGTAGCCGATCCAGGCTCCAGTCCCGATGGAGGTGCTGACCTTGATTTCATTTTCCCCATTGATTTGACGCAGCCGCCAAGCGCCTACAAGCCAGCAGCGGTCACAAACCTTTTTTACTGGAACAATTATATCCATGATTTAGCTTATGCCTATGGTTTTACGCCGTTGAATGGCAATTTCCAAGTACACAACTATGGTGGCGGCGGCCTTGGCAACGACGATGTTCGGGCGGAGGCACAAGATGGAGGCGGCACCAACAACGCTAATTTTTCCACACCAACTGATGGGAACCGCCCAAGGATGCAGATGTACCTTGGCACCAACCCCACCCCAGATGTGGATGGTAGTTTGGACAATGGCGTGGTTGCGCATGAGTATGGACATGGCATTTCAAACCGTTTTACGGGCGGCCCAGGGAACACAAGCTGCTTGAATAACCAAGAGCAGATGGGGGAAGGCTGGAGCGATTTCTACGCCTTGATGACCAGCATTGAGCCAGGCGATTTGGGAACAGATTCGAGGGGCATCGGCACTTATTTGTTCGGGCAGCCTGCCAATGGCCCCGGCATACGACCAACGCCTTATTCTACCAATATGGCCATCAATCCAGCTACCTACAATACCATCAAGACGGCATCCGTGCCGCATGGCGTTGGCTATGTTTGGTGCGGCATGATTTGGGATTTGAACTGGGCCATGATGGAAGACCACGGCACAGCGCTTGGCTACGACGTAACAATGAAACTTGTGAACGAAGGCATGCGCCTGCAGGTATGCAGCCCTGGCTTTGTGGATGGCAGGACCGCAATCCTTGCTGCCGATGTAGCCTTGTACGGCGGCGCAAATCGTTGCCGTATTTGGGAGGTTTTTGCAAGAAGGGGTCTTGGCTTCAGTGCTTCCCAAGGTAGCTCAGGCAGCCGAAGCGATGGCACAGAGGCATTTGACATGCCCCCAACCTGCTTCATGGATACGGAGCCTGAGGTAGTGTCTGTATGTGCCCCTACTAATGGCGTTTACACTGTCACAGTAGGTGATTTATTCACTGGCCCCGTTAATCTGAGTGTAACCGGCCTCCCTGCCGGGACGACCGCCAATTTCTCGCTCAACCCTGTACCACAAACAGGCGGGGTAAGCACTTTGACGATTAGCAACGTAGCCCAGGCAGCAGTCGGTAGCTACACGCTGACCGTGAGTGCCATGAGCGGTGCCACGACCATCACCGATGCTGTTGTTTTCAATGTCCAGAATGTGAACATCAATGCAATAACCCTTGTGTCGCCCCCAAACCTGTCCTTGCACCAGGTTAGCCCCCAATTATCCTGGAACACAACTGCGAACGCTTCGGCTTATGATGTTCAAGTCTCCACCGTGCCCAGTTTTGCCACCACTGTGGTGAATGTCACTGGCGTTACTACCACCAACTACCAAATAACAGCTACGCTCAACCCGAACACCACCTATTATTGGCGGGTTCGTGGCACAAATACTTGCGGAGCAGGCCCATGGGCAGCTAATTTTAGGTTCAAAACCTACAATTCCGACTGCTTGACGAACCCTGTAAGCACCAACGTGCCGATAACCATTTCAGCGACAGGTACGCCTACCGTAACCTCCACCTTGAACGTAAGTGGCGTGGTGGGCAATATCATTTTTATGAGGGTGAAAAACCTCACGTTGCACCATTCTTGGATTGGTGATTTAAATGCGACCTTGACGGCGCCTGATAATTCAGTTTACACACTATTTGATAGGCCCGGCGTCCCAGTTTCGGCTGAAGGCTGCAGCCAGAACCATATACTCGTCACATTTGATGATGCGGCCATTCTCACTGCTGCCCAATTTGAAAGTACCTGCAATACCTCCACTGCCGCAACCCCTCCACCGTATGCCATCAATGGTACCTACAAACCGGTAAGACTGTTTTCCACCCTTAACGGCACATCGCCAAATGGAACTTGGACATTGACGGTGCAGGATTTTGTTGACCAAGATGGTGGCTCCATCGAGGGCTGGGGCTTAGAGTTTTTGACAAATTGCGAAACTTCACTTGCGCTCACCCAAACCTTCGTTGAAGGTTACATGCAGGGAACTACCATGCGGCCTGTGATGATGAATAGTGGCGTGCCTGATGCGACTGCCACTCAATGTGACTCTATCACTGTTGCACTTCATGCACCAACGGCGCCTTATTCGCAGCTTTATTCAACCCAAACTGTGCTGAGCACAACTGGCGCAGCAACGGCACTATTTCCACCAGCATCCGCTGGAAGCAGCTACTATGTAGTCGTTAAAGGTCGCAGCCTGTTGGAAACATGGAGTGCAAACCCTGTAGCATTTACGACGAGTGCTGCCTATCATTTTGGGAGCGCCAGCCAGGCTTATGGGAGCAACCTCGGAGCGGTAGGTGGAATACCAGTGTTTTATAGTGGAAACTTTAGCGCAAACCCCGCCAATTCCTTTGTAGGACTAGAGGAATACATAGATTGGGAGAGCGATTTTAACAACCTCATAGAAGGTTATGTTCCCACAGATATAGATGGAAATGGATTTACTGGGTTGGGCGATTATGTGATATGGGAGGCCAATTTCAATAATCTGATTGAAGTATTGAAGCCATAACCACTTTGCATACGAAGGCATCAAGGAAAAGGCCGTCCTGAATGCCAAGCCAGACCCAAAGGCCAATGTCGGCCTTGTCCTTGTGCCCAACCCAGCCAGCAGCGAAGTGACGGTCAGGATGTCGGAATTGGACGACGCAGCCGAAATCGTGCTCGAACTGCACAACTCGCTCGGGCAGTTGTTGCTCCCCAAGGACTTTGGCAGGGCGAGCTACCTGAACGAGCGGATTGACCTGAGCGGCTTCAATAGCGGCATGTACTTCGTCGTGGTGAGGGCTGGCGGGGAAAGGTTTGAGCAGAAGCTGGTCATTTCCAAGGATTAAGTTTATGTGAAATTACCATAGAACCAGTCATGCGGCTACCATTGCAAATTGGTAGCCGATTTTGTTTTTCCAAAAGCCTCAAAGCATTGACTTTGTTGGAATTAAATCCTACATGCCTTTTTCATGCATTTCTTAGGCTTAGTCATTGAATATACTAATCGGAACAATTCCACTAAATGGATTGGTCATCTGGATATTTCTTCCAATCTTTGAACCAGAATTGAGCAAGGTTCCAGAGCTTGCCAATGTCCCTTGCCGATTTAACACACGTATTAGTCTTGGTTTAGACACCCGTATCCCTGTTGCTAGTTTTCACTCGATAAGTTTATTTGGAGCATGGCAAATAACCATGTATCCGGTTTCCCTTCATAAAAATCTTACAACATGCAATTCAGATTTACATTTCGACAAGTCCTGGGCTTTCTGACCGTGCTGTTTTTAGGCACTGGTACAATGGCCCAGATTTCCATCCCAAATGCAGCATTTACCGATGCTCAAGATTTTAGTAGCTTGGCCAACACGGGCACTTCGTCAACCGTGCCTACAGGTTGGTCATTTATTGAAGGCGGAACGAATGCCAATGGCCTTTACACCGCTGGGACTGGCAGCAGCAATGCAGGCGACACTTACAGTTTTGGTCTTGTAGCACCCAGTACTGAAAGGGCATTGGGCGGCTTGCGGAGTGGTAGTTTGGTGCCAAATTTTGGTGTTTGCTATACCAATAATACAGGTGCTACCATCACATCCTTAACAGTTACCTATACCGGCGAGCAATGGCGATTTGGCACACTTGGCCGTAACGACAAGTTGGATTTTCAGTACAACCAAAATACTACGGGCATCAATGGCGCAGGTACATGGACAACAGTTCCTGCGCTTGAATACCTCGCCCCAACTCAAGCCTCAGTGGGTACAAATCCAGCAGGCGGGCCATGGAGCACAGCGGTTATTTCATCAAATATTGCTGGATTGAGCATCGCTCCTGGAGCAACTTTTTGTTTCCGTTGGTTTGATTTTGATGCAACAGGTGCAGACGACGGTCTCGGTGTGGATGATTATAGCTTGACCAATATTACGGCTCCACCGCCCTGTGAGGTTATCGGCTTCACTTTCAACAATATCAGTGCCTGCAACGACAACGGCACGCCCAGCAACGCTACCGACGATTATTTTATGGTAGATGTGGACGTCCTTTATTCCAATTCGACGAATGGGGACAGCTTGATACTGACGGGTGGTGACTTGGTTTTCAGGTACACCAGGCTTGCCCTGGTTGGAACCAATGTGACCAGCACTTTTAATGGCGTGAGGTTCCGGGCCGATGGAAACCCTGTTGATTTCACTGGTCAAGTAGGCACTTTTGGAAACATCCATTGCTCCCTACCCGGTACCGGCCCTGCGGTGAACTCATGTTCCTCAGGCGGACCCGCTTCTCCTCCTGTGGTGCTCACCTGCCCGATCAATACCACGGTAGTAAGCTGCCAGACACAAGCTGCCGTGAATGCGCAATTTGCAGCTTGGCTGGCAACTGCAAGTGGCACAGGCGGTTGCAACGGTATTTTGACGAACAACAATACGGGCGCACCGCCTGCTTGTGGCGGTACAAGAACGGTGACCTTCACCTATACCAGCACTTGCGCACCTTTTATAACCACCTGCATGGCGGACTTTACGGTGGCCGCACCACCGGCGTTTATGCTGACCTGCCCGACAAGTACAACGGCAGCGGCGTGCCAGACTCAAGCTGCTGTCAATGCTCAATTTGCAGCATGGTTGGCAACTGCAAGTGGCACAGGCGGCTGCAACGGTGCGCTGACGAACAACAACACGGGAGCACCGCCTGCTTGCGGAGGTACCACGACCGTCACCTTCAACTATACCACGGACTGTGGGTCAGCGTCCTGCCAGGCGACTTTCACGGTGGCCTCCTCAGCGGCTCCTGTGCTGATCTGTCCAACGCCCACGACGGCGAGTGCTTGCCTAACGCAAGCCCAAATGAACACGGCCTATGCCAACTGGTTGGCTTCGGCCACTGTTTCGGGCGGATGTACGGGTGGAACCGTGACCAATAACGCACCTGCCGCACCGCTGATTTGCAATCCAAACAGCAGGATCATCACGGTGACTTTCACCTATGCTGGCGCAGCTTGTCAGACAGCGCCTGTTACCTGTACTTCCACTTTTACGGTTCCGGCCTATCCGATCTTCAATGTCCCGGCTAATGGCGCCAGTACAGTGGCTTGCCCTGCGCTGATCGTGCAGCCTATGCCGCCAGCCGTGGTGGATGGTTGTGGCAAGGCCTTAACGCCTACAGGTCCGGTTATCGTGAATGCACCCAACCCCATCACTTGTGAGGGTACTAGGACTTTCACCTGGACTTACACGGATTGTGCGGGCTTGTCAAGGACTTGGAGCCATGTCACAACCGTGGAGCGGGAGCCGTTCACCATTCCAGTACCGTTTGGCAACGCTATCGTGGATTGCCCCGATGACACGGATTTGGTGCCTACGCCACCCGCGGTCACGAGCAACTGTGGCGAGGTGTTGACGCCAGTCATTACTTCCACGCCCAAAAATGCCTGCGAGGGCGACCGGGTGTATTATTTCACCTACACGGATTGCGAGGGCAACATGGCCGTTTGGCAGTTCAATTATCACATCGAGTACCTCGATTTCACCGTTCCTGCCAGCCAGGTGGTTTCGGTTGAATGCCCCGTGAACGCCATCCTACCCACGCCGCCTGTCGTGTTCGACAACTGTGGCAACCTGCTGAACCCAGTTGGCCCGGCCATTACCACGCTCCCAAATGCTTTTGGTTGTGACGGCAGCCGTACCTATGCATGGACCTATACCGACTGCGAGGGCAATACCCATACCTGGAGCAAGCGCTACAACTTCCTTTACTCTGGCGACTTCTTTGCGCCTGCCAATGAGGTGAACGTGGTCAGCTGCTTGGCTTATGCCGTGGCACCTTTCCCGCAAGTCCTATTCGATTTCTGCGGCCAGGTGATACAGGTGACCGGCCCGACCATAACGCAGAACATTTCAGCCAATGGCTGTACTGGTACCCGCACCTATAGCTATGTTTACCGTGATTGCGGTGGCCGTACCCGCCCCTGGAGCTTCACCTACATCATTGAGGACAACCAGGCACCGGTCGGTACTTGCCCAAGTGGCAACAGCCCCGTATCGGTGGACGTGACCAACCTGGCGTGCATTGATGACGTTCCTTGCCCTGACGACTACAATTTCAACAGCAAGATCCAAGAACTGCTTGCTGCTGGCAACTACTACGATGTTTGCTACGGCAGCCAAGTTTTCGTTACGCTTGTTGACGATTCCGGCCTGTGGGAATGCTCCGACCCGGATGGCGATGGCGATTTCACGTTTGGCCGTACCTTCTTCTTCCGTATCACCGACCGCTGTGGCAATGCCCACCCGTCGCTTTGCGAAGTGACCTACTCAGGTGCCTGCCAGCCGTTGGAGACCTTCTCTATGGCCGAATGGGGCATCGAGGGCGGTGCTCCTGGCAACACGGTTTCAGCTGCCACTACCGACCTTTCCGTCATCACGACGTTGCTCGGCAGCGGGCCAGTGGCAGTTGGCGGTGCCAACCGTTCCATCACCGTGAACGATGCGCAGTGCATGATGAACCTGTTGCCCGGCACGGGCGGACCAGCCATACTGGCCAATTGCCAGCAGGTGAACTGCACGGGCTGTAACCCGATGGGCATCGGCGGCCTGAAGAACGCCTTGGCAGCCAATGCATTGGCATTGGAACTGAACATCCGCTACAATATGCAGTACAATGGCCTGAACCGGACGAACATCCGCAACCAGCACCTTGGCTGTATTGACCTGCACCCCTGTATCGTTTATTGCGATGCAACAGGCAACTGCCGTGTGCACTTCTTCGATGCCGCTGGCAATGAATTGACTGGCGCATATACCATTGGTGGTTTGCAGGATTTGGTGAACATCTACCTAAATGCTGGCAATACTTTGACCATAGGCCAGAAGGTTATCTATGGTACTGCCCTCAACCAGTCACTGCTGGAACTCAACAGCTATTTCAACCAGGCAGCTGATGCTTGCGACGATGCATCGCCTGATTTCTCGGAAATTGACAAGTTGTTCAACGAGTACAACCTCGACTTTGCGAACGGTACGGGTGTGGGCGAGAAGCCAAACATCGAAATCGTGCCAAATCCTGCCAGCAACGATGTCAATATCAAGCTGATGGACATAGCCGAGAATGCGGAGGTTTCGCTTGAAATCATCAATGCCTTAGGCCAAAAAGTCATAGTCAGGAAACTGGGTGCAGTTGGCTATGTCAACGAGCAGCTAGACATCAGCGGCCTTGGCAGTGGTATCTACTTCGTGCAAGTGAATGCTGGCGATACCCGCTTCGAACAGAAATTGGTCATCAGCAAGAATTGATTGACCTATTAAATTACGACAACTTTGTTTTGATAAAACGCAACGGCGGCTGCTCATGGGCAGCCGCCGTTATTTTATAGGCATTGGAATGTTTAGCTTTGACCCCGTTTTTGAAATGCTACCATGCCAAAACTGAACTTCCTTTTCTGGAACATCGTAAAGAAAGACCTCCGGCCGCAGTTGGAAAACTTGGCCGTGCTTCACCAGTTGGATGTGTTAATAATTGCTGAAAATCGGCTTCCGCTGAACCAATTTTCGGTGGGGCAGGTACTTGGTGGATACACTTCATTGTCAGAGCAAAAATCGAAGGTGCAACTGTTCACGAGGCTGCCACCGAGCCAAATCCAATTGGTGGCGGATGAGCCTCGGTATTCCGTTTGGCTGTTCAGAGTGGAGGATACGGAGGAGTTCCTTTTGGTGGCCTTGCACTTGCCAAGTAAGGTCAACTTCACGGACATCCAACAAGGCGAGGAGGCCATTTTCATAAACCTCAGTTTGGCACAGGTGGAAAAGGAATATGGCATCAGCCGGACGGTAGTGGTGGGCGATTTCAACATGCATCCTTTCGACAATGGAATGGTTTCGCATGCTGGCTTTAATGCGGTCATGACGAGAAAGATTGCTCGAAAGAAAACAAGGACGGTTCAGTTCAGGACTTATGCCTATTTTTATAACCCGATGTGGGGATTTCTGGGCGACTTGAACGACAAAGTACCGGGAACTTTCTACATGAACAGCAATTATCATTGGCATTTATACGATCAGGTCTTGATTAGACCAGAATTAATCAAGAATTTTGACCCAAATGACCTTGAAATCATAACATTTGACGGCGAAAGCAGTTTCTTGAACAAGAACGGACGGGTTGCCGAACGTTTTTCAGACCATTTGCCGTTGAAGTTTTCACTAAAATACTGATGAGATGTCGCAATTGACCAGCAAAGACCTTTGGGGCGAACTCAATTTCAAGGAGATAGAACCTTCTCCGGTTGACCTCTTGCGGGAGCAGGCCAACTTGTTGGACGAAAAGACCCATAATATACTGCGGGGCGAACTCGTGACGACCACCGTGACGCCAAACGGCAGTAAGCAGCCCAATAGTTACCATGTGTTCAATATCGTGGCACCAAAGCTGCGAAACCGGCGCAAGGAGCTGCTCAGGTACGTCCACAAAGCCGACGCTTTTTTCCCGGCTACCTTGTCCATCATTGAGGAAGACGGCCCCCGGAAAATCGAAATCACCAATGCCAAGCAGTTCGAAAAACGGCTGGCGGAGGTGCTGTCCAGTTCGACCACCAAACAGCAACTTCAAAACCTGATAATGGCCTCCCGGCAAGGTACTTCCGTCCTGAAATAGGGGAGTAGCTGTGAGTTTTTTTAGGGGCAGCAAATTGATTTTTTGCTGAGCAAAAAATCAATTTGCTGCCCCTAAAAGGAGTCTCGCCTAACGGCGAAGTATGCTCCATCCAACCAAATAATTCTCGTCTTAAAGCAATCGCTTCTTTTCCCACTATCGTTTGAGCATGAATTTTGCAGTGACAAGGCAACCGAGTTGCTTACCCGAATAAACTTATCATACCAATCCCTTATCAAGTTTCTATTTTTAAATACGCCGCTTGCCGCATTGTGCCTTTTCCGGTGTATCGTGGTTTTGGATGCCGAGTTATATCCATTCCGTTTGATGGCATCAAACACCACGGTGCCGTAGGGGGCAGATGGCTTGTTGGCACAAAAAGGGTATGTTATGAAATCCTTTAAGCTACTGGTTGTTGGCTGCCTGATCTTGTCTTTGCCCCTCACGATTTTTTCCCAAAAAAAGCACTGGGAAATAAGTGCTGCCTTTGGGGCCATGAACTACTACGGCGACTTAACCCCGCCACTTTTCACCATCAAGGAAATCCATGCTGGCGGCCAGTTCAGCATTCGCCGCTACTTTGATAGGGAACATGCCATTCGCCTGAACCTTTTGCATGGTGGCTTGTCGGGCGCTGACCGTAATTTTGACCGCAATTTCCTTCGCAATAATTCATTCGATGGTAGGCTGTCAGAGATTGCCATCCTTGGCGAGAAGGACTTCAGGGGCCGAAAGCGCTACAATGCCAAGCATGGCTACCAAAAAATGAACTCCTTCTATATGTTCGCTGGAGCCTCGGTGGCGCATTTCGACCCAAACGTAACCTATGGCGATACAGAAAGCAGTGACAAGCAAATTGAGTACATCAACTGGCATATTGGAATGCCCCTCGGTGGAGGGTTCCGGGTTGATTTGAACCAAAAAATTGTGCTGGAATTCGAAGTCAGCTATCGCTTTACCATCTCTGATTTCCTGGATGGCACCCAAGCCTCCGGCAATGCCTACAAAAATGATGCTTACACCTTCGCAGGCGTGAACCTCGGCTATCGTTTATTCGACAAGGAAAAGCCAGAAGGGGAGAAGAAGACCAAGGCGCAGTTGAAGGCTGAGGAGCAGAAATAGTTACGATAGACGATAGACGGTTGACGGCCAGTGGCCTCAAAAAAAACGCCCGCTCCAGATAACCTGGTAGCGGGCTTCATCGTCATTGGTCTCAAGAAAAGAAAACTACTATTTTGGCACAAGGCCGATGCGGGGAGTTAATCCCGTATCACCTTGCGAGTACCTTCATTGTATTGGATGAGCTTGGCTTTTTCGGCCTTCGGCTTCACCACGTTGTTCAGGAAGTCGAGGGCCGATTCCTTCGAAGAGAAATTGGCCATGATGAGGTAGGAGTAGCCGCCCTCGGGCTGCTTGTCGTACCGCACGTTCCCAAATTGCTGGAAAATGGGATTGGTAGCATCCATCGGGTAAGTGGAAAAAGCGATTTCGATAGCAAATCCCGTGTGCATTTGCGGGAACCGTTTCAGGCTGCGAACCGTTGTGGGCTTGGCCGGGGCTGTCCTTGGATTTACGGCAGCGGTAATTTCTGGGGCAGGGTCGAAAGCAGCAGCGCCTTGGCAATGGGCGTATTGCCCTATACAAAGGACAATAGCAGTGACTAGTGAATGGAGGGTCTTCATTTTCATGGAATTATAAAACGTGGTAAATTTAATATGAAAAAATTATGCCAAGTTTACTGCAATTGTATTGTAGCTATTTAGTAGGAGGTGTTTTAGGTGGAAGATTTTCATTTTTCCCCTAAAACACCTTCTGCTAAACAGTTCCTTGTTTTCAAATGGAAAAGGGTGACTATCCCACCAGCGCAGTCGCGCTGATGGGGTAGTCGCAGCGACGGACTAAAAACTTCGGGAAGTTTCAGGACTGTCCAATGAAAAGCGGGAAGACGGATTGTCTTCGGTGGAATCAGCGGCGGCTTTGCCCGGTTTCCCGGAACCGACGGTGAAAAGTAGAAGCCCAAATGACAGGGCCATCAGGAGTAATAGTGTAACAGAGTGTTCCATGCGAGCCTTGGTAAAATGTTCTGGATTAAGTTAAAGTATCAGTCTCTTTTCAAAAAAACCAATGAAGCTCGGCTGAGATGTTATGTTCAAATTTCAATGACGGGACAAACATAGACAAATTTAATATTTATTATTCTATGTTTTTTAACTTTTTTTTAAAAATATTTTTTCGGCTTCCTTTGAAGCGGAAAAGGCGTATATTTGCCCCGCTTTTCAAGAAAAGCAGATTTTTATACCCGTGTGGCGAAATTGGTAGACGCGCTACTTTGAGGGGGTAGTGTCCGCAAGGATGTGCTGGTTCAAATCCAGTCGCGGGTACATTTTTTCTTTAACTCCTTATTTTACTAGGAGTTTTAAAGGCGATAGACAAATTTTCCCTCACACTGATTGTCCATGATTGATTTCAATGGGTACACAATCAGAAAAAAAATTTTTTGTCCTCCGGGACCAGGGTCTAGACCTTACCAAGGAATGGTTCGTTCATTTTAAGGATCCTTCTACTGGCAAGTGGAAAAAATACTACACTGGTATCAACCAACACGATACCATCGAGGGTAGGGTAGTGGCAGGAAACGCACTGCTCGCTAAACTCGAAGCTGCATTCGTCCCTCCTCCAGCCAACTTCCTCCAGCGACAAGAATTGTTCGCCGCCCTCGAGGCTCGCCGCCCTGAGCTTCGAAAGCATTCCTTTTCATGCTTTGAGACAAAGCTGAAGCTGTTGTTCCAGTACCTTGGCGCGAGGGAAGTGACCCCGGAGTCGGCAAAGGAGTTCCTGAGGGACTACCAGCGTACCCACCGACCGGCTACCGTGCACGAAGCCAGGCGTTCGCTGAATTTTTTATTCGAACGCTGCGGCATGAAGGGCTGGCTCGATGGCTTTGAGCCTAAAAAGGGAAAGTCTGACCCTGCCAGGTACTTTCAATCGCACCAGGCTGCCCGGCTCGCTGCCCACCTCGAAAAAAACGACCCGCAGCTGTGGCTTCACTGTCAATTCGTGTACTACTGCTTTTTGCGGCCCAGGGCAGAGCTTATCCACCTTAAGGTCGAGGACATCTATTTCGAGGAGCGGAAAATCATGGTCCGGTCCGATTTTGCAGAGCATGGCGACCGTGGCCACTTGCCACCAGGCAGCAAGAACCATAAGACTGAATTCGTGGCCATCCCGGATGCGTTCGCCCCCGCGCTCGAGCACCTGAAGGAGCTGCCCCCAAACAGCTATGTTTTTCATTCGGCCAAGAGCATTTACAAGCCAATCGGCAGGAACACCCTGGGCGAGCGCCACAGGGCGGTGCTGGATGCGCTTGGCTTTTCCTCGGAATACAAGATGTACAGTTGGAAGCATACGGGCGCTGTTGCATGTGTGAAGGCAGGCGTGAGCTTGAAAGAACTGCAGATACAGCTCAGGCATCATTCCCTTGATATGGTGGACAAATACCTTCGCCAGCTGGGCGTGGCTGATTTGGTGAAACTCAGGGCGAGCTTCCCGGCACCAGGTGAGAAGTTGGCGGCATGAAAAAAGCCTTGGCATTGCTACCAAGGCTTCTAAGCTAAATTAGAACACCCGCTTTTGTGTAAAAGACAAGGCTTTTCTTTAGGCTACCGGATTAGCCTCTATATCGTTGAGCGTTTTCCTCAAAATGGCGATTACCCGCTCTTTCACCTGCGGATTTTTCACCACATCGTACACGCCACGGAGTACAATAGATAACAAGTTCACAAAGTTCTTTTCCCAAATCTGTTGAAGCTGGGCTTTGTTATTGGGGTCGTTGTCGGTTGTAACGTCAACGGCTTGGCCACCCAAGAAAACAAAGAACTCTAGGGTGTCACGAAAATACTGCACGGAGGAAATTTTCTTTAGCAAAAAATCCTCGACGTACTCAAAAGCCATTTTGGCGAATGTTTTCCACATGATGAGATATTTGAATGGTGATAAGATACCTAATAATCCGTAAAGCTGTCAATCCGTCTCATCCAGCCATTTTTGAAAACGGCCAGTTTGGGGTCATTTTCTATCAGCTGTAGATAGTAGCGCTTGCGGCGCTCCCGGTAAGCTCGGTAGAGTTGGGCGGGGTTTTTGGCCAGCATGGAAGCATGGGTTTCAGGTCCCCATTTGTTGTCTTGCTCCACGTCGCCGAGTATTTCCTGAAACAATCGGACGCCCCGGCCATGATTGACGACGCCATCGAGGACAATATCAGCCAGCGCTGCATCCTTGAACTTATCGCCCCATATTTTATCCCAAAAAAGCAGCTTGAAAATGGCCGCTGCCTGATCAGGTGTTAGCGCCTTCATTTCGGCTTTTGTCGGCCAATACCCGGTAGCTTGTTTGTAGGTGCCAGGCGTGATGCCCATATTGGTACCAATTAGCCGCCCTTCGTTGTCATAGTTGCCGGGGTCGTTGGGGTTTTCTTGGTAGCCGCCTTCCCACCTGCGCACACGGGCATAACTGCGGGCGAAGCTGACGCCACCGCCAGCGCTGCCTGGGCTGGCATTGGCCATGGCTGCGAAGCCGAGCAATCCGGCGAGCACGAGGGCTATTTTGGCGGTATTATTCATTGCTTTTTGTAGGCAGTTAGCGCATTTCCCCCGGCCACCACCGCCACGGCTCCCCAGCCATATCGGCCTAGCTTCCCATCTGCCGACGTGCTGCCGATGGCAGCGCCGCCTGCGATTGCTGCCCAAACCCACCACGGAGCATCGAAGGGAAGCGAGAAAATTCCCCAGGGATTAAGGCCAAAACCGCTGCTTTCCCCCTCGTCGGTGCCACTGCCGGAATTGGTAAGCACGGGAACTGGATTTGCACTGCTGTTGCAATTCTGTGCGCTGCTGGATTGCATCACCTTGGCCGCAGCATCGGCAATGGCCGAGGGGCTTGGTATGCCCTTCATTTGTGCCAGGTATTTTACATGCGTTTGGCCATTCCCGCTGCAATAGCGTGCAATGATGATGGCCGGTGCAGTAATGCCAAGGGCCTGCATCTGCACACGGTTGGCAGGCTTGCTGGCATCTATGCCTATTGCTCCCTCAATGGCATTGCCCATCTCATAAGAACCGTAGGCGGCTTGCCATGCAGGGCCATTTATTTCATTTTCGTAGGCTACTATTACTGCTTTCATGTGCTGTTATTTTCTGGCCAACCTCTCCAACAATTCGAGGTATTGGCCGTGCATGATTTCCAGTTGGTTTTTTTGGTGCTGCACTTCTATGTGCAGCTGCATGTTCTCTTTTCTCAGGTCGCTCATTTCGGCTTGCTGCTTTCGGGTGTACATCCACATGCTGATAGCGGTCGCAAGGCTTACGGCCACCGATACCGCACAAAGAATGAGAAATGTTGATGTCATTGCTATTTCTAAGTTCACGGGCTTTTAATGCGTTGTGAATGGGTGTAGTTTGCCCGGTCGTTTTGTTTATTGGAGCCGCCGCCACACGGCGCCCCGTTTTTGAAACATGCCCGTAATTCCGGGCATTATCAAAGTCGAGCCGGCCACCGTTTCGCCGCCTGGGGCCGCTACGGTGATAGTTTCCACGGCATCAATGTTGCTCACATACTTCAGTGCGCCTCCGGTGGCACCCGTGGGAAAGGTGAAGGTTTGGCCAGCGGCGCTTACGTCCACCTCGTCGAAGCTGGTTAAGCTGGTAAGTGTAGCCGTGGCCGTGTAGGTTGCCCAATTCTGAGCTTCTAAGGAATTGATGATTACGCTAGAGCCACTGCCAGCGGTACCGAGTGTAAGGGCTTCGGTGTTGGAGGCATAGTTGAAAAAAGAACTGCCTCCCTGCTCGGACATTGCCATTGCGTTGCCATTGCTGGGGTCAACATTGAAAGCAATCGCTTGGGTAGCATGGTTTATTTGCTGCGCAATATTGCCGTTTACAAGGTAGCGGCCCATGGCGTTCGAGATTAGCCAACCTTCGCCGTTGCTTCGCAATCCACATGAATCAGTTGCGTCTGTAAACACGTCCGCCCCGCTTATTTGACGGGCATTGTTGATGGTGAAGGTTTGCATATTTAGCGCCTGGGTAGCCGTGTGGTTCCCCAGGTTGTCGGCACCCAACCCCGATACTAAGATACTGTCTGCGCCTGCGCTAGTGGTAGCTCCTGGGAAAACCAACCGGGTACCATACCCTATTTTACTAGAACCTACCTTACTCAGCCAAGGTAAATAGGAAAAGCCAGCACCCATTGCCAGCAACGCCGCAACAGAAAAAAGGAATATTTTCAAAAGTCGCTTCATCACAAATTTGTTACAGCTACGGTAGTGCCAGCGGTGCCGCTTTGCGTCGGCAATACAGTGGTTTCCGCTCCAACGTCAAATGTTCCGGTGGATGTTCCAATGATGTCTATTCTATCCACACTGCTAACACAATCACGGAAGAGCCATTTGCAGGCTGGGCTGCCTGTATTGTTCACCCATCCAAGATCCATTTGGGCATCGCCAAGTGTGAACTTGCATTGGTCAAATAGGACATTGTTGGACTTCTGCGAATACAGCACTGCCCGGTATCGGTCGTATGCCTTATAGGTTTTTACGTTTAGCTTGCTAATGACCACCTCGCTCAGTGTGTTGAGCCTGAGAAGGTAAGTGCTCCTAGGGGCTTCCCAAACATATTTCGTCGTGTCGGTTTTCACGACGATGTTGATGTTATCAAGAACATCTCGCCGCCCCGCATGGCCATTGGTTATGTTGATGGCATGTGAGCCGTTTTCAATTTCAATGGAAATGTTTGAAACGAACATCCCCTGTAAGCTGTCACGGCTTGACAAGTCTAGTGCGTTAATTGTGCCAGCAGGTGATACCATTTTAATATTGGTGTTCGTAACGCTCATGTGCCGCCTGGCATCTGCGACTATGCCGGCCTTGCAAACCACGCCGTTGATAAACACGCTACCAATAGAGACGATTTCCAGGGGTTTGTAGAATGTTTCTCCGTAAAATTCGCAATTATCAATATTCACCGCAGGTTCGTACCAAGGCACAGCATCGCTTCTTGGCGCTTTGTTCTGTGACATACCAAAAGCACGGGTGTTGAAAAATTTCGAGTTGCGAAGATGAATACTCGAGTTTCCATTAGAGTGTAGTACATTCATGTCCACGCCCGTAATGTCGAAATACCCATTTCCATATATATCGAGACCAGATGTTACCACACAATTATCCATGATGAAATTGGCATAAATACCGCCCCTCATCTGGAATCCTCCTCTAAAGGTTTCTATTTGCGAGTTGTAAACCGCTATTGTGCCGTTATTTAGGTTTCCTCCGCTGTCGGCCACTTCGCCCCATCCCCCCGAAAATTTGCAATTGGTGGCTGTGAAATTTGACCGGGTAGCACGGTACACATTTTGGCTATTGTTGTAGCCAAAACTGCTTGTATTTGTTCCGTTGCTGTTTGTGATGGGAGCCACTAAAAATGCAGTGTCTCCTTTGACACGCTGGATTTCTGCCAAAAAAACATCGTTCAGGCTGCCAGGCTTACGTAGCTCCAATATAGCGCCAAGGTCGTTTGCATCAAAGCAACCGGGGACTGTACAAGTCACGTAATTGCTCCAAGCACTCCACTTGATAGACACTGAATCAGTATTGCTACCAAGCATCAGCAAAAAGGTACGGTTGCCTTCCTGGGTCGAAAAATAGCATGTGCCCGAACGGGTTGCAGGGGCCGCATATTTTAACCTTGCCGAGGTGTTGCTATAAAGGCTGTCAATGATTAAAGCCGTATCCTGGCTTGCGTACGAGCCGCCGTTGAGGTAGATGATGCGGCCAGTATCAAATACGCTGTCTCGAAAAATTGCGGAACTGACCGTAATGGTTCGACTGCCTGCGGTTACACTGTAGGTTGAATTTCGCCAGTTGTGGGGGTTGCAATAGACTTCAACGTTCTCAAATGTGGCTGATTTTGCGGTTGCGAGCTGATACGCAAATTGGATAGTACCGATTGTATCCTGCAGCATATGTATCTTAAATCGGTCATTGGGGCAAGGGCAATAAATATTAAAGTTGTTGTCTATAGTCATCCAGCTACCCTGGATGCCTATATCAAAGTCAATCTCCAAGGTCTTGGAGCATGGCAATTCCAATACGCCCGCATAAGAAAAATTCATGCTGTTGTTCACCATCTCCCAAGTCCTACGGTTGGCATATTTAGCGCCGTTGCTGATGCCAGCGCCATAAGTGAATTTAAACCAATCCAGTTTAAAACGGTCAACAGTGGGCAATACGACCCTTGCCCCTGTGCTATTCGTGGAAAAAACGCTATTTGCGTTAATCAACCTGCCGTTTATAGTAAGGGTAGCGCTGGCATTTACAACAATCTGAGCACCCGCCTCAAATTCTAAATTAACGTTTGAGTTGATTAGCGCAGACCCAGTCCGGTAAACCCCTTTGGGCACATAAATAGTAAAACTGTCGCTGTTTCCAATGCTATTTAATAGCGTGAAAACCGCTGCATTGTCGGCTACGCCATTGCCATTAGCGCCAAACTGCGTAATAGAACGCATGAGGGGACGCTGGGCAAAAAGCAATCCTGAACACAGTATGAATAATATCGTTATTTTATGCGCCATCCTGTAGCTCCTTTTATAAATGTATAGCAAATCTGGGGATTTGCCAATACTGTGAGATTTGTAGCGCCATCAATAGTGTCTGAGCCATCGCCCTCAATGATGGCGTTTTCTACCATTGTAGCGTTGAATTTAACCGTGACTTCTTGCGGCCCCGTAGAAAATGGCGGCAACTCGACTACCGTGGACGTTTGCCCTGCACTGATAGCGGCCACCTCAACAAACAGAAACGAGGTCGCAGGGGTAGCAAGGTCAGTGGTTACATTACTTGCTGCCGTTTGGTTGGTGTACATGTTCCGCCAAGTGCTAACGCCGTTAGCGTCACTGGTGAGCACTTTTCCCGCTCCTTGATTGGTATCTTCATAGCGCAATTGATTTGCGCCGCTGATATGCACCTTTGTCGTGGGAGATAGCGTACCAAAACCCGTTAGCCCGTTTAAGTAATTTTTCTTGATTGCAGAAGTTTGGTATATCCCCCATCCCTTTGAGGTGGTGTCCCGGATTGAGTAAAAATTGCCCAATAAGCCTTGTACCGTCAATCCTACTTCATAACCTACAACGGTTTGGGTAGCGGTGCCGGTTTGGTTTACCGTGCCCCTGTTTTGAATAAACACATAATCGCCGCTACCAGTAGTAGGAGCATAATTAAAACCAAGCCCAAACTGCATAAAACCCCCGTTGAGGGATGTTACGGTTGAGCTGTTTTCAAACACGTGGCAAAATTGATTGCCCGAAACGGTTTGTGTACGATAGAACAACTGTTGATTGCCTGAAATCCTCCTATTGTCACCATCAATGGTTAAAAAAGAGTTTGGGCCAAACTGTGCCACTGTGCTGTTATTATCTGCACGCAATACCCTACCTAAGTTTGTCCCAAAATCGAGGCCGATAGAATAATTTATTGGGCGTTTTATGAACACGTTACCCAGTGAATCAATAATAAATTTATCAACTCCGCTTTCTCGAATCACAATGTTGCCGTTATCCTGTATATCAATAACAAAATTATTGCTACCCTTGGTTTCTACCACAAGCCCCCCTGTTTGGCCTTCTGCCCCATCAACTACAATTTTTGAAGGAGTTGCACCAAAATTATTATAGGCCCTATCAAGATTTATTTTATCAAGGCTATCAGAAAGTATTGCAGGGGTTACGCCACCTAACCCTGGCACCATAAATGTATCCCCCGCAACAATTACCAACGTATCCCCCCCCACCAAATAGGCGGTATCTATCGCCGCCGCTGTGCTGGATATGATTACACTTTGCCCCTGAGCTACCCAGGCGCAAGCCGAAAAAAACAGTATGTACAGTATTTTCTTCATGGGTGTTATCGGATTGTGGCCACCGTAACTGCCCCGCTGGTTGCATTAATGATGAAACTGGTTGGTATCAACTCGCATTCCTTCGCCGTGGCCGTGAAGGTCTTACCGCTGGCAAACGTGCCCGACGTGGTACCGCTGGGGTTCACCGCAGATATGGTGACGGTGCCGGAGGTGACACTGATAGTTACCGAATGGTAAAAATTGCCCGACAACGTGGACGATTGCGCCGTAAGCGAGAGCGGTATTTCCACGATATTGCCCACTGGGCAATCTGATTCATTTGTAATAACAACAACTGGTATGGGATTGCTAATGTCGTTACATATTTCTACGCAATCCGTGGGAGAATTAGGGCAAGTTTCCGAGCAAGTAATAGACCCAACGCCCGATGTAGTAGGGGCTGGGCTTGTTTTCATCGCCAATGAATCCCAAAATATACCTGTCCTGGTGGTCAACATAAATTCACTATAGGTTGTGGCAATAGTACCGCAGCTTGTTACATAGCTAACTTGGGATATGCCACTTACTTGGCCACGACCTTTAATTATGGAAGCAGTGCCAGCGCCGCCGCCTCCTGTTGGATGGTAGTACATTCGCCCCGCTTCTGCATCATGCCTTATATTGCAATAATATCCAATCGGTTGATGTATAACCTCAAAACCAACAATAAATGCGCCGCTGCTATTTATTGTCACAAAAGGTATATTCTGAGGCGGCACCAACTGGTTTGCAGCTGCATTTAACTGTAGTGCTTTCGCAATTACAGCCTTAACCGCCGTCACCCAGGTTGATGTACTGGCAGCGTTAAACACTAGGTTTGCTTTTGGAAAAGTAAGCGTAGGATATCGAGTGGCCAGGCTATCAGGATGCAGCCAGATTGTAAGTGTATCGAGCGGGTTTTTCAAAAAAACAACGAAAGAATCAATGTAGCCTGTACCACTGGTCAGGTTTGTAAGTCCAGAATTGGTATAGCCTACGTAAATATCTAAATCTTCCAATTCGCTGTAATCTTGGGAAAATATTTCTTCCACGCCGCCGCCGCAATCCCTTGTAACAAATCGGTTTGCATTCCAATAAGTATTTTTCGTACCAGGCGTTACGGTGTAGCTCCAATTCCGCTGATTGACTTCATAGACACAATCGCAAATCTGAGGCTGTTCTGTGTTCCCCGCAATGCTATCCACCAAGCCCAAAAGCGAATCCAGGTTAACCGTAATATTATTCTGTATATTTATCAAGTTTTGGATTTGAGCAATCAGCGTGTCATTGTCCACCAGGTTGGTTTGGAGGTTCACCACGATTTGCTGAAGCTGCGAATTGCCGCAGGCCGAAATGGTGCCAACCGTTGGCACAACCTTGGTCAATGCCCCAGGCGTGAATCGGTAAAATGTGCGGATAAGCGCCCCGGTACTATTCGCAGTGCTTACCCGAACTTGCAAGGGAATGGTAACTCCGCTGGAATCCCAGCAGACTATCTCCCAGTCCCCAAATTGCTGCGCATGTGCGGCACTGAAACAAAGTGTTGCAAGAACTATCGAAAAAAGTATTTTTTTCATTGCTGTATTTCCGGTTGATGTTCAGGAAAAATTTTCTACGGGCTTCAACAAGGTTTGTACGTGAGGTTTATTTTTCGTAGTAATAGCTCCAAAGGGAGCCATTGGCCACCACGTTGTAGGCGGGCGGCACATAGAGCTTATCACCTGCATAGAAAGCCCCCAATTCGTACTCATCACCCGGTGCCAGTTCTTGGCCGTTTACGGTAATGTTGGCGGGCGAATCTCCTCCCAAGTTCTTGATTTTGCCACGGATGATGGCAGCGGGCAAATTCAAGTCGGTTGCAATGGTGTCATTAACTGCAACCAAATTGGTGGCCACCGGTGGTGAGGTGTTCACTGTGATATTCCCTGTACTGATGTCCGCCAATCCTTGCGACAAGTAAGCATAAGCATCCCTCGTTTTGTGGATGCGGATTTTCAAGCGGTTGCCCGATTGTATGTACTTGCTCTTTGGCGTTGGTGGTGATGACAGTGCATCGAATGCCCAGGACACATCGTAACACGGGTTTTTGCAGGAATAGTAGCCGCCCGGCATAATGGGAATGCTCTCATCCAGCCAAACCACGGTAGAGCCGCAGTTGATGAACTCCACGAAGCTGCCGAATATCGGTTTGCCACGCTGATTGTCCGCCCGATGGTCGGAAATCACCAACCCATCCCGGTTGTTGTCATGCGGGTAGGGTTCGCTCGGCCCCGGCGACATACCGCCCTCTGGGTAGTAATCGTTGAAAGTATCGGTGAGTAGCTGGCTCATTCTTCCTCGTCATTGTGCGAACCTGCCCGCCTTGGAGCGGTGGCAGCTTGGCGTTTTGCTTCAATATTCGGAATCACATATTGCCGGATGAAGTCTCTTTGCCCTACGCACATTTCAGCGAGCACGGGCATTACTTCGTTCACGTTGTAGTCAGGAAAAGCACCCTCCATAATTTGGCGGATGCAAACGAGCGTCCTATCCATGCTCATGTTCATCATTGGATGCTGACCCGGCTGCGGAGCTGGACTTACGGATTGCGGATTGCCAGACACCTTGGCCTTTTTTGGCTTCACAGCCTCCATGCCGTTCACGACGGGCAATTGTGCGGGCGGCAAAGCGCCCTGCTTCATCATCCAAGTGGACGCCAATGGCTTGATGAGGCCAATAGCTTCGGTCAGCAAAGTATCGGTAATGCTGGGCGGTTCCCCGGCCAGCATGGATTCATATTCCTCTATCATTTTTTGCCGCTCGAAAGTATCCTTCAATGCCTTCAAATCGGCCTTACGTTGCTTATCGGCCATTTCAAGCTGAAGGCGCATTAGCTCCGCTTGGCTGTTGCGGTCGTTTTCCCCAACGCCAAAGACGCCTTTCATCAAAGCCATCATTTCCAAAATTTCTTTCATTTGGCGGGTAGGGCTTACATAGCCGCCCCCCGTGGCATTGCCTACGCCCTGCTTGGTCATATCCGATGAGTTTTTGCCATCGCCCCAGCGGACGTTGGATTGGTTGCCGCTGTCATTTTTGGGAGCCGACTTGCAAACCACCGTCACATTCCCATCGTCGAAGCTGTCAAAAAACGATTGCAGCTTATCAGCGCCTTGCGCCAACAGCTCATCCGTGTTTTCCTTGGCCACGCCTTCCGGCAATTCCGTAAGCCGCTCCATGCAGTGCTTTTCAGCAATCGAGCTACCCTTGTACACCTTAAAATAAGGCATACGGTCTCGGTGGTATTTTTCCAAGAACTTTTCTACGGTTAAAAACATGGCGCTACACGTTTACTTGTTAATCAATGCCCTGTCAGCTTGGTCTTTTCCGGCAGGTATCACGTAATCAATCATCAGCACGATGGCCGTATCAGTGCCGATCGAGGCGCTCCAGACATTTAGTTTGCTTTCCGTCAAGTTGATGAAGCCTTTTTGGGCAACGTAGAACGGCATGCCATTGGCATTGGCCTTTTCAATCAACCTGAGGCTGAGGTTTTTGAAGAGCGTAGCCGTATTGTCTTTTAGGGTGAGATAAGCAGTGTCAAAAACGGCACGGCTGGCACAGGTCAGCTTTTCGGTCAGTTTCTGCACTCCAGATGCGCTGGGTTCTACAACCCAAAGCCCCACAGCGTGGTATTGCGTCAGCAAGCGCACGGCGTCGGTAATGTCATGCTCATTGGTGCCAGGGATAAGCGGTATGATGACCTGCTCTTGGTAGATGACTGGAAGGCCGGATGGGTTCTCTACGAACTGCTTTGTGCCACGGCCAAGGTGATGGTAGAAATACATAAGAATGGGTTTTCAACTTCCTTGATGAAAAAATGAAAGGAAAAAGCCACCATTGGCCATGTGCGGCCAATGGTGTGCTTTTTTGTGGAGCCTTCGCCCGCTCCTGGGCAAAAATCAACCTTGCAATTCAGCAAGTGTACCGCCCTTGATGTAGGCGCCACGCAACACCACCACGAGGTAGTTTTTCCGGGTGGAAGTACCAACGAGGTTGGTTTTGTCCTTGCACTCGATGTGGATGTTGATTTTGTTCTCGTTGCCGCCAGCAATCTTCACCACGCCGCCCAGGCTTTGGAGTTCACCCCCGTCCTGCATGTTGTGCGTATTGAAAGTGCTGGTAGTGCCGCTGAAGCCTGTAACCTGCGTACTGCGCTGAGTCTGCAAAATCCTGCGGAACCCACGGAGGGGCATACGCACGATTTTCGAGTCCTCGTTTGTTTGAAGGCTGAAATAGCCGTTCCAAACGCCGGCAATACATTGGCTTTCCGTCAGCTTGGCCGAACCGATTGCGACAGAGAAAACGTTGGGGTCCTCCCAATACTGAACATGGTCACTTCCCCAAAGCGGGCCATCCGTCGCATGCACGGTTTGTGGAAGAACGCCAACAGCCATGCCCGAAACGGCAAAGTTGTCTTTGAACGCCAACCGCTTTTCAATCGGAATGGTGGTTGCACCCGTTTCGCCAGCGCCCAAATTGATTTCGTAATCGCTGAGGCTTGCATCGAGGGGCACGATGTAGATGAGTTCGCCGGGCATGGCTTTGGCTTTTTTCTGGCCAGCCGCCAGGGCGAATTTTTGAGCAGCTTCGATTGCCGCTCCGAACAAACGTTGATACCACATAGCACAAATAGTTTGCGGAGGTTTTACCTACGACCTCCAAGTAAAAGAATGGGTTTAAGAATGCTTTTGGGTTGTGGGCGCTATTACAGCGACCCGTCGAACAAATCCCCCGTGCCGAAAACAGCAATGTCCTCGTTGTTGCCATAGATGGCCGGGCTATCGTCCAGCCCGCCCGCTCGCATCGGGATTTCAAGCAGTTGCGTACTGCCGACGTTGAGCATTAAATCGCCAGTGCCCGCCAAAGCAAACTTCTCTTTGTACTCTGCTGGCAGGAAGCCTACCACAGACTCCAAGCCACCGCCCAGCGCAGCGCCAATGATGGCAATCCGGGCTTCTTTTGGCAGCGTTTTGAACTGATAAGCAGAGAAGGCAAAGCCAAGCGTTTTGGCAAGGTTCAGGATAGCGCCCTGGTACTGGCCCAGCAGTGGCGATTTGTCGCCTTTCACCATTGCAGCATTGATTTTGTTCACCAATGGGTTCACAACGAGGAAGTTGGCAAGCAGGCCACCGACGCCGAAAAGGATGTCGTACAGACCTACGCTGATTTGACGGTTGGCAAGTTTGCCAGACATAGCGCCTACCCGCTTACGCTTGCGGGTACCGCCTTTTTTTTTGGATGACTTTTTCTTAGCCATGTTGTTTGAAATTTTGCCGAGCCGTGCAAGCCGTGCCCGTTCACAAGGAAGACATGCCATGAGGCTCGATTTTTTTTGTTGAATGGATTAGGAATTGCCGTTAGTGGGCCTCACTGTCAGCGCTTCGGTTTTGCCTTGCGGGGGCCTTTGTACAGGCAGTAAGAACCAGCACTGTTTTTGAGCACCCTAGCCGTGCCACCTGCCGCCCGGATGCTCGCCGCCTTGCTGTCAAGGTTCGACTTCGCCCCGCACAGTTCACGCTTGTAGGTTTTTTTCACCCCGCCAACCGTGATTTTGATGGTCTGACCAGTGCCTTTCTTTGCACGGGCAGCAGGCGCTTTTCGCTTCGCTGGCCGCTTCTTTGCAGTCGCCATTTGTTACATTTTTTTGATGAGAAAATATGGGTTCAAAATACCGGGCAACTGCTCGGCTTTTTTCTTGGTTATTTTGAGAAAATATTTTCGTAAACACTTGACAATCAATGATTTATGATTAAATTTGCATTCTCAACTCAATTTTATTCACAATCAAAATCCTTGTGTTTATGAAAAAAGAACTTTCAATCGTTAAGCCCGAACCCATCGACTATACTTTCGATGGCAATCCGGTACATTTTGTGCTAACAGGCGAAAACGTGATGGTCAATGCCACCGAGATGGCAAAGATTTTTGATGCTAAAATTTCCCATTTCATGGAAAATGACAGCACCAAAAGGTTTATCGAAGCCTGTTTAAATAGCCGGAATTCCGGCTTTTTAAATGTCGAAAAAGAGGACGATTTATACACTTCCAAGCAAAAATCCGGCACTTGGATGCACCGTGTTCTCGCCCTCAAATTCGCCGCATGGCTCGACCCAAATTTTGAGGTTTGGGTGTTCAGCACCATTGACCACATCCTTTTCGGCAACCTCAAGAAGATGGAAACCATGCTCAAGGAAAGCGCCGGGCGAAGGGTGCGATTGAACCAACTGATGACAAGCCTTCTCGCCAATCCCGATTTCTTGGAACTTCAAAAGCTGCAAATCGAAGAGCGCCAAGGCGCTTACCTGCGCAGCAAGATGTCCAAAAAACAAAGGGACTTCTTTGAGGAATCGCTTTTCAACAGTTGAACTATTGTCTGAACAGACAATGGTTGCCGCCATCCCAAGCCCGCCGCCTTTGCGCCGGGCTTTTTTTTTAACAGCTTCTTAAAAAATCCTCATTTATCTTTGCAGCGTCCAACAATCGTCTAATCAATCTTCCAACGGCAAATGATTTCAAGAAACTTAAAATCTGGGGTACGGGTAACGGAGAGGCCGCAAGGCCATAACCGTGATATTCTGCGCTTGCCGTGGACGATTGTGGACAGCCCGTACTCCTTTTCACATTTTCAAACCTTTTCACGATGTCCACAATCGAAAAGAAACTTCCAACCCGAGACGAGAATAACCTCGTCGTATCCAGTGCGTTCGGTACAGACAAGCCCACAGATTATAGCCAAAAGCTACAACTGTGCTGGCTGCACGTCTTGAGCCACTTAGACCACGGCACTGGCACCTTTTTCACTTCAGCAGATATACAGGTGCTCAGTGAGCATTTTATCCGCTTCGATGAGCTTGCCGCCGACTGCACGTAGTACAAAGCCGCAAGATTTTCAAGAAAGCCTCCCGCCGTTGCGGGGGGCTTTTTTGTTCGCCAAAGTCTGCCGGGCTTTCATCGAAGAAAGCCCGGCGTGACTGGACAAATTTTATTTCAGTTATAATCCAAACTATCTAACCTTCCTGGGTAGCCTTGGCCTTGTAATCCATCACCAATGGAATGATTTGCTTTGCCAATGCCGTTATTTCTTCGGGCTTGTAGGCAAGCCTAACTACCAATTGTGATTCGTTCACTTGCAGCGTCAACTGCAAAAGGTCAAGGGCCATTTTCTTGTCAATGCCCAAGCGCTCGCTCACTTCCTCCACATCTGCCCAAACTTCATCAGGCGTGTATGGGCGTGGCCCTTGGTTTTCTGTTGGTGTAGGCTCCTGTATCGGAGCATCGCTGATGGGCGGCACTGCGTCCGCTTTTTTCTTGCTTGCCATATCGTTAGATAAATTTGGTTACTTACTGATAAAGTAGAGCGCCGCCAAGCCGATGCCCAGGGGCAATAGCATATTGGAGCCAGCGCCACTGGCTTCGTTGGTGTCCGTGTCGGTATCCGTGGAGGTGTCAGCGCCAGTGTCGGCAGCGCCGCCTTCCGTGTTTTCCAACAGCGAGAGGTCGGAGGCATTGGCAGCGTTGGAATCCGCCTCGGCAGCTTCGTCGGCCTTGTCTTTTTTCTTGAAAATAGCCTTTAGGATGTTCCAAACCTTGCGAACGGCCTCCACTATCTTCTCCTTGTTTTTATCGAGGGTGTCAATGGCCTTCAGTGCCAGTTGAGCCTCAGCGGTACCACCTGCACCGCCCTCTGCGGCTGCCTCGGCTCCCACAGCGCCCATTTTCTTGCGGCGGTTGATGGCCGTGGCCAGCACCACCTGAGGCGTGACGCCATACTGTTTTTTGAAATTGGTCGCCATGCTCGCCAAAATCTGCGAACGGCTTCCAAGTCCCTTCCTTACCATATTGTCCAGAATGGCCGACTGCTTGGCGTGGCGCTTGCGTACCTGCGGCCTCGCTTTGGCCAGCTGTGCTGGAGTCAGGAACAGGTAAAGGAAGAATGGGGCTATCTTTTTAGTGTCCTCTTTGTGGAACACGTTGACAAATTTTTTCAACGCCTTTTTGATGGCATCGGCGATTTTGTCGAGCACGTCCTTTACGCCGCTCACTTCGGTACCTGCGGGCACTGGCACGGCCACTTTCACCGGGCGGAATGCAGCTTGGCGGTTGTTGGCTATATGCCTGGCCACTTTCTGCTGTGCATCGGCCGGTAATGCCCGCATGGACTGGCCATTGGCATCCAACGCCCTGCCCAGTTGCCATGTATCGAACTCCCCGGCGCTCATGCTGGTAATGTCGCCGTCATAGGCGTCCACATAATTTGGGATGCTGTCGGCCACGGCATTGATATTGTCCAATGCTGCCTCCAAATCGGCTTCCGTCACCTGCGGGGCCATCTTGCCCACTTTGTAGAGTCCAGCCTTTTCTACGATGTCTTGTATTTTGTCCATCGGTAATTTTTCTGAGCCAAACGGCCCGTTTTGTTGCTTTTTATAGACCACATCGAGGGGTATTTCTTGCCCATTGAGCAAGGCCACCGGGTAGATGTGCTTTTCGTACTTGGAGCCGTAGCCCACCAATCGGAGTATCACGGGCAAACCCATGTTATGGACGGTGGCGGCTATGAACACGGTGAACGATTTGCAGTCGCCCTGCCGGGTTGTGTGCCACATGGCCGATGGGCTTTGCACCGCTTGCACGGGCACTTCCTTGCCCCGTGGGGTATAGCCCCGGTCTTCGACATACTCAAAGTTTTCGTCCACGAAGTCGAAGAGCGCCCGCAATCCAGCCCGTGTTGGCGGGAAAGCCTTGGAAAACGCCCTCACCTGCCAGGCATCTTCCAGAAATGCCCGATGGCACAGCTTCGCAATGTCACGGAGGTTGTAATTCTCCTTTACCAGCCTGACACCTTTGGTAGGCCGGGGTATGGTTCGGTTTGCCCAAGCGCTATTCGACATAGAAAAGGTGGAAGGTGTTCTTGATAGGAATGGTCACTTCCCCCGCCCCTACGTCAATGCCAGCATAGCTGTCAATGATTACTGGTGCCAATTGATTTCCGTTGATCAGGGACTTGAGCAAGTCCACGCCCTTCACTTTGGCAAATGCCGTTATGACCACCTCTTGGCCACTGGGCAAGTTGATAGGCGTCACATTTTCTATGGTGGCCAGCAATGTTCCATTTTGAAATATTTCACCCTGGTAGCTTGCCAATTTGATGGCAGTCGGCAAGTTGTTTTGAACCCGCAAGCGCAGGTTGAAGCCGCCCTTGGCCAGCTTGATGTCACGCAGCCGCACCTTGTCAAATGACCAAGCCACTTTGTTGTAGGCCGCCGTGCCCGCTTTTCCGAGCAGCCAGTAGGCACCGAGGCCAAGCAAAATGGCATTTTTCCAGTTCATAAGACGGTTGTGGTTAAGTTAGCTACGGGTCGAATCCGTGTTTGCGCCCTGTGCGCTATTAGGCCACAATTATGCTATGGTAGGGTTCCGCATTCCTAAGAATTGGCAGTATTTGGCGGGCTTTTGGGCAATGCGGCGGGCGCAAGCAAGGCTGTGCGGGGTTATGCAAGGTCAAATAAGAAAAGAAAGGGCATAAAAAAAGCCAGTAGTTGGCGCTACTGGCTTCAAAAAATCAGCATGTATGAAAATGAAAACTATTAAACGTTGGGCAAATCGCCCGGCCAGCGGTTCATGGGGCATCCCCTATCCTCCATCTTGGCCCTATCCTCCACTTTGCAGCCGCACTGTCGGCAGCGGCGAATGGTGGGGATGAAGTAGGGGCAAGCCTCGCAGATGGCCACCCTTGCGGCCTGCACGGCCTTTGATTTCACTTTGACCTTTGCCATTATGGTTTTGCCTTTTGTCCCGTGCGCAGCCACTGGATACCCAGCGCCTCGTAGATGCGGGCGCTTTCGGTGAGCGTGAACTCCTTTCGGGCTTTGTAAGTCTCTATGTCCATTTCGACGGCGGCCAGTATTTCGGGGGTGAAGACCTTGCGCAGTAGCGCCCGGTTGTCTCGCAACTGGAAATGTTCCCTCAAATCGCCTTTGGTGAGGAACTGTCGAGCCAGGGGCCGAACATAGGCCATGCCCTGAACGGCTATCTCCAAGCGTTCGGGCATTTCCACGGGATTGAACAAATGTAGTTGAACGGATTGCGCCATGGCCAGAATGGGTTGTTTGCGCAGCTTTTCTCAGTAGTATTGATTTGCGTACAAATGTAACCTTTTAGGATACATGTTTTTTGATGGGAGGGATTTTTGGCCTTTTTCCCCCGATTTTTTAGCACTCAGAAAAAATATTTGGAGACCGTGTTTTTCTGCACTACCTGCACTACCGCACTACCTGACTTTTTTTTGCCTGATTATCAATGAGTTATGAAATGTCTAAACATTTTGATGTACTACTTTTGCACTACCGCACTACCTGACACTTTTTGTTTTAGGTAGTGCAAATCGCAAAAAGTAGTGCACAGGTAGTGCACAGGTAGTGCATTTTTTTTTCGTAATGTGTTTTTGGAGCATCCTTTCTAAATACTTGATTTTCAAACATTTAAAACAGAAGAACCTGACATTTTGACCTAAAAAAAAGGATGAAAATTGCTCAGGTAGTGCGGTAGTGCAGATTTTACCCCCTTTTAGCTGTGAATTTTCGGCGCTAAAAAATCCAGCGGGGTTTCAATCGACAAAAACAGTGTATGCACGGCCTTCCCTTCTGCTGGTAAACTCTTTTTTGGGGGTGCGGGGGAAAAGGGAAAAATTTTTTCGTGGAGGAAACGAATGGTGTTCGCTGCGCTCACAGCTGTTGTTGTGCCCTATCGGGCAATTGCTTTTAGGAAAGGGGGGGGCGGGGGAAGTGAAAAAGCCCCGGTGCGGAGAGCGCCGGGGCTTTGGTAATACTCGAAGTGTGAGTCAAAATGCTTTATCAGGGTCATGTTCATGCAGCCAGTCGTTGAAGTCTTCGCCTAGCTCCTTTTCTTCTAGGAAATCAATCACGTCCTTTAACTGCCTTTCGCTCTGAACTAGCGCCATTTGTAGCGATAGTTTGTCGCTGCCATCAACATCGAAGTCAGTAAGCTCCATTACTTCTATCAGCCTAAACATTTCGTTCTCGGACTCTTGATAGCTAGGAAATGATAGACAATCCCCGTAGGTTTTCAAAAGGCCCTTTTTGCCAAAATCTTCAAACTCTGTCAGAACTTGCCTCCTTGCCTTTTTGAAGGCAAGCACGGCGTTGATTAGTTGATACAAATTTTCCATTGAAATGATTTTTTAAAAACCCCTGAGCGCCGTAGCCGCCGCCCAGGGCTGAATGAAAATGTAGTAAGGAAAAGAGGAAAGAAGCAACTATTGCGAAAAAATATCAATTCCGAAAAGCGCAACCCAGTACCCCACGATGAATGGTGTATCGTCCCTAAAATCCTGCTCAAAGCATCCTGTCATCAGGATGGTGTCTCTCCATTGTTCGATTGGAATTTCCATAGAACTATTTTTTTAAAAGCCCCTGAGCGCCGTAGCCGCCGCCCAGGGCTTAAAACAAAACGAAAAACCAACTTTAGTCTTTGGTGAAATCGGGGTAGCCCATCGGGAAAATACGCAAATTGAAATCTTCCCAAGTTATTTCCATTGTTCCAGTTTCTTTTGCCCAATCATACATTGGCCTTACGTATTGAACCGCCCGCCCTATTGCTCCATCGCTGATAGCAAGAAGCATTATTTGGACTCGCTTGGAACATTGGAGGTTAACCGCTTCAAAATGCTTGTCAATAGCTTTTAGCACCCAGCCGCCGCCTTCTATAATTTTATTGTATAGCTGTGGAGCTTCGCTTTCTTTAAGCATGGTCATTTGTACAAATATTTGCACTAATTCATCGTTCATTTTCAGCATTTTCATATCGTTGATTTTTAAAATGATTTAAGATGCCGCCTCCACAGCCTTGTTATTCTCCGGTAAATCCTCCGCAACCCCGTTCCCCTCCCGTCTCCGGTACAGTTCCACCGCCTCGGCAGTGGTGATGAATTCCGTTTCCATCAATTTGCTAAGGTCAAAGGCCCAGCACCGATAAACCCGGCTGTTGTTTTCAAATTTCTTGGAAGGCACGACGCCTATGTACGCCTCCGACTTTTGCAAATCCTTGAACAAAATCCCCTCCGGGGTGAGGTCGTTGTTCTGCTTTTTCACCATATCCAAGCGGTACTCTGCGTAGCAATCCTTCATGCGGATGAAAATAACCTGTGTTTCCCCTTTCAGCGCCTTTGATTGTGTTTGGCCCCGGCCTGACTCTATGCTGACGCTGGACACGGCCTCCACTATCAAGTGTTTATCGTGGCGAAGGGTGCCCCGGTTGGTCAGTAGCTCTATTTCATCCCACCACACGGCTTCTTTGTCCTGGGTAAGAATCCCTTTCGTTTGGTATTTTATTTGGTCAATGACGATGCCCATGAGTTCATCATAGCCAAATGGAAAAGTAATTTCTGCCTCCAAAATCTTATACATGGCCAGCAGTGGCACCAAGTTGTTCAACGTCCGGTCCTCTGCCTTTTGCGCCAAGCCGCCACGTAGGCCAAGCTCGGCCTTTAGCGCCTCCATTTGCTCGCCCATCACACGGGCGTACTGCTTTTCAACCTTTTTGCGGTGTTTCAGCACGGCACAGGTGATACCCGTCAATTGGCCGCTATCCTCGATGGCCGTCAATTCATCCAGCAGCTTGTAGGCGTTGGGAGAAACGTTCTTTTTTGGCTCCCGCACAATGGTACGGCTCCACAGGGCATTGTCATCGCCCAGCCCGGTAGGTTCATCTTGCCCGGTGTAGGCAAAGGCGCTTTTGATGGTCGTTTTCTTGGTGGAGATATGCGAGGCAATGTCGGCTTTGTTACGCCCCGTGTTGTCGTAAACGGCCATCATGGATTTAATCCAGGTGCCAAAGTCCAATTTGCTGTGAAATTCCTCGAACCAAACGACGGAATTCACTTTCTGCATGAACGTTTGAAAGAACGATTTATAGGTGGAATTGCCCAGCGCCCCATCCTGATGGGCTTCCCCCCATAGCGCCATGATAGACCACATTATCCGGGATTTGCCGCTGCCTTTCTTGCCTGAAAAGTTGATATGGGGAAAGCCCTTATGCTTTGCCCATATCACATCCCGGAAGAGCGAAGCAAATGCCCACATCATGGACATAGCGCCGTTCTCGCCGTAAATGGTGATGAACTTCTCGCTCCAATCTTGGAAGATGATTCCATCGCCCTGATAGTAGGCAAATTTCTTGATGTATTCGTCCGATGCCTCGGTTTTCTCATAGTTCGGGTCGTCGGAGTGGGCACGGCCCGGCAGTAGGTACTTCACGCCGTTATGCTCCA
Source organism: Saprospiraceae bacterium (assembly GCA_022841745.1). Classification (GTDB taxonomy): domain Bacteria; phylum Bacteroidota; class Bacteroidia; order Chitinophagales; family Saprospiraceae; genus UBA6168. The sequence goes on along the minus strand of JALHQW010000044.1, from coordinate 33,218 downwards.
CGAGTCCCAAATCGTCGCAGGGCAGCCAGTCGCCCTCGTAGGAGTACAGGCCATTTGCCCAGACATAAAAGCCATTGTGGTGGTGACCCATTGCCATGAGTCGGTAGGCTACGTGGTCCTTCATCTGGTCAAACACCATTTTACGAATCATACTGAAATCCGTGGCCTTAATGCCCGGTTCAAATATGAAATTGCCTTCGCCGCTAATTACGTCCTGCATCTTGCCAATGGTTCCAAACATCTCTTGGGGCAGGTTCAATACCGCCGTATGGCCGTAAATGTTTTTTATGGTCAAAATCCGGGCACTGGCCACAGGGTCTTTTATCAGGTAGCGAGGCTCGAAAATGAAATTGGTAACGGCTTGGCCGTGGTAGAGGTAGTTTTCCTTGTCATAGCGCCAATATTGGTTATTGCGTACGAACATGCCGTAATCACTGGCATCGGCCATTTGTTGCTCGTCGAGGTCTTTGCTGAATTTCTGCTTTTTATCGCCCTTGGCCGCTTCGAGCTTCTTTATCTCGCTTTCAATGGCCCGCTGTACACTGCCCAGGTGCTCGCCTTGCGTGAGGTTCTTGAGGTAAGCGCCCCTAGCTGGGTCTTTGATATGCTGCAAAAGACTGGCCGCCTGTTGGATGGTAGCCGCTTGCACCTGCACATCGTTTCGGCGGTAATCCTTCATTACCAGCCAGATAAGCCCGTCCTGTTTTTTCATTTCAAGGAACGCCTTGAAATCGTTCTTTGATAGCTCCCTAACAAGGCTATCGGGGTCGTGAGCCGCTGGCTCGTAGGTGATGGGGTCGGGTTGGTTGTGCAAAAAGCATTTGAGGCGGTACTTTTTGAGGGTGCTGCCCTCGCTGATTTTATTCCAAACCGCCGCCTGGGTTTCGTCCGTCTCCACGGCCCAATTGTCTATTTCTTCCTCAAACATCCCCTCCAATTCGTAGAGGCTCAGTTTGGAGCCAAGCAGTACGTTTTCCGAAAACCAGCGCTCGAAATGCGCTTTGCTGAACACATCGCAAAGCACAACGTAGGGCGCAATGCCATTTTCAACGAGTAGCTTCACATCCCTTTCCGCCGCTGCAATGCCCGCTTTGTCGCCATCCCGGAAGATGGTCACATCCGCAATGCCGTTCGATTTCAGCACCTCAATATGCCCCAGCGTAAGGGCAGTGCCGCAGGTGGCCACGGCAGTATCAAAACCCGCTTCGTGCAGGCTTAAAACGTCGGTGTAGCCTTCCACGAGCATGACCGCTTCCTTGGCATAAATCGCTTTCTTGCCCTCATGGAAGCCGTAGAATGTTTTGGACTTGTTATAGCCTACGTTATCGGTTTCGAGGTTGTAGTTGGATGGGTCGTAGCCCTTGCCGTTCATGTACTTGCTCCAACCTTCAGCCAATTTCTCCTTAGTGGCCCGCCCGCCCAGCGTGACAAAATGCCCGTCGGCATCCCGAATGGGGAAAATCCAGCGGGATTTCCAAACGTCGTAGGCTTTGCCATTGTCGCCCATGTTCAGGACGCCCAACTGTACCAAAATTGGAATGCTCCATTTCTGGGCCGCTGCATTGTCGGTAATTGAATTATTGTTGAACGGGGCACAAAGCGCAAATTTTTCAATGGTGGAAAGTTTGTAGCGACGGCCCGCAAATTCAGCGTATTCAATGCCGTTTTCCGTAACGGTAATCATTGAATTGTTGTCGCTCTGCAAAAACTCCACCACCCCTTTTAGGTAGGCCCGCAGGCTTTCCCGTCGCTCCTGGAGCAATCGCTTTTTGTCGTTGTACGCCGTCCGTTGCTCCGGGGTGATGCTCTTATCGTATTGGACGGTGATTTTGCTAGCCTTGGCTACCCGCTCCAGCGCCGCTGGGTACACCTCCCGGTTCATCTCCATGACAAAGCGGGCCGAATCGCCGCCCTTGCCACAGCCGAAGCATTTCCACATGCGCTTTTGAGGCGAAACGGTGAAGCTGCCTGTCTTTTCATTGTGGCCAGGCAAGGGGCATTTGCCTATCCAGTTGGCCCCCTGCTTTTTTAGTTCAATGCCTGGGGCGGTCTCCATGATGGTGGAGAGGACGTCGGCGGCTTCTTTTATTTCGGCTTCGTTTGTTATATAACTCATGGAATGGGTGGTGGTGTTCAATTATCTTTTATAGATACCAGTTTCAAGCCGGTGTTTTCAGCAGCATCTTTAAGAATGCTTTCAAATGCCTCTTTCGCTTTTTCATCTTCTCTTATGTCCCTGCTTTCGTGTGCCTTGATAGCCCTTTTCTTGCCATCTTTTATATAGCTTTTTAGGCCGGGGTGCTTTTCGATTTTGCGGGCACAAATGATAGTACAGGCGGTAAGCATGAATGTAGAATTAGGTATTTCCTCTATGCTTTCCTCATAAACAAAACCCCCTTCCGAAAAGGGCTTATAGCATAGATTACAGCGAAATTCAGGGTGTGATTGTAGTCTTTTCCATTTCATATCAAATTCTATTTTCAGGTTGATTTTTACGAAATTCCAAAATCGCCGCTTCGATTTCGTGAATTTCATGAGCTTCGATAATAATGTTCATTAGCCTGCCTGTATCCTCCATGATTCCTTTAAAGGCTAGGTGGATATAGGATTCGTAAGCGGTAGCGGAAATTAATTTCCATTGGGCACTATGGGTAGTGGCTGGTATTTGTATTCCAGATTTCATGCGGTTCTTTTTTCAGGTTCAACAAATGCCATTCCCAGCAGCCGGAAAACGTCGGACTCTTCCCTGACTGGCACGGCGCGGCCATTGGCAAAAATGCCGCCGTCGTGAAGGCGGTAAAACTTGTTTTTAAGGGCAATCACCCAGCGGAAATTAAATTCCCGTGAGCCGGTGCGCAGCATGAAGATATAGCCCCAGTTTTCAGGCGTTGCGATGAACAAATCCAGCTTGATGCCCTCCGGCAATATGCGCTGGGTGTAGAGGCATGGCAACTCTCCTTTAACCTTCTCCCAGCGGTTCACTACGGTAGCTATGCCGGATTCAAAAAATCCGCTTCCCTCGTACGGTTGGGGAATGCAGACAATTTCAATGTCCTTGCACATTTCCTTTTTTCGGCGGATGCTACCCGCTATTTCGCAGCGGACGCAATGAGGGGCCAGCTGAGCCAGTACATCCTGGGCGATGGGAAGGATTTCGGCGAATGGGTATTTTGTTTCGGTGGTGGTCATGGATTAGTTATTTGAAAAAATGTGAATGTCCACCACCTCATGCGCCAACACATACTTCCTCCCCCATTTAGGGAAGCTGCACAGCCACATATCAGTTCCCCAGCTTGTTATGAAGTGGCGAAGGATTTGACCAGTACCGAATGTGTAGGTGGTGATGGGCATGGTAATTATGAATTATCAGTTTCAAGACTCATCAAAGCATCATAGTTGACCTGCAACCATTCCGCCTCAGTGCATTTTTCCGCAAAATCTATCCATCGGAAGATGGCGTATGGGATGGGCCAGTACATGGCGTTTCCGAGTCCTCCAATTCGGTTAACCGGGTCCAGTTTTTTGGTAAGCCCATGATAATCTCGTAAAAGACAGGATTCACCATAGCTTTCTCGTACTCGCTCAAAAGGATAGCTTCTTGCGGTAGTGTCGGCCCCTTCTTTTTTTTGTACCGGTGCAAACATTTCGCTGCGTTCTGCTTGGATAAGATGTAATAGGTTGCGCCGTCTCTGTGAGTTGGGGTAGGCAAGTATGTACGCTCTTTCACGGACATGTTCGGCCCCATATTGGGCAGCCGAAATAGTACACCACTCACCATCATACCCGATTTCGGCAAGGTCGTATAAGATGGATTCAAGCCCGGCTGAATTAAGCCGTCCCGAATTTTCAATAACCGCATATCCAGGTAAAATCTCCGCAATTGCTCGCCAATAATGCTTCCAAAGACTACTTTTTGCCCCTTTGATGCCCTCCCCTTTTCCCAAGCAGCTGATATTTTGGCAAGGAAAGCCCCCGGAGAGTACGTCAGCCACGCCTCTAAACCGGGTAAAATCGGCAGTCGTAATGTCGCCAAGCTGCTCGACGTGGGGGAACCACCTGGCCATGTGCTTATTGCACCATGGGTCAATTTCGCTTGCTGCGATGTTTTGCCATTGGGCAAGCTCGGCGGCATATAATGTGGTGCTGATTCCATTGAATAATGATATATGGGTCATAAAATTGGTTTTCCTCCCAGGCGCTTGCCTGGAGGTGTGAAGTTCTCCCACGATGTATGCTTAGTTCTCTCTACGGTAGGTCTAACTCTCCTCTTTGTCGGGCTGGCAAACCCAAGCCCAGGCGCATATAAGTAAGCCAAAAAAAAAGGCTGCTTTGACGGTGAGTAGTAATGGTGTCATGTTGTTGATTTGAATGGTTCGTAAAGTTTGAATAAATCCTCCCTTAGCAACGTGATTTGAGAAAATGGCAAATGGCGTTTGATGCCGTCAATTTTCACCCAATCTCCATTTATTGTATTTATACGACTTTGGAAAAGCCGCACTCCCATAAATGGGGTGTACCAAACAGTTTGGCCGACTGTATAACTGGGTTCACGGTATGGGTTCATGCAACAGCTTCTTTATCGTGAATAGTAATCGTTGCCGCCCCTTCTATTATCTTGTGACCCACTGTTTCCAGCAAGTCTCGGTAATGCTCGTATGTTTCCCGGTTCCTGTTACGGGTTGTTTCATCTGCGCTGGTAAGGCTACGCTTGTAATAGATATTGGCGTACTTGCGCCACTGAGAAACATCTTCGCCCTTGGCTGTTACAATAACTGTTTCCCGCTTTTCCGTAACAGGCTGTAACCGTTGTGGCACAATGGTTTCAAGCTGTTTCTCTATTTCAGGAACAATGCTCAAAGCCACTGTTTTAGGTTCGTCAGCCCCTACTGTTTCGGTTGTTTCCGTAACAGTAGGGGCTATGCTTTTTTTAGGGGCAAGGCGGCTGCTTCGGCTGCTTGGGCTTTGTTGTTGTGGTAGTTGATGAACTCGAAAAGGACGATGAGCAACAATAGCACAATGGTGGCATATTCGGCTTTGCCCCCGTAGTCGGTGAGTAGGGTAGCGGTATTGGTTATTTCTGTTTTCAGCACCGTTTGAAGGCTGTCATGTTGTGCCTGAGCCGTGGCCAGCAATGCCGATTTTTGGGCAAGCAGCTCGGAGCGGGTCTTACCGTTTTCCCGCATCAGCTTCACGGCCCTTTCTGTAGTGACCCCCCGCCATGTGCTGCCCGCCGCTGCCTGATCAACTGTGCCAAGGCCAGCTATTTGCCTGTCAATTTCCGCTACCGATGGGGGAGGGGTGAAGGGCTTGGACTGGTAGAGGTCGGTTTGCTTTGCCAAGGCGTTTACGCTAGCCACGCCCTTCGTGCTGATGTTGATAGACCAGGTGAACGCCACTACCACGATGAAGCCAAGCAGTGCCGTAAATAGGAAACGGTAAATACTCTTGTACCATAGCATGGAGAAAAGTGACCGGGTGAACACAAGGCCAAGGTAAATTTTGGCAATCTCCAAGGCGATGAACACCACAAAGGAGCCTACCACGCTCCAAATGCCTACGCCAAAGGCAGATTGGAGCATGGAGTAGTGGTAGTAACCACCGTATGCCACGGTAAAGGCGCAAGCAATGGCCATAAGTGCCCAAATAAACAATAGTGTTTCATCGAGAAGGGAATCTGGGTTGCGCTGGTAGGCATATTTGAGCAAGTTGGCCTTGTAGCCAGTTTTGATACTGGTAAGCCCTTGGCGAAGTTCGTCCATTATATTCGATGGGCGCTCACTTGCGTAAGCTGTTGATTTTGAATACATTTGCAGTGCGATATTTAGGGGGCAAGGCTCCTTGAATGAGAGGCGATGTTTACAGCATCGCCTTTTTTTGTTCCCGTTCGTGGAATCCTTGCCCGGTTTGATTTCAAACAGCCCCGCCAAAATCCTCCCTGCGGGCGCTAACAATGTCATTGAAACAAAAACTACTCTGTTCTCTTTGGCCTCGATTTGGGGCGGGGCTTGCTATGCACGTCCCCGCCCCGGTCGCTTCACTAAGGCCTCACCGGCAGTTTATGTTTTCTGGTTTTTGAGGTAGAAAAGCTGCCGAGCCTTCGCCCGGCAACTCCACATGCTAACAGAACACTCTGATTATCCTTTCAGGGGAAAGCTCCCCGGCCGCAAGCGACCAGGGGACTATATAAACCTGAAAAACCAATTTTTTATAAAGTGGCCACCGCTTCCGATGGCCACTGCCATTTTTCAAAAAATGGATGAAGATGCTTTTAAAATGCGGGGGGTACTCCCCAAACTACCCCCCGCCACCAAAACAAGAAACCAACTTTAAATTGGGGGGATGGCGAAGGCAGCAAATGCACCCCCATACGAAAAGCTGCCTTGCCTCCCTTTCTTTTAGGCGGCCATTGCCGCCCTTTTCTTTTCTGAATACTCGAAAGCCTTTTCCTTGTCTGGAGACTTTTGAAGAAAGATGTACTCTAGGTTATCTAATTCTATTTTAGTAATTGTTTCCCTGCCAGCGCCCCAATTCAAGTAAAGGGTGTATGCAAATACATTTAGCATTGAAGCCAACTCCAAAAGCTCGCTATGGGCAATACTTGCGGGATTTTTTACTTTCCTTGTACGCATATTCGTACTTTCCCAAAGCACAGAAGACAAAGACTCCCATTGCTCCCCTGTAAGGTTCTTTTTCAGATATTCTTCAAAATTCATTTTCCTCTTTTTTAAATAAGTTGAGTAACTTTTCGACAAAAGTGGTGAAACTTCTTCCATTAATCCAAATTTTTACATAGATTTTTTTTCATAAAAATGAACAATTTTCCATTGTGGCTTTAGAAACAACTATAAATCAACGGGTTAAAAGATTTTTTGAGAGTAAAAAAATTTCTCAAAAACTTTTTAGCGAGGTAACGGGATACGACGAAAAAAGTATTTCGAATATCGTCAACGACAAAACCCAGTACCCCAAAGCAGATTTTTTCCAAGCCTTTGCCATCCATTACCCAGAAATCAATTTGCGTTGGCTGCTGATAGGGGAGGGGGAAATGGAAGGGGAGCCGGGGGCTTTTCCGGTAGTGGCCATGGAGCCACAAGAGCGGGCCAGCTACAAGCCCGCCCAGGTAAAGAGCGTGGAGCAACTGGCCGAAGCAAACGCCAACCTTGTAGGGATGCTGAAGGATTGCATGGAGGAAAAGGAGCGGCTACGGAAAGGGGAAAAGTGATAGACAAATGGCGGTTGTCGGCGGTATGTCTGCGAGAAATATAACCAACTGATAATCAAGGGGGTGAGGGGTTTGTCTGTGGTATCCAGTCGCGGGTACATTTTTTCTTTAACTCCTTATTTTACTAGGAGTTTTAAAGGCGATAGACAAATTTTCCCTCACACTGATTGTCCATGATTGATTTCAATGGGTACACAATCAGAAAAAAAATTTTTTGTCCTCCGGGACCAGGGTCTAGACCTTACCAAGGAATGGTTCGTTCATTTTAAGGATCCTTCTACTGGCAAGTGGAAAAAATACTACACTGGTATCAACCAACACGATACCATCGAGGGTAGGGTAGTGGCAGGAAACGCACTGCTCGCTAAACTCGAAGCTGCATTCGTCCCTCCTCCAGCCAACTTCCTCCAGCGACAAGAATTGTTCGCCGCCCTCGAGGCTCGCCGCCCTGAGCTTCGAAAGCATTCCTTTTCATGCTTTGAGACAAAGCTGAAGCTGTTGTTCCAGTACCTTGGCGCGAGGGAAGTGACCCCGGAGTCGGCAAAGGAGTTCCTGAGGGACTACCAGCGTACCCACCGACCGGCTACCGTGCACGAAGCCAGGCGTTCGCTGAATTTTTTATTCGAACGCTGCGGCATGAAGGGCTGGCTCGATGGCTTTGAGCCTAAAAAGGGAAAGTCTGACCCTGCCAGGTACTTTCAATCGCACCAGGCTGCCCGGCTCGCTGCCCACCTCGAAAAAAACGACCCGCAGCTGTGGCTTCACTGTCAATTCGTGTACTACTGCTTTTTGCGGCCCAGGGCAGAGCTTATCCACCTTAAGGTCGAGGACATCTATTTCGAGGAGCGGAAAATCATGGTCCGGTCCGATTTTGCAGAGCATGGCGACCGTGGCCACTTGCCACCAGGCAGCAAGAACCATAAGACTGAATTCGTGGCCATCCCGGATGCGTTCGCCCCCGCGCTCGAGCACCTGAAGGAGCTGCCCCCAAACAGCTATGTTTTTCATTCGGCCAAGAGCATTTACAAGCCAATCGGCAGGAACACCCTGGGCGAGCGCCACAGGGCGGTGCTGGATGCGCTTGGCTTTTCCTCGGAATACAAGATGTACAGTTGGAAGCATACGGGCGCTGTTGCATGTGTGAAGGCAGGCGTGAGCTTGAAAGAACTGCAGATACAGCTCAGGCATCATTCCCTTGATATGGTGGACAAATACCTTCGCCAGCTGGGCGTGGCTGATTTGGTGAAACTCAGGGCGAGCTTCCCGGCACCAGGTGAGAAGTTGGCGGCATGAAAAAAGCCTTGGCATTGCTACCAAGGCTTCTAAGCTAAATTGGAACACCCGCTTTTGTGTAAAAGACAAGGCTTTTCTTTAGGCTGTTTCCTTTCCGATCCTTGCCCAACGCTGGGCGAGTTCGATGTTCGCCATTGCCAACGTCAGCGAGTCTTCGATCAGGCCCTCTACTTCATCATCCGGCAAATCAAACCCCGCTTTCATTTCGGCAATCAACCCTGCCTTCTCGGTTGGGGTCAAATTTTTGTAACGCTCAATTGGGTTTTCCAGATTCTGAAATGCGGGCTTTGCCAACGGCACAATTGCCCAGAACCTGAGCAGGTCGAAGCGGCTAAATTTTCCATCTTCCAAGGCATCTACCAAAGCGCCTTGGAGGCCAAAAAGGAATTGCAGTAATTCCCGAAGTTCTTTTAGATTTTCCATGATGAAATATTTGAATGGTGATGAAATGCTAGTAATCCTGAAAACTGTCAATTCGCCGTAACCAGCCCTTCAGGAAGGTTGCTAGTTTGGGGTCGTTGTCGGCCAGTTGGTGGTAATACTTTCGGCGGCGCTCCCGGTATGCCCGGTAGAGTTGGGCGGGATTCTTGGCCAGCATCGAAGCGTGGGTTTCTGGCCCCCACGCATTGTCGGTGGCCACATCGCCCAGCACTTCCTGAAAGAGACGGACGCCACGGCCATGATTGACCACGCCATCCAGGACAATGTCGGCCAAGGCAGCATCTTTGAATTTATCGCCCCATATCTTATCCCAAAATAGTTTGCGGAAAATCTCCGCTGCTTGCTCAGGTGTGAGCGCCTTCATTTCAGCCCTGGATGGCCAGCGCCCGGTAGCCTGCCGGAACGTGGCGGGGGTGATGCCCATGTTCGTTCCGATGTTTCGGCCTTGGTTGTCGAAGTTGCCGGGGTCGTTAGGGTCGTCTTGGTAGCCACCTTCCCAGCGCTTCACACGGGCATAGCTGCGGGCAAAGCTCGCGGCTCCCGTGGCGCCGCCTGGGCTGGCATTGGCCATAGCGGCCGTGCCCAGCAGTCCAGCGGCAATTAGGAATATCTTGGCGGTTTTGTTCATTCCGATGCTTTGTACGCATTAATGGCGTTGCCACCGGCTATCACGGCCACCGCTCCCCATCCGTAGCGTCCGACCTTGCCGTTTGCGGAGGTGCTGCCGATGGCAGCGCCGCCTGCGATTGCTGCCCATATCCACCAAGGGGCATCAAAGGGGAGGGAGAAGATTCCCCAAGGGTTTAGACCGAAGCCGCTTTGGGTATCATCGTCTCCACTGCCACTATCAGCAGCGGTAGTTAATGGCCCGGAATTAACTTCGCAATTTTTAAAATGCTCATTTTGAGCAATGCTTTCCGCGGCGTTAGCAATGGCTTGGGGACTAGGTGTACCGGTCATTTTTGCCATTGCCTTAAAATCTGTTTGCCCCCCTGCACTACAATAGCGTCCAATCACTATGCAGGGGGCACTAATTCCTAGTTTCGCCATTTCCTGCTTCGTGGAGGGGTTGTTGGCGTCAAAGGCTATAGAGCCACCAATTACATCGCTGAAGTTGTACGCTTGATAAGCGGCCGTCCACGTTGGGCCGCCTTGCCCGTATTCGTAGGCTGCTATAATTGCTTTTGGCATGGTTGCTTTACTTTTTTTGCTTATTGCCCAATTGGGCTTCAAGCGTTGAAAACTTGAGTTCTAACCAGTCCTTGCTGGGCAAGGTGGTTTGTATTTTTATGAGGGTGCTGTTCGCCTCCTCCAGCTTTTCCTTCAGCCTGGTTATCTGAGCCTCGGTCGTCACCTTGAAGGTGATGGACCAGGCAACCAGCATGATTATAGATACGACCACTCCATATTGGATGTAGGTCGAATTGTCCAATTTTGTGAAGGTGTCTGCCACTGCTTTTTTAATTTGAGTTATCAGTGCAGGCCCACGGCTTTCGATTGCGATTTGCATAGCGTCGGTTTTGCGTTCATGGGCCTATTTGTCACAGTGCAGTTTTCAGTAAATATGCGTTTTACAACCTACGCCACACGGTGCCCCTTTTCTGGATGCTGCCAGTAGTACCTGCCAGGATCATTGTCAAGCGGCTTTCATTACAAATTCGTCACATTCACCGTCCCTCCAGGGCTTCCGCTTTGCGTGGGCGCTACGGTCGTTTCAGCGCCCACGTTAAACGTGCCCGTTGAAGTACCGATAATATCTATCCTATCCACGCTTGAAATGCAATCCCGGAACAGCCATTTGCAGGCAGGGCTTCCGGTATTGTTCACCCAGCCCAGGTCTATCTGGGCATCGGCAAGCGTGAACCTGCATTGGTCGAACAGGACGGTATTACTTTTTTGAGAGTACAGTACCGCCCGGTAGCGGTCATACGCCTTGTAGGTCTTCACGTTGAGCTTACTGATCAAGACTTCGCTCGATGTGTTGAAACGCAAAAGGTAGGTGCTGCGCGGGCTTTCCCACACGTACAGGGTCGTGTCGGTTTTCACGACTATGTTGATATTCTCCAAAACATCCCGCCGCCCAGTATGGCCATTGGTGATGTTGACGGCATGACTGCCGTTTTGGATTTCGATGGAAACATTGGAGACGAACATCCCCTGAAGGGAGTCCCTACTGCTAAGGTCGAGCGCATTGATGGTGCCAGCGGGTGACACCATTTTGATCGACGTATTGGTCACGCTCAGGTGCCGACGTGCATCGGCTACGATACCAGCCTTGCACACCACGGAGTTGATATATACGCTGCCAATACTCACAATCTCTAAGGGCTTGTAAAACGTCTCCCCAAAAAATCCGCAGTCGGCAATGTTCACAGTTGGCTCATACCAGGGCACAGCGTCTGAACGTGGCGACTTGTTCTGGCTCATTCCAAACGCGCGGCTGTTGAAAAACTTGGAGTTCCTTAAGTGGATCGAGCTGTTTCCGTTTGAGTGCAGAACGTTCATATCCACACCAGTTATGTCGAAGTAGCCATTTCCATAAATGTCAAGGCCAGACGAAACGGTGCAATTGTCCATAATGAAGCTAGCATAAATGCCGCCCCTCATCTGGAACCCTCCTCGGAAGGTTTCAATTTGCGAGTTGTAAACGCCAATTGTTCCATTGTACAAATTGCCACCACTGTCTGCCACCTCCCCCCATCCTCCGGAAAACTTGCAGCCGGTAGCCGTAAAATTGCTCTTGGTAGCCCTGTAAACTACCTGCGTGTTGTTGTAGCCAAAGCTGCTTGTGTTTGTCCCGTTGGAATTGGTGATGGGGGAAACGAGAAAAGCAGTGTCACCCTTAACACGCTGGACCTCAGCCAGAAAAACATCGTTCAGGCTGCCAGGCCTTCTTAGCTCCATGATAGCCCCGACGTCGTTGGCGTCAAAGCACCCAGGCGTTGTGCAGGTAACGAAATTCGACCATGCGCTCCATTTGATGGACACGCTGTCAACATTGCTGCCAAGCATCAACATGAACGTCCTATTCCCTTCTTGCGTACTGAAATAGCAAGTCCCGGAGCGGGTCGCAGGAGCTGCATATTTTAGTCTGGCAGATGTGGTAGAGTACAAGGAATCTATGATCAGCGCAGTATCCTGGCTCGCATATGATCCACCATTGAGGTAGATGATCCTGCCAGTATCGAATACGCTGTCACGGAATATTGCCGTGCCGACTGTGATGGTACGGCTTCCGGCTGTTACGTTGTACGTCGTGGAACGCCAATTGTGAGGGTTGGTATAGACCTCCACATTCTCGAATGTGGCGGACTTCGCAGTTGCTAGTTGATAGGCAAACTGGATAGTACCTATCGTGTCTTGCAACAATTGCAACCTGAACCTGTCGGTCGGGCAGGGGCAATAAATGGTCAGGTTGTTGTTGACGCTCATCCATGCGCCCTGCACCCCGATATCGAAATCCACTTCCAGCGTTTTAGAACAAGGGAGTTCCAGGACGCCAACCTGCGAGTCGTTCATGGAGTAGTTGACCATTTCCCAGGTACGCCGGTTGGCATACTTGGCCACATTACTGAGCCCCGATCCATAAGTGAACTTGAACCACTCAAGTTGGAAGCGATCCACGTTCATCAAGACCCTTGCGCCACTGCCTTTCGCTGAAAATACATTCGAGGCATTGATTAATTTGCCCGATATGGTGAGGTTGGCATTCGCATTAAGTACGATTTGAGCGCCGTGCTCAAATTGGAGATTGACCTTGCCGTTCAGCGTTGCCGTGCCGGTGCGGTACACGCCTTTTGGCACCAGAACCGTTAGCGTGTCAAAACCTGCGATCGAGTTCAGGCTGTTGAATACCGCCGCATTATTGGTACTGTTGTTACCAACGGCTCCAAAGTCCACAATGGTAGCCATCCGCTGCCGCTGTGCAAGTGCGCTGCCCGCTATCAGGGAAAGCATAATTAGTAGTTTGATGCGATGCGCCATTGGGATGCTCCTTTCTTGAAGGTGATGGAATAATTTGGCTGGGCTGTGATGGTGATGTCCACAGCGCCGTCAATGGTCTCCGAGCCATCACCAGTGATGGTGGCATTAGCCATCATCGTGCTGTTAAACTTTACCGTAACCCACTCGGTAGTGCCTGCAAACGGCGGCAACTCGACAATGGTGTTGATCTCACCAATAGCGATATTGGCCACCTCGACAAATTTATAGGGGGTTGCGCCATCGACCAGGTCGGTGGTGACATTGTTCGTGGCCGTTGAATTTGTCCACATGCTCGACCAGCTCGCAACGCCATTGGCGTCACTGACGAGCACCTTGCCTGCACCTTGGGCGCTGTCTTCATATCGAAGTTGGTCATTGCCGTTAATATGTACCTTGGTACTGGGTGCCAGCGTCCCAAAGCCTGAAAGCCCATTCCAATAATTTTTCTTTGTTGCTGAGCTTTGATAATAGGAAAACCCCTTAGACGTGGTGTCCCTGATTGAATAAAACTGGCCAAGCAAGCCTTGGACATTGATCCCAACATCATACCCAATAATTGATTGGGAAGCGGTTCCAGTTTGGTTTATGGTGCCACGATTTTGCATCCACACATAATCACCGCTGCCCGATGTTGGTGCATAGGTGACATTAAGCCCGAACTGCATAAATCCACCGTTTACCGAGGTAAGGGTGGATGAGTTTTCAAATATGTGGCAAAATTGATTCCCGCTTACTGTCTGTGTCCTGTAGTACAATTGTTGATTCCCGCTTATTCGCCTATTGTCCCCGTCAATTGTTACAAACCCATTTGGGCCAAATTGCGCCACAGTGCTGTTATTGTCTGCACGGAATACCCTACCTAAGGTTGTCCCAAAATCAAGGCCAATGGAATAATTTATAGGCCGCTTTATGAAAACGTTTCCAATAGAATCAATAATGAATATATCCACGCCGCTCTGTTGAATAACAACATTGCCTGCATCTTGTATATCAATAGTAAAATTATTGCTCCCCTTGGTTTCAATCTCAAGTCCACCGGTTTGGCCCTGAGCGGCGTCAACGGTTATCTTGGATGGGGTTGCTCCAAAATTATTGTACGCCCTGTCTAATGTGACATTACCCAGGCTATCAGAAAGGACTGTAGGCGTCACGCCGCCAGAACCCGCCGAATGCCCCCAACTCCCCAAAATATCATCCACCTCCACCAAAGTCGCCCCCTCCACGCTCACATGCACACGGAAGGCCATGTGAATACGGCCACGAGGCGGGCATTTCCATTCAGGTAGTGGCTGTTGGTCGTAGGTTTTCCACATCGAGTTGAAATGGATCAGCACCGTGTCGGCATCGGTAGTCCGACTGGTCGTGCTGAAGTCAATCACATATATTTCCCCAGGCGTTACCACGCCAGTAAAAATCAGGGTATCTATGTAGAATGTATCTACTCCAGCAGTGGAATAAAATACCGTCGCTTTGTTGTAAAGCTGAGGATCCCACGCGGTCAGGATATTGCTTGCCGGGTTCGTCACTGTATAGGCGACGTCAGCTTGCTGGCCATCGTCCCTTCCAAAAAAGATTTGCCAGGATACGCCGTTCCATCGGTAGAGCGCCCCGCGGCGACGGTCGAAGCAAAGGTCGTTGGTGCGCAGTGGCACAGCAGCCAGCGATGGGTCGAAGTTGCTCACCATATTGTCGCTACTCCTGCGCACGGATGCCCCGCCGCCTTTTTTCAGGATTTCGACCTGTTGAGCACTTGCGATGCCGCCAAAGGTCACAACCAAAAGGAGTATGTACAGTACCTTTTTCATGGGTCAGAAAATTCGCAGGATATTGGCACTCCCTGCCGTGATGGTAATGGTGACGCTGGATTGGATGTATCGGCAAGCCCCTGCGCTTGCCCGGTGCACGTCTCCAACCTGGAGCGTGACAGCGGGGGCGCTATCGGTGCTCACTGTCACCGTACCGCTCACCGCCTCGATGGCGATGCTGTGCAAGGTGTTGGTAGCGTAGGTTTGGGTTGATGTCAGGGTTTCCTCCCGGTACTCGTTTTGTACCTGGCAATCAGCGGGGCCGCCCAGGATATTGATGATGGTAGTCAGTTGGTTGATGATAGTGTCATTGTCCTGCAGTTGGACATCCAGCCGAACCGTCAGGCTATCGTTGGTCGGGGTACTGCACTCCCCAAAGCGAAGGACGCCACTGGAGACCGTCACGGCGTTGCCCTGGGCGTTGTAGTAATACTTCCTATCTGGCTTGGGCTTCTGTGTAGCGTCAAGCTGCGACAGAAAAACCGTGCTATCCACGCCAAGCGGCGTCGTCCAGCACATCGGCAGGGCGTTCACAGTATAGTACTGTGAAAAAGCGGACTGGCTGCCTACGACCGCCAGAACGGCTACGAGCCAATATTTTATCATTGCTTTTTTCATCGTGTGTACGAATTTCAGTTCGATGGAAAATTATTTAATCGCTTCAACAAGGTTTGCGCCTACACAGCATACCAGTCTATGGCAGCGCCGCCAGCGTTGCCAATCGCTACAGATGGCAAGGTGCCATAAGTATTGGTGGCCGCATTAAGGCCACTTGACTCCAGTAGAAAGCCATCACTACTTGGGTCAACGGGCAGTTCCTTTGCCAAAGCACCGCAGGTGACGGTAGCCGATGCATCGTTGCCGAAGTTGCCACCGACGGGAACGGTTGACCCCTTATTGATAATGACCACCCTCCGCTTTCCGGCAGGTATATTAATCACAGCTGCGAGTGTCAATGCGCCACTTGGTGCGTCAACCGCTGCCGTGGCAGGAGCGATGTCAACGGTGATTGCTCCCACTGTGATGTCGGCAAGGCCCTGCTTCAGGTCGGCAAAAGCATCCTTGGTCTTGTGGACAAGGATTTTGAGGTTGTTGCCGGTTTGTATGTAAAAGCTCTTGGCCGATGGAGCCACTGCCAGTGCGCCGAACTGCCAGCGCACGTTGTAACAGGGATTTTTGCGGGTGTAATAGCCGCCCGGCATGATGGGCACGGCGTTGTCAATCCAAACCACCGTCTGTCCGCAGTTGACGAACTCGACGAAGGTGCCGTAGATGGGCTTGCCCCGGTCGTTGTCCTTGACGTGGTGCGAGATGTCCAGCCCGTCCCGGTCGTTATCCATCGGATAGAGCAGGCTCGGGCCGGGCGAAACATCCGCTTCCTGGAAAAACTCATTGAAAGTATCAGTAAGCTGGCTCATTCTTCCTCGTCGTTTTTAGGAGCGGCGCCACGCCTTGCCATGGCAAGCTGTTGGCGCTGCGCTTCGATGAACGGGATCACGTTCTTGCGGATATCGTCCTTGCCGAGCTTGGCCACGAAGGCCAGTGCCGGCAGTACCTCGTTTACCGAAAATTCAGGGAACACGTCCATGGCAATTTCACGGACGTAGTGCAGGATGAGGTCGAGGCTTGCACCGTGCATCGGGTTGTTGTTGGCGGCGGGAGCTCCCGCCTTTTGCTGGGCCGGATCCTTGGCAGCTTGGCCGACGCCGTTCACAGTAGGCAGGCCTGCAGGCTGCCGGGCCGGTTGTTGGCCAGCCAGGAACGTCGCAGCTATCGGCTTTATCAGGCCAATAAGCTCCTTCCCGACCGTTTCGCCCCAGCCAGGCTCTTCGCCCGCCAACATCGCTTGGTACTCTTCCTCCTTCCTGGTCCAGGCGAATTCACGCTTCAGCGACTTGATTTCCGCTTCTCGCTGCCGTTCAGCCATATCGAGTTGGAGCTTGAGCAATTGGCCCTGCTGGTCGTTGTTGGTGCCAAACACGCCCTTCATCAGGGCCATCATTTCCAACATTTCCTTCATTTGGCGCGTAGGGCTTTGATAGCCCGTACTGCCCACAATTTCCTTTGCCATGCTGCTTGCGTTTTTGCCATCGCCCCAGCGCACGTTGGTTGCGTTACCGGATTCGTTCTTCGGTGCCGACTTGCAGACGATAGTCACGTTCCCATCCTCGTACATTTCGAAAAACTGCTGCAGCCGGTTGGCACCGAACGCCAGGAGCGCCTCCGTGCCCTCGATATCGTCGGGCTTCTCGGACAGCCTGGCCATGCAGTGCTTTTCCGATATGGCCGTGCCCTTATAGACCTTGAAGTAGGGCATCTTGTCGGCATGGTATTTTTCGATGAACTGGTCCGTGTTTAGGAACATGGCTTGCGCTTTTCGGTGAAAACTACTTGTTCAGGTTCTGCAGGTCAGCATTGTTCTTGCCGATCGGCACCACATAGTCCACCAACAGCTTCACTGCCGTGTTGGCGGCTATGGCGGCAAAGCCCCATACCTTCAGCTTGCTCTCGGTGAAGTTCAGGAACCCTTTGGGTGTCACATAGTACGGCAGGCCGTTAGCGTTCGCCTTCTCGATCATGCGCAGTGGCATGCCATTGAAGAGCACGGCAGTGTTGTCTTTTAGTGTGAGGCAAGCCGTATCGAAGATGGCACGGCTGCAGCAGGTCAGTTTTTCGGTCAGCTTCTGCACGCCGGCAGCGCTCGGCTCCACGACCCACAGCCCCACGCCAACGTACTGGGTCATTAGACGCACGGCGTCCGTGATGTCGTGCTCGGCCTGGTCGGTGGTAAGGGGAATGAGGACCTCTTGCTGGTAGATGACCGGAAGGCCATCAGGGCGCTCGACGAACTGCTTCATGCTGCGCCCAAGGTGGTGGTAGAAATACATACTGGAATGGGTTTAATTCAACTTCCTTGAAGAATCGAAAAGGACACAGGCAGCGCCTCGCAGCGCCGCCTGTGTGCCAGGGTTGGGGCATCGCCGCCCCGGGCATTACTTCGTCTGAAGCTCTGCGATCGTGCCGCCCTTGATGAAGGCACCGCGCAGCACCACGTACAGGTAGTTCTTCCTGGTGGCCGTGCCTACCAGGTTGGTCTTGTCCTTGCACTCGATGTGGATGAGGATTTTGTTCTCGTTGCCGCCTGCAACCTTGACGATGCCGCCGAGGCTCTTCAGCTCGTTGCCATTGTGCTCGTTGGCCGTCTTGTAGGCCGTGCCGCCGCTGTAGGGCGTGATGGTGGCCGCTTGTGTCGTCTGTACGGTGCGGAAGCCACGGAGCGGCATGCGCACGATCTTGGTCTCCTCGTTGTTCTGGAAGGTCATGTGGCCGTTCCATACGCCAGCGATGCACTGGCTCTCGTTGAGCTTGGCGGCACCTGCGGCCACGCTGAACACACCTGGATCTTCCCAGTACTCGGCATGGTTGGCGCCCCAAAGGGGAACGCCACCAGAATCCACGGTTACCGGTAACACGCCCACGGCCATGCCGCTGATGGCGAAGTTGTCCCGGAACGTAAGGCGCTTCTCGATCGGAATCTTCGTGACGCCTGTCTCGGTGCCCAGGTCAATTTCATAATCGCTTTCTTCCGCATCGAGCGGGACCACGAAAATAAGCTCGCCTGGCATTGCCTTCTTAGCATCCTGGCCCGCCGCCTTGGCGAACCGCTGCGCTGCCTCCAGGGCAGCACCAAACAATCGTTGATACCACATAGCACAAATAATTTGAATGGGGGTTTTACCAACTACCCCAAAGTGAGAAAAATGGGTTTACAGTTAATTACAGGCCACCGCTGAACAGGTCGCCGGTGCCGAACACGGCCACGCCCTCGGCATCCTCAGCACCGAACACGGCCACCCGGTCGCCAGCTGCGCCGAGGCGATTGTTCATCGGGATTTCGAGAAACTGGGTGCTGCCGACGTTCAGGAAGAGGTCGCCAGTGCCGTTGAGGGCCACCATCTTATCAGGCATCACCTGCCCGGCCAGCTCGATGCCGCTCGCAGCGGCCACGCCCACCAGCGCCAAACGGGCTTCCTTGGGCAGTTTCTTGATGGCATAGGCCGCATAGCCCGCACCGCCGCCCTTAGCGATGGTCAGAATCTTGCCCTGGTGCTCGCCGAGCATGGGCGTGCCGTCCTTTTTCTTCATCTTTTCCGTCAGCTTGTTGATGGCCGGATTGATGACCAGATAGTTGAGCGCAGCGCCGCCGACCACGTAGAGCAAATCGCCCATTTGTACGCTCAGGGTGCCGCCGCCAAAGCCACGCACCGATTTCTGCTTGGACGGGCTTTTTTTCTTGGATGACTTTTTCTTAGCCATTTTGTTGAGTTTGATTTTGCCGAGCCGGATGAGCCGTGCCCTTTCGCATGGAAGACAAGCCATAGGACTCAGTTTTTTTTGATGAATGGATCAGGAACCGGGAGCTGCCGGCATCAGGGGCAGATGATGACCTTTTTGCCGTCCACCGTCACCTTTTTTGACTTCGGCAGGATGGCACGGGCCATGGATGCGGCACCTTCGGCCCTCGCCTGGCTTTTGTAGGTCTTCGTCTCGCAGGTGCCACTGGAACCTACTTTTTTGCGTCGCTTGGTCGCTGGCTTGGTGGCCTTGCGGCTTTTTGCTTTTGGCATGACTACATTTTTTTAGTTAGAAAATATGGTTGAATGCCTGGTAAAAACACCCGGCGCTTTTTAAAGGCTCAGAGCAGCGCCGCCCATAATAGCGGGCGGCGCTTGCTGACAATTATGAGTTTAAATTATAATCCGTCTTCTGGCCGAATCGGGGCGCTTGCCTCAAATGACGGCATGCCCGTTATCAGCTCGCCCAACCCTTCCAGCGGCATGGACATCGTGATGGAATTGCGCTGTGCCGTGAGCTGCAGCAGGTCGATGGCCATCTTGGTATCGATGCCCAGCTTGCGGCCCAGCTCCAGCACTTCGTCCCATACCTGTTCAGGGGTCTTCACATTGCGCACCAGGTCAGGTATGGAGGGCCCGCCAGTCTGCGGCTCCAATATGAGCGGCTGCGCTGGACGTTCGGGACCCGCTTCTGGGGCCACTGCTTTTTTCTTCGTTGCCATATAATTTGAAAGGTTTAGTTACTGCCCTTTTTTGCCGCCCATCATCAGCAGCGCCAGTGCGCCGATGCCCAGGCCGATGAGCAGCATGTTGTTGTCGCCGCCCTCGGTGGTGGTGGAGCTGTCGCTTCCGCTCTTGCTCTCGGTGGTAGTGGTGCCGTCCCCGGTGTCGGTGCCCTCAAGCAGTGCCAGGTCGCTGGCGTTGGCGTCGGCCACGGCGGCTTCCGCTGCCTCGTCGTCCTTGTCCTTTTTCTTGAAGAGCTTGATGAGCTTTCCGATGAACCCGAAGAGCGCCTTGCCCGCCGCTGCCACCTGCTTGGGGTGCGTGGCCACGTAGGTGGCAGCAGCAGCCACGCCCACCACGCCCACCTTCTTGCCACCCGCAGCGGCCAATGCCTCCTGCGGGGTGCAGCCGTGCTTCTTTTTGAACTCGGTGGCCATCGAGGCCAGTATGGCCTCCCGGCTGCCCACGTTGCCCTTTTTCACCATGCTGTCAATGACCTTGTCCTGTTGGGCCTTGCGGCGCCTGACCTCCAAAGCGGCCTTTGCGAGCTGTGCGGGCGGCAGGTACTGGAACAGGAAGAAGGGGGCGAGTTTTCCTGCCTCGACTTTATGAAAGGCGTTGGCAAGCTTTTTCAGCGCCTTCTGCAGGGCGTCCTTGATTTTATCGATGGCGTCCTTGATGCCCGATACCTCTTCCTGCACGGGCGGCAGCGCCACCCTCATCGGCTTGAAGGCAGCTGCGGTCTTCTCGCTCAGGTGCTTGCGCACTTTGGCCTGTTGGCCGGTCGGCAGCTCGCTAAGCTTCATGTCGTTGGCGGCCAGGCTGCGCCGGAGCAGCCAGACGTCGAACTCGCCCTGGGTCATGGTGGTGATGTCGCCGCCGTCTTCGTCGATGACGCTGTCGGAGATGTCGGAGAAGGTGGCGGCGATCTGGCTCGCAGCCGACTCGATGTCTTTTGCGGTGACGGCTTGGGCTGTCGTTCCAACTTTGTAGAGGCCCGGGGCCTCCAGTATGTCCTGGACCTTTTTCATAGGTATTTTTTCAGTGCCAAAAGCACCGTTTTGTTGCTTTCTGAAAACCACGTCCAGCGGGACCTCCTTGCCGTTTAGCACGGCCACCGGGTAGATGTGATAGTCTGTTTTGGAGCCGTAGCCCACTAGCCTGAATATTACCGGAAGCCCCATGTGGTGCACCGCGCAGGCGATGAACACGGTGAAGCTCTTGCAGTCGCCGTTGCGCGTGAGGTGCCACATGGCAGCTGGTGACTGCACGGCCTGCACGGCCAGCTCATCGCCGTCGGCGCTGAAGGCACGGTCCTCCTGGTACTCAAAGTGGCGGTCAACGAAGTCAAATATTGACCGCAGCCCGGCACGGGTTGGCGGGAACGCCTTTGCGAAGTCCCGCAGCATGTCCCTATCTTCCAAGAAGGCCCGGTGGCACAGCTTGGCGATGTCCCGCAGGCTGTACCTGGCCCTCACCAGCCGCACGCCCTTGGTCGGCGGCGCTATGGTCTTGTCTGCCCAGGCATCACTGGACATAGAAGAGGCTTATGGAGTTGCTGATAGGCAGCTCGATCATATTGCCCGCCACGTCGAAGCCGACGTAACTATCAATGATGACCGGCTCAAGCAGCGCACTGGAACCCCCTGCCAGGGCCTTGAGCAGATCGAGGCCCTTCACCCGCACGAACGATTCCACGATGACCGGCTGGCCACTGGGGAGGCTGATGCTCTTCTTGGTGTCTATAGTGCCGAGCAGCTTGCCGTTCTGGCTTATCTCGCCCTTGTAGGTCTCGAAGCTGATGGCGGTGGGCAGGTTGTTGGTGATGCGCAGGCGAAGGTCGAAGCCGCCCTTTGCAAGTTTGATATCGCCGGGGATGCGCACCTTATCAAAGTCCCATGCCACCCTGTTGGCGGCTGCGGAAGCTGCCTTTGGCAGCAGCAGGTACAGCACTCCAGCGGCGATTATCACATTTTTGGCGTCCATGCGGCTATGTTTGATTTTGGTCGGATCCCGGTTTGCGCCAGGTGGCCGATTGCTTCGCTTTTTGCCCTACAAACATGGGGGGATGGGTGCCCAGACTCCTAATTTTATGCACGATGTTGCACGATAATGCAAGGTTTTGCAGGCTTTGGTAAGGTTATGCACGATAATGCAAGGTTTTGTAGGGCAAAAAAAAGGCCCCAGCTGGGGAATTGGGGCCTTTTGATGGCAGGGCGGGTCAGATATCGCCCGGCCATTTATATAAGGGGCATCCCCTATCGGTCATTTTAGCCCGGTCCTCCACCTTGCAGCCGCACTGCCGGCACCGCCTTATGGTGGTGATGAACCAGGTGCAATCCTCACAGATGGCGATCCGCTCCAGC
Organism: Saprospiraceae bacterium; assembly: GCA_022841745.1. GTDB lineage: Bacteria > Bacteroidota > Bacteroidia > Chitinophagales > Saprospiraceae > UBA6168. Next base: position 11,029 of record JALHQW010000044.1, on the reverse strand, counting down.
TGGACCTTTTTGGGCTTGACTTTCACTTTGGTCATGGCTTGCTTTTAATGGATGTGCGCAGCCAGGCGATGCCCAGCGCTTGGTAGATTAGGCTGCTTTCCGCCTGCGTGAAGGCCGAACGGCTCTTGTAAGTGTCCACGTCCATGCCGATGGCGAATAACACGGCTGGCGTCACGACACGGGTTAGCAGAGCACGGTTGTCGCGGAGTTGAAAATGTTCTCGGAGGTCAGCCTTTGTGAGGATGGGCTTTAGCTCTGGTCGCACCCAAACGCGTCCCGCCCGAACGGTCTGGAGCTGTTCGGGCAAATCTGTCATGGGATGGTGCGAATATGGCGGTGCGGATTGCGACATGTACGGTATTGCGCTGTGATGAATGGGTTGCCGCAGTTTTCTCATTTATCTTACAAATGTATAGTTTTTTAGATAATTCGATGAATCCGTGCGCTTTGCATCTGCGCTGAAAAAAAAAACCGCTGTACTTCTGGACACCCCCTTTTTACCCCTCTTTTCTCCCCTTTTATTTTTCTATTTTAGAAAACTGTTGGACAAACAAACAGATTACAACGTAACTTATTCACAATCAATAATTTACGACGCTTTTTTGTTTGGACAGATTCTGGACGGTTTTTGCAACTCATTCATTGTCAAATGGTTAGAGCGTCCAAAATTCTGGACAATCGTCCAGAATTTGAAGTTCTGTTGGACAGAAATAAAATTAATATGACGGCTGTTTATTGTTTCGTCCAGCGGGTTGGACGGATTTTGGACGGATTCTGGACGGTTTTTGGACGTGCAAAAATTGTTTTAGTAGTATAGGAATAGTATAATTAATTAATAATCAATCATTTACTATTTTACTCCTACTATTCTGTCCAGAAACCCAGCGTTTTTTTACTAAACGATTTCTGGACAAATACACTTCTCCAGGGCGCCGGTGGACGGAATTGCCGAAAATTGCGGCTGGCAACCGGTTTAAAAAAAGCTGGCCGCCCTCGGTGACGGTGGGCGGCCAATAAAACTTGCGCATGGAGAATCTAAGTGCTTTAGAGTTGGTGGGCGTCATCGGGTTGGGCATCGTGGCGTGGTTTGCGAAACTGTGAGTGCATTCTATGCGCTACCCTGCCCGTAATCGCCGGCGCAAATAAAAAAGCCCCGGGCTAAGTGCCCAGGGCCGAAAACAACAAAAACGAAAAACCAACTTATTCTTCTGGGTCGGTGGTGCGACCAGGCCTGCCCTTCGTCAATGTCGAGCCGGAGGTCCAGGTTTTATAATTCCTAATTGTTTATTTTAAGTTAAAAAAAGATTTAATTGATGATAAATTGGATAACCTTGATTTGGTTCTGCCAATGAGGGACATTGTTATCCCTGCGCCATTGCGCACGTGCTTTTCGATAGTTTAATTCAGGGTATATCTTTTTAAGTAATTCAGGTGTTCCCCGCTCTGTCGTCACTCTTATGTATTCAACGGTTTTATCCAATTGTTTTTTTAAAAAAAACTCCCTTGGTACCGTTTCCAGGTACAACATGACCTTATAATAAAACCTCCGATTTCGGGCCGCTTTATTTTTCAAAGCCTTATCACCATTGTAGCAGCCATTAGCTGTTAATTCATCTATTTCATTGATCAGGTTTTGTAGGTCTGCTGCTGTTTTCATAATCCAAAAAGGCTTTATAAGTTGTTACTAGATATGCTTTCGAGTTCCATTTGTCTGTGTATTTGACCATGCTCACGGCACTCTCAAAGCCAATACACTTAACCAATTGCGTGAACTTGACATCCGTGAAGCTGCATGATGGCCTAGGTAGTTCTCCGCCCTTGTGATGGCGTAGGTAGTGGATGATGCGTTGGGCTTCGGTCATGGCTTAAAATGGGTCTAATCCAAAATCCATTGCCCTGTGCAAAAAGTTATCAATGCTTTCAACATTAGGTTTTATTTTCCAAGCCAAAGCCCTGAGCGGCGCATTAAACCGCCATAATTCTTTGTCCAAATTGAACAATGGCGCATGAACATAATAAACCAAATATTGCTGCAAGATTTCAAGCTCTACCGGCTCCAATGCTGGTCCTTTGTCCACCCGGAACATTATGAATGCCCGTTTAATATCTTCATAGGATTTTCCTTCATAGTGCATATTGCTCATTGGAATCGGAGCGCCGCCCGGATACAATAATCCTAGGCCCGGAAAACTGGGCATCAACGGTAAATCTTCTTTGGTTGGAAATTTCATGTCGAATATGGATTTAGTTTAAAAATGTCATTCAGTTACGATGCGCTTCACTATCATACTGGTCTCCAGTATTTTTTTGAAGAGCACAGCGTCGTTTAAGTAATTGTACACCGTGCTGCGGCTCAGTCCAGCTGCCTTCCCTATTTCCACGGCAAAGCTGCTTTTGAACATATCCGGCAGTCCATTGTACCAAATTCGCACCTCTTCCGGGTAGGTGTTGAGCACGTTGTCGAACCTGGCCAGCACGGTCATGCTGGTGCTGATGAAATACTCGATAAGTGCGATAGCGCCGCCCATGGCCACTTCGCCCACTTCGTGCTTGTCGAGGATGGCCAGTTGTTCGTCCTTTGAGAGCTTCCACCATCCGTTGTGGACCTCGAAATGCTTGGCGCTGAAGTGCATCACTTCCAGGATGAGCGCATACCGAAGGCAATAGCTTCGCAGCTTGGAGAGCTGACCGAACTTCTTATCGTCCACTTCCTCGTTCATCTGCAGGCGAAGTTTGCGGTAGAATTCCACGTACATCTCCTTTGCCTTGGGCGACAGGCCCATGTCAATGCGCTCGATGTTCCACTGGTTGTACAAGGTTGTTTGGTTCTTCCGCTCAATGCGGCCAGGCATCTCAAAAATGAAATCAATGTACGCCTTGTATTTCCTGAAGACCGTTTCATCCGGCTCAATCTCGTTCCAGTCCGGTATGTCCTGCTTTTCCGGCACCACGAACTGGAAGCGCTGAGGCAAGCCGATGGAGGTCATCTTGCCGTTGGCAATGGCCGTGAGCAGGCCCGGCTGTACGCCGCCAAAAATGGTGACATTGCCATTTCGAATGACCAGCTCCTTGTTTCCCTTCCTGGTAATGCTGTCGGTCTTTGGATTGTCAAAAAGCTTCAGCCAATATTGAAGCTCGTTGCTCTTTCCTGATTTGTATTGCCCCATGCCTTCTAGGAAACCGGTCAGCTCCTCGTCCACCATGCCGACGCCCAAGGGGTTTTGTGCCAGTACGTCGAAGAGCGCCTCAATGGTTATCTGCCCCAGTAGTATCTTGCTGGGGTGCGGCTCCTCCATATCGAAGGGCAGTTTGTTCTCCTGTGCTTCCTGGCGCTGCGCGGCATAGGCCCGCAGCATCTCGTTGTTTTTCTCTGCCAAGCGAGCTTCGATGTCATAAATAGGCCCGAATATTATTTTCATCGGCGGCGACTTGCCCAGGCCGGATTTGCCCACGATTGCGAGGTAGAGTATCTGAGGTTGAATAAAATCCGACTTGGCCCGGATGCGGTACTTGTTGCCCATCAGGATGGCCGTCGCACCGAGCAGCGCGGCGTAATAATACTCGAATGGGAGTCCTGAGCTGGTGTAGAAGACTTTCATCAGCCTTTGCACCACGTCCGGGAACACTTTTTCGGGGAATGGTAGAATCGCACTACTGCGGTTCTTCAGCAGCTCCTGCACTGCCTTAGACCTCTCGGCCATGTCATCGTCAGTGTTGTCTGGAGGATGGCCATTGGCCTTTACCTGACTGGGTTTTAAAATCTTTGTTGTTGGTGATGTTCGTTTCATGAATGGGAATAGTGTTATCGTAGCTGGTAAAGTTTGGTATGGTAAACGAGCTTCACCACGTCCTCCCGGTCTAGGGAGCGCATTACGCCACCGACCAGGTATAGTTGCTTGGCGCTCACGTCGAGGAGCGCCACTTGTAGCAGGTTCACGAAGCCGAACGAGAGCTTGACGAATCCCACCTGCGGGGCCGTTTCCACTGTCATCACGTCCGGGCGCTCGATGGGCGACAAGTTTATTAGGTTGACTACGTCCACGGTCGCACTCGATGGCGCTGCCTCCTGGTCGGTGAAGCTCGCTGGGGCCTGCGAGTCGGCCACCTCAGCGAATTTCTTGGCAAGGTTTATAAGGTGCTGCACCTTGTCCGTCACCTGGTCGCTAGTGAGTTGGCCGCCCATCACGGCGGCGTTCATCGCCTGGGCGGTTTGCTCGATGACCTCATCGAGGCGGGTGCGGAGGGTTGTGTAGGCATTCATCGTAGTGGCGCTGGTAAAAAAATAAGCTCTACTCTTTGTATTTCAACCCAGGTGGCCATGCCGTCGTCGTTGTCTAGTACGACCCTGACAACGTCGAAGTAGCCAGGTTCTTTGACTACCGTGCCCTCGACTTTCCTAGTCGAAATACTGGGCCAAACACAGGTGCGAATGCGCATTCCCTTGCGGAGGAATGGTCTTTTTTCGGTATTGGTCATAGTTCAGAATTTTTCTTCGCACAAAATCACTTCTGGGCGGATGTCAGTCAAAAAAGGGCCAAAGTCATTGGTAATATCCATGAGCCTGGGAATGTCAAACACCTCACTTTGTACGAGGTGGGTGATAGCATCAAGTGCATCACTGGTACAGTGCATTTTAGGCACACAGTTGAAAAGAAGTGCTACTACTCTATCAATCAACTCGCTATCGTCGGGCATTTCTGCCGCTTCGCTTTCTCGCTCGTGTACTTCGAGGAAGCTGTCTTTTGGGTAGCCGATATAGGCGGTTTTTATATCGTTTACTTTAACCCAAACGGTGATGGTTGAACTTGTTTTCTCAACCTTGCACACCTCTTTTGGAAGTGTGCTTACCATTTGCCCGACTTGGATTTTGTCGGCTTTGATTAAGATTGACATAAGGGATTGATTTAAGCTGATTAAAATTATATGTTTGGTAAGTTTTGGATGATCTTGTCGGCATCATCAGGCGTGTCCAAGTGTATGTAGGTGCAATGCTTTGCAAATACATCAAAGGCTTTTATCCGGCGTAGGTCGTGCCAGAATTCGAGGAAAACGATGGGTGATTCGTCTTTCTGCACTGGCATATCGTGCAGGTGATTTACTATGCCTCTTGCGGATTTTGCCCTTGGCGTAACATAGACGTATGCTTTAGTATAGCTGTTTAGGTAGCTCAAACTATTTGAATTGATGCAATTGCCCTTTTCTAGCTGAAGGTATTTTTTGATGGCTTGAAATACCCGGTTTTTGCCCATTCCCGGATTTCCTGTGATGATTATTAGTTTTTTCATTGATTGATTTTGAAATGATTAAAGCAGTTCAAGTTTATAAGCAAGTTTCCCATGCACCAGGGCACGTTCATGCACCAGCGTCCTGAAGGCGTGGTCGTGGGTGACTCGCAAATAGGTTTTGATTCGCTCGCAAAGCGATTTGTTTTTGAGGCCGATATAGTATTGCCTTTTGACGCTGGATTTTGATTTCCTGCAAAGCTTGACCGGACTTTTCGGGTCGGCGGTGAGGTACACGGTTTGCGAGTCGGAGTCGTAGAAAAAGCCAATCCCCGAACCTGCTTCCAAGCCGGTTACAGCTGGGCTACTGCCTAGAAAAAGCAAGGAACCGTCTTTGCCAAAAGTCAATACTGGTCTTGTTTCCACTGTCCACCGGCTAAGTTTTGGTGCAAATTGCTGCATGTCTATTTCCAAGATATTCATGTCGTTATTTTTGAAATGTGAATACACTACCCCGCCCCGCTTTGGGTGAGTTGAATTTGGTTTGAGCCTGGCGATGTGCCAGGTTGAAGTTTTCCCACGATGTATGTTTAGTATGTCTAATTCTCCTGCTGCTTCCTTCTCAGCTCTTTGATGGCCCTGAGTTTGTGCAGAGCGTCCAAATGGATTGCGCTATAAATGCCAAACTTGTAAAAGTCCATCGGGTGCTCGCTTTGTACCTCAAAATGGCACATGCCCGGTCTGAATTTGTGTACCTCGATGGTCATGCCTTCAGTATTGAGTTTGAGCCAGTCCTCGACCTGCTTGATCTCGGATTTTCTAAAGGGGTGTTGGATTTTTATGGTCATGGCTGGGTTTATTTTCATCCTGGCAAGTCCATGCCCAGGCACAGATTATCAGGATGGCCGTGATAAAGGATTTGAGGATTAACAATTCGTTTGGTGTTAGCATGATGGTTTTGATTTGAATGGTTGTAGATTATGCTGAAGCTTTTTTCAAATCCCTTGGACGTGGTTTCGAAAATAGCTCAATGTCCTTGTCGAGGATGTTGTGGTACCTGGTGAGTGTCTCCCCTAGTACCTCCGCTGGGGTTGATTCTACGATTGCGTGGGCCTCTGCCCAATGCTTGGCAAGCTTCTCTGTGATGGTACTGGTCTTACCGCCGTCGTCTTTGCCCCAATTGCCGTGGTACGCTTGGATGAGCTGTAACAGTTTTTGCAAACGGGCCTTGGATTTGTCATAAACCACCGTTATAACAGCATCGGTGCCTGTTACCCTATCACTTGTAACAGCGGTATCTTTTGACTTGGGCGATTCATGGCGTCGCTGGACGTACATCTGCCGGATATTGTCTTCGTCCGAGCCGGTGGGTAGGGTGGGCGAGCCATCGAAATCATCACCGGTTTCGTTTTCGTCCGGGTCCACAAAATTGATGCGGCCATCCATTTTGGGAAGTTCCCTGGCGCCACGGGATAGGGTGGCATGGAGCCAAACACTGAAACGGAACGACTGACGCTTAAAGGCATCCTGTACGGCCAATTTGAGCAGTGCCCAGCTGCCGCCGTTTTTGTCAAATTCTGTGAACGTGTAGTTTGGTCGGATGCCCGATTTGAGGTTGATTTTCACCCACCGGTAGCAAGTGCCCCAAAACAGCGCCGCAAGGAGCACCGAAATGAGCCACGAGTACCGATTGGCCACAGCCTTGCCCTGCTCCTCGGCCACCAACTCCCTTTTATTGACCGATTCGATGGATTTGACCGCAGTGGTGTGTGAGCCTTGGATGAGCGTCACGGCCGCTTCATAGCGGCCCATGGCGTTTTGTTGTTTTACCCCTTTTTCGGCAAGTAGGGCCGTGCCGGCATCATCCCTGAGCTTTTCTTCTTTCCTTATTTCGGCTAGTAGGGTAGCGCGCCGGGCCTTCTCGTTCCAGGGCGTATTGTTCCGGCTGCGGGTTAGCCGGGTTATGGCGTCCCGGTGCGGTTTCTCGGCAGCCTTTATCTGGTCGGCGTACAGCGACTCGATTGCAGCTAGGTCGTGGTCGAGTGCCCTTTTTTCAGACTCCAGCTTTTCCGACTTTTCGTTGTCAGCCCCGGTGGTGGCGGTGATGGTGGCCACTGGTGCCATGCTTTGCAGGAGCGCCTTGCTGCCCTCCCTCGATGCGAAGAGCATCAGCAGGGTGATGGTGATGGGTATCCAAGGCGTGGCATCGGTTTTGGCCGCTTGCACTTTTTCCTCATCTGTTTCGGCAAGGCCATCATCGAGGGCAGCAAACCAGTAGGTTTTGGCTGTGATGTACAGGGAATAATGGAGCACCAGTAGGATGGCAACGGTGACGACGTTCTTGAATTGCTCCAGGGCTGGCAGGTGCTCGGTGAACAGCATCTGGAAGCCGTAGAAGTCGGCAATGGCCCAAATGCCCAAGAGCGCCCACAAGAACCAACCGAACAACTTGCGCTCAGGCGCATGTTTGCTGAAATAGGCAAGTTGCAGTTTAGTCGTTGGTTCCGTCCAGCTCATCATGCTGTTTGCGTAATTCGTTGATTTGGAATACATTTGCGGTACTATGGTATGGTAGGGCGAGCGCCCCGCCTACGGAGCTGGTGTTGACGCACCGGCTTTTTTTTTGCCCGTATCCGGGAACGCTCGCCTGGTTGTTTCAAAAAGCCCACCGCCAACTTGCCTCCCTGCGGGCGCTAAAACAATGTCATTGAAACACTATGAACACTCAATTTTTTTTGGCCTTCGATGTGGGGCGGGGCTTGCTATGCACGTCCCCGCCCCGGTTGCTTCACTAGGAGCCTCACCGGCAGTTTATGCTTTCTGGTTTTCCAGTTAAAAGCTGCCGAGCCATCGCCCGGCAACCCAACATTTTAACTACTAAACACGCTCTCTGATTTAATCTTCAGGGGGAACGCCCCCCAGCCGCAAGCGACCAGGGGACGGGATAACCCCAAAAAACCAAATGAACTTTTATAGAGTGGCCACCGCTTCCAGTGGCCACTGCTATTTTATCAAACTGTAGTGCGCAAGTGGCAATCCCAGCTTATTTGATTTGTTGTTTTACCTACGCACCCGGTTCAAATAACCATACTTAATATTTTTAGGCGGCTATTTTTACATGTAGCCTTTCTTCTGCCACCATTTCCATCAGGGACTGGCCAACCTCTCCGCATCGCATCAGCTCGTTGGCTGTGGCTTCCAGTATGTCGAGGTCAGTCCATTGGCCCTTGCTGACACCGCGAACGGTGCTGTCGTTTTTGCCCAAGTTTTGAGCAATCTTTCTCGGTGTGCCGACCGGGAGTAGCCGGTGCAGTTTTACCCGGCGCACGAAGTCAAGGATGCTCTCTTTGCTTTGAATTTTCGCTTCCATAATTTTTCTACTAAAATTTTTGAGTATGTTAGTGCGAAGGTAACAGCGTATTAATGAAATATGCAAATTTTTGATGAAAAAAAATCATCAAAAATTTGCAGTCTTTTACATTCTACTGATTGACAGAGTATTACAAAACGAACATTGACCTTGTGTGCAAGCGATTTGGCATGTCGAGGGATAAGCTTGGTGAACATGCAGGGCTAGGCAGGGGAGCGGTGGCCAGCTATGTGATTGGCAATACTAAGCCATCGGTTCAGTTCCTTTTCATGCTTGAGCAGATGACTGGCATCATCATGTCTCGATGGATGTTTGTCGAATTGACTGCTGGAGACATACCTGATAGGCCAAGACAGGGGTGGAAGTTTATCCTGCCTGACAAGCCAGCAGATATTTTGCGAGGCGACGAGGAAGCCCATGCGTATGTGGCCAGCAGCATGATGGTAGAAGGGACGGAGTATTTCCGGCAGCTGGATGAGCTGCGGAAAGAAGTAGTGGAGCTGAAGGATAGGGTAGGGCGGCTGGAAAAGGAATGATAAATACTATGAGAAGCACAATGGTGTAACTAAATAACTCATCAGATATGGATACAGAAATTTTGTACGTGATCGGAGGGGCGGTAATCCTTTACCTCTTCCTCAAAACCAACCGGGACAAAGAGGGCCGGATAGAAGACGATTCGGTCACCATGGACCTAGTGGTAGAAGCTCTTGAGGATTTTGTGGCCAGCCAAAACCCCAAGCTACTGGAAGGCTTCACTGAGGCATCCATCCAAAAACAGCTTTTTGAGCACCTAAACAAGCATTTTGTGCATGTAAATAGGGAGCAAGGCGTCGAAGGAATCAATGGGTTGAAGATTGACTTCGATATAGGGAAGGGCAAGATTGGAATAGAAGTTAAGCTTGCTAGGGCATTGTTCAAATCGGCCAGTCTTCAACGATTGGTAGGGCAGATGGCGGATTATATGAACAATAAATACAAGAATGATAATTTGATAGTGGCCGTCTTTGGGACAGGTGAGGAGGCAAAACAGCGGGTTTACCTGTCTGCTATCAAAGAAAAAATTGAAGAGCTGGCAGGAGCCAAATATGTGTTCTGCAAAATAAAGGACATAAAAAAGGTAAAAACAACGGAACAGGACGTGGACAACTGAGCGGTGTCTAGGGCCTGTCTATACAAAACGTAAACAACTGACAATCAACTTGATAAGAATTTGTTTGTGTACTCCAGTCGCGGGTACAGCATAAGCGCAACGAGTTCATTGTCAACTTGTTGCGCTTTTTTATTGGTTTTTAGCGACAAAAAAAGGTGTACGGGGCCGACCCCGCACACCTTTTTTTGTTTTAGGCAGTCAGGTTTAGTCCACGACCAATTTCTGTACAGAACCAAGTCCATCAGCCACAACTTTCACGGCATAGACTCCCTTTGGAAAATCCTTCAGTCCAAGAACTGTCCGATGCTCGCCAGCGGTCAACTTGCCAAGCTGCTTGTAGGATAGCTGCCTCCCGAACAGGTCAAAAACCCCGATTTCCACATCAGCAAGAGCAGCCAACTCGAACCCTACCTGTACCTGCTCATGTGCAGGGTTAGGTGAAAGGGTAAGTCGCTGGGCAAGTTGGGTTTGCTCCTTTGCACTGGAAACAGGCCCGAAGGTTTCCTTGTCTAAGGAAAAATGCATGATGTACTGGTCTGGGACAGTTACATTGGCTGCAGTGAGGCCCGGAATGTAATCCTGCTGGTAAATCACCTGAATGGCATCGCCTGTTTGGGCTGGAATAGCGGGATAAGCGGCCTCGATGAACCCTGGTTCATCTGTTATATCTTCGTTGATGAGATCGAAAGGGGCGCTCCACGTTTCACCGCCGTCTTCAGATTTTGTGATGAAAATATGGCGATAGGTTAGGCCGTCGGCATCTGTGAAAAGTTCATGGAAGGCCATAAAAACAAGGTAGAGATTGCCATCTTCGTCAATAGAAGCATTTGGAAAGCTAGCTAAGGTGGAATTAGAGTAACGGTAGTCCCCAATGATGCCGCCAAGTGTAATTGTTTGGTCGCCATCAAAGTCCTCTGCACCAGCTATCACAGCTACGTCACCTGTTGTTTCGTTCCAATAGGCTATGCCATTTGTCCCTAATTCCAAATAAATACCTGTATCAACTGGATTGCCATTTGCATACAGCAATGGGTAAAATAAATGAACGTCACCATTTTCATCAATCACCATTGTTCCAGATCCATCACTGCTGAGTGTGGTCAAGGAATCAGGTGCATTGGGGTCGTCAGGCAAGTCGGAGGGAGAATAAACCTCACCATTCCATTTATCAACTGACCTATTGCAGGTCGAAGATTAGGTTATTTGAAAAAGGGTTCTAATCAACATTAACTTGCCGCTAAAAGTAGCGGCATATGAAGAACCCAAAGATTTTGGACTTGTACT
>JALHQW010000043.1 GCA_022841745.1 Saprospiraceae bacterium | reverse complement strand
CTACTGCATCATCCGGTCTATCATTGATACAGCTATCAAGAATGGGCAATCAGTATTTAACGTACTGACAGCTATGGCAATGATGCCTAACCCAGAGAAGGCGGCTGTATAGTTACTTTTCATGTATATTTGCGGAATTATTGTTCCTCAATTAGATTTGCAGAAAGCATTTATTCATCCAAAATCCGAGTACCATGAAAAATCATCTTCTTTCCATCCTTACAATCTGTTTAACATTATTTGTCACTTATGCTTTCGCTCACGAAACTCCCCAGTATTCTGTGAAGGAGCGAGTTGAAAAAGCCGAAATTATTTTTGAGGGCGAGGTAGTAAACAAAGAAGCTTTTTGGTCGAAAAACAGAAAGGGGCTTTTCACCAGAAATTATATTTCAGTAAAGAAAGTATTCAAGGGAATCGTTGAAGAATCTACTATCGTCATCTACACGAAAGGAGGTGAATTGGGAGATGACTTCGTGATGCATTCACATGACGCTTCCTTTTCGGTCGGGAACAAAGGAATTTTCTTCTGCACACCAAATTTATATAAAAGGCTGCAAGAAGAAAAAATACAAGGTTATGTACCTTTATACGAAACTGGCGGGTACATAAGGTACACAAAAAACGATGTGGGTGTGAAAGCGGTGGATAATAAAAAATCATATAAGGAGCTTAGTGAGATACATGACTCAATCCTAGTGGTTTCTCGACAACCTATGGTTGAATGGAAAGACGGAGAACGATTTTTCGTAGATTTGTGCGACCCACAAAGTGAAACAACAATAGAAGTTTCGCTTGATAATATTGCTTTCACTTCCGAACAACAAGATAAGTTTGTAGAGTTTGATGTGCTGTGTAAAGCTACTCCAAATGGCATTCTGTTTGGCAAGGCTGAATTTCAGTTAAGTTTCCCGACCGATGTGTTTGGGCAATCCATTGTCCAAAATGGTTTTTTCCAAGTACAAAAAGAACAAGTTATTTTAGCTAATTCTTATTCGTTGACTGCTCAAGACGTTTCTTCTAACTCATTGAAAATTCTGATAAACCCAAGTGGGATAGGGACAAACTTTTACCCAATGACTGTGGCTGATGAAAAGTTGTGTCACGTCAAAATGAAAATTGCAAACCCACTCGCTATATTCACCCTTCATCCAAACAGTTTTAATTTTAGTGGCAACGCTTGGTATTATTGTGGCAGAGACTATTACTTATTCAGGAATATCAAATTTGACGATTTTATCAAACCAATTACTTCAAACCCAGAAAAATCCACTAATATTACCTATACTTTTGAGAATTTGCACATTTTGAATAATGGCAACAATCTTAAAATTGATATTTATGCATCTTGCTCGTCTCCAACAAGTTTTGCAGGGGTGCAGGTCGAGTTTTCTTTTAACACAGCTTCATTAGCATTTGATAATAGCATTACTGGATTTGGGTTGTTGAGGGGTGAAATAGTACAGGATGTTTCTATATACTCTATAGAAATAAAGAATAGTGTCCAGCCGAATATCGTAAGATTTAGATATGAGTCGCTGGAGGCTTTAGGTAATTTTTTGCTTGACAACACTCCTCGTAAACTGGCAAGTGTAACTCTACGTATTGTAAATTGTAATGAACCAATTAACTTAGAGTTTTTAGAAAACAATATGCAAGGAGAAAGCAATCACTACACTGGCAACGACCCAATTCCATGGGAGGCATATGATCCAGTCATAGCCAATGATACTGAAACTACCACAGTATGCGGCTGTAATACTGCTCCTCAGATAGTAGGTTTAAACCCAACTACCATCAGGGCGGGTGTTAGGGATGTATTGACCATAACTGGAAATAACTTTGGAGTGTATAATCCTACACAATGTAAGGTGATTTTCCCTGATGGAGACGACGGCGGGTTTTCAGATGCGGTCGCTGAGATTGGTGATATTATCAACTGGTCGGATACCGAAATAAAAGTCTATGTGCCATCTACTACGAATGGTTCTGGATTTAAAAACCCTGCGTGTTCTGGAAAAGTAAAACTAAGAAATGGCTGTGGAACAAGTCCTTCAAGTGCAGATGTTTTGCATATTCGCTATGCAGTATTTAACAACAGAGGGTCAGTGACGCAACCTGCTTCAAATTTAACTTTAGCTGATTTTGGGGGGAACGGATATTTATTTCATTATGCAAACAACGTTGACGGTTGGATGAAAAACGCTTTTCAAGAAGCGCTAGGAAAATGGTGCGAAGAGACAGAGATAAATTTTAACATAAGCACTAATACTCCTGTTGACGGGAATGGCAACGCTATTCTTATTGCATCAGCAAATGATGGTTTTAATACTATTACTGTGGAAAACATCGCTGGTGACGGCCAAGCTGCGGTTGTTTACGGAACTGCATATTTTAAAATATGTTTAAACCAATCAACAGGTAAGGGTAGCTATATTATGAATGAAATAGACATTAAGATAGATGTTGGAATTAACAATTATCAGCGTTTAGTTGATGGACTAGTACACGAATTAGGGCATGCTCAAATGTTACAACATTCAAAACATCCTGATTTTGAAAATGGGAATAATCAATATGTGATGTTCTTCAATTTATTCAATGTTGATGATTGGGAAATTAAGGATGACGATGAGGAGGGGGCAGAATATGTTTATTCAAGCAGCTCTCAAGCACTAACTGGCTCAGGATGCAACGGTGACCCAATTCAAACTGGTGTTTGTGGAAGTGTAATAAACTTGTCTGACGAACTACACATTGGCAACAATCTATCTGTCTATCCCAATCCCGTAGATAACATATTAAGAGTTGAAATACACCCTTTGTGCAATTCTGATATTAAATGGACAATTACTGATGTTGTTGGTAATAATTTACTAAGTGGTGTTGGCAACTATAATGATTGTAACTTTGAAATATCTACATCCACACTTCAAAAGGGGATGTATACCTTGCTAATACACACCCAGAAGGGAATTTATTCAACTAAAATAATCAAACATGACGTTGAGTAAATTTTTGATGATTGTTTTATTATTGAAAATCTTTCTTCAAGGATGCTCTTCGCCTGAAAAGGTATTAGATAAAGCAAGGGTGGAAAATGAAGAATGCCGAGAGCTTCTTTTGACGCTTCAAAAGAAAGTCTATCCATTAGAAGATAATGAATTTTATGGTTTTAGATTTGAAAGTGAGAAGCTTTCCGAGCAAGCCGACGAATACATGAAATTAGCAGATCGGGTTTATCATGGCCTTTCGAGAGAAAGACTTTGCATAAAGGGACTTACGAAAGCAAATATTGTCCAACTTTTCGGGAAGCTTCCAAAATACAACAATAAGATACACGATACATATATATATTATGTCAAGATTGGCAAAAATTGTCCTGGTGACAACACTGACCCCAATTCTGGCAGATATGGGCAATGCGATTTACTTCGTTTTATTTTCAGCATAGACGGGTATCTCCAAGAAGTTAACTTCTTGGCAAGTACTGTAGGCTGGTATAACGGGTATGATTAAATCAAAGCTACATGCATAGGGCTAAAAATAATGGCGCTTTATAGGTTCGCTCAACTGCTCGATTTTTATCATTTTCAAATTAGTTTAAGTCTTGGTTTTTCCTAACAAAATGAAATACGACGTTACCGTCATCGGCTCCGGCCCCGGCGGCTATGTGGCCGCCATACGTTCTGCCCAATTGGGCCTCAAGACCGCCATCATCGAGCGCTACGGCGTGCTCGGTGGCACCTGCCTTAACGTGGGCTGCATCCCCTCCAAGGCCCTGCTCGACAGCAGCGAGCACTACCACAACGCCAAGCACAAGTTCGAGCAGCACGGCATCGGCGTGAGTGGCCTCAAGGTCAATATGCCGCAGATGGTCAAGCGGAAAAACGAGGTCGTAGAAGCCACCACCAAGGGCATTGATTTTTTGATGAAGAAAAATAAGATTGATGTCTATAAGGGCCACGGCTCGTTCGTGAATGCCAATAAAATCAGCGTTGCGAAGCAAGACGGTACGACCGAGGAAATCGAGACCGACAAGACCATCATCGCCACCGGCTCGAAGCCCATTGTGCCAGAGGCATTCAATTATGATAAAAAACGGGTCATCACCAGCACCGAGGCGCTGAACATTGAAGCCGTGCCAAAGCGCATGGTCATCATCGGCGGCGGCGTCATTGGGCTGGAACTGGGCTCGGTCTATGCCCGCCTTGGCACCGAAGTCGAGGTGGTGGAGTTCATGGATCGCATCATCCCAACGATGGACGGCGACTGCAGCAAGGAACTGCAACGGTCGCTGAAGGGCCTCGGCTTCAAGTTCCACCTCGGCCACAAGGTGAACACCGTGAAGGCCACCAAGAAAGGCGTGACCGTGGAGGTACAGAAGCGGGACAGCGAAGAGAAATTCAACCTCGAAGCCGACTACTGCCTCGTGGCCATTGGCCGTAGGCCGTACACCGATAATTTGGGTTTGGAAAACGCTGGCGTGGCCAAGGACGAGCGTGGCCGCATCGCTGTTGACCACCATTTGCAGACCAATGTGCCGGGCATCTATGCCATTGGCGACGTGGTGCAGGGCGCTATGCTCGCCCACAAGGCCGAAGAAGAGGGTGTCTTCGTGGCGGAAACCATAGCAGGGCAAAAGCCACATATTGACTACAACCTCATACCCGGCGTGGTCTATACTTGGCCAGAGGTGGCCAGTGTTGGCCAAACGGAGGAGCAGCTAAAGGCGGCGGGCATACCCTACAAAGTGGGCAAGTTCCCGATGAAGGCCCTTGGTCGTGCCCGTGCCAGCACCGATACAGAGGGCATGGTGAAAGTCCTCGCCCATCAGGACTCTGACGAAATCCTTGGTATGCACATCGTAGGCGCACGGGCTGCCGACCTGATTGCGGATGCCGTGACCCTGATGGAGTTCCGGGCCTCTGCGGAAGACTGCGCCCGCATGAGCCACGCCCACCCGACTTATGCAGAGGCGATTAAGGAAGCGGCGCTGGCGGCTACGGGGAATCGGCCGCTGCATATTTGATGAATAAACACTGAATGAGAAAAGGTGATGCTGCTTGAGGTGGCATCACCTTTTTTTGTGGCAATTTTTATAAGTTTGTCAATCGTTGGTTTCATCAAAATGCAACATACTATGACAGACGAAGAAAAATACATCCCCGGCATCTACAACTACTGCGACCGCTGGTGCGAGCGCTGCAAGTACACCGACCGCTGCTATAGCTACCAGATGGAAGTGGAGGCTGGTTTGACGGAAGAAGAAAAAGACATCTCCAACCCCAAATTCTGGGAATACGTGTCCAACAACATGGCCAAGGCGCTCGACATGCTCCGGCAACACGCCGAAGAACTGGGCATTGACCTTGACAACCTGCCCGATGTGGAGGAGCCACCACCCAGCCAGATGGTGGTCGAACTGGAGGAGCAGTGGATGAAATTCCACGATGATTACATGGACAAGGCTGAAGCTTTTTTTGAAGCGGGCAAAGCGTTTTTCCCTGAAAAAGGCCAAGAGTCCATCCGTTGGGTAGAAATGGGCATCAAGGGCGAGGAAGAAATCCTCGCTCGCTGGCAGGACGTGTCCGACAAACGGGAAATCATCGGCTGGTATATGTTTTTCATTGGGGCAAAGATTAGCCGTGCGCTGAACGGCTATGACGAAATCAACGACGAGCATTGGGAAGGCCCACTGAACAGCGATTCCTACCGAACTTCCCGAATACTAGTTATCGCTATCGAGCGCAGTATGGCGGCTTGGCAGGTGTTCTTGGAGGCTTTTCCTGAAAAAGAGGACGAAATACTGGACATACTGGCCCTGTTGGACAAGCTGCGGCGGCAGGTGGTGGCCGTCTTCCCCGATTGGCACAAGACCTTGCCGGAGGTGGTTTGGTAAAGCCCATGCATTTTTATAGTGTGTCCCTATCTTTTCACCTATCGGCGTTCAATTTCTTTGTGGGTGAATTTTTTCCTTGCCACATGTGCCAAACTTTGTATTTTTCGCCCAAGTCCTAACTTAAAAAAATAACGCAACGCATGACAAATCAAAGACCGTGGCTGCAAAACTACCCCAAAGGGGTGCCCGCCAACATAGACGAAAATGCCTACCCATCGCTGGTGGCATTGTTGGACGAGACCTTCAAAAAGTTTCCCAACAATAAAGCCTTCTCTTGCATGGGTAAGGAAATCACCTATGCCCAAGTGGACAAGTACTCAACGCAGTTCGGGGCCTACCTGCACTCACGGGGCCTGGAGCCGGGCGACAAGGTGGCGCTGATGATGCCTAACCTGTTGCAGTATCCCATTGCCCTGTTCGGTTGTCTTCGGGCTGGATTGGTCATCGTGAACACCAATCCGCTTTATACCCCAAGAGAGATGCGCCACCAATTCACCGACTCAGGCGTAAAGGCCATCGTCATCTGTGAGAACTTCGCAGCCAACCTGCAAGAGGTGCTGCCCGACACGCAAATCAAGACCGTCATCATAACCAGCATTGGCGAGATGCTCGGCTTTAAGGGCATCTTGGTCAACTTCGCCATACGCTATATCAAGCGCATGGTGCCAAACTACAACCTGCCAAACACGGTCACCTTTTCCTATGCCTTGGAGCAGGGCAAGCGTTTCACCATCAAGCCCTTCCCCCAACATCCCGACGACGTGGTTGCGCTGCAATACACGGGCGGCACTACGGGCGTGGCCAAGGGTGCCATGCTCACCAACCGCAACTTGGTGGCGAACATGATACAAATCAAGGTGTGGCTGGGCCCAGCCTTCAAAGCGGAGGAATTTGTGGGGCTGTCGCCACTGCCGCTGTACCATATCTTCGCTTTTTCGGTCAACTGTTTGGCACTGTTCAGCATGGGGTCGCTCACGGTGCTCGTGGTCAATGCCCGTGACCTTCCCTCGGTGATGAAGGAGTTCAAGAACTACAAAATCACCCTTATGACAGGCGTCAATACCCTGTTCAACGCCCTGCTCAACCACCCCGACTTTGCCTCGCTCGACTTTAGCGAGCTTAAGTTTGGCCTTGGCGGCGGCATGGCGGTGCAGCGAGCCGTTGCCGAAAAATGGCGCAAAGTGACGGGGTCGCCCCTGATAGAAGGCTTCGGTATGACGGAGTCATCGCCAGTGGCCAGTGTGAACCCCATGGACGGCTCCGGCAGACCGGGCTGTATTGGCCTGCCCGTCTCCAGCACCGATATGCGCATCGTGGACGAAGCCGGGAACCCATTGCCGCAAGGCGAAACGGGCGAAATACAAATCAAAGGCCCTCAGGTAATGAAGGGCTACTACAACCGCCCCGATGCCACCGCACAGACCATCAAGGACGGCTGGCTCTGCACGGGCGACATCGGCCTGATGCACCCCGATGGCTTTTTCCAAATCGTGGACCGGAAGAAGGACATGATTCTCGTTTCCGGCTTCAACGTCTATCCCAATGAAATCGAGGACGTGGCCGTCGAGCATCCTAAGGTGTTGGAGTGCGCCGCCATCGGTGTGCCGGACGAGAAATCGGGCGAGGTGGTGAAGTTGTTTGTGGTGAAAAAAGACGACTCGCTCACCGAAAAGGAAATGATAGAACACTGCCGGGGCGGGCTGACGGGCTATAAAGTGCCGAAGTCCGTGGAGTTTCGCAAAGAACTGCCCAAGACGAATGTGGGTAAGATTTTGCGAAGGAAATTGCGGGAGGAGCAGGGATGATTTAAAGAGAAAAGGGTTTTCGGCAGCTGCCGAAAACCCTTTTCTCTTTTTACCCAAGTTGTTGATTATCAACTCTTCAACAAATTCTTGAACCTTGGCCTATGGGGCGTCACGTCGCCCAACTTGGCCTTTTTGGCGGCCTCATAGTCTTGGTAATTGCCCTCGAAGAACACCACTTCGCCCTCGTCCTCGAAGCTAAGGATGTGCGTGGCCAAGCGGTCAATGAACCAGCGGTCGTGGCTGATGACCATGACGCAGCCAGCGAAGGCGTCGAGCGCATCTTCGAGCGCCCGCAGGGTATTGATGTCAATATCGTTGGTCGGCTCGTCGAGGAGGAGCACGTTGCCGCCGTCCTTCAGCGTCATGGCCAAGTGGAGGCGGTTGCGCTCCCCACCGGAAAGCACACCTGATTTTTTCTGCTGGTCGTTGCCCGTGAAATTGAAGCGGCCGATATAGGCACGGGCGTTCATTTCATAGCTTCCGACCTTCAAAATATCGAGGCCGCCGCTCACCACTTCATAGACCGATTTCTCTGGGTCAATGGCGGCGTGGCTTTGGTCAACATAGCTCACCTTCACCGTGTCGCCGAGCGTGATGCTGCCGCTGTCCGGCTTCTCTTGGCCCATAATCATGCGGAACAGGGTCGTCTTGCCCACCCCGTTCGGGCCGATGATGCCCACGATGGAGTTTTTCGGAACGGAAAACGTGAAGTTTTCGAACAGTACCCGGTTGTTGAAGGCTTTGTTCAGGCCCGCCACTTCTATCACCACTTCACCCAGACGTGGGCCGGGCGGGATGGTGAGCTCCAGTTTTGCTTCTTTTTCCTTGGTCTCTTCGCCAGCCATCTTGTCGTAGGCGTTCAAACGGGCCTTGCCCTTGGCTTGGCGGGCTTTTGGGCTAAGTCGAATCCACTCTAATTCCCGCTCCAAGGTTTTTTTCCGCTTGTCGTCGGCCTTAGCCTCTTGTTCCAAACGCTTGGCCTTTTGCTCCAACCAGCTTGAGTAGTTGCCCTCCCACGGGATGCCCTCGCCACGGTCGAGTTCGAGAATCCAGCCCGCCACGTTGTCGAGGAAGTAGCGGTCGTGCGTCACGGCGATGACCGTGCCGGGGAACTGTTGCAGGAACTGCTCCAACCAGTCAATGCTCTCAGCGTCGAGGTGGTTGGTTGGCTCGTCCAGCAGGAGGATGTCCGGCTCGGAGAGCAGGAGTCGGGCCAGTGCGACCCGGCGGCGCTCGCCACCGGAGAGGACTTTCACTTGGGCATCGTCGGGCGGGCAGCGCAGGGCGTCCATGGCCCGGTCGAGCTTGTGGTCGAGTTCCCAGGCGTTGTTGCTTTCGAGGATGTCCATCAGTTCGCCTTGGCGCTCGATGAGCTTGTTCATCTCGTCGTCGCTCATCGGCTCGGCGAATTTGTTGTTCACCTCGTTGTATTCCTTCATGTACTTCATCAACTCGCCGACGCCCTCTTCCACGATTTCACGGACGGTCTTCGTCTCGTCGAGCTCGGGTTCCTGCGGCAGGTAGCCGATTTTGTACTGTTTCTCGAATTCGATTTTGCCTTGGTAGTTCTGGTCGAGGCCGGCGATGATTTTCAGCAGGGTGGACTTGCCGCTGCCGTTGAGGCCGAGCACGCCGATTTTTGCACCATAGAAAAAGGAAAGCCAGATGTTCTTGAGCACCTGCTTTTGGGGCGGGAACGTCTTGGAGACGCCCGACATGGAAAAGATGATTTTGTTGTCTGCCATAGCGTTTGGATTGCGGATTGCGGATTTACGATTGCGGATTGGAGGCAAGCGGAAATTGCAAAGCCTGAAATGGGGGGCAAAAATGGGGTAAGTTTTCGAGAAAAACGAGGTGAAAATGGGGGGTTAGTTCCGCTCCTTATCAATCTTCCTCAACTGCTCCACATCCTCCAAGTCTTTTGGGCGGGCGGTGGCTTCCTTTTCCTTCAATAAATCGGCGAGATGGATGAGCGGCACTTCTACGCCCTCAAGGCTGATTTTTTTTGCTTTTGCAAAACAGGTAGGGAAGTCCTCTTTTGTAAACGACTTCAAATACCCCATGATTTCCACCTTGAAGCCATTGGGCAGGTGGAAGCCCGTCCAGCCAGGTGCCCACTGCATGTCAACAAGGAGTTCGCCTCCGGCAACGCCCGCTGCAGCGCAGGCTTTGCCGAGTGCTTGGCGGTTTTCGGGGGTGTCGTTTACCCAAAGGTCGAGGTCGCCCGTGTTGCGGGCATGGCCATAGGCATTGACGGCGAAGCCGCCAATGAGCAAGTACTGAACCCTGTGCTCGTTGAGTTTTTGGAAAAAATCGTTGACAGCCTTATATAGATTGGTCATGGTGGGAGGGTTGGTTGTACCTTGTATATTGCGAAGCGATGCCGAAAGCTCAATCAAATCCGTTAAAAACCGAAGCTGCTCTGTGGGTGTGCGCTGCAAGGCACGGCGGTTTTCGGCCCGCTCGATTTCAGCTTCTGAAAAGCCTTGGTAGTTGAATATTTCGGCTACGGTCATTGGTTTGGCAAGTAAAGAATACAAAGTTAGAGGTAAAAAGCGAGGCGTGCTACCCCACTTTTTCCTTTGTACTTTCTACTTTTTCCTTTTAATTAACCGTCAAATCCAGCGCCCGCAGCCGCCACTTGGTCACTTCCCCTTCCCGGTTGCGATGGATGCGGTAGGTACGGTGCTTGAAGAGTTTTTTCAAGGCAAAGCCCAAGCCTGAACTGGTGACGGGCACTGTGAGCAACACACCAGTATCGAAGCCGTCGCCAGCCACGGCCTGGTCAACAAAGGTATAGAGCAGCCAAACCGCAGAGAAATTAATCATCTGGTTGCCCAATGGCCTCGACCACTTGGCGGGCGTATAGCTGCGGAAGGCCACGATGCTGTCCAAATCCACATGGCCGCCATTGGCGAAGTAGAGGAACTGCCGCTCGTAGTGGATATCGTCAATGACACGGGTGTACCACTGGCCGTTGTTGAGGCGAAAGGTGATTTCGTCGCCGGGCTGGTATTTCTTCGTCTTGGTGCTGTGCAGGCGTTCGAGCTGGAGGTATTTTTGGCCGAAGGCCAACGAGGTCAACAAGGTGAAAGCCAGTGTTAGTATCGCTTTTTGCATAGTAAAAATCAATTTCAGGAAAATAGGTCATTCGCTGCATAATGGTTGTTCGGCCTCACCCCCGACCCCGCTTCCCGCTATGCGGGACAGGCTCTAAGAGGAGAGGGGGGTAATACCGGGGCTTGCCCCCTCTTCTCGTTGGAGCGGGGCCGGGGGTGAGGTCGCAATATTCTTCTTATAAAACAAATGTATCATCGTCTGCATCGCCTTGTCAATCTGCTCCGAAGGCAGGTCTTCCTTGCCTGTGTAGAGCACCATGCAGGCGTACTGCTGCTGGCTGCCCTCAAGGCGACGGTAGAGGCGGTGTTTGTTCAGCCGCCATGCCTCCCGCACCTTCCGTTTGATGCGGTTGCGGGCCACCGCCGATTTGTAGTTCTTCTTCGGCACGCTGACCGTGAACTGCACGGGTGCGCCACCCTCCGGCATTGGCTGGGCCGACCAGAACAACCGCAACGGATAGACACCGAACGACTGCCCATCCTTAAACAGGCCGCCGATGACTTTCAGGCTTTTAAGTCGCTCTGCTTTTTTGAAGGTGAAATCTGGCATAATTGGATTTCTGATTAGGTTCCCTACGGGAATAACAAATGCGGATTTCGGATTGGGTACATGCTTCGGCGCCAATCGGGTGTCCTGAAACCACCCCCAATTATTTTTCGGGGCTTCTTGCACGTGCGAAATTGGACATTTTTCGCCAATAAAAAAGCCAATGGTCAAAAGCCAACGGCCAATAGCAATTTCACTACCTTTGCTCTTTAATTTCATAAATCCCCAACATGGGTGTGAGAAATGAAGAAGCTATCATCGAGGAAGTAAAGCGCCTGTTCGCTGGCCACCTCGAACAAAATGCCTTCCGCAAGACGCCGGAGCGCTTTGCTATTTTGGAAGAGATTTACCGCCGCAGCGACCACTTCGACGCCGAGGCGCTCTATATCCACATGAAAAACCAGAGCTACCGGGTGAGCCGGGCCACGGTTTACAATACCCTCGACCTGCTCGTGACCTGCGACCTCGTGAAGCGGCACCAGTTCGGCAAGAACCTCGCACTCTACGAGAAATCCTACGGCTATAAGCAGCACGACCACCTCATCTGCGAGAACTGTGGCAGGGTGTTCGAGTTCTGCGACCCCCGCATCCAGCAAATCAAGGACATGATGGGCGAACTGCTCAAGTTCAAGGTCAACTACCATGCGCTGAACCTGTATGGGGAGTGCAATGGGGCCTGTGAGCGGACGGCTCAAAAAATAAGCGAATCATGAGACTGAGCGTGGACTTAAAATTCGAGCAATTGCTTGCGTTTATTAGTCAGTTGCCCCTTCGGGAAAAAAAGCGACTAGTAAAAGCGGTCATGCAGGACATTGACCAGCAGGAGAAGGAGCCTACCAACCTTCAAAAGCTACTGCTAAGTGGGCCCACTTGGAGCGACGAGGAATACAAAGCGTTTCTGGATGCGCAATCTGAAGTGAACCAAATCGGAAAAGATGCTGCTAATTGATACTTCAGTGCTCATTGAGTATTTTAGAAAGCTGAAAAAGGACGAGACCTTTTTCTATAGACTCGCCGAAACACACACTGCATTTTGCATATCCACCATCACCAAATACGAAATTTTAGTGGGCAGCAATGCCCAGCAGGATGGGTTTTGGCAAAAGTTGTTTGAGCGTATCCCTGCCATACCTTTTGATGATGCGGCTGCTATGGAAACTGTGTTGATAAGGAAAGAAATGAAAGCAAAAAGTGAAAATCTTGGTTTCGAGGACATGGCCATAGCTGTAACTGCTCGTCAAAAAGGTTTATCCTTGGCAACTTTAAACGAAAAACATTTTAAAAAAATAGCTAACCTCACTTTGGTTACTCGTTAAAACGAAAACATGACAATAGACGTAATCCTCGGCCTACAATGGGGCGACGAGGGCAAGGGAAAGATTGTTGATTATTTGGCGACACAGTACGACGTGGTGGCTCGCTTCCAAGGCGGCCCAAACGCCGGCCACACGCTCAAATTCGATGGCAAAAAGTTCGTCCTGCACACCGTGCCGAGCGGCATTTTCCGGCAGGAGTTGGTCAACCTCATCGGAAATGGCGTGGTGATTGACCCCATCACCCTCGAAAAGGAACTGGCCAACCTCGACACTGCCGAGGTGGAGTACCGCAGCAGACTCTTGGTGGCCAAAAAGGCGCACCTCATCCTGCCGACCCATCGCCTCTTGGACGCCGCTAATGAGGCCGCCAAAGGCAAGGAGAAAATCGGCTCCACCCTCAAAGGCATCGGGCCGACCTACATGGACAAGACCGGGCGCAACGGCCTGCGGGTAGGCGATACGCTGCTGCCCGATTTCATGGAGCGTTACAATGCATTGAAAAACAAGCACTTGGGCTTGTTACAGGCATTGCCTAAGGTGGAGTTCGACCTCGAAGGCGAGGAGCAAAAATGGTTCGCCGCTCTGAACACCCTGCGCTCCCTGGTGCTCGTGGACGGCGAGTATTTCATCAACCAGCAACTGAAGGAAGGCAAGCGCATACTTGCCGAAGGCGCACAAGGTTCCATGCTCGATATTGATTTTGGCACCTATCCTTACGTGACTTCGTCAAATACCGTGACGGCAGGCGTGTGCAGTGGCCTTGGGGTTGCTCCTCAACGGGTGGGCCAGGTCATCGGCATCACAAAGGCCTATTGCACAAGGGTCGGCGGCGGGCCCTTCCCCACCGAGCTATTGGATGAAACGGGCGACTTCCTACGCACTGAGGGCGCCGAATTCGGTAGCACCACCGGGCGGCCAAGGCGCTGCGGCTGGATTGACCTGCCTCAGCTCAAATACACCATCATGCTCAACGGCGTCACGCAATTGGCCATCACGAAGATTGACGTGCTGAACAAGTTCAAGCAGATAAAGGCCGCCACGCATTATCGCTACAACGGCCAAAAAACCGACCAATTGCCATTCGACCTTTGCGGTGCCGATATCGAGCCTATTTACGAGGACTTCGGAGGCTGGATGCAGCAGTTGGATGCCGCCAAGGACTTCGACGATTTGCCGAAGGAAGCCCAAGCCTACCTTGATGTACTGGAACGCTACTTGGACGTGTCCATTACGATGGTGTCCACGGGGCCGGAGCGGGACAGCCTGATTTTGAAGCCTGTGCCGATGGAGTTGCCATGGTGAGAAATAATTAAGGAAAACCTTCCCAACATGCGAATTTTATCACTCCTGCTCGCAATGCTACTATTGGCAGCCTGCTCCACCGGCGGGCCTGTCGAAGTGGGTGGAATCACCGTTGAAGCTGGCCTTCGCCAATTGGCCGACCAACGGGGTTTTGACTACACGGGCCACCTCGACAAGGCGCTGAAAGGCGACGATGCCTCGCTCAGTGAAGTGCTTAAATTCAGCACAGGGCCGGACAGTAACGCCATTGAGGGGCATGGCTTGGTGATGCAGTCGCTACTGGCTAAACTTGGTGACGAGCTTTTTTCCCAAAAGGTAAGCCCGCTTTCATCGGAAGAGAAGCAAAGGGTGTGGGCAAGCTTAGAGCGGACAAGCAGCGCCTCCTTGAAAAACGAATCACCCATGACCTTCATGGCGCTCATGCCCTCGCAGGCACCTGCCGAGATGAGCGGCCTCTATATTTTCGATGACAAAAACAGCAGCTTCCGAAACTGTGCAGAGCCGGCGGCTCGCTACCTCGTGGTGGACGAAACGGCTGGGCAATTGGGACAACACTACCGCCGCCTGTTGAAGTTCCCCTACCCAAACCAACCCATCGTGGTAAGACTGAAGGGCTTCGTGGTCCCTTACTACGGCGGCTTGGAATTGCCCGAAGGCAAGGAGGGTTTCCTCGTCGTATCGGAAGTGCTGGAGGCCGAGGCCAAGAACTTCCGGAACACCTGTATTCCGTATGATTTCTGGGCGCTTGGCACCGAGCCTTTCTGGGGAGCGCAGGTATCAGAAGCGGAGGGCGTCATCGAGTACCGTGGCATGGACGATGAAGGCACAAAGTTTTTTGCCTACCAGCCACCTGTTGCCGAGAAGAAGACCTTAATTTATACGGGCATCAACCAAGAGAGCGGCGATAATATCCGCATTGCCGTGGACAGTTTGCCCTGTGGTGACGGCATGTCGGAGCGCAGGTATAAACTGAGCGTAAAGCTGACTATCAACGGCAAAGAGGTCAATGGCTGCGGCATACCCTACAGCGTAGCCAAAGAAATGGCGGAGAACTGAGCGGCTCTTTGAAACCATGTGCATTTTTTTGGGTAAAACTCCCTGCGCCATTTTAGATTTGACCCGTTTTTGAACTGTTTCCGTCAAAATCCAAACCATTCGTGCCCTTGGCAACACCTTCGGTATGAGTGATTTTCATATTTTGTAACTGGTTGGCAGGGGAACTGGGTAAAAATTTTCAGTTTTTTTCCAAAAACATCCCACACCCTCCTAAGTAGTTACGATTTTTTATAGAAAAAATAAGTGCCAATCCGCAGCTTTTTCACCGGCAAGAAATCCCTGCTCAAGTTTCAGCAAGTCATTGACAACTTGGTATTTGGCTTTGCTATGCTTGGCTTTTTGGCCATTTTTGCTGATGTAGGCCAGTTGAAGCCCTCTTGGAGCGACGCCTTCGAGGGTATTTATAGGTTTACAGTGGTGTTCTTTTTCTTGCTGTTCTGCTTCCGGGCATACTTGAACTTCTTCCTGTTAAAGCGGAAGCGGGAAAAGTGGTTGGCGATGATGGAGCTTTTGTTCTTGGGGGTGCTACTGCTGTCGCAAACCGATTTAGGGCTGTTCGAGTCCTTGGCGACGAAGGGGTTCCTACAGTTGGCTATCTTCGTTATTTTCATGGTGGAGATTTCCACCCGGAGCCTGCAATTGGAACGGATACAGGTCAACCCGGCCCTGCTCTTCATTTTCAGCTTCCTGATACTAATCGTGTTTGGCGCTTTTGCCCTGATGCTCCCCATATCCACTGTTTCGGGTAAATTCTCTTTTATTGACGCCATTTTCACCAGTACCAGCGCTGTATGCGTGACGGGCTTGGGAGTAGTGGACACTGGCACATATTTTACCCGGTTTGGGCAAAATGTGATTCTAGTCTTGGTATCGTTGGGCGGCCTGGGTGTGATGACCTTCACTAGTTTTTTCGGCCTGTTCTTTAGGGGTGAAGCCTCTTTCAAGAACCAATTGATTTATAAGGACTTCACCGGGGCCGACCAGTTGAAGAACGTATTCTCGACCATTGTGAAGGTAGTCTCATTCACCATCGGCGTGGAGTTGGTGGGCATGTTGCTGCTCTTTGTCAGCCTCAGCCCAAGAGATTTTGGCTTTGACATTGGCGAGCAATTGTACTTTGCGTTTTTCCACGCTGTTTCGGCTTTTAACAATGCGGGTTTCCAATTGAAGTTACAGGGACTTGCCGACCCCATCCTGATGCACAACCATGTCTTCCATACCATCATTGCGCTGCTTATCATCTTTGGCGGACTTGGATTTTTCATCTCCTTCAACATCGTGGACTACGTGCGGGAGCGCATGTTCACCCGCTTTCGGCAGTGGTTCATGGGCGACCCCTACAAGCACGTGCCTTGGGTCATCAACTTCAACAGCCGCATCGTGCTGCGCACAACGGCCATTCTGTTAGTAGTTGGAACTGGCCTGTTTTACATCACCGAATACAATTCATCGCTGAAAGAGCACGACGGCGTTGGCAAATGGTTGGTGGCGTTTTTCCTGAGCGTGACGCCCCGCACGGCGGGCTTCAACAATATTGACATGGCCACGCTTACCCGTGAAGGTATGCTGATAACGCTGCTGTTCATGTGGATAGGCGCTTCGCCGGGTTCAACGGGTGGCGGCATCAAGACCAGCACATTTGCCGTGGCCACCATGGGCATCTTCAACATCGCCCGTGGGCGTGACCACGTGGAGTTTGCCATGCGGGAAGTGGCCAACGAGTCGCTGCTGCGGGCATTTATCGTGATTGCGCTCTCATTGATAGCCTTGGGCTTTTCGACCATGGCCGTAGGTTACTACAACCCCGAAATTGCACTTGATAAAATCGTTTTCGAGGTGTTTTCTGCTTTCGGCACCGTGGGGCTTTCGCTTGGGATTACTGCCCAACTTACCACCGCCAGCAAGGCCATCATCTCGCTGACCATGTTCGTCGGAAGGGTGGGCATGTACACTATTCTGCTCGGCTTTTTGAAGAAAGCACTGGACGCAAAACACTATCGGTATCCGGTAGAAAATGTGATTATTACGTAATTGGATGATTGTTTAATTGCTGAATTGTTTGATTGTTGGCCGTACAGGTCAATCATGATTTATGAGGCTGAAATGCAACAACAAGGCCCCAAACAATTCTAACAATAAAACAATCCAACAATCAACAACATGAAATTCATCATCATCGGCCTCGGCAATTTTGGCGCATCGCTCGCCATCAAGCTCACGGAAATGGGCCACGAGGTCATAGGCGTGGACAAGCGTAGCGAGAAAATAGACGCCGTGAAGGAGCGGCTCACCTTCACGGTTGCCCTGGACTCCACCAACCCGGAGGCCATCAAGAACCTGCCCGTTGAGCAGTCCGACGTCATCATCGTGGCCATCGGCGAGGACGAGGGCAGTTCCATCCTCACCACGGCACTGATGAAGCAGCACAACCCCAAGCGCCTCATCAGCCGGGCCATCACCGTGCTGCACCACAGTGTGCTGGAAGCGATGGGCGTGGACGAAATCATCCACCCAGAGGAGGAGGCCGCCTACCGCCTTGCTAAACGCTTGGAACTGCACCAGATCATTGACTCGTTCGAGATTTCGGAGAAATACTCCATTTATGAAATCAACCTACCGGAAGACCTCATCGGCAAGACGGTGGCGCAGACCGAGTTCCGCCAACAGTTCAACATGAACATCATCACCATCATCCGAAAGAAGAAGCGCAAGAACATCCTCGGCGTCACCCGTGAGGTAAAGGATGCCATCGGCGTAGTGGCACCCGACACGATACTGCAAGAAGGCGACTTGCTGGTCGTATTCTCAAGGAAAGAAGATTTGGACCGGTTCCTGAACGGGTAGGCCCCATTTGCGCAGCAAAATAAAATGACGTTCTTTTGCTCCCGCAATAGCCATCGAGCCAACCGACATCAATAATTGAATAAATGGTAACCATCCACGAGGCGTCCAGTCGGAGCGAAGTGCTGGACTTCATCAAATTTCCGTTCGAGCTGTACAGGGACAACCCCAATTGGGTGCCGCCGCTCATCCATGACGATATGGTGACGCTGCGCAAAAACCCGGCTTTCGAGTATTGCGACAAGTGCTATTGGGTGGCCAAAAAAAACGGCAAAATCGTTGGGCGAATCGCTGGCATACTGAGCAAGGCCGAGAACGAAAAAACGGGCAAGAGGCTAGCCCGCTTCGGTTGGATAGAGTTCGTTGACGATAGGGAGGTGTCCACCCTGCTGTTTAAAACAGTGGAAGGCTGGGCACGGCAGAAGGGCATGACCCAAATACACGGGCCGCTCGGCTTCACCGACCTTGACCGGGAAGGGATGCTCATCGAAGGCTTCGATGAACTTGGCACATTCGCCACCATGTACAACCACCCTTATTACCTGACGCATTTAGAAGCAAACGGCTACGGGAAAAGCACCGACTGGGTGGAGTTCGAGATTGATGTGCCTACAGAGATACCGCTCCGCATGGCCGAGTTTTCGAAGAAGGTGGCCGAGCGCTTCGAACTGCGTCACCTGGAAGGCAGCCGCTCGCAACTCAAGCCGTACGCACCAAAGATTTTTGGCCTCATTAACAAAGCCTACCACGACCTTTATGGCACGGTGACGTTGACAGATGCACAAATCAAGTTTTATACGGAACAATATTTCACCTTTATCAAAACTGATTTCGTGTCCGTCATTTTGGACAAACAAAACGACGTCATTGCCTTTGGCTTAACGATGCCCTCGCTGTCCAAGGCCGTCCAAAAAGCAAAAGGTAAGCTGTTCCCATTTGGGTTTCTCCACATCCTCAGTTCCATGCGCAAGAACGACCGGGCCGATTTCTACCTCATTGCCATTGACAAGGAATACCAGCGAAAGGGCGTCCACATCATGATTTTTGAGAAAATTCTAAAAAATTATCAGAAATTCGGCATCAAGAAAGTAGAGACCAACCCAGAGTTGGAGACCAATATCCATGTGCAGGCCATTTGGAAGGACTATAACCCTCGGCAGCACAAGCGGAGGAGGTGCTTTATCAAGAACTTGTAGTCATGGTTTCATTGCTTCATGGTTTCATTGTTTCATTGTTTCATTGTCACGGCACATGTCATGCGGGCAACAATGAAACAATGAAACAATGAAACCATGAAGCAATGAAACCATGAAGCAATCCAACAATGAAAAAGATTCTCATCACCGGAGCATCGGGCTTTGTCGGCAGCCACCTCGTGGACGAGGCACTGCGGCGTGAACTCGACGTGTACGCTGGCGTGCGCAAGTCGAGCAGCCGGGAGTTCCTGCAGGATGAGCGCATCAACTTCGTGGAACTGAACTATGAGGACATGGGCCAGATGGCCAACCTCATGAAGCGCAAGCAGTTCGACTACATCATCCACAACGCCGGGGTGGTGGCAGCGCCCAAGCTCTCGGACTATATGCGGGTTAATTTTGACTACACCAAGAACTTCGTGGACGCAATCCTCGCCTCCGGCGAAATGCCCGAAAAGTTCACTTACATCAGTTCGGCGGCCAGTTACGGGCCTGTTGCCAGCAAGGACCTCACCGACTTCCTGAAAGAAGAAGACCCACAGCGCCCCATCAATACCTATGGCGAGGCCAAGCTTGCTTCGGAGCGCTACCTGGCCACCCATCCCGAATTCCCCTACGTCGTTATCCGCCCGACCGGGGTGTATGGCCCCCGTGACCGTGACTTCCTCACGTTTTTCAAGATGATAAACAACCACTTCGAGGGCTATATCGGCTTCCAGCGGCAGCACCTCGCCTTTGTCTATGTGAGGGATCTCGTTCGGGCAGTGCTGGACGCCACCACCCATGCCGACGTTCATCGCAAGGGCTATTTCATCTCCGATGGTCGTTACTATGCCCAATGGGACCTGGGCCGCATTGCGAAGCAACTGCTGAACAAAAAGACCCTGCGCCTGCACCTGCCCGTGACGCTCGTGCGTGGTGTGGCTTGGCTGCTGGAACAGGTGGGCAAGGCATCAGGCCGCTACCCGGCGCTCAACCTCGAAAAAGTGCGCATCCTCGAAAGCCTCAACTGGAAATGCGACATCGAGCCGCTGAGGGAAGACCTGAACTTCCAGCCGCAGTACGATTTGGAGGAGGGGCTGGAAGAGACGTTGGCTTGGTATCGGGAGAAGGGGTGGCTTAAATGATTGCGGATTAGGTTCCCTACGGGAATGACAAATGTGGATTTCGGATTGGCTCGACTATTCATCTGAATCCGAAATCTGCATTTGTCATTCCCGTAGGGAACCTATTCCGAAATCCTAAATATACCCCAATATCCTTAGCATATCCTCCGGTTTCTGCTCCTCCTTGTAGAGCTTATCCACGATATTCCCTTTTGAATCCTTATAGATAAGTATGTGCTTCGGCGACGGGATGAGACAGTGCTTGATGCCGCCATAGCCGCTGAGCGAATCTTGGTAGGCACCGGTATGGAAGAAGCCGATGTAGAGCGGTTCCTTGCTGTTGTCGTCAATAACGGGCAGATAGACCCTTGTGTCGTGTATCTCGGAATTGTAGTAGTCGGAGTTGTCGCAGGATATGCCGCCGACGTTCACCCGGTGTACCTCGTTGAACCATTTGTTCACGGGCAAAAGGATGAAACGCTCGCCAATGCCCCAGGCGTCGGGGATGGTGGTGATGAGCGAGTTGTCAATCATGTACCAAAGCTCGGCGTCGTTCTGGCGCTTTTGGCCAAGTATCGAGTAAATGATGGCGCCGCTCTCCCCCACGGTGTATTTGCCGAACTCGGTGAAGATGTCCGGCTCTTCGATTTCCTCTTCTTGGCAGGCATTGAGGATGAGGTTCACGATTTCACGCACCATGTATGTATAGTCGAACTCTGAGCCGAGCGAGTTGCGTATTGGCATGCCCCCGCCGATGTTCAGGGCTGTGAGCGTAGGGCAGACCTTTTTCAGCTCACAGTACATCTTCACGGCCTTTTTCAGCTCGCCCCAATAGTAAATGGTGTCCTTGATGCCCGTGTCCACGAAGAAGTGGAGCATGGTGAGATTGAACTTGGGGTTTTTCTCGATGCGGTCTTTGTAAAAGCTGATGATTTCGGAAGCCCGCAGTCCGAGGCGGCTGGTATAGAACTCGAAGTTGGGCTCCTCGTCCGTGGCTACCCGTAGGCCGAGGTTGCACGTCCCCTTCACCATTTCCTCGAAGAAAGTAAGTTCCTCCTTGTTGTCTAGTACGGGTATGACGTTCTCGAAGCCCTCATTGATGAGGCTCGAAATCTTCTCGGCGTACTCACGGGTCTTGAAGCCATTGTTGACGATGATGGTCTGTTTGTCAATGAACTCCTCCTCGAACAAGCGGCGGATGAGGTCAATGTCAAAAGAGCTGGAGGTCTCTATCTCCACGTCGTGCTTCATCACCTCCTTCACCACATAACTGAAGTGGGAACTTTTGGTGCAGTAGCAATAATTGTACTTGCCCCGATAGCCGCTGGTCTTCATGGCCTTTGTGAAAAGGTTGCGAGCCCGTTTTATCTGTGTGCCAATCTTGGGCAGGTAGGTCAACTTGAGGGGCGTGCCGTATTTTTTAATCAAATACATCAGCGGTACGCCGTTGAAAACGAGGTTGCCATCTTCGATGTCGAAGCCCTCCTGAGGGAAGTAGAAGGTCTGGTCAATCAAGTCGAAATAGCGGTTCTTAATCATTTCACAAAGGTTTGTAACACGGGCTGCCAGTCCGTGTTGCATGGCAAACATTAGCGCACGGACTGTCAGTCCGTGTTACGGGCGGGCAAAAGTAAATCCTTCTGAAAAAACAGGGGTGTTAAATATGGAAAAGGATGCTTTTGCCTTCCTTTGCAGTATTCCTGCCTGTATTATTTTTTTGAAGCAAAGTCGAAAAAATAACATAAAACACTTTTTGTTTTTAAAAATAATTTAACTTCACGTTTTTAAAACAAAAATTTTCACCAACTAAAATTTTTTGTCATGGGAATCTTGAAAAAAATCCTGTTTGGCCTTTTAGGCATCATCGGCTTGGCATTGGTAGCAGCCGCCTTCATGCCCAAGCATTTTGATTACGAGCGGAACATTGATATCAACGCCTCTAAGGAGGTGGTATTCAGCATCGTCAATGACCTGAAAACCCAAGAGACCTAGGGGCCTTGGAAGAAAGAAGACCCAACCATCAAGAACACTTATAATGAAGTGACTTCCGGTATAGGCCAGGTCAGTTCCTGGACTTCGGAAGGCTCCGGCAATGGCAAGCAGACCATCATTGAGTCCACCCCTTCCACTTCCGTTAAAACGAAGTTGGAATTTGAGGGACAGGGTGACAGCGAAGGCTGGTTCAGGCTGGAAGATGGGGAGAACGGCGCTACCAAAACTTATTGGGGCATGTCCTTCCATATGGGTTGGCCAACCAACCTGATGGGGGCACTTTTCATGAGCGGCGCCATGAACAAGATGTTCGATACTGGCCTCGCCGACCTCAAGGAAATGGCCGAAGCGCAGGCTGCCACCACACCCACTGCTAGCACCTTGAAAGTGCAGGAATTGGATTTCAAAGGAGCGACTTACCTCGGCATTAGGGTGCAAACGAGCATTGAAGAAGCGCTTAAACCAGCCTTCTTCTCCGAGCGCATCACCAAAATCATTGGCATGATGGGCAAGATAAAGATGCAGGCCGCTGGCCCTCCCACGAGCGTTTACTACACTTGGGACGAGGCCAATAAGAAAACTGACATGGCCGTGGCCATGCCCATCACGCCAGGCACTGCCGTTGCTGGTGACCCCAATTTGAAGGTGTTTGAGGTGCCTGCCAACCGTGCCCTCGTGGTGGATTATTATGGCCCCTACGAAGGCATGATGGCCGCCCACGAAACCTTGGGCGCTTATGTGAAAGAAAAGGGATTGAAGGAAATTGCCCCCGTGCTTGAAGAATATGTGACCGACCCCGAAGTGGAGAAAGACCCGGCTAAGTTGCTGACAAGGGTCTATTATTTTGTGGAGGCGAAGAAATAAGCCTTTGGAGTTTACGGAAAAAAGCAAAGCCCCGGCGCAACTTCACCGGGGCTTTGCTTTTTCTGGAAAAAATCACCTTGAATCGCTTGTATTTTTTCACCGAACCGCTAATTTCGGCGTTGCTTAGCGCATGATTTCAACACACTAACCAACCACAAACGAAAAAGATATGTCAACCAAGAGCAGAAAACGCAACGATTCATTGGACAAAAGGGACAACAAGAAATTCTTCACGACAGTAGGCATCGCTGTACTGATACTCTTACTGCTGCTGTTCCTGATGTATAGGAGCATGTAAGCGCATATTTGGGCCTCAACTACCGCTGTTCGGCACGAAGCTCTGGAACAACGCCCTAAGTTCTGACGCCTCTTCAGGCTTCATACGGCCGCTCAATATCATGCGCACCTCCCTGCGTCGTGCTGCACTTTCGTATAGTTTTTCTTCTTCACTGGTGAGTGGGATGACCTCTGGCACCGGCCTGGGCTTGCGGGTCTCGTCTTCCAGGGCCACGAAGGTGAAATAGGCGTGGTTGCACTTGCGTGGGTTGCCACCCTTGATGTCGGCGGCGAAGACCTCCACGAAGATTTCCACGGAGGTGTTGAACGCCCTCGTCACACTGGCATTCAGGGTGACAATATCGCCGAGTGCGATGGGCTTGTGGAAGGAGACATGGTCAACGCTGGCAGTTACCACATGTGCTTCGCAATGCTTGCCTGCGGAAATGCTCGCCACCACGTCCATCCAACGCATGAGGTTGCCGCCCATGAGGTTGTGCAGCGGGTTGGTGTCGTTGGGCATCACCATCTCCGTCATGGTCGCCACGGATTCGCTTACTTTTTTTGGTTTCATATTTACGCTTCAATAGCCAACAGCCAATAGCTAATGGCCAACTATCTCATCTTATCATCACCCCCTTCCGCTCCAAAAAAGGGATGGTGGTGAAATTGTCCACTGAAATGCTGCCCCGCACGAACACGTAGCGCTTGTCGTACATATAGCCGTCGTAGGTAAAGCTGACCCAGTACTCGTTGGCAATGTCGAACAGCTTGGTCTGGATAGGCTCTATCAGGTGGGCCTGGTGCGGGCCTACCTCGTTGAAGAAATGGCGTAGGACGGTCGTTTTCATCTGCTCGCCGTCAATCTCGCCGTAGCCACGGGAGTTTATCAACACGTTTTCGATGCTGTCCGCCTTGAGGTTTACCAGATAAACATCCCACATTTCGTCGTCTTGGATGCCGTCCTCAACCCTTGGTAAAATAGCGATGGCCAGTTCTTCCACTTTGTATTCTGGAATATCCTTTTTCATGGGCCATAAATCCTGGTTGTGCCGCTTATGTCATTGGTCATCAAAGTCATTGGTCATTGAGGGTAAAACGACCACAATGACCAATGACCAATGGCAATTTTTGACCATCGGCATTTGAAGAAATAGGAAAACAATGGCTACGCAAATTCAAAGCCGAAAAGCTCGGCAAGGTGTTGGCGCAGTTTTTCCTTGACCTCGTGCTCGTCCATAGTGTGCCCCAACTCATTCGCCAGGGACGTGACGTCTTTGTCTTTGTCGTTGATGCCGCAAGGCACGATGTGGCGGAAGTAGCCGAGGTCGGTGTTCACGTTGAAAGCGAACCCGTGCATCGTCACCCAACGGCTGAGATGTACGCCGATGGCGCAAATTTTCCGTTTGGGCAGCCACCCCTTTTGCGGCAGCCAGACTCCTGTGTACTCCTTGATGCGGTAGGCATCCGTGATGCCATATTCGGCAAGGGTACGGATGACGGCCTCTTCCAGGCAGCGCACGTAGCGGTGGACATCCGTGAAAAACTCGTCGAGGTCAAAAATCGGGTAACCCACGATTTGCCCCGGCCCGTGGTACGTGATGTCGCCGCCCCGGTTGATTTTAAAGAACTCGATGCCTTTTGCCTGAAGGCCCGCCTCGTCGAGCAGCAAGTGCTCCTCCAAGCCGCTGCGGCCCAGCGTCATCACAGGGGGGTGCTCGCAGAACAGCAAGTGGTGGCTGATGGGCAACAATGCCTCGCCCCGCTCCTTTCGCTCCCTGTTCTCCCGCTTCCTTTGGATGGCTTCGTTGTGCAGCCCCTGCTGCAAGTCCCAAGCCTCCCGGTAGGGGATGCGTCCCAAATCCTTGTAAATGACCTTTTGCATTGCTGGATGCCCGGGTACTGGATGCTTGATGCTGGATGGCAGCCCGCAACCATGCTCTTTTCGGGGCCTTTATTGAAGACCGGATGCCCGTTTTTCAAAAAGCGATGCGAAGATAGACAAATGGATGAAAAATCAAAGCCCTATTTCAGCCAAGCAAAAAGGTGTCATTTCACCGTCTTAGCGTTATAAACCTCCATCACCACCGGCTTTAGCACCGCCGTCCATTTGGCGTAGCCGCTGGCGTTCAGGTGCAGCTTGTCTTCGGCAAAAAGGGCAGGGTCAGGCGCTCCGTTGGCCCCCAAGAGTTCCTTGCTGATGTCAACATAGCGCAGCTTGGTTGGGCGGCTGTTGGCAAATTGTTCCACCATTCCATTGAACTGCTGCACGTTCTTCCAAAGGTGCCAGCGGCTGGGCGAGGGCTTGGCCGAGATGAAAATGACCGTGGCGTTGGGCAGGTTCTTTTCCGTTTCGCCGATGTATTTTTTGAAGTTCTGGAAAGCCACTTGTGGCGGGGTGTCGTCGGCGATGTCGTTTTCGCCGCAATAATAGACGATGACGCTCGGTTCGTAATTATAGACCAGCCGCTTGGCATAGTGGTTGATTTCTGGCGTGGTGCTGCCGCCGATGCCCCGGCCAATGACGGGTAGCGGCGCAAAATCCTGCGCAACGGTCGTCCAAAGCCGGATGCTGGAACTGCCCACGAAAACGATACCCCCTTTAGCTGGCATTTGGGCTTGGTCGGCGGCCTCGTAGGCTTTCACTTCGTTTTCGAAGCGGTCAATCCGCATGGTGTCGCCACGGGGTATGAGGCCAGCCTGGCTATGTTTGCCGGGCTCGTTTTTGCAACCAAGGAATGCGGCCAGCACGAAGACCAGCGTGGCAAGGAACAAGTGATTTTTCATGGTGAGATGATTTATGTTTTGATGAAAACCGTGCGAGCCATCCTTTTGTTGGCTGCTCCGTAATGCTGCCTTCCAATTGCCAGGGGTCAAGCAGCTTATTTTCAAACAAAGATAATTGGAGAAAGGGCATCCCGTATGTTTATCCATGCCCTATCTGCGCTGCAAGCCCGTTTTGACTTAGATTTGACCCATAATTCGACTTATGTATAAAATCGGCATCATCGGTGCTGGCTCCATGGGAGCTGGCATAGCACAGGTGGCGGCCACGGCTGGCCACGAGGTCTTTGTCTTCGACAGCAACCAAACGGCCTTGGAGCGGGCACAGGCTAACTTGTTGGGCAGTCTCAACAAATTGGCCGAAAAGGGCAAACTGGACGACGCCACGGCCAAGGCCATTTTCGGGCGCACCTATTTCGTGAATGAATTGGCCGCCTTCGGCGAAACGGGGCTGGTCATCGAGGCCATCGTCGAGGATTTGGCCGTCAAAAAATCGGTGTTCAAGGAATTGGAAAGCATCGTCGCTGCCGATTGCATCTTGGCAACCAATACCTCGTCGCTATCCGTGGCGGCTATTGCAAGTGCCTGCCAGCAGCCAGGGCGGGTGCTGGGTATCCATTTTTTCAATCCTGCTACCCTGATGCAGTTGGTGGAGGTGATACCTGCTGTGCAGACCGCCCCTGGTATTGCGAAGCAGGCAAAACTACTGATTGAAAGCTGGGGAAAATTGGTGGTGATGGCCAAGGACACGCCCGGCTTCATCGTGAACCGGGTGGCCCGGCCTTACTACGGCGAGGCGCTGCGCATCCTCGAAGAGGGAATTGCCGACATCGCTACCATTGACTGGGCCATGACGGCGCTTGGCGGCTTCCGCATGGGGCCGTTCACGCTGATGGACTTCATTGGCAACGACATAAACTACACGGTGACAGAGACGGTTTTCCAGTCGTTCTTCTATGACCCCCGCTACAAGCCCTCGTTCACCCAAAAACGCCTTAGTGAAGCGGGCTGGCTCGGCCGGAAGACGGGGCGGGGCTATTACGACTATGCGGAAGGGGCGCAAAACCCCGTTGCGAAGCAGGATGAGGAACTGGGCAGGGTCATCTTTGCCCGAATCCTGATGATGCTCATCAATGAGGCAGCAGATGCACTCTATATGCGCATTGCCAGCCGTGACGATATTGACTTGGCCATGACCAAGGGTGTAAACTACCCCAAGGGCCTTTTGCGCTGGGCCGATGAGATTGGTATTGAAAACTGCGTCCACATGCTGGATGCCCTTCATGCCGAATACCTCGAAGACCGTTACCGTTGTAGCCCGTTGCTGCGCAAAATGGCCAAATCGCACCAGACTTTTTATGGAGAATAAGGAAAAAAGCTTCGCCACGAGGGTCGTGGATGCCATGTACAACAATGACCCGTTCAGCCAATGGCTCGGCATCGAGCGGGTGGAGGATGCACCGGGTCGCTCCGTGTTGCGCATGACCGTGCGGTCGGAAATGTGCAACGGATTCGGCATTGCGCATGGAGGCATCACGTTTTCGTTTGCCGACAGCGCTTTTGCCTTTGCCAGCAATTCGCATGGCCGCAAGTCGGTTTCCATCGAAACGTCCATCTCGCACACGCTGCCCACGCATCCTGGCGATGTACTGACGGCGGTGGCCGAGGAGGAGCACTTGTCCAACAAGATTGCCAATTACCGGGTGACGGTGACGAACCAAGAAGGGAAGGTGGTGGCGTTGTTCAAGGGGACTGTTTATAGAACAAGTAAAGAATGGGAAGTTTGATGCCGGAATTGTAAGAGTTACTAGTATTTTTACAGCATGATACGACTGATTGAAGCAAAGAATTATAGGAGCCTAAAGTACATTTCACAGCCTTTGGCCGATTTTCATGTGCTGGTGGGGGCAAATGCCACCGGCAAGACGACGTTCTTGGACGTGGTCAGTTTTATTGCCGATTTGGTGGGAAATGGGGTAGATTATGCCATCAACCAGCGGACACAGAATTATATGGATTTGACCTTTGGGAGTAAGGGTGGGGATATTGAATTGGCGATTGAGTTGGAGATACCAAAGGAGCAGAAAAACTTGTTGCCAGAAAGCAAGTTTGACAGGATTCGATACGAGGTGCGATTAGGCTTGACAAATGACACTCAGGAGCACGCCATCCATGAAGAGCGCGTAATATTGTTGGATGATGGGCATTCACGTAAGAGCTTAAATGGTATATTAAGACTTGAATTCCCAGAGTTCAAGAATGAAGGACACAAAATTATTAACCAAAAATACAACTCAACCTTCTACAAACAGATAATCAAGAAACAAGAAGGAGGAAATGACAATTTTTATCCCGAAAATAGAAAAGATACAGGTGGAGGGTGGATACCCTCTTTCAAGCTAGGGATAAAGAAGTCTGCCTTAGGCAATCTGCCAGCTGATATTACAAAATTTCCATTTTCCTCGTGGCTAAAGAATTTGTTAAATGATGGGGTTCAGATGTTTATTCTTAACAGTTTGGACATCCGTAAGGCAAGCCCACCAGGGCAAAGCAAAAAATTTAAGCCTGACGGTTCAAACCTACCTTGGGTCATTGATGATTTTAAGAAAAGAGATTTAAGTGCATACCACAGTTGGACTGATCATATCCGTACGGCATTACCTGATATAAAAGAAGTAATTACAGTTGAGCGTCCAGATGATAAACATCGTTATCTTAAAATCCTGTATAACAATGGAATTGAAGTTCCAAGTTGGCTGGTTTCTGATGGAACATTGAGATTACTGGCGTTAACGCTACCTGCATATCTCCCTGATTTTGAAGGAGTGTATTTGATTGAAGAACCTGAAAATGGTATACACCCAGAGGCTATGGAAACTGTTTTCCAATCATTGTCATCGGTATATAATGCCCAAATTTTACTTGCTTCCCATTCTCCAGTAATTTTAAGTTTGGTTGAATTAGAAGACGTGCTTTGCTTTGCTAAAACAGACGAGGGTGTTACAGATATTGTGAAAGGTAATGAACATCCGATGTTGAAAAACTGGAAGGGCGAAACTAATCTCAGTGTCTTATTTGCTGCAGGCGTCCTATCATGAAAGACCTCATCATTCTCGTTGCAGATTTGGACACAGAAAACGTTCTACGGGGCTTACTTCCACGTCTGGAACATGTTTATGGAACCAGCCCGTTTAGTTTTGATATCCGAAGACACATCAACAGAGACCCTGGCTGTTTGAATGAGAGTGTTGACTTTTTACGTCCTTTTGCTACACAATACCACCATGCATTGATAGTTTTCGATAAAGAGGGATCTGGAAAAGAAGACTTGACAAGAGAAGCGATAGAATCAATTGTTGAAAATGCCTTGTCAGGTAATGGTTGGTCTGTTGAAAATATAGCGGCAATTGTGACCAACCCTGAAATCGAAAACTGGGTTTGGGTCAATTCTGTCAGTATGTCCAAAGAACTGAACTGGAACGAGAGCAAGGCACTATACGCATGGCTAGAAGAAAATGGGTGGCGAAATGAAAAGGCATCAAAACCGACACGCCCGAAAGAAGCCTTGGAAGCCGTTTTGAGGAAAACCAAAAAGCCCCGTTCCGCCTCCATTTATAAAAACATCGCCAAAAATGTCTCTTTTTTAAAATGTGAAGACCCCGCTTTTTTGAAGCTCATTGACAAGATGAAATCTTGGTTTGGGAAATCGGTGGAGTAACGGCAAAAAAAACGTCTGCCTCGAAAATCAAGACAGACGCATCAAAACAAAACGAAAAACCAACTTTAAACAAGTCTTTTTATGCTTCTAATAACCGTCTGGGATGTTGAATTGTTGCCCAAGCGATTGTTAATAAACTCTTAAAATCAGCCAAAACCCCTTTATTTATTGGCATCTTGGGCTTTCAGCAGAACGCTTATATTTTCCTGTTTACCGCTGCGGTTCACCACCAACGCTACTGTTTGCCCAGCCTTGGAGCCGCCGACCACCTCCAGCAAATCAGCCGAAGATTTCACGTTTTTGCCGTTGGCCTGTACGATAACGTCGTTGGGAAGCACACCAGCATATTGCGCAGCACCGCCGTCCACCACACTTTCAACAAGGACGCCCTGCGAAATGTTCAAGCCCAGTTCATCTGCAGCAACATTGTCCAAATCGGCGATGTTGATGCCGAGGAAGCCCCGCTGGTAGGAGCCGTTTTCGATGATGTCGTCAACGATGCCAATGGCTAGGTTGATGGGAATGGCGAAAGAATAGCCCTCGAAGAAGCCCGTTTGGGTGGCAATGGCGGTGTTGATGCCCAAAAGCCGCCCATTGGCATCCACAAGCGCACCACCACTGTTGCCGGGGTTCACGGCGGCGTCGGTCTGTATAAATGACTCGATAGGCGCCTTGCCCTTGATGATGTTGATATCACGTCCCTTGGCGCTGATAATGCCTGCCGTTACGGTGGAGTTCAGTTCCAACGGGTTGCCTACGGCGAGCACCCATTCGCCAATCTTGGCCTCTTCGGAATTGGCAATGCGCAGCGTTGGCAGGTTTTTCGCATCAATCTTCAGCACCGCAAGGTCGCCGTCAGGGTAGGTACCGACTAT
The DNA here is from genome assembly GCA_022841745.1 of Saprospiraceae bacterium. Classification (GTDB taxonomy): domain Bacteria; phylum Bacteroidota; class Bacteroidia; order Chitinophagales; family Saprospiraceae; genus UBA6168. Next base: position 39,448 of record JALHQW010000043.1, on the reverse strand, counting down.
TTTGGCAGAATAGGTCTTGTTGTCAACAGTCGTGACCTCTACCTCGTCGGCGAACTCCACGACGTGGTTGTTGGTGATGATATAACCATCCTGCGTGTAAATCACGCCTGACCCCATGCCCTGCTTGGGTTGGTTGAAATTAAAAAAGGGGCTGCGGAGGAAGGAGTCGTCGTCGAAGAAATTGGGAAAGGACTGGTTTTGCCGCTGGCGGTTCTCTCGGGCTTTTTTCTCGCTCTCCTTGGCGGAGATGTGTACCACCGCTGGCGTGGCAATGGATGCGGCCTGCGTGAAGTCAAAGGGAACGTTTGCCGTAGGGGGCACGTTGACGTTGTTTACCTGTTTGGCAAAAGATGCTTGGTTGGCAGTTGCCAATGGCTGGCCACCCTGGAAGGCGAAATAACCACCGAGCGTGATAATCCCGCCAATCATTCCGGCAATTACGAATTGAAATACCTGCTTCATGGTTGAATTGTTATTGATTGTTTCACAAAGTACCACCTATAAGGTGTCTGGTTGCATAACGCGAAAATAAACGTCTGCCCTAATGGACGGTTATTTGACAAAACTGCTTTAACGACAAATTAACAGCCACGAAGTGTAGCCAAAAAATCTGCCTTTCGCTACTGTGGAAAGGTTTTTCATCCTGTCAGCCAAGAAATAGCGGCTCCCTACTTTCAAAATGCGCTACCAAATGCAGACTTTCACGCCAAGTTTCCTTTTTTTGCGCCCCGAAGACTGCCCGATTGGGCACTGCCAACATGCTTAACAACCATCCCGATTTTCATGAAATACTCCGGCCAGAGACCGAACTGGAGGCGAGGCTGCTGGAAAACCCCTTGTTTCAGGAGGGCCTGAACTGGGGCAAACCCCGCTTTGGCCACCCCGAAGGCAAGGTCGGCTACCACGTACGGGACGTACTTGAAAATGTGGAGCGCCAAGCAAAGTCGCTGGAAGAACGGCAACAACTGCGCCTCATCGCCTTTGTGCACGACACGTTTAAGTTCCGGGAATTCGAGCTGGGCCGCCGGGTGAAGCACCACGGGCTGATGGCAAGGGAGTTCATGGAAGCACATATCGGCGACGCCAGTTTGCTCGACATCATCGAACTGCACGACGAGGCATTCTATTGCTGGCGCAATGCCTACCTCGAACAAAACCCGGTTCTTGCTGGCGAAAGGTTGGAAAAACTGCTGGGCCGCCTCGGCAAAAACCTCCCACTTTATTTCGATTTCTACAAATGCGATACACAAACGGGCGACAAGGTGCTGGCTCCGCTTTATTGGTTCACACAAGTGGTCTCGTCGCTTTGAGCCATTGAATTTTTGTATTTTCAAAACCTGCCTGAAACCTGAAACCTGAAACCACAAAAACCTTCTTCTATATTTGCTCCATGAAAAAATGGAACCCAATCAATTTCCTGATTGTCTTCGTCGTGGCCGCCGGCCTGTTCACCGTTGCGAAGCAGTTCTACATGAAACCCAATGTGGACGACGGCGCAAAAGCGCCAGATTTCGTGGCCGTTTCACCCACCAATTTTGGCTTCAAGCTCTCCGACTTGAAGGGTAAGTACGTTCTCCTCGACTTTTGGGGGAGTTGGTGTGGCCCCTGCATCGCCAATGCGCCTGGCCTGATTGCCTTGCAGGAAAAATTCGGAACGGCCAAGTTCAAGGATGCCGAGGGGTTTGCCATTGTGAGCGTGGCCATTGAAAAGGATAGGCAGCGTTGGGTATCGGCCATCGAACGGTTGGGGCTTAACTGGCCTTATCATGCTATTGACCCCGTCAGCAATTTCAGGTTCTTCGACTCGCCCATCGCCAATGAATATGGGGTGAAGCAACTGCCCACCAAGTTCTTGATTAGCCCGGAAAGGAAAATAATAGCGGTGGACATGCCGCTGGAGGAGGTTGACAAATACTTGGCGGAAAAGGCTCAATAAGTGCTATTCCTCGTCCAATTTTTTCAACAAATCGGGCAATTTCCGCAAGGCAGCCAATTCCCGTTGCCGCACCCTGATTTCCTCGGCGGGTATGCCAAAATAAGCCTTGCCGCCCTCCAAGTCTTTCGACACGCCGGATTTTGCGCTCACCACTGCACTTGCACCGATGCGTACCCGTGCGGCCACGCCCACCTGTCCGTAGAGTATCACCCCATCTTCGAGGATGGCTTTGCCGCCAACCCCTACTTGGCCCGCCAGCAGGCACCGCTTCCCGATGACCGCCCCGTGGCCCACATGCACTTGGCAGTCTAATTTACTGCCCTCGCCAATGACCGTATCGCCCGAAACGCCCTTGTTGATGGTGCAGCCTGCGCCAATTTCCACTTGGTCTTCGATGATGACCCGACCGCCAGAGCGCCATTTTTTGAAGCCATCCGCATTTTTTTGAAAATAAAAAGCGTCCGTGCCGATGATGGCCCCAGCCTGTATGTTCACATGGTGGCCGATTAGAGTATAGTCGCCGATATAGGCATTGGCTTGGATATAGCAGTTGCGGCCAATCATCACATGGTGGCCGATAACCACGCCCGGCTCGATGACGCTGGATGGATGGATGTTGGCGCTCTCGCTGATGCTGGCGCTCAATGGCCTGAACGGTCGGTACTCCCGCACGATGGAGTCGTACGCCTCAAATGGATTTTCGCAGCGCAACAGCACCTTGCCCGGCGGGCAATCCACCGTTTCATTCAAAAAAACAAAACTTGCCGCCGAATCGAGTGCTTTGCGGAAATACTTGCGGTTGTCCACAAAGGTGATGTCACCGGGCTGTACTTTGTGAATTTCGTTGATGCCAGTAGCCGACAGCGAATCATCGCCAATTATGGTGGCCCCAGTTTTGCGGGCGATGTCGAGGATGGGAATTGGGTGCGGGAACTTCATGGTCAGGAGGCCGTGGGTTGTTCGCTGGCCTTCGGCAAAATAACTACAAAACTTCCAAGCCTACCAAAAAAGAAGCGGGGCTTCGGTGGTATGCACCACCAAAGCCCCGTATTTTTCGATGTGCTGGGTTGGGGGAAATTATTGCCAACCCAAACCGCTGATACTTTTAATCAACCAATCCAGCCCTTTGCAGCCAAATACTCCGCAATCTGCACGGCATTGGTAGCAGCGCCCTTGCGGAGGTTGTCGGCCACAATCCAGAGGTTGAGGCCATTGGCGATGCTCTCGTCCCGACGAATGCGGCCCACGAAGACCTCATCCTTGTGGCGGGAGAAGAGCGGCATCGGGTACTGGAAATTGTCCACGTCATCCACGACGATGACACCGGGCGCTGTTTCGAGCAGGTGGCGCACGTCGGCCAGTTCGTAGGGCTGGGTGAACTCCACGTTCACCGATTCGGAGTGGCCACCGAGCACGGGTACCCGCACGGTGGTAGCGGTGACTTTGATGCTGTCGTCGCCCATGATTTTCTTGGTCTCGTTCACCATTTTCATCTCCTCCTTGGTGTAGCCGTTTTCGGTGAAAACGTCAATATGCGGCAGCACGTTCTCGAAGATTTGGTACTTGTAGGCCATTTCCTCAGGAGCTGGCTCGAAGCCTTTTTGCTCCAATTGGTACTGTTTCACGGCCTTTACGCCAGTGCCCGTGATGCTCTGGTAGGTGCTCACGACGATGCGTTGGATATTGAACGCCTTGTGCAGTGGCTCCAGCGCCACCACCATTTGGATGGTGGAGCAGTTCGGATTGGCAATGATTTTGTCCTCCGGCGAGAGCACGTGGGCGTTCACTTCCGGCACCACCAGCTTCTTGGTGGGGTCCATGCGCCAGGCCGAGGAGTTGTCAATGACCGTGGTACCGACCTCGGCGAACTTGGGTGCCCACTCCTTCGAGATGCTACCGCCAGCCGAGAAGATGGCCACATCGGGACGGGCTGCGATGGCCGCCTCCATGCTCACGATGGCGTACTCCTTGCCGTTAAAATTGATGGGCTTGCCCACAGAACGCTCGGAGGCAACGGGCAAAAACTCCGTTACCGGGAACTTGCGCTCCTGCAACACTTCCAACATGACCGTGCCAACCAGTCCGGTGGCCCCAACAACTGCAACTTTCATTTTGAATCTTTTTTTTGCCAAAGGCTGCTGGATGGTTTGGGGTTTTACTTTCTCGTATCGTGGACGCTTGATTTAAGAATTGAGAAATACGATATAAGATTGCCCCGCCTTTATCCTGCAGATTTGAACTTTTGAAAAACGAGGCGCAAAGATAAGCCCTTGCCAGTTTTGGGGCATCGAAAAAATAAGGGTAGCTGTACAACGCAAATCAGACGGAGAGCCTCCTTTTTTGCCGAGGGCAGGATGATTGTTTCATACCTTGACCACCCAAAATCCCAAATCCACTATCTTGCGGCGCAAAATCATTTCAACCAAAATCTTGTACCAATGTCCCGACTTTTATTGCTATGTTCTATCCTCACATTCGCCAGTTTTGCCAGCGCCCAAGACTTCAGTTTTGGTTTCAAGACCGGCCTCAACTTTAACCAATTCAAAGGCGATGCCGAAGAGGGCGACAATGTTTCCGAGACGTTTGACCGTAATGTTGGATTCCATTTCGGCGCTACCTTCGCTTGGGAGATGACCGACTTGATGGGGCTGCGGGGCGAGCTGATGTACAGTCAGAAAGGCTCAAGGCGCAGCTTCAAGGGCGATTCCTATTACAACTTCCTGACAACCGACAATGAAATCGTGCGCACCACCGGGTTTCGTACGCAAGAGTTGAACATCAACAACTCCTATATAGATTTGCCCATTCTGTTTTATGTAAAACCCGTCAGCAAGATTGAGATTTATGGCGGTATTAGTGCCGGCATCATGGTCACCTCCACTGGGTTTGGGAATATCCAAATGAGCGAGCTAAAGGATGAGAATGAGGCACCTACCGATCCCAACACAATTAACCACGAACTTGATTTCAATTTTATCTCCAATGAGCCGGGTGAAAGAAGGTTCGGCGACCCCGCCTCCACCATCAAAATCAAGAACGAAAACGTCCCTTACCCACAGACCGCCGGGGCGTATTACGATTTCTTGGAAGACAGGGAAAGACTTTACCGTGGCTTTGACTACGGGCTTGTTGGGGGCATCTCGTTTTACCTGAGCAGAACCCTTTACGTCTCTGGGCGCATCAATTACGGCTTGCGTGACGTCACCAATTCAAAGGCCGACGTGTCACTGTCTGCTTTGGGTGAAAACAACGCATTCATCGAGCGGGATGACGATGACCGCAACGTCTCCATCCAAGCCTCCGTCGGGTTTTCATTCTGATTTTGCTCCGCAATATGCAAGACCTGCCAAGCCTTCCCACTCCCCTCGACCTCATCATCATCGGAGGGGGCCCCACGGGGCTTGCCATTGCCATCGAGGCTGAGAAGGCCCGGCTCAGTTACCTCGTCATCGAAAAAGGCGTGCTGGTGAACTCCATCTTCCGGTTTCCTGCCAATATGACCTTCTTTTCCACCTCCCTCAACCTCGAAATAGGCGGGGTGCCCTTCATCTCCCACCTGGACAAGCCAACCCGGCGGGAGGCATTAGAGTATTACCGACGGCTGCTCGAAAGCCATCAATTGAAGGTCAAACTCTACGAACCCGTGCTGGGCATGGAGCGCAATACAGAGGGCATTTACGAAGTAAAAACCACGAAAGGTAACTACCCTGCCCGCCATGTGGCCATCGCCACGGGCTTCTACGACATCCCCCGCATGATGGACGTGCCAGGCGAGGATTTGCCGAAGGTGAAGCATTTCTACGATGAGGCACACCCTTATGTTGGGCAGCGGGTACTGGTGGTCGGTGCCGCCAACTCCGCCTGCGATGTGGCCTTGGAAACTTACTACAAGGGTGCTGAAGTGACGATGTGCATCCGGGAGGGCGGCATTTACGAAAAAGTGAAATACTGGATTCGGCCCAATATCGAGAACCGCATCAAAGAGGGCAGCATCCGGGCTTTTTTCAACTCTACGGTGAAGGAAATCCGACCGCAGCAGGTTGTGCTTACCACGCCAGCAGGCGAAGTCACGCTCGAAAACGACTTCGTATTGGCCATGACGGGCTACCAGCCAGACTTTGTTTTTTTGGAAAAATTGGGCATCAAATTCAACGCCGACGAGCAGCGCACCCCCGTGATGAATCCCGAAACTTTTGAATCAAACCTGCCGGGCGTTTACTTGGCGGGCGTGGCGCAGGCGGGGCTGGATACGAGCAAGTTGTTCATAGAGAATACGAGGCATCATGGGGAGGTAATTGTTTCAAAGTTAGGGATATCGTCCAATTTCAAAAAGCAGCTTTCTTAAAATCAACCTGTCAGGTTCATTGAATCTTAGAAGCTTAATGGTAGCCGCAGCCGTTCTTGTTTTGGCCAAAATCTCACCTTCCTCACCTTTAAAATTAGCCTCCCATTTGTCGAGCCTTGGGTTAAAGGTTGCCTGAATATCAATGTAGCTTGAAAGAAATGTTGTTAAATCTGTGCCTTTGTATTGATTGCAATGCGGGCAGCAATAGGCAAGGTTTTCCAGTTCGTTCCCACCTCCATGTTTAAGGCTGATAATGTGGTCAATTTCAAACGGCAGGAAAGAGTCGCTTTCGTGCAAACGGCAATACTCGCATCGGTATTCAGCCCTCTTTGCCACCAAATTACGAAGTGATATAGAAAGTTGGCGACTCATGCGGCAAGGAGTCTGTGGGCACGTGCCTTAGCAAGATTGATTAGTAAATCCAACGCAAGATAGCGTTCCAATTCAGTGGCTTCTTCGATTGAAATGACACCTTCCTTTTTTTTATCAACTAAAACTTCCACTCTCTTGGCCATCGTTTTTGGGGCTTTTAAGGCTACGATTTTTGCAGGATCCATTTGGGCAAGCATCCCAGCCACATCATCGAAGACTTCAGTTACGGCCATAAGCAATTGATTTTACGACAAATATAAGTGTTCAGACCTTGATTGCCAACTGTCAACTGTCAAACTGTTTACCCCTTTGAGGCCAACTTCACCTTCGCCTCATCCCATAACCTGTCCATTTCCCCCAGCGTCATTTCCTCCAGCGGCTTGGGCGCATTCGCCTCTATGTACTCGAACCGGGCCTTGAACTTGCGGTTCACCCGTTCCAGCGCCGTTTCTGGTTCTATGTGCAGGAAGCGGGCGTAGTTGACAAGGGCGAACATCACGTCGCCGAACTCTTCCTCCTTTTTTTCTTGCGAAAAATCGCCTTCCACTGCCTCCCGCAGCTCGCCTATTTCCTCTTGTACCTTGTCCCAAACCTGCTCCGTCGTTTCCCATTCAAAGCCGACTTGGGCGGTTTTCTGCTGCATCCGCCAGGCCTTCACGAGGGCGGGTAGGGAGGTGGGTACGCCTTCCAAGAGCGATTTCTTGCCGCTTTGCAATTTGAGTTTTTCCCAGTTGCGCTTCACTTCCTCTTCATCTGCCACTTGGGTGTTGCCATAGACGTGCGGGTGGCGCTGCATCAGCTTGTCGCTGATGGCATGGAGGGCGTCGGCCATGTCCCAGGACTGTTTTTCCTCCGCAATTTTTGCATAGAAAACCATGTGGAGCATGATGTCGCCGATTTCTTCCTTGATGCCCTTGAGGTCGTCGTCGAGGATGGCGTCGGCCAGTTCGTAGGTTTCCTCAATGGTCAGGTTGCGCAGGGTCTGGAAGGTTTGCTTGCGGTCCCAAGGGCATTTTTCCCGCAGGTCGTCCATGATTTGGAGCAGGCGGGCAAAGGCATCGAGCTTGGCTTGCAGGTTCTGGACGGTGGAAGTCGGCATAGGCGAGTAGGTTTACGATTTTGAATTTACGATTGCATCACACATTAGCATAAGTTCGCTTCCGCCAAATTGCGCCAGCAATGCCGATGAAGAACAAAATCACGGCGATAATTTCGGCCTGGGTGGGTTGGAAGGGCAGCGACTCATAGACCTCGTTCACCCTGATTTTTTCAATCCAAAACCGCTCGAAGCCATTGAGGATCAGGTAGATGAAAAAAATCATGCCCGGTACTTTCACCCGCTTGCGGATGGCCCAAAGGAAGCCGCCAATGGCAAACGAGGCAATCACTTCATACAATGGCGTTGGGTAAACTGGGTTGGCCAACCGGGTACAGTGCAGCCAATTGCAGCCCTCAATGGGGATGCCCGCCTTGTTCACGTTGTGCGGGTAGTCGTAGGCCCAGAACCAATCGGGCAAAAACCACCAGCTTGGTTGCGCAGCAGCATCAATGCCCCAGTCGCCATCGCCTGAAAGCTGGCAGCCGATGCGACCCATACCATAGGAAATGATGAGTGCCGGTGCCACAGCATCGGCAGTCGGCCAGAACGGTATCTTGTGCTTGCGCATGTACCAAGTGACGCCGAGGTAGCCGCCAATCAGCCCGCCGTAAATGGCCAAGCCACTGCCCGAGAAAAAGGTGCCAATGGGGTCTTCAAAAAAACCGGAAGGCTCTTCGAGGATGGCAAAAACCTTAGCTCCAAGAATACCCGTGATGGCAGCAATAATGGTCAGGTCACCGATTCGGTCGTGCGGATAGACCTGTGTGATGACCTCTTTGGGCTTGGGCAAAGCTTGCTTCTTCCGCTCCCACCAACGCATGGCACCGAACAAGGCAGCACCCGCTATGCCAGCCAGCCAGTTGCCTTTCATGGAGAGCAGTACATCGGCGGCATCTTTTTGGAAATCGGCGAAATGCTGGAAAATATAAACGAACTTGAAGCCTATCAGAAAGCCGAAAATGGCATTGGAAGCAATATCCCAAGGCGTGGCAGGTTCGCCTTCTAAGGTCTTCACATTGGTAGCTTGGTAGATGCCCTCTTGCGCCTTGCGCTTGAGTTCGAGGTAAAAGAAAAGCGCTGCCGCAAGGATGGACACCACGAGCAAGACCCCGAAGGTTTTGAAGATGGAGGTCCAGTTATCTGGCTGCGTGCCGAAGAGGTCGTGGAAGAGGTAGGAAAGGTCCGGGTACATCAGTGCTTGTTTAATTGGCTATTTGTATTTAGCTATTGGTTATTGGCCGAGTCCAATAGCCGATTGCTAAATAAATAGCCTGCTCGTGGCAAAGATAGTTGGCTTTTTTGGAACAAAAACTTAGGCTTGGATAGCTTGCATTAGATCGTGGAAGCCGAGGGCTTGGGCATAGAGGCGGTCGGAGTAGCCCGTAGCACGGAAGGTAATCAGTTGGGGTCGGTCGTTTCGCAGGGTGAGTTCAATGGTGATATTGCCAAACAATTGGTCAATCACCTTGCCTTCCTCCCAGCTCTTCTTGGGTTTCAAATAATGCCGTTCTACGGTCTGCACCCAATCTTTTTCTGACCAGGAACGCACATTGGAGAGTTCGGGGCGATAGGACACAGCGAGCATTTTTTCCTTTAGCAAATCAAAGAAATGAGAGGCATCCTGCCTGTTGAAGTCGAGGCGGTCAAAGTGGAGTGCAAAGCCCTTGGAGGAATCCGATTGAAGGAAAGTGACAGCTGGGTCAATGCCTGCCGGGTTGGACTGGTAAATGGCGTATTGCGCAGCAAGCAGGTCGAAAAACCGACGGCAAGGGAGGCTGCCTTTCCAGTTTTCGAAGGCTGCTTTTTCTTGCTCACTGCGTGCCAATATTTCATTGAAAATGGGCTTGGAAGGGGAGCTTTCCTCCGCTTCCTTGAAAAAATCCTTGAAAAAATCCCAGATATTGGTCATAGCAACGGGGGAGTGGGAAATTGAGAAATTCAATGAGTCTCGTAATTTCTCAATTTCCCAATTTCTAATTTATGCCTCCCCACCTGCGGCCTCGGCGGCAACGGCGGCTTGGTTGAGGGCGTCCATTTCCTTGTCTATGAAATAGAGGCTTTGTGGGCCTTCGCCAATGAGCCGGATGCGGTCGAGCACGGTGCGCATGAGGGCTTCTTCTTCCCGCTGCTCATTGACGTACCACTGAAGGAAGTGCTGTGTGGCGTAGTCGTTCTCTTTGTTGGCAAGGGTGATGAGCTTGTTGATGCTGGCCGTTACCTTCTGCTCGTGCTCATAGACCTGCTTGAATACTTCCTGCACTTTTTCCCATTTGCGTGGCGGTTCCTTGATGCCGGGCGTGAGCGCAAAGCCGTCCACGTCGGAGAGGTACTCAAAAATCTTGAGCATGTGCATCCGCTCTTCTTCAGATTGGCGCTTTAGGAAATCCGTGCAGCCTTTTAGGCCCTGGCTGTCGCACCAAGTGGCCATGCTGAGGTAGAGGAACGAGGCATAGCCTTCAAACTCGATTTGTTGATTGAGGGCTTCCTCCATTTTCTTTGAAATCATGATATTCTTTGTTTTTCGATGTTGTGTTATAGGATGAACCTAACTGCTTAGGAAGGTGCGGGAGGGGGAAAGAAGAATGTAATTTTTTCCCAAAAACACCCCCTGCTAAATAGTTACGGCGAGCTTTTAATCAAGCCCGAACTACTCTAAACGGTGTAGGCGGGGTTTGGTTTTTGCAAAGGTGAAATTTCCAATGCGAACGGCAACCATTGCCGCGCATGTTTTTCCGATGGGACGAGAATGAAAGGCTGAAAAGGCAGGAAAATATGAGCGTTTATTGCGAAGCAATTAATACCCAACTTTGTTAGGTTGAAAAAACGGCATGGTTGGATGCAAAATTTAGCTAATTTTGCCCGGCTTCCCAAGAGAAATACAAAGCGGGGAGCAAACTGGTTAAACGAGCTATATGGGAAAAATCATCTCGCTATTGAATCACAAAGGTGGCGTTGGCAAAACAACGAGCGCCATAAATATAGGTGCAGGATTGGTTGAACTGGGTAAAAAAGTGTTGCTCATTGACCTGGATCCGCAAGCAAACCTGACGCTCTCCTTGGGCATACCACGGCAGACCAACACGATTTACGAGGCACTCCGTGGCGAATCAGAACTGGAACCCTACAACGTCAGGGAGAACCTGGACGTGGTGATGTCCACCCTCGATCTTTCTGGTGCCGAAATGGAACTCATCAATGAGGCAGGTCGGGAATACATCTTGAAAGAACTGTTTGAACCCATCCGGGACGAATACGACTTCATCATCATTGACTGCCCGCCTTCGCTTGGCCTGCTCACCTTGAACGCACTTGGTGCCAGCGATTATGTCTATATCCCGTTGCAAACGCAGTTCCTCGCCTTGCAGGGTTTGGCAAAAATCAAGCAGGTAATTGACAAAGTGAAGTTCCGTTTGAACAAAAACCTCGAAATTGGAGGCGTTATTGCCACTATGTACGATGCCCGGAAGATTTTGAACCGGGACGTGGTGGACACCATCAAAAAATATTTTGGCGAAAAAGTGTTCGATACCCTCATCCGGGACAACGTTTCTCTGGCAGAGGCGCCTTCGCAGCGGAAGGACATTTTCAACTACAACAGGAGCAGCATCGGTGCACAAGACTATATGAACCTGTGCAAAGAAATATTGGAAAGAATCGAAGCGGGCAAATAGAAAAGGTCATTTGCCATTGGTCATCAGTCAGGGTTTGAGCTTTTTTAGAGCGAATTGACCAACGACCCAATGACAATTAATTTCACTATTGTGAGCAAAAAGAAATTCACGGACGGACTCGAAAGCCTGTTCTCCATTGACCACAACAAGGAGAGCGGGCAGGGCACTACCTTTTTGGAAGGGGCCAACCCTGACGAGATGCGCCCCGGCGCAGGCCGGCCTGCCGCAGCCAAATCCTCCCACCGCAAGAACTTCACTACCGACCTCGACTCGCTGTTGCATGAAGCCATGCAAGAGTCCTTCGAGGAGCAGATACAGGAGCGAGAAGCGGCAACAGCTGCAACAAAGGCCCAACCCTTCCACCAACAAGCGCACCGCCGCAAGCCCCTTGGCGGCTTGGACATGCTCATCCGCCGCACCGTGGAGCGGGGAGCTGTGGAGGAAGACCAAATCACCGGCACCCGTCGCCTTACCGTTACTTTCGACAAGGAAAAGCTCAACAAGCTGAAAATCATCGCCCGCATGGAAAAAGCCTACCTTAAGGACATCCTTGGCGACATCGTGGAAGAATACATCCGCAGGTACGAAAGCCAGAAAGGGGACGTTCAGGAGTAAATTCGCTGGGCAACTTATTTTTTTTCCGGAATCTTTATAGCACCTCATTTGTTTATTGCTCCGGCTCAGACCCTATCCAATGGAAAATGGCCCTAACTAAAGCTTATTGATATTGTACGATTTGTACCTTGCCTTTATTTTCAACCAAAAAAACAGGCCATTAGCCCATCATCCTTATGAGTAAAGAGTGGAACGTAGGCAGTAAGCAAGCAAGCGGCTTGAAGGAAGAAACCGAACATGCATTGTTAGTTGGTGTGATATACGGCTCGCAAACCGACGAGCAGGTGAACGAGTACCTGAACGAATTGGAGTTCTTGGCCCTTACTGCTGGGGCAAAATGCGTCAAACGCTACACGCAGCGACTGCCCAACCCGCACCCACGCACCTTCATCGGCAGCGGCAAGATGGAGGAAATCAAAAAGTACATTGATGCACACGAGGAAGTGAATATGGTCATCTTTGACGACGACCTTAGCGGAAAGCAAGTATCGGCTTTGGAGACGGAACTGAAGGTGAAAATCGTGGATCGCAGCTCACTCATCCTCGACATATTTGCTCGTAGGGCACAGACCGCCCAAGCCAAAACCCAAGTGGAACTGGCGCAATTGCAATACCTATTGCCCCGCCTCCGGGGCCTGTGGACGCACTTGGAGCGCCAACGGGGTGGCATCGGGATGCGGGGCCCCGGCGAAAAGGAAATCGAAACTGACCGACGCATCGTCCGTGACAAAATTTCCATCCTGAAAAAACAGCTCGAAAAGATTGACCGCCAAGCCGTTACGCAGCGCAAAACCCGTGGCGAAATGATACGGGTATCGCTCGTAGGCTATACGAACGTGGGCAAGAGCACCTTGATGAACGTGCTGAGTAAATCGGACGTTTTTGCCGAAAACAAACTGTTCGCCACACTTGACACAACCGTGCGCAAGGTCGTTTTCAACAACGTGCCCTTTCTGCTGTCCGACACTGTGGGCTTTATCCGAAAACTGCCGCACCACCTTGTCGAAAGCTTCAAGTCCACTTTGGACGAGGTGCGGGAAAGCGACATCCTATTGCACGTGGTGGACGTGGGGCATCCTCGCTTTGAGGAGCATATCAAGGCTGTAAATGAGACGCTGGATGAACTCGACGTACGCAACAAGCCTACCCTGATGGTTTACAACAAGATTGATATTTATAGGGAAAAAAACTTCGATGCACTGCTGGACGCCGGCACGAAGAAGGACATCGAGCGGGAGCTATTGTCTAACCTCCAGAACCAGTTTGAGCACGATGGCATTTTCATTTCCGCTGCCAATCGGGACAATATTGACCAACTTCGGGAAATGATGATAACCATGGTGAAAAGGGAGTACCAGATTAGGTATCCGCACGAGGTAAGGAGCTGGTGAGCAAGTTCAGTTATCGTTGAACCTGAAGCCATCCAAATATAACTGCTGCAAATTAAAATGCGGGTATTCGGTTAGGCCATAAACCATCAAAATACCCAGGGCTTGTTGGTTCACCCAACCTTTCACGGCGTATTGGACACCGTCGGCATCTTTCCAATAATCAATCACGCCACGGGCACCAGGGGCACTTTCCAGGGTATGGCCCTTACCCACACCTACTGCCTCGGTGATTCCAAATTGCTCATGCAAATAGGCCATGTAACCAATGAGCAAATCCTCCATTTCATCAGGGGTTGACTCCGTGAACGGCTACGAATTTCACGGCAATGCAAGCAAACCGAAACCCATCCACGGCTACCTCGCCCGTGTAAACATCGGCTCCGTCTTCCGATTTGCTCAGTTCAAAATCGCCCATGCCCGCTGGGAAATAGGCATAGCAGCCCGACTCGCCGATGGCCTTCTTGACAAGCCGTGGGACTTTCGTGCTGGCCTCCGTCTGCGAAACAAGAAAAAGGGGGAAAAGCAATAAGAAAAAACAAGTGGCTATGTATTTCACCTTGACAATTTTATGTATTTGAAAAGAGGCAAATCCATGCCATAAATTCATAAATCGCCCAACTGCGGACGAATCACGATTTCCTCCACTACGGCTGACGGCCCCATTTGCCAAGCACTCCACATAGCAAGGGCGATATCGCTGGCCTGCATCAAACGGCTTTCGGGCAGGGTCACGCTCGCCCAACTATCAGACCAAGTAGCACCGGGCATGATGGACGTCACCTTGATGCCCTTGGTTTTCAGTTCCTCCCGCAGCACTTTGGAGAAGCCAAGCAGCGCAAATTTGGAAATGGTATAGGAACCGCCTCCAGGGTAGGCAATCAGGCTGGCGATGCTGCACATATTGAATATATGGCCGATGCCCTTGGCGAGCATGACCGGGAGCATGGCACGGGTAAAGTGGTAGGCGCTGTACAGGTTGGTTTCAATCTGCCTTTCGAGCTGGCCATCCGGTTCTGCGGTGATTTCACCGGAGAGGAAGACGCCCGTGTTGTTCACAAGGCAATCCACCTCGCCCCAGTGCTGCTTCACAAAATCGGCGAAGGCCAACACCTCTGCTTTTTGGCTCATGTCGGCGGACTTGGTCAGTACCTGCACGCCGTATTTCGCTTCAAATTCCGTTTTGAAAGCTGCCAAATCTGCTTCTGAACGGGCACAAACGGCTATGTCAAAGCCCTCGGCGGCAAATTTTTCAGCGATGGCCCGTCCAATGCCCTTGGTGGCACCCGTGATGATGATTTTCATGGATAGAAATAGGTTTTTTTTAAAAATAAGTACTTGATGATCAATTGCTTAAACCAGTTCACTCTTTCACCTTCGTGTCCATCACAATCGTCACGGGCCCGTCGTTGAGCAGGGCTACCTTCATATCGGCACCGAACTCGCCCGTCTGAATGTCCAGCCCCGATGTTGCCCGTAGGGCAGCCACGAATTTTTCATACAAAGGGATGGCCACATCGGGCTTAGCAGCTCGGATGAAGGAGGGGCGGTTGCCCTTCTTCGTGCTGGCGTGCAGGGTGAACTGGCTTACCACGATGATTTGCCCTTGAACGTCCTGGACGGAGAGGTTCATCAGCCCGTTTTCATCCCCAAAAATGCGAAGCTGTGCAATTTTTTTTGTCAGCCAATCAATGTCCTCGTCCCCGTCGGCGTCCTCGATTCCGAGCAGGATGAGCAGGCCAAGGCCGATTTTTGACTTGACCTCCCCCTCAATGGTGACAGAGGCTTCCGATACCCTTTGTATGACGGCTCGCATAAGCTGATGGCGTTTTAGTTGAAAACAGGCACAATCATAAGCGTTTTATCGCAAAAAAGTTAAGCTGGGCGACTGGCGGCATATTGCTTCTAACTCCCAACTTCGTTTCGTAGTTTTGCGCCTCCACCAGCGAAGGAACACCAGCTGGCAAACATACTTCACAATGGCAGACAAAATCCCGCAGTGGGAACGAGATAGAAGGCAGCAAATCTACGAGCGCATCATCCGCTGGATGTGGCGTGTCGTGGCATTGAGCATTGGCGGCATCTTTGTGTCGCTGCTGTTGCTCTCCTTTTCCGACCTGCCTGATACGGAGGAACTGGAAAACCCCCGCAGCGAGCTTGCCTCCGAAATCATAGCCGCCGACGGCACCGTGCTGGGCCGTTTTTTCATCGAAAACAGGGTGCCTGTCACTTTCGACGAGATTTCTCCCTTCGTGGAGCAGGCCCTCGTGGCCACCGAAGACGAGCGCTACTACAAGCACTCTGGTATTGACTTTCGGGCATTGGGTCGGGCTATCACCAAGACTTTTATCCTCCAGGACAAGAGCAGTGGCGGTGCAAGTACCCTCACGCAGCAGTTGGCCAAACTGCTTTTCACGGGCAAGAAGTCGGACAATTTTTCGAAGCGGCTCATCCAGAAATTGAAGGAGTGGATTATCGCCGTTCGCTTGGAACGCAAGTACACCAAGGAGGAAATCATGGCGATGTACCTCAACAAGTTCGACTTTTTGTACGACAGCCACGGCATCAAGTCAGCAGCGGAGACCTATTTTGCCAAAAGCCAAGACTCGCTCAATATCCAAGAGGCAGCCATGTTGGTGGGCATGTTGAAGAACCCCTCGCTGTTCAACCCGAAAAGAAAACTTGAGAAGGCCACGCAGCGTCGCTCGGTGGTGCTCGACCAGATGCGCAAGAACGGCATGATTACCCAGGCCGAGTATGATTCACTCAAAGCACTGCCCGTTGACCTTACCCGCTTCAAGCGAAAGAACCACACACAGGGCCTCGCCACTTACTTCCGCTCCTCGCTGGCCGAAGAGCTGATGAACGTGATTCTGCCCGACAAGGACACCAAGAAAAAAGCTGACGGCGTACCCTACAATATTTGGAAGGACGGCCTGAAGATATACACGACCATTGACCCCGTCATACAAGAAAACGCCGAACGGGCGATGGAGGCGCACATGGCCAAGGTGCAGCAGCGGTTCTGGAACTTATGGTTCAAGCGCAAGAAAATATCGCCTTGGGATTACAAGGATTCCGAAACGACTGAAGCGGAACTGGCCTTCCGCAAACGCAAAATTGCCCAATTGGTGCGCTACTCTGACCGATACATCGCCATGCGGGATGCGGCCATCGGATCGTTGGAAGCCGACATGGAAACCCAAATAAGCGGCCTGAAACTCGGCGATGTGAACATCGAGAAGATGCTCAAAGGCAAAGACCTAAGCGGCCCCCAGCGGGAGGCCATGCAGACAGAGCAATGGAATGAACTAAAGCGTAAATGGCAGGCACTGCAAAAAAAGGTAGAGCAGGTTTTCAACAAAAAAGTGAAGATGACGGTATTTGCCTACAACGACAGGATGGAGAAGGATACCGTGATGTCCCCGCTCGACTCGTTGAAGTACCACCACATGTTCATGCAGATTGGTTCACTGGCGGTTGACCCCAAAACGGGCCATGTGAAAGCTTGGGTAGGCGGCATTAACCACAAGTATTTCTCCTACGACCATACCCGCTCCAACAGGCAAGTAGGTTCCACATTTAAGCCATTTATTTATGCTACCGCAATAGCCTTGCAGGGCGTTTCGCCCTGCTTGGAAGTGGACGATGTGCCACGCACCATTTCGGCTGGCAGTGGCAACTTCAACCTTATCAAGGATTGGACTCCGAAGAACTCCACGGGCAAGTACAGCTACCGCAAGTTGCAGCTCCGCAGGGCGCTGCAATTGTCCGTCAACACAGTCTCTGTTTTCCTGATGCAGCAATTGGGCAGCACCGAACCCGTCATCGAACTGCTCGACAACATGGGCGTTGACACCAAGAAAATTCCAAAGCAGCCCTCCATCTGCCTCGGCGCTGCCGACATGAGCGTGATGGACATGACGGGTGCCTACACCACCTTCGCCAACAACGGCTACCACAGCAAGCCCATTTACATCACCAGGATTGAGGATAAAAATGGCCGCACCATCTACTCGCAGGACGAACAGGACAACCAAGCCCTTCAAGAAGAACCGAATTACGTGATGGTGGAAATGCTCAAATACGCTTCCCGTTCTGGCATGGGCGACATCAAAAGCGAAATCGGCGGTAAAACGGGAACAACGAACAACTATGTTGACGGCTGGTTCATGGGCATCACGCCCAGCCTCGTGGTGGGCACTTGGGTGGGTGGTGAAGACCGCTGGATTCGGTTCACTTCCCTTGAAGAAGGGCAGGGCAGCCGCATGGCAAAGCCATTCTGTAAAGAATTCATCTCCCGATTGGAGAAAGACCCCCGTGCCAATGGCTACGATGCCAAGGCCCGTTTCCAGCGGCCTGGCGGCGACCTCAGCATCGGTCTCGATTGCAACGACTACAACAACCGGGGCAGTGATGACGAAACGGGCGGCGGCGATGACGAAGGCGATGGAACGACAACGCCGGGTAACAATGGGGAGGTGTATGAAGATCCGTTTGGGGGAGGGTAGTTTGATTTAACATTTAAGATAGACGATTTAAGATTTCAGATTACCCGGCACTACATAAATCGTCTATCTTAAATCCTATCACGAGGGCAAAAGACCTAATCGTTTCCCTTTACCTTAAAATAAACCCTGCTCTGCCCCTGTTCTTAGGAAAAACGATTCCATGAGAACAACTTTTGTCCTTTTGAACCTGCTCTTGGTTGGCCTTGCAGCCTTGGTTTTGGTGAAAAAATACGGTGGCACGAAGCCTGCTTTTTATGCAAAAATCATTGCGAAGCAAGCGGAAAACCTGCTACAAAGCGATACGGTCAATTGGGCCGAATTTGACATAAGGCAAGTGCCCGACGAAAGGTATTATGCCGAAGTTTGCCGGGAGGCAATAAGCAAAAGGCGACAGCTTGCTTCGCAAAATTTTGGCGAAGTGGGCAGGGCCTTTGAGGCGCTGCTGCTGAACGGCATCATCCCGCACTGGTACGGCACCGAATGGGACTTCAATGGGCATACCAATGTGCCGGGCGAGGGGCAGGTGGCCTGCGGATATTTCGTCTCGACTACCTTGCAGCACCTCGGCGTGAACGTGAACCGCTACCAATTATTGGCGCAGCAAACGCCCGAAAACGAAGCGAGGTCGTTGGCCGCTGGCAGTGAGGTGATTGAAATATCAGGGGAAAGCACTGCCCAGAACTTGGCCAACATAGAGGAAGCCATTGGGAATGGCATCTGCTTCGTGGGCCTCGGTAGGAGCCATGTGGGCTTTCTGATAAAGCGAAACGGAACGCTTTTCTTCGCCCATTCGAGCTACCTTTCGCCCCGGGTAGTCACCATAGAGCAAGCGAACAAATCCCCTGTTTTTTGTGCCTTCGACAGGTACTATATCGTGGAACTGTCCAACAACCGGGCGTTCCTGAAAAAATGGCTGAACAATGAACAGCTGACGGTAATTGGAACATGACTTACTGGATGCTGGATACTATTGATACTGGATACTAGATACTGCTTAACAGGCACCCATCAAGTATCCAGCATCCAGCATCCAGCATCCAGCATCAATAGCATCAATGAACAAATATCTACCCTTACTATTCTTAGCAATCGGCTTTTTCACGCAATGCGTACCGCCCTCCGAGGAGAAGGCGATGGGCGTGCATTTGGACTATACCAACCCGACCTACCAGACTGTACATGACCTGAAAGACCGCAGCCAGACGGACAGCCTCCTGCGCTATTTCAAGAGCAAGGACGCCACACTGCGCTATATGGCCGCCATTGCCTTTGCTTCTACTAAAGACAGCACGGCCATTGATAGCCTTGGCGGTTTGCTCCGCAACGACATCGAAGAAGAGGTGCGTATCGCAGCCGCCTATTCCTTGGGGCAAATCGGCAACATAAAAGCGCAGCGGCTGCTGCTGGAGGGCTTCGACCGGGGCGACACGGCAGGCGTTTACAAAAACGTGAACGCTGCCATCATGGAGGCCATCGGGAAGTGCGGCAATAAAGCCATGCTCGATAATTTGGCCAATATCACAACCTATACCCTAAAGGACACGGCGCTGCTGACGGGCCAGGCATGGGGCATCTACCGCTTCGCCCTACGGGACTCGGTGTCGCCTACAGGCACAGCCAAGATGCTCGATTTTGCTACCAATTCCAGGTACCCAACCGATGTGCGGCTGGTTGGGGCCAACTACCTTTCCCGTGCCAAAAAGATTGACCTGACCAATGGCGACAGCCTCA
The DNA here is from genome assembly GCA_022841745.1 of Saprospiraceae bacterium. GTDB lineage: Bacteria > Bacteroidota > Bacteroidia > Chitinophagales > Saprospiraceae > UBA6168. The sequence goes on along the minus strand of JALHQW010000043.1, from coordinate 19,780 downwards.
TCGCCCCAGCGCTGGCAAGAGAAGAGGACTATCGGGTGCGCATGGTGCTGGCCATTGCCCTTGGCAAGACCAAGACCGAGCGAGCAGCCAATGCCCTACTGTACCAGTATAATATCGAGCGGGACTATCGGGTGAAGTGCAATATCCTGCGGGCCCTTGTCAATTTTGATTATGCAATTGGGAGTAAAACGGCCTACAATGCCCTCTCCGACCCCAGCCTACCCGTGGCAAGGGTGGCCGCCGATTATTTCCTAAAACACGGTACGGCAGAAGAGGCCGGTACCTATTGGGAAATTGCGAAGCAACCCGGCCGAAAATGGGAAGTGGCCATGGCCATGTACGCTGCCGCCTCCAAACACCTGCCCTACGGCTTCGAAGAAACCCGCAAATACCTCAACTGGGAAATCAAGCGCAAGTTCGAGAATGCTGCCTCGCCGTATGAAAAGGCAGCGGCATTGGAAGCACTTGGGCACTACGGCTGGAACTATCGTTATATCCGTGATGCGGGCTATCCGTCACAGTTCATCGCCGTGCGAACGGCCAGTGTCAAGGCGCTTGCCAACATCGCTTCCATGCGCAATTTCAACGGTTTTTTTGGCGGCGGCGCTACGGCAAGGCGAGAATTAGCCGAGTGTTTCGTTGATGCCATCAGCACGGGTGACCCTGGCATGGTGGCCGAAGCAGCCATAGCCATGCGGGATTCCACTGCTAATTTCAAGTCGGTGTTTGACAGTGTGGTGGTGTTGGAAAATGCCTTGAAGAAGCTGCGTCTGCCGCAAGAAATCGAGACATACAACGAGTTGAAGCAGACGATTGAGTATTTCAAAGGGCAGAAGTACAGCGCACCGACCAAGGCCAAGTTTGGCCATAAGATTGACTGGAAATTAATCGCGGACCTGAAGCCCGGCTCCAGGGTGAACATCAAGACCAAAAAGGGAGTCATTACCCTCGACCTGCTGGTGGACTCGGCTCCGGGCACGGTATCTAACTTCCTGGAACTGATAAAGGACAAATACTATAATGGCAAAAACTTCCACCGGGTAGAACCGAACTTCGTGGCACAGGGCGGCTGCTCCCGTGGCGATGGCTACGGCGGCCCCAACTACGCTATCCGCTCGGAACTGCCCTACCTCCATTACGACCAGGAGGGCTACGTGGGCATGGCTTCTGCGGGCAACAACACAGAGTCTGCTCAGTTCTTCATTACCCATAGCCCTGCCCCGCACTTGGATGGCAAACACACCATCTTCGCCAAGGTAGCCGAGGGCATGGACATCGTACACAAACTCGAAATCGGCGACGTGATTGAGGAAATGACTGTCGTGGAACCGAAGTGATAAATCGGTTTACGGACAACGGTTGACGGTATCCCCCAAGTATCCAGCATCCAGAAACCAGTATCCAAGAACAATCTAACCATTTAACAATCAAACAATTATGAAATCCACACCATTGACGGAAAAACACATAGCCCTTGGGGCAAAAATGGCCGAGTTTGCCGGCTATAACATGCCCATCTCGTATGCGGGCATCCGGGAGGAGCACGATTGCGTGCGCAAAGGTGTCGGCGTATTTGACGTATCGCACATGGGCGAGTTCATCGTGCGGGGAAAGCAGGCGTTCGACCTCGTACAGCAAGTCACCTCCAACGATGCCAGCAAATTGGACATAGGCGAGGTGCAGTACTCCTGCCTGCCCAATGGCCAAGGTGGCATCGTGGACGACCTGCTCGTTTACCGCTTGCCAGAGGACATGTGCGCCGAGGGTGAGCAAGCCTTCATGCTCGTGGTGAACGCCAGCAATGTTGACAAGGACTGGGACTGGATTTCGAAGCACAACAGCTACGAGGCCCGCATGATAAACATCTCCGACGATACGGGGCTGCTCGCCGTGCAAGGCCCCAAGGCTGCCGAGGCACTGCAATCCCTTACTGATATTGACCTGCACGGCATGAAGTACTACACGTTTGCCAAGGGCCGTTTCGCTGGCATTGACAACGTGCTGGTGAGCGCTACAGGCTATACTGGCTCAGGTGGCTTTGAGATTTATGTAAAAAATGAGGACATGGTGCGCCTTTGGGATGCCGTTTTTGCCGCAGGCAAAGATTTCGGAATTCAACCAATCGGCCTTGGCGCACGGGACACACTCCGCCTCGAAATGGGCTTTGCGCTTTATGGCAACGATATTGACGATACCACCTCCCCACTGGAGGCTGGCCTCGGCTGGATTACCAAGTTGAACAAGGGCGATTTCAACGACGCCGGGTTTTTGCGCCAGCAAAAAGAGGCAGGCCTGAGCCGCAAGCTCGTCGCCTTCGACGTGCTCGACCGCCGGGTGCCCCGCCACGATTACCCCATTGAGGACATGGAGGGCAACGTCATCGGCAAAGTGACCTCTGGTACGCAATCACCTTCTTTGGACAAGCCCATCGGCATGGGCTATGTGGCCACTGCGTTTGCGAAGGAAGGGACTGATATTCAGGTGGTTGCAGGAGGGAAGAAGCTGGCGGCGAAGGTGGTGAAGCTGCCGTTTTATAAGGGGTGATTTTATGTAATGAGCAAAAGAAAAGGGCTTTTGAGCGGTTAATTCCCACTCAAAAGCCCTTTTTATTTTGTTGAAAATGATTGTCAAGGCAAATACTCCACCTTAAACCTCCCGTAATTCTCCTCATTGGTAACGCCTGGCAGACCGCAATTGGCGACTTCTGCGCTCAGGTGCTGGATGCGGGTATCGTACTTGCCCTGTCGTGATTCCAACCAAAGCGGTGGCACTTCCTCCTCCTTTGCCCTTTCCAAAATCTTTTTGATGCCCGATGGCTCGTACAGGAATGGGCAAATCATTTCAACGGCAAAAGAATCGGCCAGCACGACTTTTGATTCGCTAAACGTCAGGTGCGGCACTTCCTCCGCATAATCGGGCAGCTCTGGCACTGTGTTTTCCAGTAGCAGGTCACCGAGCATGACGCCACCGTATTCTTGCTTGATGCGGTTGATGAGCAGGTCGGTGTCCACGTAGTACATCTCGTGGCCAATGACTCCGAGCAGTTCGCTTTCCGAGTCAAGGTATTTCAATAAACCAGTATAGACATAAAAATGGCCGCCCGGCAAGAAAAAAGCCGTGCGTACGTCGTCGTCGTGGATGATTTTCACCGACCAGTTGAACTCAAGTCGGCGCTGCACTGGTGCGGTGTTCAGCATGGCGTCGAACAACTGCTCCACATAGGCATAAGCTTCAGGGTACTCCGACTTGTCAAGGATATTGAAAGCGTCGTCGTTGGATTCCAGCGCCAACTGAAATGCCTTCCCAATCTTAACCTCATCTTCGGTGGTCAATTCTTCTGGGTTGATACTGATAACTTTGTTGGGAGCCTCGTTGCAGGCGGTGAAGAATGCCAGGCTGGCAGCAAGGAACAGGAAGCTACGTTTTTTCATAGTTGTTTTTGAAAAATGGCGGGGATGATGATTTCCATCGCACTTCCCTTTCAAAAAATGTTCCAAACACAAGCGGGGGACATGGCTAAGGTGCTGCGCAAAAAAAGAACGATGCCCAATTGCTCAGACATCGTTCTTCCACCGAGGGTGAGGCGCTTCCGTTTCCTTTCTACCGGAAGCTGAATATATGATAGGCAGTAAGTTATTTTTTTCAGTTTCGAGTTGCCAGTTTCGAGTTGTTAGAAATGGTGGCTTCGAAGGCATCTTGAGGCTTACCCGCTCATAACTCGTAGTTCGAAACTCGTAGCTCGAAACTTATCTTTCATGGTTCTGGCTGGAAAATCGAAATCACCGCTTTCACCTCCTTGTCTTTTTCCAGTACCGGCAGCAGCTTGAAGAGCGTGGTGTGGGCATCAAAATCTTCGTAAAGGGCTTCTTCAAGGGTGTGAAGTGCCTCCGATTTGTTGCCCATCTGGAAGAGGCAAGCACTGCGGCAGTAGAGAATCTCAGGGCCATAGGTATGCTCGTCGGCTTCGTCCAATACCTCCAATGCTTCATTGAACCGACGCTGGCGCATGAGGAAGAGTGCAAGGTTGAGCCAATGCTCGGGCATTTCTGGCGCTGCATCGGCGGCTTCTTTGTAAAAATCCAGTGCCTTTGCCAGGTTGCCCGTGTTCTGGTACGCCTCGGCTACGGCAGAGAGGTAGTCCTCGTTTCGGTCATCGAGCCTGACGGCTTTTTGCAAAGCCACCACCGCACGCTGCCAGTCCTTTTGCCGACCGAAGCAACGCCCGATATGGAAATGGGCCTCGGCATTGTATTGGTCGAAGGCCACCGCCTGCTGGAAGAAATCACGGGCCACCACGTAATTGCCCATTTCTGAATAGCACTTACCGATGTTGAGGAACAAGTCCGTATCTGGCTCAAAGCGCTCCAGCACATCCTGGTAGCAGCTAAGTGCCTTCTGGTAATTGCGAGTCATCAAGCAGACCTCGGCACATTCCCGGTAGGCGAACTCAAAATCGTCCTTTGCCAAAAAAGCATACTCATAAGCCTCGATGGCTTCTTCGTAGTTGCAGAGGTAAGACTGCGATGCACCTATATTGTACCATGCGAGGGCATTGTAAGGGTCTTCGTCCACTATCCTGCTGTGCAGTTCAATGCTCTCTTCGTGCTTGCGGGCATATTCCACCACGTACCACATCCTCGAAAGGGCCTCGGTGTTGGAAGGATCTTCGGCAAGTGCAGCCTTCAGCACGTAGAACATGTGCTCGAAGTCCCGCAGGTTGTCGTAAATCAGTGCCTCACAGACATAGACCTTGCTTAGGTCTTTGCCATGGGCAACGTTCCGCAGTCCATCCAACAGTGCAAGCCCCTGTTGGTGCAGCCCCATCATGGTAAGGCCCTCGGCCCGCAGCGTGGCAGTGCGGAGTAGCCCCGGCGACTGCACATCCACAAGGTCGAGCAGGGAAAGTGCCTGGAGCGTTTCCTTTTTTTCCAGCAGCAATTCTGCCTTCCTTAGGAAGAGACTGGGCTGGTAACCAGCCTGAGCGATGGCATGGTCAATTACTTCCAGTGCCCTATCGAGCAGGCACTCCTGCTCGTAGTAGTCCACGAGGTTGTGGTAGGACTGAAGGTTGGCAAATTTCACCTGATTTTTCTCCGACATGGTTTCATATTTTAAAATCAGGTTGAAAATGGCTTGACGGTCGTTTGTATTGGATTGCCCCATAGCCAGCTGTTTTTAGTGAAAAATAGTGGTTAAAGATAAAAGACTTTATCGCACATATTCCTCGTGTGGGCGCAACCAATTACGGTACGGTAGGCATCCATGAGGAAACGGTTTGACGATTGCAATTATTTGATTTTCAATGTCTTACAAAAAATAGTAATCGAAAATCAAATGGTTTTTTCGGTTTGTCACAGAGTTCATAAATTACCTGTTTTGAAAAGGCGTGATTAGCAGTCATTTACGCCTAAGCTACTTTCAAATTCATTTTTTACAATAGTGTAAATGCGCTTTTCATTTACAGGATTATAACCCATTGAACAAACGGTTGGGGTATTGGCAAACCGCTTCCGGCCTCCTGCAGGGCGGGTCATCGCCACTGCCAAAAGCAAGTCTATAGCCATCAGTAAAGCCTCCTTGTGGTAGTTGAAAACGGGAGTTTGTACGAGGGGTTTGCAAAAGGGTTTCAACCAAGTGTACCAAGGCTGAAAATCGTAGGAGTATTTGCGGGCGTGGAATGCCAGCGACATACCCCACACGTGGGAGGTAGCAATGTTCATGGGTGTAATTTTGTTCATGAGAACCGACGGCAAAAAGGTCGTCGGCAGCATCTTTCAATCAATTGACAACATACTCGAAAGATGGTATCTTTCAATTACAATAATTTTGCCATGTTTTAAAAATGCCCTTAGAAAGCATGAAAAAATGCAGCCATGCAATGAAAATACCTGCATTCAGCGATGGGAGGGGCCTACTTTGCCCAGCGCAGCGTCACCTGCACAGGGTAGTGGTCGGAAAGTTTGGAATCAAGTACCCGGTGGCGCAGCACCTTGAAGTGGGAATCGGGCAGCACATAATCTATGCGAAGGAAAGGCAGGTTGCCAGCAAACGTAGAGCCGATGCCGAACCCTTTTTCGCAGAAGCTGTCCTGCATGTTTTTTGACAGCAACCGATAGACGTAGGACACGGGCGGGTCGTTCAGGTCGCCAAGCAGTATGACCGGGTGGGGGCTTTTTGCCATGTGCCTTGCCACTGCCTGTGCCTGATTGGCTCGGATTCGAACGGCGTTGCGGTAGCGGCTCAGTACGAAGCGGATGTCACGCCAGGTGCCCCGTTCCCGCAGATCTCCCTTGGTGGCAATGCGGTCGGCAGTCTGTCCGAGTTTGTTGGATTGGAGGTGTACATCATAAACCCGCATCGTGCCGTTGGGCGTTTTTAAGTCGGCCCAGGCGCAGGAGTTGGTCGTGTTTTCAAAAGGCACTTCGCCCTTGTTCTCAAAGGGGTATTTGGAAAAAATAATGGTGTTCTTCGACTTGTGGATGTGCTGGTAGTTGAAGGTCTGCCGCACCAGTTCCATGAACCGCTCGCCCTTGCCTTCCTGTACGCAGAAGACGTCAGGCATTTCAATGCTGCCACTAAAGGCAAGGAATTCCGCTTTCAACTTTTTATCCGTCTCTTTATCGCTCCAGCCATAGCCACTTAGCGAAGCAATATTATAGGTCAGCACCGTGAAGTTCTTGCTGGATTTAGGGATGCCTCCAGCAAGGTTCAAACTGAAAAAACTGCCCAAATACCCCAGCCCTGCGATGATGCAACCGATAGAGAACAGGGCATATTTGCTGCGGCGCAGTCCCCAGAAAATGGCAAAAAACAGGTTTCCGAACAATAGGAACGGATAGGCCAACCCAAGAAAAGTTAAGTGCCACAGCTTTTCAGGATTTACCAAAGGTGCGGCATAAGCCAGCAGGGTGACCAGTATCAGCAAAAGGTTTGACCAACGAGGTATGTTTTTAAGCAGCTTCAATTGTTAAAAGGAAAAAGTACGAAGTACAAAGGAAAAAGTAGGGTGGCCCTTCCTGAAAATCTGAAGTAACAACGGTAAGCCCCTTTCCTTTTATGCTTACTTATTGCTTGCATTAAAGAGGAATTCCTTCTCTGCGGCCGAAAGGCTCTCGTAGCCTGTCAGCTTGATTTTGTCAAGGATGGCGTCCAATTGCTCTTGGTATGTCATATCACCGGTTGTTTCGGTGGGGCGGCGGCTGGCCCGGCGCTCGGTTCTACCGGCGGGTTGTTTCTTCAAATCGGGGCTTCGGTAGGCAGTTGTCGGCTTTGGCCGTTTTTTGGAAAAAAGGTTCCCAAAGAACGAAGTGATACCATCCAACAGCCGATTGACAGGAGCCGTCCAGTCGTTGCCGTGACCCAGTTGCTGCGCAATGAGGAAACCCATGAACGCCCCGCCGAGGTGGCCGAAGCTGCCTCCAGAGCTGAAGTTGTTGGAGATGGCGACGAGGTCCATGACGATAAAGAAGCCGACGATGAATTTCAGCCGCACCTCGCCAAGGATGAAAAGGTGAATCAAGTAGTTGGGTGCCGTTGCCCCGGCTATGCACAAAAGCCCCATGAAAGCAGCGGAAGCCCCGAGCGCATAGGAGCCGAAACCAAGGTCCCCGCCCCCAATATTTGCCACTGCAAAATATACCAAGCCACCCGCTAAGCCACTCAACAGATACATCGGCAGCACCCGGCGGTCGCCGAGCAAGTCACCGACGATGCGGCCAAACCAGTAGAGGCCCAACATGTTCCAGAGCAAGTGCCAGAGGTCTTCGTGCAGGAACATGTGCGTGATGAAGACCCACGGGTGCGTCAGGTTGTGCTTCCAGTCTGACCCAATGATGAGCGAATGCTTGAAGGTTTCATAAACGGCACCACTGTCCATCCCGCCCAATATCAGCTTGGAAAACAGGAGCAACAGAAAGCCCCCTACGTTGACCCAAATGATGCGGGTCAGCATGCTGCCGTGGCTGAACTGAGCTTTTATGTCTTCCCAAATTGAGCTGAACATATTCGAGTTTTTTGCAAAAATAAGGGGTTTTCATTGTTTTATGGCTTCATTGTTTCATGGCATCATGGAACATGTTATGCGGGCAACAATGAAGCCATGTAACAATGAAGCTATTAGTACAACCGCTCGCCCCGCTTCCGCCAGTACCAGATGAGCAGGAAGCCGAACAGCGCCCCGCCTACATGGGCGAAGTGCGCCACCCCGGTTTGGAACGGGCTGAGGCCCAAGCCGACTTCGATGGCAGCATAGATGAGCACAAAATATTTCGCCTTCAAGCTCACGGGCGGAAACAGCAAGGAGACCACGCTGTTCGGGAACTGCATCCCGTAGGCCGCCAATATTCCAAAAACTGCACCGGAAGCGCCGAGCATGGGCACGTTCTCTGCCCAAGCGGGTGCGCCATTATTGAACTCTATGGTCTGGACAATCATTTGCAAAGCAAGTGCCCCAAAGCCCGTGAAAAGGTAATAAAACAAGAAACGCTTGGGTCCCCATACCGATTCCACAGCCGTCCCGAACATGTAGAGCGCATACATATTGAAGAAAATATGCGTCAAGTTGCCGTGCATGAACATATAGGTAACGACTTGGAATGGCCTGAAAAACTCGGAGGTGGGATAAAAAACAGCAAACTTCAACCGACCCCAAGCATCCAAGTCCGTCAGTTCCCCAGTTATCAGCGCTTGCTGGGTCGCCGTATCCGGTTCACCCAGCAGTTGCGTTCCCAGATAGACCAAAATATTGATTATCAACAAATGCTTCACCACGTCGGTGATATATAAGTTGCCCATTTTTTCTTTTTGATTAAACAAAGTGGTTGAGAGGCCAAAGATATACAGGTGGTTTACCCACCAAGGCATCAAGGCAAAAAAACATCGTCAAGGCAAAATAGTTGGTGTGGCCATTTCGTGCATTAGTATTTCAAGAAGGAAACCATTCACAAAGGACAGTCGTGGAGTTCCATTAAATTAGGTTGTTGGCCAATATCGTTGCAAGCGATTGATTTTCAGCGAATTGCCGAACTATAAGTCTTAAACCCAAAATCGTAAATCTCTTTATCTTCGCCCAGCCAACACAACCATCATGCTCAAATTCCTAAGGAGAAACATCACTGAAAAATCGGACGAAGAACTGGTGCTATTATACCAGCGGGCCGGCGATTTGGAGGTACTTGGCACACTGTACGAGCGGTACGTGGAGTTGGTGTATGGCGTTTGCCTCAAATTTTTCAAGGAAAAATCCAAGTCTGAGGATGCCGTGATGGCCATTTTTGAAACACTCGTGGAGAAGGTGCGGACGCAGGAAATCCGCCAGTTCCGCCCGTGGCTGCACGTTGTGGCAAAGAACCACTGCCTCATGCAGCTCCGCAAAAAGAACCACACCGTTTCTTTCGATGAAATGACGCCCGCCGCACAGGCGGAGGTTGTGCATTCTTCCGGGATTTTGCATCCAGAGGACGTGCTGGAGGCTGAGCCACAGCAGGCCGCCCTGAAAAATTGCATCGAAAAGCTGCCTGTGCAGCAACGGCACTGCGTGGAGCAGTTTTATTATGAAGACAAATCGTACAAGGAAATAGCCGACATGAGCGGCGAAGCCCTTGGCCTCGTTCGTTCCAATATCCAGAATGGCAGGCGCAACCTGCGCATCTGCTTGGAGAAGAACGGGGTGAGGGCGGTTGGTGATTGGTAACTGGTGACTGGAGAATAGGCTGTTCAATTCCCCAGTTGCGCTAAAAAATAAATGGAATCCGAAAAGCGAAATAAGTCCCTTCTAGCGCCGCTGCTGCGGTGGCTAACTGGTGATGCCAACCGGCACGACGAGCGCCAGCTTGATGCCGCTGCGCAGTCCGACCCCTTCTTGGCCGAAGCAATCGAAGGCTATCGGGCATTGTCGGAGGCTGACCATGCGGCGGATGTGACCCGACTCAAGGCAGGCTTGCGAAAGCGGACGCATCGGCAGCGGGGAACCGGATTCTACCTGCTGAGGGCGGCTGCGGCCTTGGCTGTTGTCGTGGTGGCTTGGTTGGTGGTGCAGCAGTTTGCCGGTGGCGACAAGTCGGTAGTGGCCGATGCCGTGCAAATGGAACCACCAATGGCGACGGAGGCGACTTCGGCAATGGCCGATTCAATCCAACCCGAACTTGCGGAGCAAGAAAGCGCCCTGCCTGATGGTCAGCCCAACACAAACACACTTGAAGAAAAACCTTCGAGAGAAAATGACAAGCCCGTCCCATCGGCACCGCCGGCCAATGCGCCTGCCTCGGCTATTGCGGAAGCAAATGAGCAACTTAAATCTGATGTGGCTGATGAAGATGCACTTGCCCAAGAGGGACATAATAACGCTAAGGTGGAAGCAAAAATGAAGATGGAAGAGGAGGTACGCCGTAAAGCGGAGGCTATCAGCCAAGCCAAACCAGAAAGCGCCGGAAAAGGCAAGTCGGGAGTCAATGACAAGGCAAAGGACGTTGCAGTGGCCCCATCATCTGCCCCCGCCAAGGAAGATTTGGCCAAGGCATCCAAAAAGCAGAACTACGCAGCTCGCCAAATCACAGGCCAGGTGACGGACGGCAACGGCTCACCGCTCATTGGTGCAAGCGTGGTGGCCAGTGGGACGAACGCTGGAGCTGTGACCAACGTTGACGGTACTTACAGCCTGACCTTGCCCGCAGGGGCCACCGCCTTGGAATTCAGCTTTACGGGCTATAATCCGCTGCGGGTGACACTTGGCAGCAACGATAAGATAGATGTTGAGCTGGCGGAGAATGAGGCTTCCTTGTCAGAAGTAGTGGTAACCGGTTACGGACAAGCATCGGACGAGCAGCCACCCTACGAGTCGCTCCAGCCCGTGGGCGGCTTCAAGCAGTTCAAGCAATATGTGTCCAACAACCTGCGCCATCCGGAGGCCGACAAGCTACCCCGCCCCAAACAGGTAGTAAGGGTGCGTTTCACGCTGCAAGCCGATGGCCGCCTCTCCGACTTCAACCCCAAGGGCGATGCCCCGCAAGCCTACAAAGACGAAGCCGTTCGACTGCTGCGGGAAGGGCCCCGTTGGGAGGGCACGGCTGGCACAACGGCCTCTTACCGGTTTGTGTTTGAATAATGGCAATGCGCCTAGCATAAGATTTTTCACCTTTACTTAATATCGGGTTCACGCTCGCTTAAAACTGGCCAGCCACCTTTGCACCATCATTTTGTTGCTGACTTCATAAGTCAAAATTTTTCTCACCTGTTTACCAATGTCGCTAACGCTGGCCCGCCCAGACCGCCCGGTCTTGGTGGGTTCTTTTTTTATGTGGCTGATGTGGCCAAGGAAACCTATTTTTGCCCAGCTTAACAATGCCCGGCAGAAAAACCTTGCTGCAATTCTTATTTGAAAATGCCTAACAGAAAAAAGATGCCCCGGATTCGGGAGGTGAAGAACCTCGTGGTGCCACCGCCTGAAATATGGCATTTGGCGAACGGAATCCCGGTCTATGAAACCAACCTCGGCACGCAAGACATCCTGAAATTGGACATGGTGTTTTACGCCGGGCGGCCTTACGAACGGAAGAAGCTCGCCTCCCGTTGCGCAGCAGCACTGATGCGGGAAGGCACGAAACAGCACACCAGCGCAGAATTGGCAGAGACCATTGACTATTACGGCGGAACGCTCTCCATGCCCATCAGCATGGACATGGCGGGGGTGCAGTTGCATACGCTGACCAAGCATTTCGACAAGTTGCTTCCCCTCGTTACGGAAATTGTTTCGGAGCCGACCTTTCCCCAAGAGGAGCTTGACTCCTTCGTGGTGCGCAACAAACAGCGGCTGCAGGTTGACCTCAGCAAGAACGATTTCGTGGCCTACCGAAAGTTCACCGAACTGCTTTTTGGGAGTGACCATCCTTATGGATTCAATAGCTACGCAGAGACTTATGAGGCAATATTGAGGGATGACCTCGTGACCCATTTCAAGGAAAACTACACGAGCGGCAACTGCATGATTTTCCTAAGCGGCAAAACCAACGAGGCTGTGCGCCGAATGTTGGACGAGCAGCTTGGGCAAGCCATTGCCAAGGGCGAAAGGAGGCATGTCGGCGGACTGCCAGTGAACCATGAGCCACAAAGGCTGCATGAGCCCATGCCCGACACCGTGCAGAAAGCCGTTCGTATCGGTTGCCACCTCTTCAATCGCAACCATCCCGATTACAATGGAATGTACGTGCTGAACACCATTCTTGGCGGCTATTTCGGCTCCCGCCTGATGACAAACATCCGGGAGGAAAAGGGCTATACTTACAATATTTACAGCTCGCACGAGGCCATGCTGCACGGCGGCTATTTCTATGTGGGCACAGAGGTTGGCAATGAGTTTGTGGACAAGACCATTCAGGAAATTTACGTGGAAATGGAAAAACTCCAGCAAGACCTCGTGGATGACGACGAAATGGCGATGGTAAAAAATTACCTATTAGGCACCTTGCTAACGAACCTTGACGGCCCTTTCAACATTGCAGAAGTGGTGAAGACCTTTGTGAGCGAGGGGCTGGAGCTAAAAGCATTCGAGGAACTGGCGGCAGCTATCAAAAGCATTACTGCGGAAGAGGTCAGGGAACTGGCCCGTAAGTATTTTAGCAAGAAGGATATGTGGGAGGTGGTGGTGTGAGGCTGGGGCACTGGATGTTGGATACTTGATGCTTGATACTGGATACTGGAACTTGGCTTGGTTTGCATTGAAAATCAATTAGTTTTCTCGAATAGTTACGATAATTATTGGATTTTCTTTTCTTTTGTGCCGTCATTTGAAGGCACAGGTTTTTAGCGCTGTTTTGATGTGTAATTGGTTTGCGAGCAAACACAGCATATTCCGTTCAAATCAAGACCAAATCCCAACAGCTTCAAGGGCAGCTTTTGCTACGATTTTAACAAAACAAGAGGTAAACGCTATTAATGAAACTCTTCAGTTTTTTCACTCAAGAACTAGCCATTGACCTTGGTACTGCCAATACGCTCATCATGAGCGATGGCAAAGTGGTGGTGGACGAGCCTTCCATCGTGGCCATTGACAGGCGCACGGGCGAAACCATTGCCGTGGGCAACAAGGCGATGCAGATGCACGAGAAGACCCACGAGAACATAAAAACCGTGCGCCCACTTCGGGACGGCGTTATCGCCGACTTCCAGGCTGCGGAGAACATGATTGAGGGACTCATCAACATGATCGGCAACCGCCGCCGATTTTTTTCCCACTTGAAAATGGTCATCTGTATCCCCTCCGGCATCACCGAAGTGGAGAAGCGTGCCGTTTTCGACTCCGCTGACCACGTTGATTCCAAAGAGACTTACCTCATCCACGAACCGATGGCCGCTGCCCTTGGTATCGGCTTGGAGGTGGAGGAGCCTATTGGCAACGTTATCATTGACATTGGGGGCGGCACAACGGAGATTGCGGTAATCGCCCTTTCCGGCATCGTCTGCGACCAGTCCATCCGCACAGCGGGCGACGAGTTCACCGCCGATATTATTGACTACATGAAACGGGCGCACAACATCCTCATCGGTGAGCGTACCGCTGAGCAGATAAAAATCAATGTGGGTTCTGCGCTGCATGAATTGACTAACCCACCACCAGACTATGCCGTGAATGGCCGTGACTTGATGACGGGTATTCCAAAGCAAATCACCATTTCTTACCACGAGGTATCGCAGGCCATTGACAAATCCATCAGCAAGGTGGAGGAGGCCGTGATGAAGGCACTGGAAAGCACGCCACCTGAATTGGCTGCCGATATCTACAAGACGGGCTTATACTTGACAGGGGGCGGTGCCTTACTGCGTGGCCTCGATAAGCGCCTCAGTGCCAAGACAAAGTTGCCTGTTCACATTGCCGAAGACCCACTCCGTGCCGTGGTACGGGGCACGGGCATCGCACTGAAAAACACCGACCGTTTTTCATTCCTGATTGATAGAAAAAGCGTGTAGTAGTGATTAGTGATTGGTGACTGGTGATTGGCTTCCCAGTCACCAATCACCAATTACCAGTTACCAATCACCATGTTTAACTTAGTCCAGCTACTAATAAAACTGAGCGGCTTCCTCGTCTTTCTCGTGCTGGAAGTCATCTGTTTTTCGTTGGTGGTGAGGTACAATGGCGACCAGGAAAAGGTCTACACGAATACCGTGAACAAATTCACGGGCTGGCTCCAACAGAAGAGCACTTCCACCTACCAGTATTTCCAGCTTTACGACGAAAACAAGCGGTTGGCAAAGGAGAATTCACTGTTGCTCGACCGCCTTGCCAACCTGGGCATCAACGTGCAAAATCCCTTGGATACGGCCTGGGCAGATAGCATCCAGCCGAAATACACTTTCCTTGACGCTAAGGTCATCCGCAATTCCATCAACCAGCACCACAATTATATCACATTTGACAAAGGGGCAAAGGATGGCATAAGGCCACACACGGGTGTAGTTACAGACGATGGGGTCGTTGGCATCATCCGAAAGGTGTCCCAGAACTATTCGGTGGCTATGTCCGTCCTGCACCGACAGGCCATTATCAATGCCAGGGTGAGGCACAAGAACTACTTCGGCCCGCTGGTCTGGAAAAGCGACAATATCCATATTTTTAATTTGGAAAACATCCCGAAGGACGCCCCGGTGACCAAGGGAGATACCATTGAGACGAGCGGGTATTCGACGATGTTCCCGCCAGGCATCACTATTGGCGTTGTTGACAAGCTGTGGATGGACCCTGGCAGCAATTTCTTCACCATTGAGGTCAGGTCATTTGCGAAGCTGAGCAATATCCAACATGCCTATATCGTGCGAAATATTTTCAAGCAGGAGCAGGAACAATTGGAGGAATCCGTGAAGAGCGAAGATGAATAACACCATTTTTTCCAATATTGTACGGTTTGTGAGCTTGGTGCTGTTGCAGGGCCTTGTCTTCAAGAACATCGGTGTGGGCTGGGAGAGCTTTCCCTACCTGCATATCATCGTTTTTCCGCTTTTCATCTTGCTGTTGCCTTTGCGTACCCCAAGAACCTTGGTCATATTCCTCGGTTTTGTGGCTGGCATCACCGTTGATTTCCTTTACGATACCTTGGGTGTTCATGCCAGCGCTGCCGTGTTCACAGGGTTCATCCGTTCATTTATCCTGAGGGTGCTGGAACCAAGGGGCGGCTACAACATGACCTATAGCCCAACCATGAAAATGATGGGCATAGGCTGGTTTGCGCAGTATGCTTCCACCTTGTTGTTCGCACATATATTTTTCTACTATTCCGTAGAAGCGTTCACTTTTGTTTACATCGCCAATATTTTGATAAAGACCATTATCAGCTTTATTGTCAGCATGGCGTTTATCATGATATTCCAGCTGTTGTTGAATCCTAAGGAGTGATTAGAAGTACAAAGTAAAAAGTATAAAGTAAAAAGTGGTGGGACTTACTACCCTTCTTTTTCCTTTTTCCTTTGTACTTTTTCCTTGCAGAGAATGGAAGAACTGAACAAAGAACGGCAATTTGTTTTCCTGCTGGTTTTCGTGCTGGCAGGGCTGCTCTTAGCGGGCCGGGCCTTTCAATTGCAGGTGCTGAGCGACAGCTTTCGGGGGCGGGCCGATGCCGTGGCCATGAGCAAGGTGACCCACTACCCCGCCCGTGGCCTCATCTACGACCGCAACGGCAAGCTGCTCATCAACAATGCTCCGGTTTATGACCTCATGGTGACCTATAACCAAGTAAAACCAGGCATGGACACCACCAAGTTTTGCCAATTACTTGGAATCACCAAAGAGGAGTTCAAACTTCGGCTTAACAAGGATTTCAAGCGGGACAAGCGCTTCAGTAGGGTAAAGCCCTTTATTTTTTTGGATAAAATATCGCCCGTAGCCTTTTCCCTCTTTCAGGAGAGCATTTACGAGTTCCCCGGCTTTTTTGCGCAGGTGCGCAATATCCGAAGCTATCCGGTGAATCATGCAGCGCACATGCTCGGCTATATTCAGGAAGTAACCGATGCCGACATCAAAGCCTCCGAAGGCACGTATGTGATGGGCGACTATATCGGAAAAAGCGGCATCGAGCTGGCATACGAGGAGGAGCTTAAAGGCGTGAAGGGCGTTCGTTTTGTGCTAAAGGACAACCTTGGGCGTGATGTAGGCAGCTTCCAGAATGGCAAGCGGGACACCTTGCCAGTGTCCGGTCTTGACCTAATCACCACTATTGACGTAGAACTGCAAGCCTACGCCGAGTCGCTGATGGTCAACAAAAAAGGCGCAGTAGTGGCCATAGAGCCGAAGACGGGCGAGATTTTGGCCTTCCTCAGTTCGCCCACTTACAACCCCAACCTGATGGTCATTGACCAAAACAGGGGCCGAAACTATGCTGCACTTGCCGCCGACAAGTCACAGCCGCTTTTCAATCGAGCCATTATGGCTTCGTACCCGCCCGGCTCCACCTTCAAGGCATCCGTCGGGTTGATTGGGATGCAGATGGGTGCCATCACCGCCGAAACGGGTTGGCCCTGCGGTGGCTACTACGTGAATGGCGGGCGAGACGTGCGCAAGTGCCGTGGCCATGCGCACCCCTCCAATATCAGTATTGCGCTGCAATGGTCGTGTAACAGCTACTTCTTCCGAACCTTCAAGCAGATAGTGGACCACTACGGCTATTACAATTCGGCGCAGGGCCTCGACACGATGGCCTACTACTTGCACGAGTTGGGTTTCGGGCAGAAGCTCGGCGTGGACTTCCCCGGCGAAAAGCCCGGGCGAGTGCCCGACTCCAAGTACTACAATAAAATGTACCCAAAAGATAAGGGCGGTTGGCGCTCTCCCACCATCATCTCCGTGGGCATTGGGCAGGGCGAAATCGAGTTGACCACCATCCAGATGGCCAACATAGCGGCCATTATCGCCAACAGGGGCTATTATTATATTCCGCACTTCGTCAAGGCGTTCAAACAAGGTGACAAGACATTGCCGCCACGTGAGCCTTTTCGGAAGCGGATAAAAGTGCCCATAGGCTCCTACTATTTTCCGTCAGTGGTGGATGGTATGGCCGCTGTGATAGCGCACGGTACGGCAGGCTCTTCCAAGATACCTGACCTACCCGTTGCGGGCAAAACAGGCACGGTGCAAAACCCGCATGGTGAAGACCACTCCACCTTCATCGGCTTCGGCCCAGTGGACGACCCCAAGATTGCCATTGCTGTATATGTGGAAAATGCAGGTGGCGGCGGCAAGTTCGCTGCGCCCATTTCAACGCTTTTGATGGAGAAATACCTGCGGGGCAGTATCAGCGAGAGCCGCAAGCACCGTGAAAAACAAATGCTGGAAGCCAACCTGATTGAGCCAAAACCCAAGAAATTGGTGGTCAGCATGTCGCCCGGCTCCCAAGATTCGATACAAGTTGACAATACCCCCGTGGACGCACCCGTGGAAGAGGTGCTGGAAGAGGGGGAGAATTAATTAGGAGATAAAGAAATTGGAAATTAAGAAACCAATCTCCTCCAATTTCCCAATTTCCCAATCTCCAATTTCCTAGTCTCTATGACCATCTCCGCCATCGTCGCCATAGCCCGCAACCATGCCATTGGGCACAATAACCAGATACCTTGGTATTTGCCATCTGATTTGAAGTATTTCAAGAAAGTGACCACGGGGCATCACGTCATAATGGGCCGGAAGTCTTTCGAGTCCATTGGGAGGCCCCTTCCGAACCGCACGAATGTGGTCATCACACGTGACCCCTTCTTTGTGGCAACGGGCTGCACAGTCGTTCACTCCCTAGAGGAGGCACTTGCTTTTGCCGATGAGAATGGCGAATCGGAGGCCTTTATCATAGGTGGGGGAGAAATTTACCGCAAAAGCTGGCCCTGCCTTCACCGGCTATACCTGACCGAGGTGGATGTTGAGCCAGAGGCAGATGTTTTTTTCCCGAAGGTGGAAGAAAAAGAATGGCGGGAAGTGAGCCGGGAAGCCCATCCCGCCGATGAGAAAAATGAGTTCGGGTATGTGTTCAGGATATTGGAGCGGCAATAAGGCGTACAGCAGGCCGAAAGCGCCCATCACCCTGCCAAAGGATCGTATTATACCTGCTGGTTTAATCGCAATATCAAGCGCGCAAAATAGGTGCTTTATCGGAACTTCCCTCAGCACCTATTCTGCATACGATATTCAGAACTTGTACATGATGGCCAGGGCCACATTGCTTGAAAAACGGCCACCGATTGTATAAGAAGTTTGAGCACCGGAAAAACCACGAAAGCTCATATAGGCTCCTGGACCGCCTTCCACGTTGATGGCCCAGTTTTCATTGAAGTCGTGCTGTAGGCCAAATATCCAAGAAACACCCGGTGTGAAGCTCCAATTCGGGTCAATCCTAGATGATTTGCTAAAGGACAGGCCGAAGGATAATCCAGGAGCCCTATACAAGGTCGTTTTTTTGCCGACTGAGGATCTTTTTTCTATTCCGACGAACATGCCGGCACTCAGGCTGAAGTTGGCGTTGCCTTCCTTGCCATCAAACTGTATGTTGCCGAAGCTTGCTGAAATGCGGCGGTATTTATTCTCGCTCAACTGCTTTTTGTAGATGCCATTGAACGAAGTGAAACCATTGAAGTTGATGCCGCTGAGTTGAATGCCAAATTCCCGTTTGGGCGCACTGTCCGATTGGGCGAAAACGGAGGAGGTTAGGCCACAGGAAACGACCAAGCTTAGAATGAGCAATGAATGCATTTTCATAATGAATAGATTAGGCGTAACTGTTTAGGAGGTTGCAGGAGGGGAATGAAAAAATGGAATTTTTTTATTCCCCTCGCGCAATTCTGAGTTGTTTATTGGAGAAAGCTAAGGATTCTTCCTCAAAAACAGCCCCCGCTAAGCAGTTGCGATTTGCTAGGTGAAAAGAGAATGTCGGCAATAATACGGTGGAGATTGGAGGAGGAACGAAGCGTTTGCCAAAAATTAACGCACCCCAAAGAAACAAAGGAGCCCCCCTCAGAACTATGCTGAGAGAGGCCATCCCAAAAACTGCTCTTTAATCATTGCCGAAGAGGCGACAGCCGTGCGGCATTTATCCTTGTGATAATTTGATAATTGTGTTGTGAGGCATCGTCTCCCACCATTTGTCTGGGTGCTCAATGGCACTGTTTGAAATGATGATAGAGGGAAATCGGAGACGTTCGATGCGCTTAGTATGCTCGGCCATTCGGGCCGCCAATCCATGGAACAAAAGTAGCGAGGAGATGGAACGATAGAAGTACCTATTTGCAAGTATTTATTAAAGTCTTGCAAATCAAATAATAAAATAAACTATTTATAAATAGTCAATCCTGTTGCAGTTGTTGGAATGGTACTTTTCAGTTTGAAAACGTAATGGCAAGGTCGGCCAACACGGGCTGACGGAAGAAGGATAGAATACAGCAAAAAAGAAAGACAATAAAAGCAATGGCTTCATCGGTAATAATGGGTTGCGGATTCTTTTTCATACAAGTGTGTGGGATTGTGATTCGTGATGTTAATTGATGATCTTACCTTATGCCTGTCTCATTGCTGGTAATAGGATTGAAGGATGTTCTCAAATTATATGTTTTCTTAGGCTGAAATGTTCAATTAGCGTCACACCTAATATTCCATGAAAACCTTGAATATTTGAATTGGGCTTCCTATTTATAAACTAAGTTGAATTTTTCTGACTATAACGGATTGTAGTGACGGAAAAAAGAAAGCCATCGAATCTTGCGATGTTTGAGTTGCGAAACAAAAAACGAGCAATACCCGATGGCAACTCAAAACAACGGA